>NZ_BAAGYY010000027.1:0-150632 GCF_054779015.1 Flindersiella endophytica
TCGTCTTGGTCGATGAACCATCTACCGGAGACCTCGCACATTCTTGATCACCGACACGCCGAGCACACCCAGATCACAACAACCACTTATGAAACAGGGCCTAGTCGGCCGAAGGAGGAGCCGCGCGGCGGAAGTGCCAGCGGGCCAGGCGGCCGTCACGGCTGACGGCGCGTAGCCGGCGTTCGGTCGCGTCGCGGACGCGGCGGGGCGTCACGACCAGTACGTCGTCGCCGGCGCGGAGCACGGTCGAGGCGGACGGCACCATCGGCCGGCCGTCCCGAACCAGCAGCGACGCCGACGCGCCTGCCGGCAGCCGCAACTCCCCCACTTCGACGCCCGCCAGCTTCGACGTCGCCAGGATCTTGACCTCGAGCAGGTCGGCATCGAGCAGGTCCAGCGGCCCCGCCTCGACCTCCAGGTCCGCCACCCGGTCGCCTTCGATGACGCCGAGCCGCCGCGCGACCCACGGCAGCGTCGGCCCCTGGGCCAGCGTCAGCATGATCACGAGCACGAACACGATGTCGAACAGCAGGTCGGCCCGCGGCACGGGTACGTCCGCCGCCAGTGGGATCGTCGCCAGCACGATCGGGATCGCCCCACGCAGGCCTGCCCACGACAGGAAGGCCCCCTGCCGTACGGGCAGCCGGAACGGAAGCGCCGACAGCGCCACCGCGATCGGACGGGCCACGAACGTCAGCGCCACGCCGATCACCAGCGCGTACGCCAGCGTGCCCAGCCCCATCCGCCCCGGCCACGCCAGCAGCCCCAGCATCACGAACAGCCCAACCTGCGCCAGCCAGGTCAGCCCTTCGACGAACGAGAGGATCGAGCGGCGATGCGGCAGCTTCGCGTTGCCCAGCACCAGCGACGCCACGTAGACCGCCGCGAACCCACTCGCGTGCAGCGCCGCCGACCCCGCGTACGCCAGGAACGCCAGCCCCAGAACGGCGAGCGGATACAGGCCCGACGCCGGCAGCGCGGCCCGCCGGATCACCGACGCGCCCACCCTGCCGGTCAGGAAACCCACCACGGTGCCGCCGAGCAGCTCCCACCCGATGATCAGCCCGTACTCGTACCACGCGTGCGGGTCGTGCGCGGTCGTGCTGAGCAGCGTCACCAGTAAGACCGTCGGCGCGTCGTTGAGACCGGACTCCGACTCCAGCGCACCCGCCAGCCGCGGCGGCAACGGCACCTTGCGGAGTACGGAGAAGACCGCCGCCGCGTCCGTGGCCGAGACGACCGCGCCGAGCAGGAACGCCAGCCGCCAGTCGAAGCCCAGGAGGTAGTGCGAGACGGCGGCCACCACGCTCGTACTGACCGCGGTCCCCACGATCGCCAGGGTCATGCCGAGCCCCAGCGACCCACGCACCTCCGACCAGCGGGTCGTGATGCCGCCCTCGGCCAGGATGATGATCAGCGCGGTGTAGCCGATCAGCTGCGCCAGCCGCGCGTCGTCGAACTCGACGCCAAAGCCGGACTCGCCGATGGCGACACCAATCGCGAGGTAAACCAGCAGGCCAGGCAGCCCGAGCCGGCCGGCAACCCGGACGGCGAGGACAGCGATCAGAACGACGACGGCAGCGCCGAGGAGCCACCAGTCGAAAGTCTCGATCGTCATCGGCGGTGCCTCGGGCCGGATCCCGGGACGAGGCCCGGGATCACGTAGAAATGCTTGGCGGTGGCGGCGGGATTTGAACCCGCGGAGGGTTGCCCCTCACGCGCTTTCGAGGCGCGCTCCTTAGGCCGCTCGGACACGCCACCGCCGAGAAGAGTACAAGACGCCGGACGGGAACCACAGCGCACCCGCCCACCCGCGCTCAGATTGGGCAAGCGCTCACCGTTTCCCGGCGAAGAAGTCGCGGAGTACGGCACCACACTCGTCGGCCAGGACGCCCCCGGTGACCGACGGCCGATGGTTCAGCCGACGGTCGCGTACGAGGTCCCAGACCGAGCCTGCCGCACCCGCCTTCTCGTCGTACGCGCCGAACACGAGCGCGTCCACCCGGGCCTGCACGAGCGCGCCCGCGCACATCACGCAGGGCTCGAGCGTCACCACGAGCGTGCAGCCGGAGAGCCTCCAGGTTCCCAGCGCGGCCGCGGCCGAACGCAGCGCGATCAGCTCGGCATGTGCTGTGGGGTCGGCGGACTCCTCGCGGGTGTTGTGCCCCCGGCCGGCCACGGCGCCGCTCGAGTCGAGCACCACCGCACCCACCGGTACGTCACCGCTTTCGCGCGTGAGATCGGCCTCGGCGAGCGCGGCACGCATCGCCGAGGCCCAGCTCTGCGCAGCCGTCAGCGGACGTCCTCCAGCGCGTCGACGGCGCCGATCCGCTCGGCGATCTCGGTGATCGCGTCGGCGGACGTGCTGCCGCCCGTGGCCAGCGCCACCAGGTCGCCGCTCTTCAGTCCGAGGTCGGTGAGCAGACCCGGCTCACCCATCGGTGCAGCCGGAACGGTGAGCTCACCGTCGTCACCGTCGTCGTCCTCGGCCTCGAAGCCGCCGATGTCGAGCACGAGCAGCTCGCCGAGCGGTGACCGGAACGCCTCCGCCGCGTCCGAGACGTACATCTCAGCCGAGGCATCGCTGGCCACTCGTAAGACGGCGAACCAGTCCTCGTCCTCGATCAGGACGATGACGAACTCGCTGTCCGCCTCGATCTCCTCCTGGGCCGAGTCGGCCAGATCCTCGATGGTCTCGACCTCGTCCAGGTCGAGCTCCGCACCAATCCAGTCGCCATCATCACGAGCGAATGCCGCCGCGAAGTATGACACCGCACACCATTCCTTCAAGCTTCGTTCGGGGGTCTTCCAACGCCAAGTTCAACACGACTTTGCCGCGGGGTCCGGGGGTCGTCCCCCGGTGTAAACCAGGGGACGGACGTGGCTCGCGTTCCGTGCGAGCACTTTGGGCCCATCCGGCCCTATCCGAGCGCGGCATCAACGGCGCGCCGGAAGGCCGCTCCAAAACCGAGTCGCTCGGCGATCTCGGCCAGCATGTCGTCGGGGTACAGGTCAAGGTCGTCACAGAGAGCACCGAGGTCCATGGCTCCCATGCCGAGATCCGCAACGATACTCAGATCGCCGGCCGGCTGCGGCTGGTCCTCCTCATCCTCGTCGGGCACGGGCAGGTGTAGCTGGTCCAACACCTCGTGTGCCAGCGGCCATTCCGTCGCCGCCGTGACATCCGACAACAGGCAGCGTACGGTCTGGCCCTCGACCCGGATCAGGATGAAGAAGTCGTCGTCGACCGAGATCAGTCCGAGTGTGCCACCGTCGGCGGGCAGTTGCCGCACGGCCCGGACCAACGTGTCGAGGTCGCGGGTCGACCACCCGGGCAGCGACGCGACTTGCCAGGTGCCTTCTTCGACGTAGGCGACCATGGCGAAGTCGATTCCCTCGGGGTTGTCCTCGGCCATGGAGGAATCGTGACAGAAGACGGCTGGGACATCCGGCTATTTCCGATGAGCCGCGCGGCTTTTTGACGCCGCTTGCTCACGATGAGCGATAGGTCGCCCGGCGGCGTGCCTCGCGGAGCTTGGCTACGCGGGTACGCCGTGGGCGTACGCGAGCGCGTAGCTCCTTCATCTCGGCGAGGTCGCGCAGGAACGCCGCCCGCCTTCGGAGCCGTTCGGCCTGAGTTTCGCCATTGGTGCCGTTCTCGTCGCCGTTGTCGCTCTTGCCGTCATCGTGCGCGCCGTTCCGGTCTTCGCTTTGCCTCGCCATAGCTAGGACCTCCGCAGGGTCGTCGCTCCCGGCCAGCTTGATGATTCCCGTGTGACGTTACCAATGCGCTGCCTGTCACTTCTTTTCTTCGACGATCTTGGCTGACCGGTTCCGGCGGCGCGGCCCGGCGCCAGAGGGAGCCTCTAAGCTCGGCGCATGCGGATTCATGTGGCGGACCATCCCCTGGTGACGCACAAGCTGACGTACCTTCGCGACCAGGACACCGACTCGCCCACGTTCCGGCGGCTGACCGACGAGCTGGTGACGCTCCTGGCCTACGAGGCGACGCGCGACGTCCGCACGTCGCCGATCGAGGTGCGGACGCCTGTCAGCGTGGCGCCCGGCGCGAAGCTCGCCAGCCCGAAGCCGCTGGTGGTGCCGATCCTGCGGGCCGGCCTCGGCATGCTCGACGGCATGATGCGGCTGCTGCCGACCGCGGAGGTCGGCTTCCTCGGCATGATCCGCGACGAGGACACGCTGACGGCATCGACGTACGCCCAGCGCCTGCCCGACGACCTGTCGGGACGGCAGTGCTACGTCCTCGACCCGATGCTCGCGACCGGCGGCACGCTGGCGGCCGCGATCCGCTTCCTGATCGACCGCGGCGCCGACGACATCACGGCGATCTGCCTGCTGTCCGCGCCGGAGGGCATCGACCGGCTGCAGCGCGAGCTCGATGATCTGACCGTTCCGATCACGGTGGTGACGGCGGGCATGGACGAACGCCTGAACGACAAGGGCTACATCGTCCCCGGCCTCGGCGACGCCGGCGACCGCCTCTACGGCGTCGTCGACTAACGGACCCGCGAGGTTCAGAGCGTCTTGACGGCACTCACGAGCTGGCTCAGCGAGTCCTTGGCGTCGCCGAAGAGCAGCGTGGTCTTCGGGTCGTAGAGCAGCTCGTTCTCGATGCCCGCGAAACCCGGCCGCATCGAACGCTTCAGGAACACGATCGCCTTGGCCTGGTCGGCGTCGAGGATCGGCATGCCCGAGATCGGGGTGCCGACTCCGTTGCGCGCGACGGGGTTCACGACGTCGTTCGCGCCGACCACCAACGCCACGTCGGCGGTCTTGAACTCCGGGTTCACCTGGTCCATCTCACGCAGCTGCGGATACGGCACGTTCGCCTCGGCCAGCAGGACGTTCATGTGCCCGGGCATCCGGCCCGCCACCGGGTGGATCGCGTAGACCACCTCGATGCCGCGCTCGGACAGCACGTCGGCCAGCTCGCGCAGGATGTGCTGCGCCTGCGCCACCGCCAGGCCGTACCCCGGCACCACGATCACCCGCCGGGCGTACCCCAGCAGCACCGCGATGTCGGTCGGCTTGGCCGAACGCACCGGCCGCACACCCTCGACGGTGGAGCCCAGCGTCGACGCTCCGCGCAGCGCACCGAACAGGATGTTGCCGACCGAACGTCCCATCGCCTGCGCCATCAACCGGGTCAGCAACGTGCCGGCGGCGCCCACCAGCGTGCCGGCGACGAGCAGCAGCGTGTTGCCGAGCACGTAACCGCTCGCCGCCACCGACAAGCCGGTAAAGGCGTTCAGCAACGAGATGACGATCGGCACGTCCGCGCCACCGACCGGCAGCACCAGCAGCACGCCGAGCCCGAGCGCCAGCACCAGCAGCACGATCGCGATCCATGTGAGCGACGTCAGCACGACGAACACCGCCGCGAGCAAGGCTGCCGCCACCGAGCCGAGCATGATCCAGCGCGCGTGCGGGAGCACGAGCGGCCGGGTCGTCATCAGCTCCTGCAGCTTGGCGAACGTCACGCCCGAGCCCGCGAAGCTCACGCCACCGACCAGCACCGTGAACCCGACGGCGATCAGCGCCGGAACGGAGATCTCACCGTGCGGTCCGGCGAGCTCGAGCACCGCCACCAGCGCGGCCGCACCGCCGCCGACACCGTTGAACAGCGCCACCAGCTGTGGCATCGCGGTGATCGCGACCCGGCGAGCGGCGATCGCACCGGCGAGACCGCCGATCGCGACCGCGACCAGGATCGGGATCAGGTGCTTGGGCTTGGCCGCGACGAACATCAGCACGACGGCCAGCAAGGCGCCGAACGCGCCGATCAGGTTGCCGATCCGGGCCGTACGCGGGGACGACAACGCCTTCAGCGCGACGATGAAGCAGACGGCCGCGACCAGGAACCCGAGGTCGACCCAGGCCGAGGAGATCGCCAGGCCATCAGTCATCGCGGTCTGCCTTCGAGATGTCGGACTCCTCTGGCAACGAGCTGTCCCAGCGGTCGCGAGCGTGGGTGGGGGTGTCGTCGGAGTAGCGGTCCGCCCGCGTCGGCTCGTCGCCGGCTGCGGAGGGAGACGCGGCGGCCGGCTCGTCCGCCGGCGAAGCGGCGGCCGGTTTGGCGCCGGAGCCTCGCGAGGACTTGCCTGGTGGCCCGGACGCCACCGCCGGCCGCTTGACCCGGAACATGTCGAGCATCCGGTCGGTGACGACGAACCCGCCGACCATGTTGAGCGTCGCCAGGAACACCGCGACCAGGCCGACCACCAGCTCCGCCGTGGTCTCGGCCCGCCCGGCGAGCAGCACCGCGCCCACCAGGATCACGCCGTGGATCGCGTTGGCGCCTGACATCAACGGTGTGTGGAGGATCGTCGAAACCTTCGAAATGACCTCGTAGCCGGCGAATGCGCTCAGCACGAAAATGGTCAGGAGCACGATGCCATCCATCTGGGGCTAACTCACCTCTCCGAGCAGGTCCCCCGTCAGCTGATGGCGTACTTTGCCTTCATAGGTGACGCAGGTGCTTGCGATGATGTCGTCGTCGAAGTCGACCACGACGTCGCCGCTGCGTCCGATCAAGAGAAGCAGGTTCACGACGTTCTGCGCGTAGAGCCGGCTCGCGACCTCGGGCATCTGGCTCGGCACGTTGCGGCCGCCCCAGATCAGCACGTCGTCGCGGACGAACTCCTCGCCCGGCCGGCTGCCGGCGACGTTGCCGCCGAGCTCGGCCACGACGTCGACGACCACCGAGCCCGGTTTCATCCCGGCGGTCATGTCGCGGGTGACGAGGATCGGTGCCGGCTTGCCGGGGACGCCCGCGGTCGTGATCAGCGCGTCGGCCTTGGCGACGTGCGGCGCGAGCAGCTCGCGCTGGCGCTGGGCACGTTCGTCTGACATCTCACGGGCGTAGCCGTTGTCGCCCTCCAGCGGAGGCAGCCCGATGTCGACGTAGCGCGCGCCGAGGCTGCGGATCTCCTCGGCCGCCGCCTCGCGTACGTCGTAGGCCTCGACCATCGCGCCCAGCCGGCGCGCGGTCGCGACCGCCTGTAACCCCGCGACGCCCGCACCGAGGACGAGGACGGTCGCCGGCTTCACCGTGCCGGCGGCGGTCATGTAGAGCGGGAAGAACCGGTTGAGCCGTTCGGCCGCGACGATCGCCGCGCGGTAGCCCGAGACCAGCGACTGGGATGAGAGCGCGTCCATCGCCTGCGCACGCGACGTCCGTGGCACCAGGTCCATCGAGAACGCCGTGACACCACGGGCCTGCAGCGTGCGGACCAGCGGCAGCTGCTGCGTGGTCGCGAGCATGGACACGGTGATCGTGCCCTTCGGCAGGCTGCCGGCGACGAACGGGCCCGGCGGCTGCACCGAAACCACCAGGTCAGCCCGGTCCAACGCGTCGGACGCGACGTAGGCCCCGGCCTCGCGGTAGGCGTCGTCGCTGGCGTGGACGTGCTCACCCGCATCGGGTTCGACACACACCTCGAACCCCGCTTCGACCAGCCGTGGGACCACATCGGGAACCAGCGCGACCCGGCGCTCACCGGGACGGGTCTCCTTGAGCACAGCTACCCTCACGAGGCGCAACCTTATGGCACGCGAACGTCCCGGGAGTAGGTTCGGCGAAGATCTTCTTCCAACAGCAACCCGTTAGGATGCCGCGAAAATGTGCTTTGCGTTCGACGCCGAACCACCACGTCCCGCTGGAGCCCCCGAGCCCGTGCCCGGCACGCCGCTCACGCTCACATCCGCGGATGGCACAGAGTTCATGGCCTGGCGGGCCGAGGCGCCCGAGCCCACCGGCGCGTCGGTGGTGATCCTGCCGGACATCCGCGGCCTGTTCGCGTTCTATCAGCGGCTGGCCGAGAACTTCGCCGCTGTCGGGATCGACGCGGTGGCGATCGACTACTTCGGGCGGACCGCGGGCACGGACAAGCGCGGTGAGGACTTCGAGTTCATGCCGCATGTGAAGCAGACGACGTACGCCGGCGTGTCGGCCGACGTGGTGGCCGGAGCGGCGGCGCTTCGCGAGACCGGGCGGAGCCGCGCGCTGTTCACGATCGGTTTCTGCTTCGGTGGGTCGTACTCCTTCCTGCTCGGCGCCGACGAGTCGCTCGGCCACCAGGGCGCGATCGGCTTCTACGGCGGGATGAAGCCGCGCGAGGAGGGCGGCCAGACGCCGATCACCATCGCGCCGCGGACCCGCGTGCCGGTGCTCGGCCTGTTCGGCGGCGCCGACCAGGGCATCCCGCCGGAGCAGGTGGCCGCCTACGACGCCGGGCTCACCGAGGCCGGCGTCGAGCACTCGATCCACACCTACCCGGGCGCGCCGCACAGCTTCTTCGACCGTTCGTACGCCGATTTCTCCGCCGAGTGCGCCGACGCCTGGGACCGCGTACTGGGCTTCATCAAGGCACACACTCCGTAATTCGGTAGAACTGCGGCGTGGAGTTCCGCTTGCTGGGCCCGGTCGAGGTCCATCACGAAGGCGTTCGCCTGCCCGCGGGCAGCGCGCGTGAGCGGTTCGTCCTCGCCATGCTGCTGCTGAATCCCGGCAGGCAGGTCTCCACCGACTTCCTCGTCGACCGGCTGTGGCCGGATCCGCCGGCCACGGCCAAGGCCCAGCTGCACAACCTGGTGAGCAAGCTGCGCACCCGGCTGCACGAGGTCGACGACGGGCTGATCGTGACCCGGACGAGCGGGTACGAGTTCCGGCTCGGCGAGCATCGGCTCGACGTCGCGGAGTTCCAGGCGCTGGTGGCCGACGCCCGGCGGGCGTCCAACGCCGGCGACCACGCGGCCGCGGCGAACGCACTGGACCAGGCGCTGTCACTGTGGCGTGGCGCGGCGCTGACCGACGTCCCCAGCGGGCTCGGTGCCGACATCCGGCAGGGGCTCGCCGAGGAACGCCTGGCCGCCGCCGAGGCGAAGCTCGATGCCGAGCTGGCGCTGGGGCGGTTCGACACTGTCATACGCGAGGTGCAGCCGCTGCTCGCCGAGCACCCGTACCGTGAGCACCTGTACGGCCGGCTGATGCGGGCGCTCGCCGGAGCCGGGCGGCGGGCCGACGCGCTGGCGACGTACCAGGCCGTGTACCGCCGCTTCGCCGACGAGCTCGGCGTCGAGCCGGGCGCGGGGATGCGCGAGCTGGAGCAGCGGATCCTGCGGGGCGAGCCGGCGACGCCCGTCTCCAGCTCGATCGGCCGGCCGATCCCCCGGCAGCTGCCGCCTGCGGTACGCCGGATCACCGGGCGGGAACGGCTGCTCGACACTCTCACCCAGGCGATCGCCGGTGGCGGTACGGCCGGAGGCGTCGTCGTGCTGGTCGGGCCGGGCGGCGTCGGCAAGACCACGCTGTCGCTGGCGGCCGGTCACCGGCTCGCGCAGGTCTTCCACGACGGGCAGCTGTACGCCAACCTCCGCGGCAGCCAGGCCGAGCCGGCCGACCCGCACGAGGTCGCCGGCGGGTTCCTGCGCGCGCTCGGCGTCGACGGGCTGGCTGTGCCGGAGGACCGGGACGAGCGGGTCGCGATGTACCGCAGCCACCTCGCCGACCGCCGCCTGCTGATCGTGCTCGACGACGCGGCCAGCGAGGCTCAGGTCCGGCCGTTGCTGCCGGGCGCGGGCGGCAGCGGCGTCATCCTGACCTCCCGCCGGCAGCTCGCCGCGCTGATGACGGCCCAGCGGATCAGCGTTCCGGAGCTGGTGGACGAGGCCGCGCTGGGGCTGCTCACCGAGGTCGCCGGTCGCGAGCTGGTCACCGCCGACCTCGACGCGGCCCGGCGGATCGTGGACCTGTGCGCGGGCCTGCCGCTCGCGGTGTGCATCGCGGGGGCTCGGCTGGCGGCCCAGCCGGACTGGGACGCGGCCGGACTGGCCGACCGGCTGGCCGCCGAGCGCGGGCGGCTCGACGAGCTGGCCGTCGGGGACCTGGACGTACGGGCGTCGATCGCGCTGTCCTACCAAGCGCTGGCGGCTGACTCCGCCCGGCTGTTCCGCGGCCTCGGCCGGCTCGGCGCGGCGGACTGGCCGGCCTGGGTCGCCGACGCGGTGTGTGGCGCGCCCGCCGGGGACTTGCTGCGGGAGCTGACCGACATCCACCTGGTCGAGCCGCGCGGGACCGATGCCGTCGGGCAGCAACGGTATCGGCTGCACGACCTGGTCGCGGAGTACGCGGCCGAGCAACCGTCGCCCTCGGCCAATCGTGGCGACGATCTCGGCGTGAATCCTGCCCACAATCGTGGCGACAATCCTGCCCACAATCGTGGCGACAGACCTGCCGACAATCTTGTCGACAATCTCGGCGACAATCCTGCCCACAATCGTGGCGACAATCTCGGCGACAATCCTGCCCACAATCGTGGCGACGATGGCGGCGACAATCGTGGCGCGGCGGACGTGCGGGTGCTGGAGGGCTGGCTGGCGCTGGCGTCGGAGGCTGATGAGCTGATCGAGCACGGCATGACGTCGGCGCTCGGGCTGGGCGCGCCGCCGCGACCGGCGCTCGCGCTGCGGCTCGCCCGCGACACCGCGTTCGACTGGTTCGAGACCGAGCGCGCGAACCTCCTGGCCGCGATCGAACGAGCCGGCTCGCGCGGCGACGCGTCGCTGGCTGCCCGGCTGGCGCTGCGAATCGGCGCGTTCCTGCAGCTGCGCGCGTACGACGCCGACCGGATCCGCGCGTACGAGCGGGCCGCCGGCAGCCTGCGCCAGGCCGCAGACGGTGGACCGGGCGATCTGTTGCTGCGGGTGCTCTCCGCGCTGTTCGCGACGTACTCCGACCTGGCCGACTACGCCAAGATGGCCGAGATCTCCGAGCGGCAGCTCACGCTGGCCCGTTCGGTCGGGGACAAGCAGCGGACGATCCGGGCGCTCGCGCAGTCCGGGCACACCGCGCGCGTACTCGGTCGGCTGGCAGCGGCGGCCGGCTTCCTCGACGAGGCGTACGACAGCTGCGACGCCGAGACGCCGACCCAGCTGGTGTCGACGGTGATGGCCTACCGCGCCAGCACGTTCCTGGACGCCGGGCAGCCAGCCGAGGCCGAGCCATGGATCGGCCGCGCGGTGGCGATCGAGCGCTCGCACGACCGGCCGCTGATCCTGGCCTGGCGGTTGATGACGCAGGCCGACGTCCTCGCGGGGATCGGCCGGGCGCAGACCGCGGAATCCCTGCTGCAGGAGGCGATCCAGGCCGCCGAACGCGTCGACGACGCGCTGACGGTCGCGTCGGCCGAGGTGAAGCTCGCGAACGTGGAGATCGCGCTCGGGCAGACGGAGCCCGCCGGGGAACGGCTGCGGCGGGCGCTGGCTGTGACCGAGGAGCTCGGCGACGCCGAGATGTCCGGCGACGCGCTCCGGTCGCTTGGCGACCTTGCGGTCGTACGCGGCGAAGGTGCCGAGCCGGCGGCCAAGCCGCTGCGGGAGTCGCTGGCCCGGTGGCGCCGGCTGGGACGGCCGCTGGAGATAGCGCGCGTACTGGCGCGGCTGGATCGCGTGCTGGGCGAGGACGATGGGGCGGCGTACCGGACCGAGTGGCAGCGGCTGCTGGGCGAGCTCGGCCTGGAGGTCGCCAGCCTGCGGCTGCCGCCGTTCTATGCCCAGGGCTTATGAGAGTTTTGTGAGAGGGCTCTGCCAGGGTCCCGCGGCATGTGTACGCAGCGGATCCGGTTCGCGCTGGTCGTGGGCGTGGCGGTCGCGGCCATGGCGGTCGTCGCCGGGCTGTGGATCGCCACGCTGGCAGAGCTGCTGCTGGGGCCGCGCTGACGGTCGCGGCTGTGGCTGTGCGGCCAGCGCACGAAAGTCGCGGGCCGGTGCGGGGCGTCGTACCGTGTCAGCATGCCGTCGACCCGAAGCGTTCATGTCGTAGCCGGGGTGCGCACTCCGATCGGGAGGGCACGGGGAAAGCTCGCCGGCGTACGCCCGGACGACCTCGCGACCGCCGTGGTGAAAGGGCTGCTGGAGCGGCTGCCCGCGCTCGACCCCGCACGTATCGACGACGTCTACTGGGGTGCGGCCAACCAGGCCGGCGAAGACAACCGCAACGTCGCGCGGATGGCCGTACTGCTGGCCGGGCTGCCGGAAACCATCCCCGGCGCCACCGTCAACCGCCTGTGCGCCTCCGGCCTGGAGGCGATCGCCTCGGCCGCGCGGATGATCGCCTCCGGCGAGGCCGACCTCTGCGTCGCCGGTGGGTCGGAGTCGATGAGCCGGGCGCCGTACGTCATTCCGCGGCTCGACGACCGGCACGGGCCCGAGATCTTCGACACGCGGCTCGGCTGGCGGATGGTCAACGCGCAGATGAGGGAGCTGTATCCGCCTGTCACGCTTGGCGAAACGGCAGAGGAGGTCGCCGTCCGCTACGGCGTGAGCCGCGAGGAGCAGGACGCGTTCGCGTTGCGCAGCCACCAGCGGGCCGCGCACGCCCGCGACAACGGCGTCTTCGCCGACGAGCTGCTGCCGGTCTTCACCAAGGAGCACGGCCTGGTCGATGCCGACGAAGGCATTCGCGACAACACGTCGATGGAACAGCTGGCCAAGCTGCGACCGGCGTTCCGCAAAGGTGGCACAGTCACGGCCGGCAACTCCTCACCGATCAACGACGGTGCGGCCGGCGTCGTACTCGCGTCCGACGAGGTGGTCGCCGAGCTCGGCGTGGAGCCGCTGGCGCGCTACGTCGGCACCGCGGCGGCCGGCGTCCATCCCGACGTGATGGGGATCGGCCCGGTGCCGTCGACGCGGAAGGCCTTGCGGCGTTACGGATGGACGATCGACGGCCTCGGGCTGGTCGAGCTCAACGAGGCGTTCGCGTCGCAGTCGATCGCCGTGATTCGCGAACTGGGCTTGGACGATTCGCAGGTCAACGTCAACGGCGGCGCGATCGCGATCGGCCATCCGCTGGGCTGCTCCGGCGCGCGGCTCGCGGTCACCCTCGTCCACGCCATGCGGCACGGCGCGGTCCGTCGCGGCCTGGCGACGATGTGTGTAGGCGTCGGGCAGGGCGTGAGCACGCTGTTCGAACTGCCCTGAGCCTTAGTCCTGGACCGACGAACCGATCAGCTCGTAGTCGTTGCGGCGGACCCTGCGGGTGGCGAACCAGTAGGTGCCGGAGTAGCCGGGCCAGATCGCGCGGTTGACGCCGGCGGCGTCGAGGTACCAGCTGGCGCAGCCGCCGCGGGTCCAGATTCCCTTGCCGAGCTTGCGTTGGATGTCGGCGTTGAAGGCCTGCTGGGCTTCGGGCCGGACGTCGAGAGCTGCGGCGTGGGTGCGATCGAGCAGGCGGAGGCAGCGCATGACGTACTTGATCTGCTGCTCGATCATGAACACCACGGTGTTGTGTCCGAGACCGGTGTTCGGGCCCAGCAGGAAGAAGAGGTTGGGGAACCCGCTGACGTTGATGCCGAGGTAGGTCGTCAGACCGTGGGAGTCGAACGTGTCGGCCAGGTCCGCGCCGTCGCGGCCGCTGATCTTCAAGTCTCCAAGGCGTTCCATCACCTCGAAGCCGGTCGCGAGGATGATGACGTCGACCTCACGCTCGACGCCTTCCCGGTCGACGACGCCCCGCTCGGTGACCTCGACCGCGGCGCGGTCGACGAGCTCGACGTTCTCCCGGTTGAAGACCGGGAAGTAGTCGTTGGACGGCATCACCCGTTTGCAGCCGGTGCGGTACGACGGCGTGAGCTTGCGGCGCAGCTCGGGGTCCTCGATCTGGTCGTGCAGGTGCTTCAGCGAGATCCGCTCGGCCACCTTCTGCATGGTCGCGTTGCCGTTGAACGCCGGCGCCTGAGCCTCCAGCCGCAGCCACACGACCTTGCGGTAGACCTGTTGCGCGAGCGGAACGCGCGCGAAGAGCCGCTTCATCCAGTCCGGCAACGGCCGGTCCGGCTTGGGGATCAGCCAGCCCGGCGTGCGCTGGAAGATGTACAGCTCACCGACCTCGGGCGCGATCTTCGGCACGAACTGGATCGCGCTCGCGCCCGTACCGATCACCGCGACGCGCTTGCCGCGCAGGTCGACGTCGTGGTTCCACTGCGCGGAGTGGAACGCCTCGCCCTCGAAGCGTTCGAGCCCCGGCAGCTCGGGTATTCGCGGCACGTGCAGCAGCCCGAAGCCGTTGACCAGCGCGTGACCGCGGTAGGTGTCACCGCTCGCCGACGCGACCTCCCACTCGTTCGCATCGGCGTCCCAGCGGGCGGACGTCACCTCGACACCGAAGCGGATGTACTCGCGCAGGTCGTACGACTCGGTGAGCCGCCGGAGGTAGTCCCAGATCTCCTGCTGTCCTGGGTACGTGCGGGTCCACGCGGGGTTCAGGTCGTGGGAGAAGGAGTAGACGCTGGACGGGATGTCGCAGCCGCAGCCCGGATAGGTGTTCTCGCGCCAGGTGCCGCCCACGTCGTCGGCCTTCTCCAGTAGCACGAAGTCGGTGCGGCCGGCCTTCAGCAGCTGGATCGCCATGCCGAGGCCGGAGAAGCCGGCGCCGATGATCACTACTCCGGTCGAACCCCGCGGATCAGTCATGAGCGGCTCCCATGGGCTACTACAGTTCGCCAAACCCTACTCGATAGTAGCTACGAACCTGCCTCGTGCACATCGCGTCGTGCGGTTCAGAAGTGCTCGACGGCCGAGGCGTCGGAGGCGAGCGCCGGACAGGTGCCGTTCTTGGCCGTACGTTCGAAGTGCCAAGGCTCGTTGGCGTAGACCTGGCAGAGGCCGTAGCGCGCGCCGTGCTCGCGCAGCCAGGCCGAGCCGGCGACCGGGCCGACGTCGACCGCGAGGCCCTTCACGTGTGCTGACAGCTCGTTCGGCGGCACCGCCCACTTGGCCGCCGAGGCCGCGCCGTGCTCGGCGACTGCCTTCTCGTACAGCTCGCGTTGCTCGGCAAGCGATCGACCGCCGGAGACGACCCGGAGGCGTACTCCTTGACCGGCCGCGTCCCTCATCGCGACTTCCATCGCGTGCCGGAGTGCCGGGTCGACGTCGGCGAGCTCGGGTTCGGATGCCCTGGCGTCGGCGAACGCGTAGACCTGGCCGCGGAACAGCACCAGCATCCCCATGATCAACATCAAGGTCATGACGATGTACGCCAGCAGCCGTCGAATGCCCCTCGTTTCCTTCATATTTACGAAGCTAGATTTGCGGGCACCTGCCAGGCGTCGGCCAAACGAGCGGACTTCCCGGCCACCATCTGGGGCATGGCGACTCTGTGTGCAATACGTTCGTGGACAGTGAACGTCATACGTTTGGCTGACCCATCGCCGCTGCCGCGACGTCTAGGCTGCAGACGTGCCTGATCAGCCAAAACAGCCGCAGACCGGCGACCTGCTCTGGATCGCGCCGCTGGTCGTCCTGACCTTCCTGGTAGCCCTGGCCGAGCAGGACAGCAGCATCTTCGGTATCTATGCCCTCGCGATCTATTTCGTGGGGTCGGCCGCCCTGCTCGTCCCGTTGCTCTGGCGCAGCCGGCACCCCATCGAAGTCTTCGTGGCCGTCGCGGTGGCCTCCGCGTTCCAGGTGGTCATCGGGTTGCCGCCGGTGCCCGCCGATCTCGCGATCGTGGTCGCGATGTACGCCGTGGTCCGGCGCTGCTCGTTCCAGTGGGCGGTGGTGGCAGGGGTGGTCACGGAACTGGGCGTGATCGTCAGCGCGATGACCTGGCAGCTGCCGGAGCGCGTTCTCAACGTATTCCCGTTCTTCAGCTCAGCGCAGTTCTCGCCTCCCACAACGATCGCGACCACGGTGGCGGTGATGCTGGCGGTAGGCACGGTGTGGTTCGCCGGCTTCTACGGTGCGGCTCGCAGCCGGCACGCGGGCGAGCAGCAGGCGCATGCCGTACGCGAGCGAGACCAGCGCGCGCAGATCACGGTCGCGAACGAACGGGCGCAGATCGCCCGCGAGCTACACGATGTCGTCGCCCACAACGTGAGCGTGATGGTGGTGCACGCCGAGGGCGGCCGGCAGGCGCTCGACCATGATCCGGAGCTGACCCGGCAGGCGCTGGACACGATCTGGACCACCGGCAAGCAGGCGCTGGCCGAGATGCGGCGCATCGTCGGCGTCCTCCGCGACGGCGACGACGCGGGCGCGGTCTACGCGCCCCAGCCCGGCATCGAGCAGATTCCCGAACTGGTCGAGCAGGTCCGGTCGTCCGGGCCCGAAGTGAGCCTGACGACGGAGGGCGAGCCGGGGCAGCTGCCGCCGGGCTTGCAGCTCGTGATCTACCGTGTCGTGCAGGAGTCGCTGACGAACGTACTCAAGCACGCCGGCGCGGGAGCGAAAGCCACCGTCCGGCTGGTCTACGGGGAGAACGCCATCATGATCGACATCGCCGACGACGGAGCGGGGCGTTCGCGACCCGCGACCGACCCTGACCTCAGCGCCGCTGGTGCGGTTACGACGGGTGCGTCGGGAGTCCCGGGGGTTCCAGGGCACGGGCTGGTCGGCATGCGGGAACGCGTCGCAGCGTTCGGTGGGCAGCTCGACGCCAAGTCGCACCCCGCGGGCGGGTTCCTCGTCCACGCCTGGCTGCCGGTCCACGCGAGGACGGCGCTGTGACGATCAGGATCATGCTGGTCGACGACCAGGAACTCATCCGTACCGGCTTCAAGATGGTGCTCAGCGCCCAGCCCGACATCGAGGTCGTCGCCGAAGCCAGCAACGGGCATCAGGCCGTCCAGCAGGTCAAGCAGACCAACCTCGACGTCGTCCTGATGGACGTCCGCATGCCCGGCATGGACGGCGTCGCCGCCACCCGCGAGATCTGCCGCCAGCGCCGGGACGCCACGCCGAAGGTTCTGATCCTCACGACGTTCGACCTCGACGAGTATGCCTTCGCGGCGTTGAAGGCCGGGGCGTCCGGCTTCTTGTTGAAAGAGGCATCGGCGGCCGAACTCGTCGGGGCTATTCGCGCTGTCCACTCCGGAGACGCCGTGGTGGCGCCGAGCACGACGCGGCGGTTGATCGACCGGTTCACCAGCTATCTGCCTGACACCGGCGTTGCTTCGGCTGCTGACGGGTTGGAGCAGTTGACTTCGCGGGAGCGGGAGGTGTTGCTCTTGCTCGCTGGTGGGTTGTCGAATGCTGAGATCGCGCAGCAGCTCGTGTTGTCGGAGGCGACGGTCAAGACACATCTTGGGCGGGTGCTGGCCAAGCTTGGGTTGCGGGACCGGGTGCAGGCTGTTGTCTATGCGTACGAGAACGGGCTGGTTGGGCGGTAGGCCTTGGGGGTTGCCGAGCTAGATGGCCAGCTGTGGCGCGGTGGTGTGGGGGGCGTTCGCTGGGTAGTGCTGCCAGGCTTTGGTCAGTCGGCGGACGGCTTCGGTCAGTACGGTTGGGGGTGCGATGAAGTGGATGCGTAGGAAGTCTTGGCTGCTGCCGCCGGCGTCGAGGCCGGCGCCTGGGAGGACGGCGACGCCGTGTCGTAGGGCGGCTTGGGCGAATGCCGAGGCGTTGCCGTGAGGTAGGCGAATCCACAGGGTTTGGCCGCCGTTTACTGCTGATGCGTGCCAGTCGGGGAGGTGGCGGGTCAGTTCGGTGCGCAGGTGGTTGTGGCGGGCCTGCCGTTGCGGGGCCTGGCGTTGTGCGAGTGCTTCAAGCTGTGGCAGCAGGGCGGTGGCGGCCAGTTGTGCGGGGACGTTTCCGCCGAGGTCGTGCACTGAACGGAGTCTTGCGAGGCGGGTGATGGTTGGCAGGTCGGCGCGGACCCAGCCGATGCGCAGGCCGCCCCAGGCGATTTTGCTGAGTGAGCCGATCGAGACCACGGTGGCCGAATGGGCGACCAGTGGTGGGGGTGGCTGCGCGCCGGGGAAGCCGAGGTCGATCAGGGCCTCGTCCTCGATCAGGGTGACGCCGGCTGCCTCGGCGTCGCGGGCCAGGTGTTGGCGGTCGAGGGCGGGTAGCACGGCACCGGTCGGGTTGTGGAAGCTGGGGATCACGTAGGCGAGCCGGGGCTGGTGTTGGGCGGCCGCTGAACGGAAGCCAGCCAGGCCGACGGGGAGTGTGCGGAGCACGGCACCCTCGTCGCGGAGGGATTCGAGGGCGCCGGGGTAGGTGGGTGCTTCGACCAGGACCCGGTCGCCGGGTGCGACGAACGCACGGGCAAGCAATGACAGGGCCTGCTGGCCTCCTGTGGTGACCAGGATCTGCTCCGCCGTTGTGGGGATGCCCCGGCGGGTGTAGCGGTCGGCGATCGCCTGGCGCAGCTCGAGGTGTCCGAGTGGGTGGTAGCCGATGTCGCCGGTGATCGCCGCGAGCTCGGGAAGGGTCCGTGCGTACGCCTCGACCAGTTCGGGCGGCGGCGAGTCCGGTGCCGCGCAGGCCAGCAGGATCACGTCGTCGCGGGGTTCGAGCAGGTGCAGGAACACCGGTGCGTCGGTGGTGCTGTGCGGCTCCGGCACGGCCGGGCCGGCGACGCGGGTGCCACTGCCCTGGCGGCGTACGATCCGGCCTTCCACGGCCAGCAGATCGTAGGCGGTCACGACCGTGCTGCGCCCGACGGCGAGTGTGGTGGCCAGCACGCGGTCGGGTGGCAACCGCTCGCCTGGTACGAGCTCGGTGTCGTCGATCAACGCGCGGAGCCGCGAAGCCAGCAGGACGTACAGCGGACCTCGCCCGGACGACCAGCGGCCCAGTCGATGCGAAAGCTCGATTGGATCCATCGGCAAACCAATCTACGCGGAATTGGCTCTGGGCCAAGCCGTTCCTGGCCGTGACGATGAGCGGCATGAATGTGGGTTTCATCGGTCTGGGCGTGATGGGTCAGCCCATGGCGCTCAACCTGGCACGCGCCGGCGTTCCGTTGCTGGTCTGGAACCGGACGCCGGGCAGGAGCGAGCCGCTGCGGGCGGCAGGCGCTCAGGTGGCGGCCGGTCCGGCCGAGCTGTTCCGGCGTACCCGCGTGGTGTTCCTGATGTTGTCCGACGGTCCGGCGATCGACAGCGTGCTCGGCCGTGGCACGCCCGACTTCGACCAGCGGGTGGGGGGCCACCTGATCGTGCACCTCGGCACCACGTCGCCGGAGTATTCTCACCGGCTCGAGGCCGGCATCCGTTCCGCCGGTGGGGACTACGTCGAGGCGCCTGTCTCCGGCTCCCGCAAGCCCGCCGAGGCCGCGCAACTGGTGGCGATGCTGGCCGGCGAGCCGGGCGCGGTCGAGGAGGCACGCCCGCTGATCCAGCCGATGTGCGCTGAGTCGGTCGCCTGCGGGCCGGTGCCCAACGCGCTGCTGATGAAGCTGTCGGTCAACCTGTTCCTGATCACGATGGTCACCGGGCTGGCCGAGGCCGCGCACTTCGCGGAACGGCACGGGCTCGACCTGCGGCAGTTCGCCGGCATACTGGACGCCGGCCCGATGGCCAGCAGTGTGTCCCGCGGCAAGGCGGCCAAGCTGCTGGCCGGGGACTTCGAGGTACAGGCCTCGATCTCCAACGTGCTGTACAACAACCAGGTGATCGCCGCGGCCGCGCGATCGGCCGGTATCGCCTCGCCGTTGCTCGATGCCTGTCACGCGCTGTTCGGCGAGACCGAAGCCTTGGGGCTCGGCGACACCGATATGGTCGCGGTGATCCGGGCGATCGAGCGACGCACCGGGGCGGTCACCGGAAGATGACCGGCGTCGCGCTGCTCAGCGTGCCGGTGTTCGGCGTCGTGGCGTTGGGCTGGGTGGCCAGGCGGACCGGGCTGGTGACCGCACAGGCACTGGACGCCCTCGGACGGTACGCGTTCCAGTTCGCCCTGCCGGCGTTGGTGTTCCGGCTGATCTCGGCGCAGCCGCTGGACGCGTCGTTCGATCCGGTCTTCTACGCCGGCTATCTCGGCGCCGGAGCACTGGTCTTCGCCGGCGGGTTCGCCGCCGCCCGCAGGCTTGCCCGCTCGCCCACGCCCGTGGCCGGTGCGTGCGCGGCGACGGCGACCGTCGGCAACCTCGGGTTTCTCGGCCCTCCTTTGATGCTGGCCTACTTCGGCGACCGCGGCGCCGGACCGTTGGCGATGGCCGTGCTGGCCGAGGTGATGGTGCTGCTGTCGATCGCGGCGGCGACGATGAGCGGCTCGCCGGGTGCCCGGGGCGGAGCCGGCCGGCTGCTGGTCCGCGTCACGGCCTCGAACCCGATCGTCGTGGCGATCGCCGGCGGCGCCGGTGTCGCGGCCACCGGGAGCGCCGTTCCGGGTCCGCTGGACGGATTCCTCGGCCTGCTCGGAGCATCGGCTGCCCCGACCGCGCTGTTCGCGCTGGGTGGCTCGCTGGCCGGGCGGCGGCTCGGAAGCCGAGCCAGGCTTGCCGTCGCCGGTCTCACGGTGACGAAGCTCGTGGTCTATCCCTTGCTGGTGTGGTGCGTGCTGGGGCACCTGCTGGTGATCGACGCCCCCTGGGTGCGAGCCGGCGTGGTGCTGGCCTCGCTGCCGCCGGCCGGCAGTACGTACGTCCTCGCCCAGCGGTTCGCGGCCGAGGTGCCGGCCGTACCGGCGGCGATCACCATGTCCACCCTGCTCAGCGCCGTGACCGTACCGGCGACGGCCTGGCTGGTGCTGCGCTGATCGCAGGCATGGAGCTCTGACCAGTTCGCGTTGTGAGTCATGACACTTGACCGAATAATCATTAGCGTCTAGTGTCAGTTCCATGCAAGCAATCGTCATCACTGGAGCCTCGACCGGCATCGGGCGGGCGTGTGCGCTTGCCCTGGATGCTCTTGGATTCGACGTGTTCGCCGGCATCCGCCGCGAGCAGGATGGAGAGGCCCTGCGGCAGGCGGGGTCGGAGCGCTTGACTCCCGTCCACCTCGATGTGACGCAGGCGGAGTCCATCGCCGCCGTCCGTGCCCTGGTGGAGGAGCGGCTGGACGACGGCGGCAGGTTCGCCGGCCTGGTCAACAACGCCGGCACCACAGTGCCGTGCCCGGTCGAGTTCCTTCCGCTGGAGGAGTTCCGCCGTCAGCTCGAGGTCAACCTGGTCGGTCACCTGGCGGTGACCCAGGCGTTCCTGCCGTTGCTCTTCCGCGATCGGGGCCGGATCGTCAACGTCAGCTCCGCCGGCGGCAAGGTCGGCCCACCGTTGATGGCCACCTACGCGGCCGCCAAGCACGGCCTGGAAGGTCTGAGCGACTCGCTGCGCATCGAGTTGGGCTGGTCCGGAGTGCACGTGTCGGTGATCGAGCCCGGCGCGATCGCCACGCCGATGGGCGGCAAGCTCATCCGGGACACCGAGACCTGGCTCAGCGGGCTGCCGGCAGCGGGCCGCGAGAAGTACGGCGCGGCGCTGCAGGCGATGGCGACCGGAGTGTCCGGATCGGCTGCCAAGGGCTCGGATCCAGACGTGGTGGCCCGCGCGGTGGTGCACGCCCTGACCAGCCGGCGCCCCCGAAGCCGCTACCCCGTGGGATCCGGAGCCAAGCCGATGATCTTCATGCGCCGCATCCTGCCCGACCGCTGGATGGATCGCATGCTTGTCAGCGCCCTCGGGCTCACCAAGCAATAAGGAGAGGACTCATGCGGGACGTGGTCGAACGGTTCTTCGACGGACTCACTGCCCGGAACTCCGCGATGGTCGCCGCGACACTGCACGAAGCAGCGGTGATGTACCTACCGTTCGGCGCGAATCCCGCGACGACGCCTCCGCACGGGCCAGTCGAGCGTCTGGAGGGTCAGGCGGAGGTGATGGCCTACTTCGACGGCATGATCGGCGCGATCACCTGCTATACGAACCCTGCCATCTTCCTCCAAGCCTTCCCGGAGCTCGCCGCGGAGAAGTTCGGAGTGGCCCTGAACACCCTAGGATGACGGGATGCCGATCGACCAGGCGATCGTGGACGCGGCGATAGCCGAGGCCGAACACAGCGGGCAGCCCATCGCCGACCTCTCGCTGGATCGGATCGCACGGCGGGCCGGTGTTTCGCGTTCGACGATGTTCCGCAGGATCCGCAGCCGCCATGCGCTCGAGGTGGCGGTGCGCGCGGCCGGCGTGGACCCCGGCCGCCGGCCGAGCGTACGGGATCGGGCGGTCGTCGCCGCGGCAGAGCTCATCGCGGAAGCGGGCATCGCCGCGTTCACCATCGAAGAGGTCGCCCGCCGCGCCCAATGCGCGATGACCTCGGTACACGCACAGTTCGGCGGCCGCGAAGGGTTGCTGGCCGCGGTCTTCGAGCGCTCGACACCGCTGCCGGTCGTGGAGCAGGTGCTGGCCGACGGGCGCCCCTTCCCCTCGTTCGAGAACGGCGTACGAGCCGTCTACGCCGCTGTCTTCGACGCCCTCGCCGACGACAGCGGCGTCGTCGAGGCGTTGTGCGCGGAGGTTCTTGCCAATCCGGGCGGCCTGGTGATGCGGTTCACCGGCGAACAGACCGTGCCGCGGATCGTGGGAGTCGTCGGTGGCTGGTTGACCTCCGAAATCGATGCCGGGCGATGCCGCGACCTCCCGCTCCCACTGCTGTTGCCACAACTGATCGCGCCGGTCGGCGTGCACATGTTCGTACGTAGGCGCCTGATCGACGCGGGAGTCGCCGTGCCCGACCGGGACACCGTCATCGAAACGATGACCAACGCATTCTGCGGCGCGGTCGGCATCGCGTAGCTGACCAAGCGAGCGGCATCAGAACAGCGGTAGCCTGGGCTCGTTGCCGGCCCGTCGACGGCAGGCAACGGCGGGGAGGGAGGGGTGTCGCCTTGCAGCTCAGGCCGGGTCACGGGCTCGACACGGCTCCACCGGCCGTGCGGGCAGCAGCGGCCGAGCACAACCTGGGCCACACGTTCCGGGTCTACGACGCGGCCCCCGCACGGCGCCGGGGTCCGGCGTGGGTCACGATCGGGGCCCTGGTGTACGTCGCCGCCTTCACGGCCGGCCTGGCGTATCTCCTCACCATCGGTGCCGGTGCCTCCGGCCTCATCCCCCTGATCGTTCTCTTCGCCCTGCTCCTTCTCTTCGCCGCGATCCGGCTGGTCGCCAAGGCCGTGCGGGCCGGCAGGTCGATCGGGGCCATCATGCCGGCCGGCAGCCGCGTGTACCTGTTCGACTTCGGGCTCGTGCACAGCGGGCTCACGCGCAGCGGACGCGACCGAACGCAGGCATTCCGCTGGACCGAACTGTCGGTCTTCCGCCAGTTCCATCCGATCAACTCGATCAGTACGACCGACCCCGCGCATCACACCTACACCGTGAAGCGCCCGGGCGGCGCGACCATCGCGCTCGACCACTCGTACTGGCAGGTCGCCGACATCCAGGAGCTGGGAGGAGCGATCGTCGACCGGGTCCGCGCGACCCAGGTCCCCCGTGCGCTCGCAGCCGTCAGGGCCGGCCGGGGCGTCCGGTTCGGCGAGTTCACCGTCAACGACCGCGGACTTCGGTACACACGAAGCAGGCTGGCCCGCTGGGACCGGATCGAGAGCGTCTACGTCATGGGGGACGAACTCGTCGTGCGGATGAATCGCAGCTTCTTCGGCGTCGACAATGTGGCTAGATACCCCGCATGGTTCATCCCGAACGACTTCGTTCTGGCGGCCGTCGCGGAAACGCTGACAGACCAGCTGCCAGCGTAGGAACTCTGGAACCTACGCTCTTGCCATGGCCGACGACCCAACCCCGGAGCCCTGGGCCCGCGAACACCTGCCGGCCCTCCCACCCACCGGCATCCAGTACGACACCCCGACCGCCGGCCTCGATCCCTTCGACCTCACCGAGCCGAGCACCCAGTGGTTCGTCGAAGCCCGCGGCTTCGGCCGCGGCTGGGTCGCCGCCGGCATGAGCTCGCCCGAGGTCGGCCAGCTGTACGACGACATCCCGATGGGCTACAGGTACCTCGCCATCGTCGAGAAGCTCGCGATCGTCTCCGGCGGCCTGCTGCAGCGCGAGTGGGCACCGACCGACGAGCCGGCCAAGCTCGGCTACGACCACCTCGAGCCCTACCGCGTCTACTACCAGTCCCGCCATCCGATCAGCCCGTACGATCAGTCGCGGTGGTACGAAAAGGCGCACACCGCCGACGACCCCGCGGGCCTGCCCTGGATGAACGAGCCGCTGTCGTTCGGTGCCCCGACGTATGCTTCGGCGTTGCTCCGAACTCTCGAGCACCCAGCCCACACCGACTCGGCGTTCCTGGTGGGACGCGTACTCCGACACGAAAGCTGGCATTGACATGGCGCTCGACGAGCAGGCGCTCGCCTACCGGCAGGCCTACCACGACCAGGTCCGCGGCCGGAAGCCCGCGGATCCCGGCGAGAGTACGGTCGTCGAGGAGGTCGGGCCGGTCGTCCGCGTGCACGGCGCCGGCCAGGCGTTTCTCACCTACCGCGACCTCGGCGGCCTCGACGGCGAGGCGCTCGACGCCTTCATCGCCGAGCAGTACACCTTCTTCACCTCGCTCGGGGTACGGGCGGAGTGGAAGTACTACGACTACGACGAGCCCGCCGACCTCGCCGACCGCCTGGCCAAGGCCGGCTTCCAGGCCGAGGAGGTCGAGGCGATCCTCGTCGGCGAGGCGTCCAAGCAGGCCGTGGACGTACGACTGCCCGACGGCGTGACGATCCGCGAGGTGGCCGAACCCGCCGACTTCGAGCGGATCGTCGCGTTCCAGGACGTCATCTGGGGCGAGGACCACAGCTGGCTGCTCAAGCGCCTGGAGAGCTCGATCGTCAACGTCGTCGCCGAAAGCGCCGACGGCGAAGTCGTCAGCGCGGCCTGGCTGCGCGGCACGCCCGGCACCGAGTTCGCCGGCTTGTGGGGCGGCTCGACGCTGGAGCAGTGGCGCGGCAAGGGCATCTACCGCGCGCTGGTCGCGTACCGCGCCAAGGTCGCGGTCGACCGCGGCTACCGCTACCTCCACGTCGACGCCTCCCCCGACAGCGCACCGATCCTGCGCAGGCTCGGCCTGGTCCAGATCGCCAGCTCGATCCCCTACGTCGTCACCCCTGGCTAGGGGGCGGCGGCCGTACATTTACGCCTAGTACCGTGCTGGAGAACACTGCGGAGAAAGGCGTTACACGATGTCAGCACAGCCCGGGCCGAGCGTGACCGACGTCCTCAAGATCTGGGAGACGCCGGACTTCACCGGTGCCAACCGCTTGCCCGGCCGGGCGACGCTGCTCCCGTACCCCACCACCGAGGCAGCCCACCTCGACGAGAACCCGAGGCAGCTCGATCTCAACGGTGACTGGGCTTTCCAGGCCTACAGCCGTCCGGAGGACATGCCCGCCGAGGCCGTCGGCCCGCTGACCTACGACGGCGGCTGGGATCGGGTCGCCGTGCCCGGCAACTTCACCATGCAGGGGTTCGGCAACCCGCAGTACACCAACGTCAAGATGCCCTTTACGCCGAACGACCCGCCGCACGTTCCGGAGACCAACCCCACCGGCCTCTACCGCACGCGCTTCACGCTCCCCGGCGACTGGGAGGACAGGCGCGTCGTCCTCCACGTCGGCGCCGCGACGTCAGTGAGCACGATCTGGGTCAACGGAACCCCGGTCGGCATCGGCAAGGACTCGCGGCTGCCGAGCGAGTACGACATCACCAGCGCGCTCGAGCCCGGCGACAACCTGCTGGCCATCCAGGTGATCCAGTGGTCGGACGCCAGCTACATCGAGGACCAGGACCAGTGGTGGCAGGCCGGCATCAACCGCTCGGTCTACCTCTACGCCACCGGCCCGGTCTACCTCGCCGACGTCGCCGCGACCGCGGGGTACGACCACAAGACCGGCGCCGGCACGCTCGCTGTCGAAGCCGACATCAAGGGCGAGGCGTCCGGCTGGACGACCACCGCGACGCTGTACGACTCCGACGGCCAGACCGTGCTCACCGAAACACTGTCCGGGCCGACGACCGGCTCGCCGCAGCGCCTGACCACGCAGCTGCCGGAGGTGCACCCCTGGTCGGCCGAGGTGCCCACGCTCTACACGCTGGTCGTGAGCCTGCGCGATCCCGACGGCAACGAGGTCGAAGCCACCCGCACCCGGGTCGGCTTCCGCACGGTGGAGATCCGCGACCGGCAGCTGCTCGTCAACGGCAAGGCCGTCTACTTCCACGGCGTCAACCGGCACGAGCACCACGAGACCCGCGGCAGCGCCGTCCCGCGCGACCTGATGCGCAAGGACGTGCAGGTGCTGAAAGCGTTCAACGTCAACGCAGTCCGGACCTCGCACTACCCGCCCGACCCGTACTTCCTCGATCTCTGCGACGAGTACGGCCTCTACGTCATCGACGAGGCCAACATCGAGTCGCACGCCAACTACACCACGCTGTGCGACGACCCGCGCTACCAAGCCGCGTTCGTCGATCGGGTGAGCCGGATGGTGCTGCGCGACCGCAACCATCCGAGCATCATCGCGTGGTCGCTCGGCAACGAGTCGGGCTACGGCGCCAACCACGACGCCGCCGCCGGCTGGGTGCGGCGCGTCGACCCGAGCCGGATCCTGCACTACGAAGGCGCGATCAGCGGCCACCAGTGGGAGGGCGGCCACCCCTCGACCGACCTGGTCTGCCCGATGTACCCGTCGATCGACTCGATCGTCGAGTGGGCGAAGACCACGACCGACTGGCGCCCGCTCATCATGTGCGAGTACGCCCACGCGATGGGCAACTCCTGCGGCAACCTCGCCGACTACTGGGAGGCGATCGAGTCGCACCACGGCCTGCAGGGCGGCTTCATCTGGGAGATGCTCGACCACGGCATTCGCAAGGAGACGCCGGACGGACGCACGTATTGGGGCTATGGCGGCGACTTCGGCGAGGAGATCCACGACGGCAACTTCGTCTGCGACGGACTGTTCTGGCCCGACCGTACGCCGCACACCGCGATGTGGGAGGCCAAGCGGATCTTCCAGCCGTTCGACGCCGTGCTCGAGGGCGACGTCCTGCGCGTGGTCAACAAGTACGACTTCCGCGACCTGTCCCACCTGCGCGTGACGGCGGAGGTCGCCGTCGACGGCCGGGTGATCGAGACCACCACGCTGCCGCAGCTCTCCACGCCGGCGGGCGAGTCGAGCCTGCTGCCGCGGCCGTGGAGCCGGCCGCTGCTCGGCCCGGGCGAGGAGGCGCACGTGACGTTGCGGTTCGTCGACCCGAGCGACCAGCCGCTGATCGGCGCCGGGCACGAGGTGGGCTGGGTGCAGCTCGCGCTTGGTGCCGGCCCGCGTCCGGCCGTCTCC
This sequence comes from Flindersiella endophytica, assembly GCF_054779015.1. Lineage (NCBI taxonomy): Bacteria > Bacillati > Actinomycetota > Actinomycetes > Propionibacteriales > Nocardioidaceae > Flindersiella > Flindersiella endophytica. The sequence continues at coordinate 27,097 of NZ_BAAGYY010000027.1, forward strand.
GTCCGCGAGATCTCCGAGACGCTGCAGGCCTCCGAGTCGGGCGACACGTGGACGATCGGCAACTCCCGGGTCGAGGTCTCGGTCAACCAGGACGACGGCGCGCTGACCGCCTGGAAGGTCGATGGCGTCGACCTGCTCGCGGCCGGGCCGGTGCCGACCGTCTGGCGCGCGCCCACCGACAACGACGGCATCCGGATGTCCGACGACACCTGGCACACCTCCAACCAGGCCTACTTCCGCTGGAAGGCCGCCGGCCTGGACCGGCTGGTCGCCGAGCCGCAGACCGACTCGGTACGCACGGAGTCGGCCAACGTGGTCGTGGTCTCGCGGATGGTGCGCTACGTCGCCGAGGGCAGGAAGCTGGGCCTCACCCACACCGAGCGCTTGTCGGTGTACGCCGACGGCGTGATCGCGGCCGACCACGCGTTCGAGATCGACGAGGGCCTGACCGACCTGGCGCGGGTGGGGGTGGTCGCGCGGGTCCCGGCCGGCTTCGAGCAGCTGGAGTGGTTCGGACGCGGGCCGCACGAGAGCTACATCGACCGCAAGCTGGGCGCTCCGGTGGGCCGTTGGCGTTCGACCGTCACCGACCAGTACGTGCCCTACATCCTGCCGCAGGAGCACGGCAACCACACCGACGTACGCTGGCTCGCCCTCCGCCGTGAAGACGGTGCCGGCCTGCTGGTCAGCGCCGAGGACGTGGTCGAGGCGAAGGCCTCGCACTACTCCGACAAGGCGCTGGGCTCGGCCTGGCACACCGTGGACCTGACGCCGGACGACGTGACGTACCTCGCGATCGACGCACGCCAGCGCGGCCTCGGCGGCGCGAGCTGCGGGCCAGACACGCTCGAGCGCTATCGACTGCCGTCCGGCACGACGTACCGCCTGCGCTACCGGCTGATCCCCCTGCGCCCGGGCGACGACCCCGGTCTCGTCCACCGCAGCTGAGCACAACCGGACAAAGCCGCGGTCCCCGCCGGACGACTCCGTCCACAGGTGGGTACCGCGGCTTCTCCGGTTTGTGGCACTCTTGGTGGCCAGTGACCAAGGGGGTTTTGAGGCATGGCATCCGCAGCACTGGTCGTCCTTCTCGTCGTGCTTGTCGTCATCGTGCTCGCACTCGTCGTGGCCGTCGTGCTACTGATGGCGAGGCGCGGCCGCGAAAGCGTTTCGCCGAGCGCTCCGCAGCCGGCTGCCGGGCCGAAGGATCCGTTCGCCTCGGTCGGCGAGACGGCCGGCGACCCGCGGGCGTTGAAGGCCGGCGACATGGTCGAATACCTCGGCCGGCAGTACTTCGTGCGCGGCTCGTTGCGCCTGCGCGAGGGCGGCTTCACCTGGAGCGAGCACATTCTCGACGCCGACACCGACGGGCAGAAGACCTGGATTTCCGTCGAGGAGGACCCCGACCTCGAGGTCGTCTGGTGGAGCGAGCGAGACGCCGACGACCTGCTGCCCGACCGGAAGTCCCTCACGTTCGAGGGCGTCGAGTATCGCCGCACCGAACACAGCACGGCCGACTACCGCAGCGAGGGCACCACCGGCGTCGCGCCTTCCGGACGGGTCGAGTACGTCGACTACGAAGCCTCCGGCAACCGCTATCTCGCGTTCGAGCGGTTCCTCGGCGAGGGTGGCGGCGGCAGCTGGGAAGCCAGCACGGGCGAACGCGTTCCCAACGGTGCGCTCACGATCTATCCCGGAAGCTGACGGCATGCTCGTAACGATCGGCACGCCGTACGTCGACACGACGGCGAACGCGCTGGGGTTCGTGCTCGGTGGCGACGCGTTGCATCCGCTGGCCGTCCGCACGGTCCGGCTGGCCGGCATCGAGGTCGAGCTCAGGCTGCTCGGCGCGTCGCACCAGGTCTTCGCCGGCGCGATCCGGGAGACCGTCGCCTGCCTGCCCGACGTCACCGGTCCGCTGCCGCGGACGCACGGGCAGGCGATCGAGGGCTGGTCGTACCGCTTCACCGCCGAGGTCTCCCGGCCGGCGCCACGCGAGTTCAGCCAGCAGGTGAAGCTGCTGCGAGAGCGGTTCGCCGACCTGCCCAACGCGCTCGGCGGCGTCTTCCCCGGTTCGCCGGAAGCCATGACCGTGCTGTCGGCCGACGTGTTGCCCGCTGGCGACGGCTCTCGGGTCACCTGGTCCACCTGGCACACCTATCCGCAGACGGCGGAGATCGTCATGACACAGACCGTTCTGGAGCCGGCATGAAACCGCACCTCGTCGGCGGCGGAATCCTCGCCGGCATCGGCGCCCTGGTGCTCGTGCTGGTGCTCACCAGCTGGCCGAGCTCGCCGCGTTCGTACCTTCGGTCCCACTACTCCCCGATCGGCGCCGCGGCCGGCACCCACGCCGTCTACCAGTCGGCCAAGGCGCCGACGCTGGTCGCCAACGAGATCTCGAAGGCGCACAAGCCCTCCGACCAGGCGTTCGACCCGGCCGGTGTGTTCCTGCGCTACTCCGACGACATGGTGGCGATCACGCCGTCCGGCACCGGCAGCCGGATCGAGATCAATGACTCCCAACGCGGATACGCCGCCTGGTACCCCTTCATCGGCGGCCGCTGGGGCGGTCCGGGCGGGCGCAGCACACTGTTTCGTGGCGGCGGTCCAGGGAGTGGCAAATGAGCGAGGGCGGGTCCAAGACCGCAGTCTGGCTCGTCGTCGCCGCCGTGATCGGCGGGGGCTTCCTGCTCAGCCAGTGCGACGGCTCGAGTGACAGCTACGACGCGTCGAGCAGCTCAGGCACCTACTCCGGCACCAGCTTCTCCTCCGACCCGCCAGTGCTGACCCGGACCGAGGCGCAGGCGCTGTCCGACCGGTTGGCGGCAGCGTACGAAGCGCAGCAGATCTGTTACGGCTGGCGGTTCGACGATGCCGAGACCGGATCCAACTTCGGGCCTGGCAGCCCGGTGTCGGACCACCGGGACTGTTCGAAGTCCGTCGAGCTCGTCGTCGACTACAGCTACGACTCCGTCGAGGAGGAGTTCACGTCGGTGACGTACGACATCCAGCCCACGGGTGGCGTCACACTCGGCAAGTCCGACCTGACCAACGCCGGTATCGACGCCGACGAGCTGCTGGACGAGCCGAACGTCGCGGTCTCCAACGCCGTCGGCCTGCTCCCGGTCCTCGTAGCGGAGAAGGGCCAGGCGCCCGCCGTGCCCGTGCCGGAAGGACAGCAGAACACCGGCGGCAACACCGTGGAGCGCACGTTCGACGTGCAGTGGCTGTGGCTCGTGCTGGCGATCATCCTGCTCGGCGGTGGGCTGGTGTGGGTGATCGTCGGGCTGATCCGCGGCCGCAGGAAGTCGCGGGAGGAGCAGGAGGAGCTGGAGGAGCTGCTGGGCCAGCCGCCGCAGCAGCCTGAATCGCCACCCCGTCCTCAACAGACTCAACAACCCCCACAGGGCAACGACCAAGGGACCGACCAAGGAATGGGCTCGCAATGATCGACATCCTGCAGGAGGCCGGCATCGGGCTGGCGTACGGCGTCGTCGGTATCGCGTTGATGGGGCTGGGGTTCGTCCTGGTCGACCTGCTCACGCCGGGCAAGCTCAGCAAGCTGATCTGGACCGACCGTAACGTCGGCGCGGCCGCGGTGCTCGGCGCGCAGCTGCTCGGCGTCGGCCTGATCGTGGCGACCGCGATCCTGTCCAGCGAAGGCGGGTTCGGCACCGGCCTGGCGAGCACGCTGATCTACGGGCTGATCGGCATCCTGCTGATGGGCCTGGCGTTCCTCGTCATCGACCTCGTGACACCCGGGAAGCTCGGCGACACGGTCGTGGAGACACAGACGCACCCAGCAGCATGGGTCGTCGCGGCGGCCTACCTCTCGATCGCGGGGATCGTGGCCGCGGCCATCTCGTAGTCGTACCGCCTCGTGAAGCTTTCCCTGCCTCCGCGCCTGGCCAGGTTCCTCGTCCTGCTGGCGGTCTTCGTCTGCGCGGCTTGCGGTCTGGTGTACGAGCTGGCGCTGATGGCGCTCGGCAGCTACCTCATCGGCAACTCCGTCACGCAGGCCGCGATCGTCTTGTCGGTCATGGTGTTCGCGATGGGCGTCGGCTCGATCGCCGCCAAACGCCTGCAGCGGCGGGCGATCGCGTCGTTCGCGATGGTCGAGGGCATGCTGGCGCTGATCGGCGGGCTGTCGGTGCTCGCGCTGTACGCCGCGTTCGCCTGGCTCGACCTCTACACCGTGCCGCTGATCGTCATCGCGTTCGTCATCGGCGTGCTGATCGGGTCGGAGATCCCGCTGCTGATGACGCTGCTGCAGGGCATCCGCAAGCAGGATCCGGGGCACGCGGTCGCCGACATGTTCGCGGCCGACTACGTCGGCGCGCTGATCGGCGGGCTGGCGTTTCCCTTTCTGCTGTTGCCTGTTTTCGGCCAGATCAAGGGCGCGCTGGTGGTGGGCGTGGTCAACGCCGTGGCCGGCATCGCGGTGGTGCTGTGGCTGTTCCGGCGGCAGCTGCGGCGGCTGGTGCGGGTCGGGCTGTGGACGGGCATGGCCGTCGTACTCCTCGTCCTCGGCGTGGCGTACGTCCTGGCCGACAGCATGGAGCTCACGGCCCGGCAGGCGCTGTACGACGACCCGATCGTGCACGCCGAACGTACGCCGTACCAGGAGATCGTGGTCACCCGCTCGGTGTCGTTGAGCGGCCGGTCGGACGTTCGGCTTTTCCTGCAAGGGGATCTGCAGTTCTCGTCGGTCGACGAGTACCGCTATCACGAGTCGCTGGTGCATCCGGCGATGACCGGGCGGCATCGCAACGTGCTGATCCTCGGCGGCGGCGACGGGCTGGCCCTGCGCGAGGTGCTGCGCTATCCGGACGTGTCGAACGTGACGCTGGTGGAGCTGGACCCGGCGATGATCCGGCTGGCGCGGACGTACCAGCCGGTTGCCTCGTTGAACGACGGAGCGTTCGCGGATCCGCGGGTGTCGGTGGTCGACGCCGACGCGTTCAGCTGGCTGCGGAAGGCGCAGTCGCGGTACGACGTCGTGATCGTCGACATGCCCGACCCGGATGACGTGGCGACGGCGAAGCTCTACTCCGTCGAGTTCTACACGCTGGTACGCAACGTGCTGGCGCCAGGTGCGCGAACGGTGGTGCAGGCCGGGTCGCCGTACTTCGCGCCGAAGTCGTACTGGTGTGTCGAGCGCTCGATGCGAGAGGCGGGGTTCGGCACGACGGCTTACCACGTGGACGTTCCGAGCTTCGGTGACTGGGGGTTCGTGCTCGCATCTGCTTCCGGTCCCCCGCCCCAGCTGTCGCTGGCCGGCGACGTACCCCGGCTGCGTTTTCTCGACCGGTCGGTGCTCGCGGCCGCGACCGCGTTCGGGCGGGACCGGCAGCGAGTGGACGTTCAGCCGTCGACGCTGATCCGGCCGCGCATCCTGGACTACGAGAACGGCGAATGGCGGAACTACTGATGGCAGTTGCTGAGGGTGTGCCGACGATCGTCTTCGCCAGCGGCAAGGGCGGCGTCGGCAAGAGCACGGTGACGCTGAACGTCGCCGTGGCGCTGGCCGCCGCCGGCGTCCGGGTCGGCCTGGTCGACGCCGACGTCTACGGTCCGGACATTCCGGCGATGCTCGGCCTCACCCGGCGGCAGGAAGCCCGCTCGATCACGTTGTGGCAGGCGGACCAGCCGGACGTCGAGCCGGTCGAGCGCGACGGCGTGAAGATCATGTCGCCGCAGTTCCTCGTGTCGGAAGACCAGGCGCTCGACTGGTCGTCGCCGCTGGTGCAACTGCTGCTGCGCCGGCTGGTCGTCGACGTGGCCTGGGGCGACGTCGACGTGCTGCTGGTGGACGTCCCGCCGGGCACCGGCGACCTGCAACAGGACATCTTCGGCCTGCTGCCGGGAGCCCGGGCCGTGGTGATCGTGACACCGCAGTACGCCGCCCACCTGGACGCGCGCAAGCTGGTCTCGATGCTCCGCCGCCGTTCGATCTCGATCCTCGGCGGCGTCGAGAACATGACCGGGCTGGCCTGCCCGTCGTGCGGGCACCGGCTGCACCTGTTCGAGGAAGTACCCGACGAGTACTCCATCTGGGGCCAGGGCCTCGGCCGCCTGGCCGCGATCCCGTTCCAGCCCATGGACGGCCAGGGCTCGAGCCGGGTGCCGCTGGTGGAAGCAGCACCTGGCTCGGAGACGGCGACCGCGCTCACCGGCCTGGCCGACCGGATCAAGTCGATCCTGCTCTGACGCCGTTAAGGGGTCGGCTCGGCTCAGGGGTGCAGGGTGGGCCGGTAGATGAGCTCCTGCGTGCGGCCATCGAGCGTCCGGGTCTCGATCAGCTCGAGGTCGAAGTCGGCCGCGCCCTGGAAGACCGGCTCCGTGCCGGTCTGGCCGGTCATCACGGGGAAGACCGTCACCTGGACGCGATCGACCAGGCCGGCGGCCATCAGCGCGCGGTTCATCGACAGGCTGCCGTGTGACCGCAACGGCACGTCGGACTCCTCCTTCAACCGCGCGACGACCTCGACGGCATCGCCGCTCGCGACGGTCGCGTCCGGCCAGTCGAGCGGGCCCCGCAGCGTGGTCGACACCACCGTGGCCGGCAGGTTCACCATCCGGGTGACCCACGGGTCACGGACCTCGGACTCCTCGGTGCTCGAGGCCAGCATCTGCGCGAACGCCCGGTACGTGTTGGCTCCGAACACCATCCGCTGCTCGTGCTCGTACAGGGCGAAGCGGTGGTCGAGCAGTTCGGGGCCCTGCTTGCCCCAGTATCCGGTCCAGTCGCCGGAGGCGGTGCCGAAGCCGTCGAGGCTCGAGAAGACGTCGAAGGTGTAGGTAACGGTCATGCTGCGCTCCTGAAGGACGGTTGATCCGTGTGCAGGCATAGACCCGATACCACTGCGAAACTCATCGCTAACCGCGCCGGACCGGGCTGGTCCGCTCGGCGGTGACCATGACCGTTGTGTACGGCATGGTGAAGCTGCCGCCGATCGTGTCGATGGCGGCGCCGACGTCGTTGGCGATCTCGGTGAGCTTGTCGCCGGGAAGCCGGGTGAAGGCGCCGGACGTCGGCAGCTGGTCGAGCCATTCCTCGCGGGTGTAGGCGCGTTCCCAGTCGTACCGCCACTGCTCCGGCTCGGCGAACCCGCCTTGTTCCCTGATCCCGTCCGCTGTCTTGTCGAGGAACGGCTGGTAGATGTCCAGCATGTTCGCCATGCCGCCGAAGTTGAACGGCGAGTCCGGGAGCACGCGCAGGCAGGCGGCGACGAGGGCCTCCGCCACCTTCGGCGGGAGCTGCCACGTGTGCCAGAACGCCGCGAACACCCCCGCGGGCCGCAGCACCGAGGCCACCTTGGCCGCGCCCGCCTTCGGGTCGATCCAGTGCCAGGCGGTGGCAGCGATCACCGCGTCGAACTGCCGGCCCGCCGGCTCCCAGGCCTCGATGTTCGACACCTCGACCTCGAGACCCCGTTCGCGGGCGAACTCCGCCATCCGGGCGTCGGGCTCGACGCCGAGCACGGTGCAGCCGGCCGCCTGGAGCTGCCTGGCCGCGATGCCGGTGCCGCATCCGACGTCGAGCACGTTCCGGCCCGGGGCGGCGGCGACGATCTGCTCGATCAGCGCGGTGGGGTACGGCTGCCGGGTGCGGTCGTAGCGTTCGGCGTCCACGCCGAACGACTCCGCCGCCTGCCGCAGCCGGTGCGGCTGGGTCTCGGGCGTTTCCGGTGTCTTCGCTGGTTTCGAGGGTAGAGTGGGCATGTGCCCACTTTAATGGGCGCATGCCCACTCTGGCAAGGTTGGGCTGGACGAGGGAAGCCGAAGGGAGCAGTGCGGTGGCGCCGACCGGCATTGCGATCCGCGATGTCCGCCAGCAGCTGTTCGAGGCTGCCGAACGCGTCCTGCTCCGCGCCGGACCGAGCGGCCTGACCAGCCGGGCCGTCACCGACGAGGCCGGCGTCGCGAAAGGCGTGCTGCACCGGCACTTCGACGACTTCGACGCGTTCCTCGCCGAGTTCGTACGCGACCGGATCTACTGGATGGACGCGCAGGCGGCGGCTCTCAGCGCGATCGCCGGCACCGGCACCGTCGCCGGCAATCTCGCCGACGCGCTGACGACGGTGTTCAGCTCGTCGGTCACGACCGCGATCGTGCCGCTGGTGACGTTTCGCGACGAGCTCCGCGCCCGCCTGCGGGAGACCTGGCCGACCGGCATCCCGATCCTCAAGGAAGCAGCGACGATGGTCGCCTTCTACCTCGACGCCGAACGCCAGCTCGAGCGCGTCCGCGCCGATGCCGACGTCGACACGCTCGCCCGTACGCTCATCGGCGCCGCGCACCTGCTGTTCGCCGACCGCACCGGCGACCCGCCCGAACCCGCGGCCGTGGAGAAGATGGTCGCCGCCGTCATCGGCGGCGTCGTGGTCACGTCCAGGTGATCGCCAGCCGGCAGGAGTGCTTGCCGAGGAGGTACTTGCCGGCCAGCGCCTCGTCGTGGGCGTTCGGCGGGTGCACCTCGACCCGCAGCCGCGACGTGTCCGGCTTGCCGTAGGCATCCCAGTCGCGCAACGACCGCGCCATCCGCGCCGCCAGCTCGCCGGCCCGGCTGCCGTAGCCCTCGACGTCCAGGCGATAACGCTCGCGCCCGTTTCGCCCGGACCCGACGCCTCCGCCATGGCGGACGGCCAGCGCCAGGCTGTCGTCTCGTACCAGCGCCATGCCCGCTCGCCCGTCGCCGAACAGGTCCATCGGCGGGTCGATCAGACCCGCCCCGATCGCGGCCGCCGACGCGGTGAGCCAGCACGCGTCGGGCTCGGTCAGCGCCACCCACAGGCACTGGCTGGCCGACAGCAGGTCGGCCGTCGCCGTCACGTCGGTCTCGACCAGCACGGGATCGCCGCGCAACGAGGCATAGAGCCCCGCGGCATCGACGGACCGGCCGTCGTCGACGGAGATCGTGAGCTCGGCGTCCGGGCCGAGGCGCACAAGCCTTCCAGGGCTGGCGAACTCGCCCTGCATCGCCATGAAACCGCAGTCGACGATCGAACGGCTGCTCCAGCAACCGCCGGAGTATTCGAACGCGATCGACCGCTGCGGGCCGCGAAGTCCCAACGGGACAACGAGCCTGCCGCCCGAGCTCAGTTGCGCGAACCACGCCGCCGGTAGGTCCCACGCGCCGACGGTCACGATCACGCGGTCGTACGGCGCGTCCGGCGCGTAGCCCAGCCCGCCGTCGCCGCACACCACGTGGACGTTGTCGAAACCCAATGAGACAAGGGCATCGCGCGCCCGTTCGGTGACGTCCGACGCGATGTCGACGGTCGTGACCGTGCCCGACGGGCCGACCAGCTGCGACAACAACGCGGCGTTGTAGCCCGTGCCGGCGCCGATCTCCAGCACCCGTTGGCCTGGAGCCACGTCGAGCTGCTGGAGCATGTGCGCGACGATCGCCGGCTGGGATGCGGAACTGACCGGTACTCCGTCGGCCCATTTGGTGACGACAGGCTGGTCGGCGTAGGCCTGCTCGGGTGTGGACTCGGGCAGGAACGCGTGCCGGGGCACGGATCGCAGTGCGGCGTCCACCGATGGACTGATCATCAGCCCACGCCGCCGGAGGTCGTCGATCATGGAAGCCCGAAGCCGCTCCGACGAGTCCGACATAGCAGGCAGTCTCGCACAGTGGAACGGGAGTGCAACCAAAACCAAGTAGACGTCGTCATGCGAAGAGAGGGTAAAATTAGACGCTACGGGGAGGTGGAACGATGACCGGACGATTCAATTGGCCCTTGGTCCTGGGCGCGTTCGCCGTGATTAGCGTGCTGGCGGTCGCGGGGTACATCTCGTACCTTTTTTCGCCGCACGCCTTCTGAGGCAGGCGTCCACCAGGGTTCAGCCGAAGGCTTGGCCCAGGCCGCGATATGTCGGTGCCGAGCCGGCGAGCTCTTCAACGTCGACCAGCTGGACCTGGTTGACGTGTTCGCACAACTCGCCGGCTTTGGCGTGTCTGAACCACACGCGATCGCCGATCCGCAACCGTCCGGCCGGCTCGCCGAGCAGCGGTGTCTGCACTTCGCCGGCGGCTTCCAGCTGCGTCAGCTTGAGTCCAGCGGGGAGGTACGGCACCGGGAGCCGGTTCCGCCCAGGCGGTCCGGACGCGATCCAGCCGCCCATTCCCAGCGTCACCACATCCGGCCCTGGACGGCGTACGACCGACAGCGCGAACAACGCCGCCGGGCGTGGCGTGAAGTCGTTGTAGTGGTCGAACAGGCCTGGCCCGTAAAGCCCCGAACCCGCGGTCAGCTCGGTCACGCCGAAGCCCGCGGCGCTCACCTCGAGGCTGCCGGTGCCGCCGGCGTTGACCAGCTCGAGCGGCGCGAGCTCCTGCAGGGCGTGGACGATCGCCCGCCGGCGGTCGTCGATGTCGCGGGCCGAGCGGCGTTTCATCAGCGTGATCGCCGGGCCGCTGTCGATCTGGCCCGCGATCTGCGCCTCGTACGTCATCATGCCGGCGAGCCGGAAGCCCGGCCGCGCCACGATCTCCCGGCCCAGCGCGAGCGCGTCGTCTGCGGTGCGTACCGGTGATCTCCGCGCGCCGGCGATCGCGCCCAGCGGACGCCAGGAGGTGTCGATGTCGACGCAGACGCGGATCTCCGGACGACCGGCGGCCGGGCCGCAGACCGCGTCGATCAGATCCAGGTGCGCCACGTCGTCGACCATCAGCGCGATCGCGGCCGTACCGGCCTCGGAGGCGGCCAGTGCCCGCAGCGCCGCCCGGTCGACAGTCGGATAGGCCACCACGAGGTCGTCGAAGCCCTGACCGGTGAGCCAGAGCGCCTCGGCGAGCGAGTAGGCCAGCAGGCCCTGGAAGCCCGGCCGGTCGACGACCCGACGGATGAGGTCGGGCACGCGTACCGACTTGGTGGCCACCCGGATCGGCAGCCCGCCCGCGCGCCGTTCCAGATCGGCGGCGTTGGCGTCGAACGCCTCCAGGTCCACGATCGCGAACGGCGGGTCGAGGTCGGCGGTCGCCTGGTTGTAGCGGCCGTACAGATCAGACGACGTCATGGTCAAGAGCATGACGCACGAGTGCCCGGAAAGGCATGCTGTACCCGTGAATGCTGCGAAGTGGCGCAACTGGGCGGGCACGGCCTCGGCCTCGCCGCGGCGCGTGGAGCTCCCCTACGACAGCGACGAGGTCAGCGAGCTCGTCGCGGGCGCGGTCCGGGAGGGCCTGCGGGTGAAGGCCGTCGGCTCGGGGCACTCGTTCACGCCGATCGCCGTCACCGACGGCGTCCTGCTGCGGCTCGACAACCTGACCGGGCTCCACCACGTCGACGCCGAGGCGGGGCTGGTGACGTTCGGTGCGGGCACGCCGTTGCACGAGGTCAACCGCCTGCTCGACGGCGCCGGCCTCGCGATGCGCAACCTCGGCGACATCGACCGCCAGACGCTGGCCGGGGCGATCTCCACGGGCACCCACGGCACCGGTCTGACGTTCGGCGGTCTGGCGACCCAGGTCTCGGCGCTGCAGCTCGTCACGGCCGACGGCACGCAGGTCTACTGCTCGGAGTCCGAACGCCCGGACCTGTTCGCCGCGGCCCGGCTCGGTCTCGGCGCGATCGGTGTCCTGACGGCCGTGACGTTGCGCTGCGAGCCCGCTTTCGCGCTGCGGGCGGTCGAAGGGCCGATGCCGTTGCCCGACGTTCTCGCCGGGCTGGACGAGCTGGTGGAGGGCAACGAGCACTTCGAGTTCTACTGGTTTCCGTACACCGACCGCACGTCGACCAAGCAGAACAACCGCGTGCCTGGCGGGACCCCGCTGCGCCCGGTCGGGCGAATCAGCGGCTGGATCGACGACGAGCTGCTCAGCAACGGCGTGTTCGGCGCCGTCAACCGCCTGTTGGCGATCGCGCCGAAGCTGGCGCCGGTGGCGAATCGGGTGGCGTCCCGGGCGCTCAGCGCACGCGAGTTCGTCGACCGTTCGCATCGGGTCTTCGTGTCGCCGCGCCGGGTCGTGTTCCGCGAGATGGAGTACGCCATCCCGCGCGCGGCCCTGCCCGACGTGCTGAAGGAGATCGAGGACTGGATCGACCACAGCAGCGAGCGAATCGCGTTCCCGATCGAGGTCCGCTTCGCCGCCGCCGACGACCTGTGGCTGTCGACCGCGCACGGCCGCGAGTCGGCGTACGTCGCCGTGCACCAGTACGAGAAGCTGCCGTACGAGCCGTACTTCGAGGCGGTCGAGCAGATCGCCTCCGCTGTGGGCGGCAGGCCGCACTGGGGCAAGCTCCACCACCGCACGGCCGACGACCTCCGCGAGCTCTACCCCCGTTTCGGCGACTTCCTCCGCGTCCGCGACGAGACCGACCCGAGCCGCGTGTTCTCCAACGCCTACCTCGACCGCGTACTCGGCTGAGCGCCGGCGTCAGTAGGCGACCCGGAAGATGTCGGTCCGGTCGTTGTCGTCTCCGGGTGTGATCTCCGGAGAGTCCGACGACATGATCAGGACATTTCCCGTACCAGTGAGGGTGGGATCCATGCAGCTCCCCTTCGGGCAGGTGAGCACGCGTCGGAGCCGCCCGGTCGACGTGCTGTAGACGAAGGCGTCGGCGGTCGCCGGCTCGTCGGGCTCGACCAGGTTGGTCGCCATGGAGTCGAACGACACGAGCCGTCCACTGTCCGACATCCCGGTGGCGTAAGTGCGTTCGTCCCCGTCGGTCACCCGCGTCGTGGAGCCGGTGGCGAGGTCCCAGGTGAACAGGTCCCAGAAGCCTGGATGCCGATCTGGTTCAGGGGTCAGGTCGGTGGCGAGTGAGGAGAACGCGAGCCGGCTGCCGTCGTCGGAGATCCGCAGGTACGACGAGTCGGCGTTGCCGCGGGTCACCCGGCGGGTGTGGCCGGTCCGCCGATCCCAGAGGAGGACGTCCGTCCTGGCGGCCGTACCTTCGCCGAACACGCCGAGCAGCGCGATCCGCCGACCGCTGCCGGCGATCGTGGGGTTGGCCGTCTCGATGCCTGCCGGGCCCACCGCGCTGATCCGCTGCTCGTTCGCCGACCAGACGAAGCTGTGCCAGCCGGGTCCGGCCGGCTCGCGCGTGAGGTTCGTGGCGCTCGACATGAACGCGACGACAGCACCATCGTCGGTGATCGACCGGGCGAGGGAGTCGCCGTTCCCACGGGTCAGCTGCACAGAGCGGGTCGTCGCCAGGTCGCGCCGGAACACCTGAAGGTGCCCACTCGCCTGGTCCCGGCTGGTGTAGGTGACGAACCGGCCGTTACCCGACAGCGCGCCGAGGTCGTAGATCCGCGGGCCGACCGTCACCGATCCGCCCCGGTCGCCGGCCTGCCAGACGCCGAGCCGGGGGCGTCCGGCCGGGTCCTGCGCGATGTAGGCGATCACCCGGCCGTCGTCGGAGACCTCGGGGCTGTGGGACTCCCCGTCGCCGTCGGTGAGCCGGGTGATGGTCGGGCGGCCGGCTCCAGTCTCCGGCAGGGCAGGCCAGGGCCGCGACGCTTCGGCGGCAGGTGTGAGAACGGTCATCGCCGTAAGAACGGCAAGTGCTGTGACGAGAGATCTGCTCATGCCGCCTACGTGTCCGCCTCCAGGCGAAGTGTGTCGCACCGACACACTCGAGCCCGTGGTGGACAGGTACAGGTCATGACCAACTCCTCACGTGCTCCCGACCGCGAGGCCCGGTTCACGGAGCTCTACGAGGCGACGTACGCCGATCTGATCCGCTTCGTGCGGCGCCGGGTGCATGACACCCAGGCCGAAGATGTCGTCGCGGAGGCGTTCCTCGTGGCTTGGCGACGCTTCGGCGACGTACCGCCGAGGCTCGTGGACGCCCGGGCCTGGCTCTTCGGCATCGCCCGGCACACGATCCTGAACGCCCATCGCAGTGTCAGACGCCGGGAAGCGCTGGCCGTCAGGCTCGCGGAGACGGCCCTCACGTCGTCGTCCGGCGGTGACGCGGATCTCGTGCCCAGGCAGGTCGATCTCGGTGCGGCGTGGAACCGGCTCTCGGCCCGGCACCAGGAGGCGCTGTCCCTCACCGTGCTCGACGGGCTTGCCGCGCCCCAGGCCGCCGCGGTCGTGGGCATCACGCCCGTCGCGTTCAGGCTGCGGCTCAGTCGCGCCCGGCGCGCCTTGCGAAAGCACCTCGTCCACGATTCCCAGGACTCCCCGGACCCACAGCCCGCACCCCTCCAAAGCGCGATGTCCGAAAGGCACTCCTCATGACTTCCCACGACCTGCACACTCTGCGGACGCTGGACCCGGCCGGCGGCTCCGTCGACGTACACGGGGACCGCGCCCAGGCCGACCTCCGGCGGATCCTCGCGACCGACCCGACGCTTCGTACGCAGCCCGACCGAGCCGGCCGCCGTGCCCGCCGTACCCGGTGGGCCCGCCGGGTCGTCCTGGCATCCGGTGTCGCGGCGGCGGTGGCGTCCGTCGCGATCCTCCTGCCGTCCGCGTTCGGCGGTGACCAGGCGTTCGCCACCTGGACCGGCACTCCGACGGCGATGTCCGCCTCCGAACGTACGAAGGCCGCCGCAGCCTGCCGCGACCAGCAGGGGTCGGGAAGCCCGGAGTACCGCGACGCGCTGTCGTCGGCGACCACCGCGATCGCGGAACGACGTGGCGACTGGACGCTGGTGACCCTCGCCGGCCCCGGCGGCTTCTCCGCCTTGTGCATCACCGACGAAGGACGGCCGTTCTTCCGGGAGTACTTCGGCTCGATCGGGTCCACCCCGCCGGCCGACCGGCCGGATCGCCGCGGCCTCTCCGCGACTGTCCTCGGCACCGGCTCCCTGGACGGCAGGTACCTGTCGGTCGTTGCCGGACCCGCGGGATCGGACGTCACCGGAGTCCGCTACGCCAGCCCGAGCCGTGGCGAGGTCACCGCCACCGTCGCCGGCGGACAGTTCGCGCTCTGGCTGCCCGGAACCGAGCTCGAGTCCGCCAGCCGCGATGGCGCTGCTCTCCAGGTGACCTACCGAGACGGCACCACCGCCACGGTGACTCTCCTGCTCTGAACCCCAGCGTGGGCTACGGCCGGTACTGCGAGTCGCAGAGAACGGTGTCGCCTGGCTGCCAGGTGCAGAGGCGGATCACATTGCCGTCGGGGTCGGCCAGCACCCAGTACGCCGGCGCGTGCTCGTCGCTGACCAGCCGGCCACCGGCGGCGACGGCCGCGTCGATCCGCGGGCGCACCTGCGACGGGTCGACCCAGACGTCGGGATGCCAGCGTTCGCCGGTGTCCGAGCGCAGGAAGTAGACCATCGGCAGCGCGTTGTCCGGGTCGCCGGCGTCTCCCCACTCCTCGGTGCCGACGACGTGCTCGGTGTCCAGCACCGCCGTCCAGAACGGTGCGATCTTGTCGTACGACGGCGTGCCGAGCCCCAGCTCGAGGCGCGAGACGGCTCCGCCCGCGAGTGGGAGGCCCGCGGCTGCGGCGATCTCGGAGACCCGCCGGGCGAGCCGTACGTCCAGCTCCGTCACGCCGCCGCCTCCACGGGTGGTCAGCCGGACGTCGACCATGGTCGGACGGAGGTCGAGCTGGGCATGATGGCCGAGCTCCGTCGCGGCATCGCCGATCGCGGTGACGATCCGCAGGCCGGCGGCGAAGTTCTCCGTGCGGATCCGGGTCTCGAGTCCGCCTTGGCCGTAGTGCAGGAGGAACGCCCAGCCGTCGAGACCGGCGTCGGTGACCTGCTGCCCGGTCAGTGCTTGAGTGCGCATGGCTTGATTGCTCATGAATGGCACCCTTGCAGGCCTATACGTCACCGCTGGCCGCCATCGCACCGGCCGCACGTGACCGCGTCGAGCACGCCCGCCAGCGGATCCATGTCACCCAGGGCAGTTGGGGTCCCGAGCCGCCCAAGGCGTTCCTCGCCGAGCTCCAGCGGGCGATCTGGGCCGACCGGCTCGTCCGCCTGCGGTACCGAACGTCCTCGCCGTTCACGGTCGTCCTGGCGCCGTTCGGCCTGGTCCGCGACAACATGACCTGGTATCTCGTCGCCCGCCGTGACGCCGGGCTTCGGACCTACCGAGCCGACCGCATCCGCAGCGTGAGCGTTCTGGACGAGACGTTCGAACGCCCGGAGGACTTCGACCTCGCCGCCCACTGGAAGGCGTCGTCGGCCCGCTATCTCGGGTCGCTGGGAAGCTACGTCGTCAAGCTCCGCCTGCGCGGCGACGCGATCCAGCGGGTCGACTGGGTGTACGTCCGGTCGCGATCCCTGTCCGAACCCGACGCCGACGGCTGGGTGGAGGCGGTGCTCGAAGTCGGCGACGAGGACAACGCCCACGCCGTTCTCCACGACCTCGGCATCGGCGGTGAAGTGCTCGTCCTGGAGCCCGGCCGGCTCCGCCAGGCGGCGGTGGCCGCGGCGAAGGCGTTCGTGGCGGCCAACGACAGCGGCTGAACCACTCAGCCGGTCTCGGTGTCCGCCAGCGCGATCCGGTCGGTCCAGCGCTTGGACGGGTCGGGCTGTGGCACCGAGGCCAGCAGCAGCTTGGTGTACGGGTGCTCGGGCGTGTGCATGACCTTCTTCACCGGACCCCGCTCCACGATCACGCCCTTCGTGATCACCATGACATCGCCACCCACGTAATAGACCGTCGACAAGTCATGCGTGATGAACAAGGTCGTCATGCCGTACGTCCGCTGGAAGTCCAGCAGGATGTCGAGGAACAGCTTGCGCACCTGTGCGTCCAGCATCGACACCGGCTCGTCGGCGATGATGAACGCCGGCCGCAGCATGTGGACGCGGGCCAGCATCACCCGCTGCCGCTGGCCGCCGGACAGCTGGTGTGGATAGCGCCCGAGCACCTGAGCGGGATCCAGCTTCACCGCACGCAACGACTCCTCGATCAGCGCGAGCCCTTTCGCCCGGTCCTTCGTCAGCCCGAACTTCCTGATCGCCGTCCACAACACACGGTCCACGCGATAGAACGGGTTGAAGATGGCGTACGGGTCCTGGAACACCGGCTGCACGTTGCGCCGGTAGTCGTCGTACGCCCCCTTCGACAGCGAGAAGATGTCCTTGCCGCCGTACGTCACCGTGCCCGATGTCGGCTTCTGCAGGCCCAGCACGATTCGCGCGATCGTGCTCTTCCCGCTGCCACTCTGCCCAACCAGGCTTACGATCCGGGCCTCACCCGAGCCTGCCTCCAGGTCCGAGCCGAGCGTGAACGACACCTTGTCGACGGCTGTCGTGAAGCCGGACAGCTTCCCCCGCGCGTGGAACCGCTGTTCGACGTCACGCAGCTCGATCTGCTTGCCCGCACCGGCCATGCTCAGCCCACCTCCGCGCTCTCGCCGATTCGCGGAATCGACTCGATCAGGCTCCGCGTGTAGTCGTGTTCCGGCCGGTGGAACACCTGGTGCACGTCGCCGACCTCCACGACCGAGCCTTCGTACATCACCGCGACCCGATCGCAGAGCTGCGCGTGCACGCCCATGTCGTGCGAGATGACGACCAGCGTCACGCCGAACTCGTCGCGCAGGTCGGCCAGGCTCTGCAGGATGACCCGCTGGATCGTCACGTCCAGCGCGGTGGTCGGCTCGTCGGCGATCACGAGGTCCGGCTCCAGCGCGATCGAGATCGCCATCAGTACGCGTTGCTTCATCCCGCCGGACAGCTCGTGCGGATACATCCGCGCCACGTGCGGCTCCAGCCCGACCTGGCCCAGCAGCCGCGGGATCATCGCGTCGATCTCGGCCTTCGTACGCGACGAGTGCTCGACGATGACATCCCGGAACTGGTCCGCGACCCGCATCACGGGGTTCATGGAGTTCATCGAGCCCTGCGGCAGGTACGACAAGGTCCGCCACCGCAACGACCGCAGCCGCCGCTCGTCGACGGTCAGCAGGTTCAGCGGTGACTCGCCCGACGGATGGAACAGGATCTCGCCGTCCTGGACGTAACCCGGCGGCTTCAGCAACCGCAGCAACGCCACGGCCAGCGTGCTCTTGCCGCTTCCCGACTCGCCCGCGATGCCCAGGATCTCGCCCCGTCGCACCCCGAACGACACACCGTTCACGGCCTTCACGTCGCCGCGGGCAGCCCGATAGTGAACGTGCAGATCGTTGACCTGCAAGAGCAGCTCGGGCTCCGTCGTGTCCGCCCTATGCACCAGCCACCCCCCGAAGCCGCGGGTTGTAGATCTCCTCGAGCCCGATGTTGATCAGGTTGAGCGCCGCGAACAGCACCGTCAGTACGAAGATCGGCGCCACGAACAGCGGCCAGGCGCCGAGCGTCATCGCGCCGGTCGTGATCGAGCCGTAGATGATCTTCCCGAGGTCGGTCGCGTCACCTGGTCCGAGGCCGATCACCTCGAGGCCGACCAGCGCGAAGATCGCGCCGAGCCCGGCGGAGGCGAAGCCCACGCCGATGTACGGAAGCATGTTCGGCAGCAGCTCGTAGAGGATGATCTCGATGTCGCGCAGCTTGCTGACCCGCGCCAGCTCGACGTACGGCTGCGCCCGCAACGCCAGCACGTGCGAGCGAATCGTCCGCGCCGCGAACGGCCAGCTGAACACCGCGAGCATCAGGCCCACCTCGACGATGCCGACGTTCTTGGTGTACGCCGACAGCGCGATCAGCAACGGGAAGCTCGGCACGACCAGCACCATGTCGGTCACCGTCGACAGCACTCCGTCGACCGCGCCGCCCTTGTAGCCGGCCACGAACGCCATGATGACGCCGACCACTGTGGAGATGATGCCGGCGATCGCACCCACCTGCAGCGACACGGCCAGAGCGTCGATCACCATCGCCAGCACGTCCCGGCCGTACTGGTCGGTGCCGAGCCAGTGCGCGGGCGACGGCACCAGCCACTTCTGGTACGCCGCGATCGCCAGCGGGTTCTGCCCGCCCCCGATCGCGTTCACCAGAGCGTCGTTGAACAACGCGATCAGGGTCAGCAGCAGCATCGCCACCAGCCCGGCCGCCAGTTTCCAGCTGCCGCGGATCGTCCGCCAGATGGCGCGTAGGGCTCTCATCTCGCCATCACCGCCAGTACTTCACGCGCGGGTCGAGGACGGGTAGCAGCAGGTCCAGGATCAGGTTGGCGGTCAGCACACCGAAGATCGCGAGGTTGGTGATGCCGAGGATCGTGTTGAAGTCCAGGATCTTGATGGCGTTCACCAACGTTCCACCCAGCCCCGGATAGTTGAACAGCTGCTCCACCAGCACGTTGCCGTTGAAGATGAAGCCGAGCTGGATGCCGAACGCCGTGATCTGCGGCAGGTAGCAGTTGCGCAGGGCGTACCGCGTCAGGATCCTGCGTGGCTTGAGTCCCTTCGCCTGCGCGTACGTCAGGTAGTCCTCGCCGAGCACGGGCACCATCAGCATCCGCGTCGACAGTAGCCAGCCGAAGATGCCGATGACGACGATCGACAGCGCCGGCAACGTGCCGTACCACAGCACACTGCCGACGAAGTCGAGGTTCAGGCCGGGATCCAGCTTCGAGTCGTACGCCGACCGGGCGGGGAACCACCCGAGCTGGTTGGCGAACACGAACACCAGGATCAGCGCGAGGAAGTAGAACGGCACGTGCGCGAGCACGATCGACAGGTTCGTCAGCAGGTCCGCGCCGGCCTTGCCCCGCCGCCAGCCGGCGAACGCGCCGATCACCAGGCCGATGGCCCAGGCCAGCACGGCCGCGATCCCGAGCAGGCCGAGCGTCCACGGCAGGGCACGGAAGATGACGTCCTGCGCGGGCGTCGGATAGTTCAGCAGCGACGGGCCCATGTCGTGCTCGAACAGCACCTTGTACAGGTAGTGCAGGTACTGCGAGAACACGTTGCCGTCGAGCCCGAACTCCTGGCGGTAGTGCTCGATCACCGCGCCGCTCGCCTCGGTGTTGTAGACGTAGTTCTGCTCGAGCGTCTGGATCAGCGTCTGGACCGGGTCACCGGGTATCAGACGGAAGAAGAAGAACGTGACGGTGATCGCGCCCCACAGCTGCACGAGGTAGAGCAGGAACCGCCGGAGTGCGTACGCACCCAGCGGGTGCCGCGCGAACCACGCCTGCACGGCGTTGGCCTCGCGCGCCCCTTCGCCTTCGTCCTCCGGAGCCTTGACCTCGGGAGCGGGAGCCGGCTCGGTACTCATTTCGCGCTCGATTCCGGCTTCACTTGCGGCCCGTGGGCTTGAGCTTTCCGATGACGAACATGAACTGGCCCCACCAGTTGTTCGGCACCTGATAGAGGTTCTGCTCGGTCGGCCAGCCGGTCCAGTAGGCCGTGTTGTAGTAGGCCGGATACGCGGTCTGGATGATCGGGATGCACGGCAGCGTCTCGAAGTACTCCGTGAGCGCCTGCTCCAGCAGCGGTTTGGCCTGCGCGCTCTCGGGGTCGAGGTTGTCGAGCTGGTTGGTGATCTTGTCCATGTCCGCGTTGCGGAAGCGCGGGATGTTCTTGTCGGCCGCGTTCTTGCCGACCGGCTTGGCGTACTTGGCCTTCAGCCAGCTGTAGAGCTGGTTCGGGTCCCACGACGCGCGGCAAAGCCATTCGGAGGTGACGTCGAACTCGCCGCGCTGGTTCTTGTCGGTGTAGACCGATCCGCTGTAGCTCCGGATCGTCGAGGCGACGCCGAGCTTCTTCAGCTCGTCGGAGACCAGCTTGCCGATGATGTACTCCGCACCGTCGACCGGCGCGGGTGTGATGATCTCGACCGACGCCGGCTTGCCCTTCCACATCCGCTTGCCGTCGCTGCCCTTCTTGGCGCCCATCTCGTCGAGCAGTTTCTCGGCCTGCTTCGGGTCGTAGGCGAGCTTGTACTTCTCCGCGACCGCGGTGTTCTCGTACTTCTTGTTGCCGTCGTAGTCGGCCCAGGGATACTGCGCCGGTGGCGTCTCGACCGGCCAGACGGTCTTGCCGATCTTCTCCCGGTCGACGAGGTACGACACCACCCAGTGCATGCGCGGGTCGCTGATGATGCCGCGCGACGGGTCGTTGTTCGGCCACAGGCCGCGGGGGCACGGGTCGTGGAACGGCGTGGTGATGAGGTACTTGTAGCCCTGGCTGCGCAGGATCTTCGCGTGCTCCTCGTCGAGCGAGCCGACGTCGAACTCCGCGCGCTTGAACGCCTGGCTCGCGGCGTCCTGCGAGGTCGCCGCCGACTGGAAGATGACGTACTCCGGCGCCGGATCGAACTTCGCCTTGTTCCAGTAGTCCGGATTCTTCTTCCAGACGAACATCTTCTGGTTCGGGATCGTCTTGTCGAGCATGTACGGCCCGGTGCGCACCGGCGGGTTGTCCTTCACCCGCGTCGGGTCCTGGCCCTTCCAGACGTGCTCGGGCAGCACCTCGAAGCCGGTGGCGATGTTGCAGATGAAGCCGTAGTGGAAGCGCGGGTCGGGCCGCTTCAGCTGGATGACGGCCGTGTGGTCGTCCGGCGTCTCGACGGTCTTGACGAACTCCGCCAGGTCGCCACCGCCGCCGATGAGGTTCTCGTTGTCGCGCATCAGCTCGACGGTGAACTTGAAGTCCTTTGCCGTGAAGGGCTTCCCGTCGTTCCACTTGACGCCCGGGTTGAAGTGGAACGTCAGCGTCGTGAAGTCGGCGTTGTACTCGTACTTGTCGGCGAGCCACGGGATCAGCTCGCCGGTCGGCGTGTTGAGGTAGAAGAGGTACTCCCGGACCATGGTGTCGAACCCGGAGCCCGACTGCACGCCGTTCGGGATTTTCGCGTTGAAGCTGTTGAAGATCTGGTAGTCGACCTGTCCGATGATGAGCGTCTTGTCGCGAGGCGTCGGGATATTGGCCTTGCCGAGGGGTTCTTCCTCACCCGCGGGCGGTTTCTTGTTGTTGCCGGAGTAGGTGCCACCGTCCCCACTGCACGCGCCGAGCGTCGCGCCGCCGAGCAGGGCGGCCGCCGAAGCAGCGAATCCCGCTTTCAGTACGCCGCGCCGATTCAGGTGATAGGCGACGACGTCGGCGACATTCTCGTACTGCTTCCAGTCCTGGTTGCCAGCAGAATCTTCCACGACAACCCTCCATCCGGATACGCGGCGACTCGGCCGCATGCCGACTTTGGGCCTAAGCAAAGGCCCTTCGGGGAGTACCCGTCAAGATTGCCGGCGTGACCGAATCCGGCTCCTGGTAACGATTGCACACACATTGGTATGTCGGTTGGTATATCGGTAGCCGGTTACCGCGGGCAACCGGCGCGACGGAGCGCAGGCGTCAGTACTCCTTGATGATCCAGTCGGCACGCGTGACCTTGACGTCGGTTTCCTTGCCGAGATAGATGAATCGCCACCGGACCCGCTGGTTTCGCCGGCTACGCAGGGTGCGGCTCACCGAGGTGAACTCCCCTCCCGTCGTGGCCCTTCCCTCGTGCAACACCGCTGTCCAGAGGTATTCCTCACCTTCGGCGTCCACGATCGCCAGCTGCACTTGGTACTGGTCGCCCGGGCTCATTCCCGTGATCGTGAGGGCTGAAAGCTCGTGATCGGACCAACCGTCACTCGACTTACGGGTGTAGCTCGACCCGCCCGGCCCGTGCGACGCCGGTGCCGGGTCGTGCCACTCGGTGTCGAACGGCAACGCCCGAGGCGTCGGCTGACCGGACGCGTTGACCGGCGGGATCGCGAACGCCTTACGGAGACCGTAGTGGCGGAAGGTGGGCATGTCTTCCTCCTCGTAGAAGCCCGGCGCGAGCTTGCGCAGGTCGATGTCGCGCGCGACGTCGAGATCGGTGTTCTCGTTGATTCCGGGCACACTGCCCCGGTCCGTCCACTGCCAGATCGCCGAGCCGGACGGCATCTGCCCGTCCTGGGTCGGCTGGTCCTGACCGGAGGGCCAGATCGCGGCCCACCACCAGCGGCCACTGTGCAGCCGGCCGCCGTCGAGCCGGTTGTTGTAGAAGTCGCGGTTGCTGTAGAAGCCGCAACGCAACCAGCTCTCGCTCAGGCCGAGCTGGCGGTCGACCTCGCGTACGAATGCGACGGCCCAGTCGGTGAGCGCGGTCTTGCCCTTGCCTCCGGTGTCCTCGATGTCGAGTACGGGTGGCATGTCGCGGCCGGACCGCCAGCCGGCCTCCTGCAGCCGGTCGACGTAGAACGATGCCTGCGACGCCGCGGACGACTGGGCGGGCCGTCCGAAGTGGTACGAACCGATCAGCAGACCGGCCGCGCGGGCGTCGCGTGCGTAACGCAGCCAGACCGGTGACTCGAGGTTGTTGCGCTCGCTCGCCTTGATGATGACGAAGCGGTAGCCGGCCGACTTGACCCTGCTCCACGACGTGACGGTTTGATAGCGCGATACGTCGATCCCTCTGCTGAGCGCCACAGGCCCCTCCAGGTGGTGTTCGCACGAGTCAGCATCGAGTCTTCCCCTTCCGGTAACCCTTTGGCTAGGGGTGGTTTTAAATTCATACACATCTGATGAGGCGCCGGTCGCTGGGCGTCACCATCGCTGGTCGGACGCGAAGTTCCGGGTCACGCACCGTTCGGTCATCGCAGTCGGCAGAATGGGCGGGTGACGACACAGCCACAGCCAGGACAGCCGGGCGTACAGCAGCGGATCGCCGAAGAGCTCGGAGTACGGGAGGGACAGGTCGCCGCGGCCGTCGACTTGCTCGATGGTGGCGCGACGGTTCCGTTCATCGCGCGCTATCGCAAGGAGATGACCGGAGCGCTCGACGACGCCCAGCTGCGCACGCTCGAGGAGCGCCTGCGCTACCTCCGCGAGCTGGAGGAACGCCGGGCGGCGATCCTCGAGTCGATCCGTGAGCAGGGCAAGCTCGACGACGCGCTCGAGGCGCAGATCCTGGCCGCCGAGTCCAAGGCGCGGCTGGAGGACATCTACCTTCCGTACAAGCCGAAGCGGCGTACCAAGGCGCAGATCGCCAGGGAAGCCGGGCTGGAGCCGCTGGCCGACGGGCTGCTCGGCGATCCTTCACAGGAGCCCCTTGCGGTGGCGGCTTCGTACGTCTCCGCGGAGAAGGGTGTGGCGGACGCGGCGGCGGCGCTGGAGGGCGCCCGCGCGATCCTCGCCGAGCGGTTCTCCGAGGACGCGGACCTGATCGGCGACCTGCGCGAGCGCATGTGGGCGCAGGGCGAGCTGGTCGCGGCCGTCCGCGAGGGCAAGGAAGAGGAGGGCGCCAAGTTCTCCGACTACTTCGACTTCTCCGAGCCGTTCGCGAAGCTGCCGTCGCACCGGATCCTCGCGATGTTCCGCGGCGAGAAGGAAGAGGTGCTCGGGCTCACGCTGGCGCCTTCGACCGGTGCCGCGTCCGATGTCGTCGAGGTCGGGCTGGGCGACTACGAGCAGCGGATCGCCGCACGGTTCGACATCACCGACCAGGGCAGGCCGGCCGACGGGTGGCTGCAGGACACGGTTCGCTGGGCGTGGCGCACGCGGATCCTCGTTCACCTGGGGATCGACCTGCGGATGCGGCTGCGGCAGGCGGCCGAGGACGAGGCGGTGCGAGTCTTCGCGGCCAACCTGCGCGACCTGTTGCTGGCGGCGCCCGCGGGCGCGCGGCCGACGATGGGGCTCGACCCGGGCTTTCGTACGGGCGTCAAGGTCGCGGTCGTCGACGCGACCGGCAAGGTGGTGGCGACCGAGACGATCTACCCCCACGTGCCGCGCAACCGGTGGGACGAGTCGATCGTGACGCTCGCGCGGCTCGCGGCCCAGCACAACGTCGAGCTGATCGCGATCGGAAACGGCACGGCGTCACGCGAGACCGACAAGCTGGCGTCCGACCTGATCGCGAAGTACCCCCAAGCCCGCTTGACGAAAATCGTGGTGTCGGAGGCGGGAGCGTCGGTCTACTCCGCGTCGGCGTACGCCTCGTCCGAGCTGCCCGAGCTCGACGTCTCGCTGCGTGGCGCGGTGTCGATCGCCCGGCGGCTGCAGGACCCGCTGGCGGAGCTGGTGAAGATCGACCCGAAGTCGATCGGGGTCGGGCAGTACCAGCACGACGTGTCGGAGACCAAGCTGTCCCGGTCGCTGGACGCCGTGGTCGAGGACTGCGTGAACGCGGTCGGGGTCGACGTCAACACCGCGTCGGCGCCGTTGCTGACCCGGGTCTCGGGGATCTCCGACGGCCTGGCCGGGCAGATCGTGGCGCACCGCGACACCAACGGGGCGTTTCGGTCGCGGGACGCGCTGAAGTCGGTGCCGCGGCTTGGGCCGAAGGCGTTCGAGCAGTGCGCGGGCTTCCTCCGGATCCGCGGCGGGGACGATCCGCTGGACTTCTCGTCGGTGCACCCGGAGGCCTATCCCGTCGTCCGGCGGATCGCGGCGGCTTCCGGTGGCGACATCGCCGAGCTGATCGGGAACGCTTCCGTGCTGCGGAAGCTTCAGCCGCACCAGTTCGTCGACGAGACGTTCGGGCTGCCGACGGTGACCGACATCCTGGCGGAACTGGAGAAGCCGGGTCGCGACCCGCGACCGGAGTTCAAGACCGCGACTTTCGCGGAGGGCGTCGAGACGCTGGAGGACCTGACGCGGGGCTTGGTTCTCGAGGGTGTGGTGACGAACGTGGCGGCGTTCGGCGCGTTCGTCGACATCGGCGTGCACCAGGACGGGCTCGTCCATATCTCGGCGATGTCGAAGACGTACGTCTCCGACCCGCGCGAGGTCGTCAAGCCGGGTGACGTCGTACGCGTCAAGGTGCTCGACGTCGACATCCCGCGCAAGCGGATCTCGCTGACGTTGCGCCTGGACGACGACGCGAGCGGCGGCAGCGGCTCTGGTGGCGGTGGTGGCGGCGGCCAGTCCCAGCGCGGCGGCGGTGCCGGCGGTGGCGGCCGCGGCGAGGGTGGAGGCGGCGGCCGGCGTAACGACGGCGGTCGTGGTGAGGCTGGCCGCGGTGAGGCTGGCCGCGGTGAGGGTGGCCGCGGTGGCGGAGGACGCCAGCAGCGCGACCGCGGCGGCCGGGACCGCGATGTCCCGGCCGGCGGCGGCGCGATGGCAGACGCCCTCCGTCGCGCTGGGCTGGTCGGCGGCTCCGGCGACTCCGATCGCAAGAACCGCAAACGCAAGTAGCTCTTCTACGACTCGGCGGTGGCGGGTTCGAGCTTGCTCGAGCCCGCCTTACGTCCGCCCATCAGCGCGTCCAGCGACCACCGGCCCGGCCCGAGCACGGCGATCAGCAGGAACGACCAGCAGAACAGCGCCGCCGTCTCACCGCCGTTGACGTGCGGGAAGAGCGCGTTGGGCTGGTGCACGACGAAGTAGGCGTAGGCCATCGAGCCCGAGCAGATCACCGCGGCGATGCGGGTGCCGAGCCCGGCGATGACCAGTGCGCCGCAGACGACCTGGATCAGCGAGGCGTACCAGCCGGGCCACTGACCCAGCGGGATCGACTCACCCGAGCCGCGGTTGCCGCCGAACACGCCGAACATCGACGCGGAGCCGTGCAGCAGGAACAGCAGGCCGACCACGATCCTGAACAGTGCGGGGACGGCTTCGTTCAACCTTCGTTGCATCGTTGGGACTCCCAGTCAGTCGAGCGATGAGGAGGTGCCCTTCCCAAAGCAACTCACGCATGGTCGCATTGACTGGTTCGGTTTGTCTCGTGAACCCTATGTAAACAAGGGCTCATCTCACTCTGTGGTACGCCGGTAGGACTGGCGCTTGTCGCGATCGCGGACGACGACGCCGAGTTTCGACAGTTCGTCGCGAAGCTCGTCCGCGTCGTCGCGGTCGTCGTTCTCGACCGCGCGGGCGCGGGCCTTCAACAGCGCGTGCGCCTCGGCCGGCAGGTCCGGCGAGTCGACCACCCAGCGTTTGTAGGCGTCCTGGAACGGGTCGGCGTCCCGCCACGGGTAACCGTGAGCGCCGAACGCGGCCCGCAGCCGCTTGGCGTTCGGCAGGTCGCCGCGTTGCCTCAGCAGCTCCTTGCTCGAACGGTCAAGGAGCACAAGCTGTTTGCCGTCGACGAACGCGGCGGTTACCGAGCCGCGGCCGACTACGCGCGTCGAGTCCCCTTGTTTCGTGGTGATCTGGTCGTTGTCGACGGTCACGGTGACGTACTCGCGCGCACCCCAGGCAGCGAACGCCAGGCCGGCGAGCGCGCCCACGATGAGCGCGCCGATCGTCGCCTGCGGTTCGGGGATCTCGTCGATCAACCGCAGCGGGCCCTCGAACGGCACCCAGGGCAACGAGACCAGCCGGCCGGCCAGCGACTGCAGCAACCAGGCCAGGCCGGCGCCCACGATCGGGAAGCCCGCCCAGACCAACGCGGCTTCGCCCTTCGGCTGGGCGACCACCGTCGCGCTGTGTGCGTTCATGCCGCTCATCGTTTCCGGCTCGCACCCGGCGGCACATCGGTCGCCGGGGTGGCGCGGGCCGACCGAAGTAGCCGGCTGCGGCGGGCGGCGGTCGACGAAGGTCTCGCGGCCGTCGACTTTGGTCGCCGCGCTGGTCACGGTGCCGCTCGGTGGGGGTGGCGCTGGGTAGGTTCGGGCTTGTGAACGATCCCGGGCGGCGGCGCAACTGGCGGGACTGGGTCGCCGACATCGGCCTGGTCCTGTTCGCCGCGCTCTACGCCGCCGTCGTGGCGCTGCTGATCTGGGACGATCCGACGGTCAGCGACCGTACTCTCTACAGCCACCTGGTCGTCGCGGGCGTGAGCTGCGTCGTGCTGTGGTTCCGGCGGCGCTGGCCGGTGGGTGTGGCGCTGGTGCTGCTGCCGCTGGCCACGTTCGCCGACCTGAGCGCGGGGGCGCAGCTCGCCGCGTTGTTCACGGTGGCGATCCACCGGCGGTGGAAGCTCGCGCTGGCGATCTGCGCTTCGAACATCCTCCTTCGGTCGGTCTTCCTGCTGACTGTGCCGGGGGTGGACGAGCCGATCTCCGAACTGATCGGGTACGTCACGATCACCTCGTTCGCCGTGCTGGGCTGGGGGTTGTTCATCCGGCACCGGCGGCAGCTGATCGCCTCACTGCGCGACCGGGCGGCGCGGGCGGAGGTCGAGGCCGCCTTGCGGGCGGAGCAGGCGCAGCACCGGGCGCGGGAGCAGATCGCGCGCGAGATGCACGACGTACTCGGGCACCGGCTGTCGTTGCTGAGCGTGCACGCGGGGGCGCTGGCGTACCGGCCGGATGCCTCTGCCTCGGAGGTCTCGCAGGCGGCGGAGGTGATCCGGGCGAGCGCGCACCAGGCGCTGCAGGACCTGCGGTCGGTGATCGGGGTGCTGCGGGCGCCGGCGGGCGACCTGCCGCAGCCCACGCTGGCCGACGTTCACGCGCTGGTGGCGGATGCCGTGCGGGCGGGGACGCTGGTCGACCTGCGGTCGTCGATTTCCGGGGAGGTGCCGGACGGGCCGGGGCGGACCGCGTACCGGATCGTGCAGGAAGGGCTGACCAACGTGCGGCGGCACGCGCCGGGTGCGTCCGTGGTCGTGGTTGTGCAGGGTGCGGCAGGCGACGGGCTGACCGTGGAGGTGACGAACACAGCGACGAGCCGGCGGGGTGACGAAGCCCTGCTGGGGTCGGAGTTGGGGTCGGGGCAGGGGCTGATCGGGCTGGCGGAGCGGGTGGCGCTGGCGGCGGGGCGGCTGGAGTACGGACCGGGCGCGTCTGGCGGGTTCCGGCTCGCGGCGTGGCTACCCTGGCCGGCATGACAGCCGGCGATTCCGCGGCTTCCGGGCCTTCTGGGGCTTCCGGGGCTTCCGGGCCGATCCGCGTCGTGATCGTGGACGACGACCCGTTGCTGCGTACGGGCCTGAGGATGATGCTGGGTGGCGCGTCCGGCATCTCCGTCGTCGGCGAGGCAGGCGACGGCTCGGAGGTCGCCGAGGTGGTGGCCTCGCAGGCGCCTGACGTCGTGCTGATGGACATCCGGATGCCCACTGTCGACGGCCTGGCCGCGACCGAACAGCTGCGTGCGCTGGGCTCGGCCGCGCCGGAGGTCATCGTGCTGACCACGTTCGACGCCGACGAGCACGTCCTGCGGGCGTTGCGCGCGGGCGCGGCGGGCTTCGTACTGAAGGACACCCCGCCGGCCGAGATCGTCCGGGCCGTGCATCGGGTGGCGGCAGGCGAGCCGGTGCTCTCCCCCGACGTGACGCGCCGCCTGATGACGCGGGTCGCGTCGTCCCCGGTGGACCGGCGGCGGGCCGTCGCCCGTACGCGACTGGCCGTACTCAACGACCGCGAGACCGAGATCGCCGTGGCGGTGGGCGAAGGCAAGTCCAACGCCGAGATCTCCGCGACGCTCTACCTCAGCGTGCCGACGGTGAAGACCCACATCTCCCGGATCCTGGCGAAGCTGGACCTCAACAACCGCGTCCAGATCGCCCTCCTCGCCCACGACGCCGGCCTCCTCGACGACTGAGGGTCCGCCACGGCTCGCCGGGAAGCTGCGAGCTTGGCCCGACCGGAACCTCACGACCCGGCCCGTCCGACGACGGACGCCCGCGCTGTCGCACGCCGGAGAGCCTGCCCATCCGCTCCTTCGACCACTGCGGCGTTCGGCCTGATCTCCGGCTGACGCGCTAGGGCTCGACGCCGACGATGCCGAGAAATGCCGCGGCAGCGGGCGTCGGGCCGGAGCGGCTCCAGACCACGTACTCCACGCGAGCCGGCCCGCCCGTCACTTCGACAGTGGCCACGCCGGCGAGCTGTGGCGCGTAGGCCGACGGCAGCATGGCGACACCGAGGCCCTGGCCGACGAGCTGGGCGATGAGGTGGGCGCTGGTCACCTCGAACGCGACGTCGCGGGTGAGGCCGGCGGCTGCGAAGGCGAGGTCGGACTGTGCGCGCCCGGCGGAGTTGGCGGGCAGGTCGACGAACAGTTCGGCCGAGAGCCGGGCGAGGTCGACCGCCGGTTCGCCGGCCAGCGGGTGGTCCGGCGCCACCACTGCCACGTGCCGGTCGCGGGCCAGCTCGCGGGCTTCGACGCCGGCGGGTTGCGCGGTGGTCGTCAGACCGACGAACGCCACGTCGATCGTGCCCTGTTCGACCTGCTCGCAGAGCTCCTCGCTCGGGCCCATGCGGAGGCTGACTCGTACCTGCGGATGACGCCCGCGGAACTCCTTCAGCGCGGCCGGTACGTCGACCGCGGCCACGGTGGAGATCACCCCGACGGCGAGCCGGCCGCGTACCTCCCCGATCGCCGCGGAGACCTCGGCGGCCGCGCGTTCGGCGGCCTCGAGGCACTGCCTGGCCGCGGGCAGGAACGCGGCGCCGGCCGGGGTCAGCCGTACCCGGCGGCTCGTTCGCTCGAACAGCCGCGCGCCGAGCTCGCGTTCCAGGCGGGCGATCTGATGACTGAGTGCGGACTGGACGACCAGGCAGCTTTCCGCGGCCCGCGTGAAGCTGTTGGTCTCGGCGACGGCGACGACGTAACGCAGCTGTTGGAGCTCCACGCGATCCATCTTGTATCGAGATCGATGCGATGACAACAATGTGTTGGCCTCATCGATCGTGGCCAGGTCAGATTGCAGGCGTGACAAGTCCAAGCACTCAGACAGTCCGGAGCGAACGCCCGCACTCACCGATACGGCCGTGGCTCGGCGTGGCCGCGATCACGGCCAGCCTGTTCGCGTTCCTCACCACCGAACTGATGCCCGTCGGCATCCTCACGCCGGTCAGCACGAGCCTCCGGGTCTCCGTGGGTGTGGCCGGACTGATGGTCACGTTGTACGGAGTCTCGGCCGGGCTCGGCGTGCCGTTCATCGTGGCGTGGACCAGACGCGTCAACCGGCGCGTGCT
Source organism: Flindersiella endophytica (assembly GCF_054779015.1). Taxonomy (NCBI): domain Bacteria; kingdom Bacillati; phylum Actinomycetota; class Actinomycetes; order Propionibacteriales; family Nocardioidaceae; genus Flindersiella; species Flindersiella endophytica. Next base: position 57,752 of record NZ_BAAGYY010000027.1, read on the forward strand.
GCTGTCCGTCCTGCTCGCTCTCCTGACGCTGGGAAACCTCGTCACCTCGATCTCGCCGAGCTTCCCGCTGGTACTGACCACGCGGCTCCTGATGGGATTCGCCAGCGGCGTCTTCTGGGCGATCGGCGTGAGCATGGCGATGCGGCTGGTACCGGAACGCCACGCGGCGCGGGCGGCGGCCATCGTGATGTCGGGTATCTCGATCGCCACCGTGGTGGGCATTCCGCTGGGAACGCTGCTCGAAAGCCTGACGAGCTGGCGTACCACGTTCCTGATCTGGAGCGGGCTGAGTCTGCTGGTGTTCGTCGCGGTCGCGGTGCTGCTTCCGTCGCTGCCGTCGCAGAACGCGGTGTCGGTGCGGGAGGTCTTCGGGCTTCCGCTCCGGAACGTACGGCTGCGGCTGGTGATGCTGGTCATCGTGCTGTTCGTGCTCGGCCACTTCGGCACGTACACGTTCATCCGGCCGTTCCTGGAATCCGGCCTGTCCGCCACGCCCGCCCTCATCACCGGCCTGTTGATGATTTACGGTCTCAGCGGCGCGGCGGGGAACTTCGTGGCCGGGCACACGGTGACGCGGAGCCTGCGGGGCAGCTTCGTCGCCGCCTGCGTAGGGCTGGTGGTGGCGCTGCTGTTGCTGCTCGTCGTCGGCGGCGGCTTGCCCGGCGCGATCGGGGCGCTGGTCGTCTGGGGCGTGTCGTTCGGTGCGTGGCAGCTGTGCCAGGTCAACGTCACGCTGCAGGCCGCCCCGGACACCTTCGAGGCCGCGATGTCGCTCAACACCATGGCCTACAACACCTCGATCGCTATCGGCGCCCTCTTCGGCGGCCTGTTCGTCGACCACCTGGGCGTCCGGGGAGTCGTTTGGTACGGCGTGGCGCTCACGGCGGCGTCGCTGCTGCTCCTGCTCAGCACCGGCCGTCGAATCGCCGGGACGGCTGGCACTGGCAGCGCCAGCTAGCCATACTGCTGCCGCCCACGCCCGTGCCCCTCGTGGGCGCGGTCCGGGCGGAACGCTCCTGCCAGCCACCACCCACAAGGGCTGCTGCCCCACCCGCCCGCGGTCGTGCCCCGGCGGCGCGGGGCGGTCCAGGCGGACCGCCCTTCCCAGCACGAGCCGGCGCCGCTGGTCAGCCCTCCTGCTGTACGCGTTCGTACTCGGCGCGGGCGCGGTCGAGGCGACGTTGCTGCTGCTCCAACTCGCGCTCCGACTTCGAGAGCTTGCGTTCCAGGCGGTCGAGCTCGTGGCGGGCTTGCTCGACCTGGACGGTGAGGTCGTCGCGGTCGCGGGTGGCGGTCGTGGTCGCTTCTTCCTCGGTGGCCAGGGCTTCGCGGGCCTGTTCCAGCGCTCGTTTCCGCGCGTCCTCGGCCCCGCCGCCGTCCGGGGCCGCGGTCGCGGGCGCTGGAAACATCGGCGTGATGCCGAGCTCGAAGCCGGAGTACGACGCCGGCTCGGTGAGCCGCGCTTCGCGGATCCGCTCGGCGATCGCCGGGTCGGCGAGGCCGGCCTCCAGCGTCGACTCGACCTCGCGGACCGCGTCGGCGTTCGGGTTCACCTCGACCTCGGCGGCCAGGCGGCGGGCATCGCGGATCAGGGCGGACATCAGACGTTGCCGTCGTGTGGACAACTCTCGCAACTGGGCGGCATCGGCGTGCTGGTGCGCCGAGCGGAAGTCCTCGGCCAGCTCGAGCAGTTCCTCGACCCGTTCGCGCTCGCGCCGGGACAGCAGGTTCACCAGCCACGCGGACTGGCTCGGCCGGCGCAGCTTGCCGAGCGCCGTGGCGAGCGCGCGATCGCCCTCCGCGCGGGCGGCGCGTACCCGCTCGTCTCGGGCGGCGGTGAACTCGCGCGGCACGAGTGCGTACAGCTCGTCCGCGATCTCCTCGACCTGACTCACGTCCCGATCATTACCGATCCGGCGGCCGACGTCACGTCACCTCTCCCGCCAGATCGCCACGGCCTTCCGTACGTCGGCCAGCAGCCGCGCGATCACCCGCTCGTTCATCCAGGCGTCGCCGGTCCGGTTGGCGGCGGCCAGCCAGTCGCCGAGATCCCAGAGCCTCCGGCAGGCGCCCATCGCCGGGAAGCTGCCGAGCTCGTCCGCGCTGAGCGGGCGCACACTCCGGTAGCCGTCGAGGATCAGCGTCCACTGCTCGCGTTCCTCCGCATCGGCGTCCGGGCGGCGATAGTGGCAGGCGAGGTCGTACGCCCGCAGGCCGAAGCCGCAGTGGTCGAAGTCGAACACCGTGAACGCGCCGGAGTCGTCGAGGCGGACGTTGCCGCGATGCAGGTCCGCGTGGATGATGCCGGACGCACCGGGGATCGCCCACAGCCGGCGGATCTCGGCGGTCAGCTCGTCGCCGAGCTTGCGGAGCTCGGCGAGGTCGGCGGCGGCCTGGCCGGTCGTGGCGAACGGCCGCAGGCCCGCCAGCACGAGCTCGACGAGCATGCTTTCGTCCAGCCGGTAACGGCTGTGGGCGGTCTGGAACTCGTCCATCGACTGGTGGATGCGCGCGATCTCGGCGCCGAAGTCGCGCCACTGCCCGGTCGTCGGCTTCCGATCGTGGAGGGGGATTCCGGGCGCGTGGGTGAACAGCGCGAAGTGGCGCTCACCCTCGGCCGCGTGCAGGCTGCCGAGCGGATCGCCGTTCGAGCGAGGGTACGGGCGGATGACGCCGCATCCCGCCGCGGCCAGATGGGTGAGCAGGTCGAGCTCGAACCGCAGGTCCGACTCGGAGCCGACCCAGTACTTGTCACGGTTGTAGACGCGCAGCACCCTGCGGCCGCCACCGGCGTCGGTCATCAGGTAACTGTCGTTGAACCCGCTGCCGAGCAACTTGCCCTTGACCGGCGCCGGGATGTGGTAGTCCCGCTCCACCAGCTCGGCGAGGTCGTCAGGATGCGGGAGCGATCGGATCACGCGCATGCGACCAGAGCGTATGGGCAGACCTGACGTCCCGCCAAGAGGTGGATCGCCGGCGGTCACGAGGTCGAGCGGATGACGTCGAGGGCCTGCATGAGGACGGCTGTCTGAAGACATGACCGTGACCGTAGGACGGAAAGAAGCCACCGGACGGCTTATTTCCCGGCAGGCGCTAGTCGGGGAGCAACGGAACTGTGAAGTCGTCGTCGTGGCCGAGGAGGACGGCGCGGGTGATGGCTTTGGAGCCGAAGCGGTCGCGGACGTTGTCGAGGGCGGCGTCCAACGCGGGGTTTTGGCGGCGGTCGAAGGGCAGGGTGAGCTGGATCGGCGGCGCGTTGTCGAGGTTGGCGACGGCGATGCCGATCAGGGTGAGGCCGCGCGCCTCGATCAGTGGCATCGCCTGGGCCAGCAGGCTGCGCGCGGTCGCCAGCACCAGTGGGGTGTGCGAGGTGGACTGCGGCAGCGTGTGGGACCGCGTGATGCGGGTGTAGTCGTCGAAGCGCAGGCGGAGGACGACTGTGCGGCCGATGCGGTTGGCCGCGCGCATCCGGCGGGTCACCCGGTCGACGAGGCCGACCAGGCTGGAGTCCATGACCGCCGGCGAGGTGAGGCCACGGCCGAGCGCCCGCTGGGCGCCCATCGAGCCGCGGCGCTTGCCAGGCGTCACGACGCGCGGGTCCTCGTTGTGGGCAAGGGCGTAGAGATGCCGTCCCGCCGCTTCACCGGTCAGCTCGACCAGCGTCGCCACGGACAGGCGCGCCACCTGTCCGACCGTGGTCACGCCGTGGTCGCGCAGCTTGCCGGACGTCACCGGGCCGACGCCCCACAGCATCTCCACGGCCAGCGGGTGCAGGAACTCGAGCTCCTTGCCGGGCTCGACCAACAACAGCCCGTCAGGCTTGGCGACCCGGCTGGCCACCTTCGCCAGGAACTTGGTACGCGCGACGCCGACCGTGATCGGGAGCCCGACCTGCTCCGCCACGTCGCGGCGCAGCCGCATCGCGATCTCCATCGGCGGCCCGGCCAGCCGCCACAACCCACCGACATCGAGGAACGCCTCGTCGATCGACAGTCCCTCGACCATCGGTGTGGTGTGGTTGAAGACCTCGAACACGGCCTTGCTGGCGTCGGAGTAAGCGGACATCCTCGGCGACACCACGACCGCGTCCGGGCACAGCCGCCGGGCCTGCGCACCGCCCATCGCCGTCTTGACGCCGCACCGCTTCGCTTCGTAGCTCGCGGCCAGCACGACGCCCGCACCGACGATCACCGGCCGGCCGCGCAGCCGGGGATCGTCCCGCTGCTCGACCGACGCGTAGAACGAGTCGAGGTCGGCGTGCAGGATGTGCGCCTGACCCTTCTCGAACACGTGTTCGAGCTTAACAAAGCCCACCGACACTCGCCAGAAATCTCGTGCGGGAGCGACGAATCCACGCGCCCGCCGGAGTCTCGTTCGCCGTCGGAAGCACTTCGAGCAAGGACGGGAGTCCGAGATGAACGGCATGACAGGCAGGAACGGCATGCGCGCCGGTGACGTCTGGACGTTGGTCCACGCCGAGCGGGCGGCGCTCGCGACCGACCTCACGGGCCTGCGCGACGAGCAGTGGGACACGCGGTCGTTGTGTACGGAAACTGTCGGTGCGGGAGGTCCTGGCCCACCTCACGGCGTCGGCGAGCCTCGGGCCGGTTCGGTGGCTGGCGGGAGTGATCCGGTGCCGGTTCGACTTCGACCGGCAGGTGGCGATGCGGCTGGCCGAGCAACTCGGCGCGGACCCGGCCGAGACACTCGCCCGGTTCCGCCAGGTCGTCACGAGCCGGACCAAGCCGCCGTTGCCGGCGCTCGCGTTGCTGGGCGAGACGATCGTGCACGCGGAGGACATCCGCCGGCCGGTGGGTATCCGGCGCGACTATCCGATCGAGACGGTCACGCGGGTGGCGGAGTACTACCGCGGGACCGATCAGGTGGTGGTCGCACGGAGGCGAGTGCGCGATCTGCGGCTGGTCGCGAGCGACGGCCCGTTCTCGGCGGGCGCCGGCCCTCTGGTGTCGGGCCGTACGGTGGCGTTGGTGATGGCGATGACCGGGCGCCTGGCGTACTGCGACGAACTCGAAGGCGACGGTGTGGAGATCCTGCGCGGGCGCGGCGACTGGCGCTGAGAGCGGCCTGCGCCGATTTTCTCCAAGCACGAGCCGACATGATGCGGCAGCATCGGTGGCATGGTGACCAACCGCACGATGGGTACGGCGAGCGTCGTACCCGCACTCGTCTATCCCGACGTCGCGAAGGCCATCGACTGGCTCTGCGACACGTTCGGCTTCGCCGAGCTGTGGCGGGCGGGCGACCACCGCGCCCGGCTGACGTACGGCAACGGCGTGATCGTCGTCGCCGACGCGACGGGCGGGCGCACGCTCCCCCAGCCCGGCCAGCACACGCACATCGTGATGGTGCAGGTCGACGACGTGGACGCCCACTACGAACATGCCGTCGCCCGTGGCGCCCAGGTCGGCGGCCCGCCGGAGGACCACAGCTACGGCGAACGGCAGTACAGCGCCACCGACCTCGCCGGCCACGGCTGGACGTTCTCCCAGTCCATCGCCGACCTTGCGCCTGAGGACTGGGGCGGCACCTCCGCCGCCGGCTGAGCAGGCGAAGCGGCCGAAGCCGCCGAAGCCGCCGAAGCCGCGGAAGCTGCTTGGACCGCCGTTTCGGCGCCGGATTGGACCTTTCCAACCCGCCCGCGAGCCCGGCAGGCTGAGGTCCATGCGTTTCCAGCACTCCAGCGACATCTGGCGCGACTACCCCGAACTGGCCGCCGGTGCCCTGTTCGCCGACGGCATCCACCCGCAGGCGAGCGTCGACGGCCGGCTCGGCACGTACTACGCCACAGCGGACGCGCGGCTGGCCGACGCCGGCTCCGAGAGCCAGCTGCCGGAGATCCAGGCCTGGCGCCGCGCGTTCGCGAGGATGGGGCTCAAGCCCACGCAGTACCGCTGCGCCTCCGAGTCGCTCCTGCGCCGATACAAGAAGGAACGCGAGCTCCCCCGCCTGCACCCCCTCGTCGACCTCTGCAACGCGATCTCTCTCGCGTTCGCGATCCCCGTCGCCGTGCTCGACGTCGGGAAACTGACAGGCGTGATCGAGGTCCGCTACGCCCACGGCGACGAGGCCTACGAGACGTTCCAAGGCGAGCTGGAGCACCCGGAGCAGAACGAGGTGATCTTCGCCGACGACGCGAACCGCGCGCACGCACGCCGCTGGACCAACCGGCAGAGCGGCCACTCCGCCGTGCGAGCCGAGACCGGCAGCGTCCTGATCGTCGCCGAGGCGATGCACGAGACCGGCGACGCCGACCTGCCCAAGCTGATCGAGACGATCGCCGACGAGCTCGCCGCCTGCTGGTCCATCCGTCCGGCCGGCACCATCCTCACCCCCGCCCAACCCAGCTTCGAATTTCCGGGCTGACGCGTAACGTCCGATCCGGCTATGGTCGGAGGCATGTCCGTTATGCCGCCGGAGCGGAACGACGCATCCCGCCCGTCCTGGACGCTGATCGGGCCCGCATTCGCCACGATCATCGGCCTGTTCCAGCTGACGGTGGTGTTCTTCGGCACCGATCCGACGACGCCGATCCAGCTCGATCTCGGCTTGTCGGGCACCGCGTTCCTCATCCAGGCGTTCCTCGCCTACCTCGTCGCGGCCGCGATCGCGTTTCCGCTCGGACTCCGGTTCGGCGCGCGGGCTCAGACAGCGGTGACCCTGCCGGCAGTCTTCCTCATGCTCGCCGGCGTGCTGCTGATCGCGTTCGCCAGTGGCGCCGGCCTGTTGACAGCCGGCCGGGTCGTCACCGGCCTCGGCGCGGGCGCGGCTGCCGGCGTGACCACGGCGTTGCTACGCACGACCAGCCGGCGAGCCGTCGTGGCCGCAGTGACAGCAGTGCTCGGAGTCGTCGCCGTGGTGATCGCCCCGTTCGTCAACCAGGCGATCGCCTCCACCACCAGCTTCCGCCTGACCTACCTCGCGGCGGTGCCGTTCGTAATCCTCGCGCTCCTGGTCAACGCCGTCGTCGGCATCGTGCTCGTCGCCGCGCGGAAGCAACCCGCGCAGCCGGCCTACGTGCCCAGCACCACCCGCAGGTGAGCCGGCGCGGAGTCGCGGGTACGCAGGGCGATCGGCAGCACCAGGTGCCGTACGTCGCCGGACGGCTCGGCGCCTGAGATGCGCGAGTGCAGGAGCCGGGCGGCCTCCACTCCCATCTCCCGCGACGGCAGGACGGCGGCGACGGCGGTGAGCGGCAGGATGTCGAAAGGTCCGGCCTGGTCCATGCCCGCGAGCTCCACCCGCCCGGGCGCGTCGATGCCGAGCTCCACCAGGTCCGCGACGACCCGCGCGAGCGCATAGCCGTTCGCGCACAGCAGCACGGTCGGCGGCTCGGCGAGGTTCAGCAATGTCTCCAGGATCTCCCGCCGCGCGTACCGCCGCATCACCGTAAGCTCCGGCCGGACGGGGATCCCGCTCTCGCGCAGAGCCTGCAGATGACCGGTCAACCGGTCACGTACGCTCGTGCACTCGGTCTCGTCCCACAACGTCGCGATCCGCCGGTGCCCCATCTCGATCAGCGCCTTGGTGACCTCGAACCCGACTGCCAGGTTGTCGACCAGAACCGCGTCGGTCGCGACGTCGGAGCGATAACGGTCGACCAGCACGAGCGGCACCCCGCTGGCGCGTACCTCCTCATACGCCTCGACGTTCGCGTTCCCCTCGGCCGGATAGATCACGATGCCGCTGGCGTGGGAGTCGAGTGCCTCGCGCAGCGCCGTCCGTTCCCGTTCCGTATCGTCGTTGCAGTGCGTGAGAAACAGCCGGTAGCCGAGGTCCGCGCAGGTGTTCTCCAACCCGCCGAGCAGCGCGCTCACATGTGGTCCGTGCCCCTGCAGGATGCACGCGACGGCCGGCGGCTGCTCACCCGATGACCGGCGCGCCGACGCCGCGGCCGAAGCCGGCGAAGCGGCGCGCTCGGCGACGAAGGTGCCCTTGCCCTGCTTGCGGATCAGCACGCCCTCGGTCACCAGCTCGTTCAGGGCGCGGACGGCCGTGGTCGCGCTCACGCCGAACTCCTCGCGCACGCGCCGTTCGGTGACGAACGGAGTGTCCGGCGAGTAGTCGCCGCGGGCGATGGTCTCCCGCAGCGCCTGCTTGACCCGCTGGTACGCGGGGATCCGTGGCTCGTCTGGCGTCACACCGCCAACTCTGCCCCTGACTGCCGAACTCCTGATCACCGCATCGCCGGACGCCTCATCACTTCCGGAATTCACCACGTTAACCCCTCCGCGCGCATCGTCGAGCTGTCCAGATCGGCCAGGTAGGCAGGATTGACGACTTAACACGTTAACACTATGTTTCCGAGCACGAGATCAGCAACAGGGAGGGCATTCATGGTCAGTCCACTCAGCCGGCGACAGCTCCTCACCGGCGCCACCGGTGCCCTACTGGCGACCGTCACCGCCGGTTCGCTGAGCGCCTGCGGCGGCGACGACGGTGGCTCGGCTTCGAAGGGCCCGTTCACGTTCACCTACCTGCGCCCGACCTGGGGCCCGGCGACCTACACCAAGAACGGCGCGTACGAGAAGGAGCTGGAGAGGCGCGCGAAGGTCGATATCGACGTCCAGATCATCCCGGTCATCGACTTCGACACCAAGGTCAACACGATCCTCGCCTCCGGCGACATCCCCGACGTGCTCTGGGGCCTCGGCCCGATCTCGGGTGTGTGGAAGGAGGCCCAGGACGAGGGCGCGTTCGCGCCGATCGACGAGCACCTCGAGAAGCACCCGGCCGTACGCAAAGCGGTGCCCGACAATATCTGGGAGCTGCTGAAGGACGAGAAGGGCGACACCTACTTCATCCCGAACCTGATCTGGCCGCAGGTGCCGTTCTCGCTCTACTACCGCCAGGACCTCTTCGACCAGGCCGGCCTCGAGGAGCCGAAGACGCTCGAGGACTTCGTGCGGACGCTGGAGCGGATCAAGCAGAAGTACCCCGACCGCATCCCGTTCACGATCGGGTACGAGTGGCACACCAAGGAGCTCGCCACGTCGTTCGGCGTCGCCAAGAGCGGCTGGGAGCCCGACCCGAACGACCAGGACACGCTGATCCCGTGGTTCATGAAGGAGAAGGAGATCGAGCTCTACTTCTGGCTGCAGGACCTGCACAAGCGCGGACTGCTCGACCCCGACTACGGCGTCAACAAGGAACCGAACTTCTCCACCAACAAGCTCAAGGCCGGCAAGGCCGTGATGGCCGTCGAGCACTGGGGCGCGTACACCGACATCGTCACCAACCTCGCCAAGGTCGACAAGAAGGGCAGGATCGGCGTCGTCTCGCCGCTCGGTGAGCTCGGCGGCAGCCGCCAGGTGTTCCCGATGGACCGCGGCTTCTACGTGTCGGCGAAGCTGAAGGACCCGGGGCGTTTCTTCGACTTCCTGGAGTACACCCTGACCGACGGCTCGAACTTCCGCCGTTTCGGCCTGCCCGGGAAGACCTACCACGTCAAGGCCGGCAAGAACGTCCCGATTCCGGACGTCGACCGCGCCAACGCCTACAAGGGCCCGCAGATCGAGCCGCTGTCGTTCCTCGGCGACTTCTCCGAGAAGCTCGACTGGGACGCTACGAAGCTCAGCTTCGAGGCCGCCGGCGTGAGCGACCGGTTCGACTACATCAAGCAGAAGTTCGAGGCGTACACCGGCAAGGAGTACCCCGACTTCCGCGACCCCACGGTGATCTCGCCGACCGAGGCCGAGCAGGGCACGCGGCTGTACGAGGACCACATCCAGAAGGTCGCCGAGAGCAGCATCATCAACCACAAGGTCACCCGCGAGGACTGGGACAACGCGGTCGAGAAGTGGAAGTCCGGTGGCGGCGGCAAGATCCTCGAGGAGGTCAACTCCCTGCAGAAGGACAAGTCGCGACCGGACTACGCCGCTTCATGAAGCTCGCGACCCAGAGCGCTGTCCCAGGAAGGATCACGGCCAGAGCGAAGGCGAAGGCCAAGCTGGCTTGGCGATCTCGCTGGATCTACCTGCTGGTCCTGCCCACGATCGTCTACTTCGTGGTCTTCGCCTACGTCCCGATGATCGGCCTGCAGATCGCGTTCAAGGATTTCAAGGTCTTCTCGGGGATGTGGGAGAGCCCATGGGTCGGGTTCGAACACTTCGAGACACTGTTCGCGTCCGACAAGTTCCCCGAGCTGATCCGCAACACGCTGCTGATCAGCCTGTACCGCATCGTGTTCGGCTTCCCGGTGCCGATCATCTTCGCGCTGCTGCTGAACGAGGTTCGCCGGATGTGGTTCAAGCGCGGCGTGCAGACGGTGACGTACTTCCCGCACTTCCTTTCCTGGGTGGTGTTCGCGGGCATCATCGTCAACCTCTTCGGGCCGACCGGCATCCTGAACACCCTGATCGTCGACGCCGGCGGTGATCGGGTCAACTTCCTCACCAACCCCGACACGTTCCGCTCGGTGCTCGTGCTGACCGGCATCATGAAGGAGTTCGGCTGGGGCGCGATCATCTACCTGGCAGCGCTTTCGGGCATCGACGCCAACCTGTACGAAGCGGCCAGGGTGGACGGCGCGGGCAAACTGCGGCAGATCTGGCACATCACGCTGCCAGGTCTTCGACCGGTGATGGCCGTGCTCCTCGTGCTGTCGCTGGGCAACCTCCTCGACGCCGGCTTCGACCAGGTGTTCCAGCTCTACAACGGCGCGGTACTCGAGGTCGGCGACATCATCGACACCTACGTCTACCGGGTCGGGCTGCTCGACGCGCAGTTCGAGCTCGCGACCGCGGTCGGCCTGTTCAAGGGTGTGGTCGGGCTCGTCATGATCCTGGCGGCGAACCTCGTGCTACGCAGAATGGGGCAGCGTTCCATATGGTGACGAGAATGGACCCCGACGCCGGCCTGGTGAGCCGCAAGGAGGTCACCAGGCGGCGATCGGCGCTCGACAGGAATCCCTGGTGGGCCGACGCGCTCATCTACGCCGTGCTGGTCCTGCTCGGCCTCCTGACGTTGCTGCCGATGCTGAACATCCTGGCGAAGTCGTTCAGCGGCAGCTCGGCGATCGCGGAGCATCCGCTGATGCTGGTGCCGGAGGCGTGGACGTTCGACGCGTATCAGTACATCTTCGAGACGCCGGTTCTGATGCGAAGCTTCGGCATCACGGTGTTCGCGACCGTCGTGGGCACCGCGCTCAACCTGGTGTTCACCACGACGGCGGCGTACGGCTTGTCGAAGACGCACATTCCCGGCTACCGGATCCTGATGTGGATCGTGATCGTGCCGATGCTGTTCGGCGCCGGGCTGATCCCGACGTACCTGCTGCTGAAGCAGCTCGGCCTGATCAACAGCATCTGGGTGCTGGTGGTCTACGGCCTGGTGTCACCGTTCAACCTCATCCTGATGCGCAACTTCTTCTGGAGCATCCCGCGCGAGATCGAGGAGTCGGCACGCATCGACGGCGCCGGCGACCTGCGCGTGCTGTGGCACATCATCCTGCCGCTGTCGAAGCCCGTGATCGCGACGATCGGCCTGTTCTACGGTGTCGCGCACTGGAACGACTTCTTCACGGGGTTGTTCTTCCTCACCGACAGCTCGAAGTTTCCGCTGCAGGTCGTGCTGCGCTCGATCATCATCGACCAGAGCATGCTCGGCATGGGCGGATCCAACGCACCGAACAACGACCTCCAGCAGATCGTGGTGTCGGCCGACAACATCCGGGCGGCGACCATCATCTTCTCGACGGTTCCGATCCTGCTGGCTTATCCCTTTCTGCAACGCTATTTCGTCAAGGGCATCATTCTCGGAGCGGTCAAGGGTTAGGAGAGACCCAATGTCCGTACGGCTCCCTCTACTGGCGGCCCTGGCCGTCGCCGCTGCCGCGTTGGCGCCATTCCCCGCAGCCGCGGAGCCTGTCATGTACCCGAGCGGCGTCGGCGCCGACCTGGGCGCGACGCCGACCACGCTTGGGATCCAAGCTCACGCCGGTGACAACGCCGAGGGCCTGCAGACCGGTACGAACTACTGGAAGACCAACTACGCCGCCGACACCCGCTACTTCCTGTTCGACCTCGACCAGGAGTACGTCGACGGCCTCGCCGACGACGACGTGAGCGTGAGCGTCACGTACCTCGACACCGGCACTGGCGAGCTCGCCATGCAGTACGACACCGGTAGCGATCCGCAGCCGAGCGCGACGCTCGCACTGGGCGACACCGGCCAGTGGAAGACCGGCACGTTCTACCTGACCGGCGTGAGGTTCGGCAACGGGATCAATGGTGCCGATCTCGAGCTCGGCCTCGCCGACCCGGCCGCGGCGCAGGACATCACGGTGTCGTCGATCCGCGTCAGCACGGCCGGCGCCCGCGTCGACTTCGGCGCGGTGCCCAGGCAGGACCGGATCTCGGTACGCGCCGGCGACCAGGCCGAGGGTCTCGTCACGGGAACGCTCGACGGCCGGTCGTACTGGCAGAGCAACCGCACCTCGCCGGCGCCGAGCACCTTGTACTTCTATCTGAACGTCGACGACACCTTCCTGTACGACAACCGGAACAGGGTGCTCATCAGCGTGGACTACTTCGACGAGGGCAACGGGTCGTTCCTGCTGCAGTACGACTCGCCGGGTGAGGAACTCGGCGACAAGTTCAAGAACTCGCCGGTCTTCGCCTACGGCGACACCAAGACCTGGAAGACGCACACGTTCGGGCTGGACGACGCCATCCTCACCAACCGGTCCAATGGCTCCGACCTGCGGATCGCGCTCGGCGGCTCACCGGTGGAGATGAAGGTCGCGGCGGTGAAGGTGGCGGTCGTCGCCGCCGAGCTCGACGTGAAACAAGGCCTCCGCGCGCTCGCCGGCGACGCGTCGCGCACGTTGCGGACGGCCAGGGAGGGCGACCGCGACGGCCAGTATCCCGTCGGATCGAAGGCCACGCTCGCCGGCGCGATCGACTCCGCGCAAGGCGTTCTCGACGATCCGGACGCGCCCGAGGCCGAGGTCAAGATGGCGCTGCACGACCTGTACGACACACTGCAGGCGTTCCTGGACAAGGTGGTCGACACCAACCTCACCGGCGACGCGACCGCGACGGCGAGCAGCAGCGCGAGTGGAAGCCCTGCCGGGCAGGCGATCGACGGCGACGACAACACGGCGTGGACGAGCGCGGCGGGTGCCGGCGGGGAGTGGCTGCTGATCGATCTCGGCCGGGCGCAGCCGGTCAACGAGGTGCGTGTGGCCTGGGGAGCCGGCTACTCCCCCGACTACACGATCGAGCTGTCCGAGGACGGCTCCGCCTACTCCGCTGCCGGTCGCTGGGGCGCGACCGGCGGTGGGAGTACGTCCCGGACGCGGTTCGCGACCACGACCGCGCGCTACGTCCGGCTGGTCGCGCACGGGTACGGCGAAGGCTCCGACTCCTTCTCCGTAAGGGAGCTGGAGATCCGCAACCTGCGCATCGTGCCGCCGAGACCGGCGCTGGTCAAGACGGCGTTCCCGACCGAGGACGCGGTGGTCGCCGACTACAACGTGCTCGACTACGGCGCCGACCGTACCGGCCGGCAGGACTCCACCAAGGCGATCCAGCGCGCGATCTACGACTGCTACGACGCCGGTGGCGGCACGGTCTGGCTGCCGGCCGGAACGTACAAGGTCAGCGACACGATCGAGGTGCACGCGTTCTGCACTGTCCGCGGCGACCGGCGTGATCCCGACGCCGGCAGTGGCGGCTACGGAACGGTCGTGGTGGCCGACCTGCCGCCAGGCGCCGACGGGCCGGCGCTGTTCCGGATCGGCGGCAGCGCCGGTGTGATGGGCGTGACGACGTACTATCCGCGGCAGAGCGCCACCGAGCCGGTGCCGTACAACTTCACCTTCGAGATCCCAGGTGGCGCCTGGATCGGCACCGAGAACTACATGATGGCGACAGTCTCCGACGTCACGATGCTCAACTCCTACAAGGGAATCGGCATCAGCACGATGCCGAGCGACGGCGGCGCGGCACCGAGCTCCGGGCAGGTGCACGAGTCGTCGACGATCCGCAACGTCAAGGGCACGGCGCTGCTCGAGGGCGCGCGAGCCTACAACGGCGCCGACGTCGGCACCTGGGAGAACGTCACGTTCTCCAATGCCTACTGGGCATCGGCGCCGAAGGAGTTCCGTCCGCCGGCGCGGCCCGCACTGGACGCCTGGACGCGAGCCAACGGGACGGCGTTCGCGCTCGGCGACCTGGAGTGGGAGCAGCTCTACCGGCTCTCGGCAGCCGACTACAAGGTCGGCATCCACATCGTCCCCGGCCAGCGGATCAGCTTCGCCGGCAGCTTCCTGCAGACCGAGATCCGGCGGACGGACGTGGCACTGAAGGTCGAGAACTTCGACTCGCGCTGGGGGCTCGTCTTCTCCGGCGGTGTCCTGGAAGGCAGCACGCACGCGATCGACAACGGCTCGGAAGGCTTCGTGAAGGTCACCGGAGCAAAGCTCATCGGCGACACGGCCGGCAGGGTTCCGATCCTTGCGGGCACGCCTCCCACGTACGAACAGAGGCCGTTGCCGAAGCCCGCGCGGGCCGTGTTGTACGACGCGACCAAGGCGCCGTTCAACGCACCGCGAGGCACGGCATACCTGCCAGTGCAGGACGCGACGCAGGCTGTGCAGCGCGCGCTCGACCAGGCCGGGGCCGACGGCGGCGGGATCGTCTACCTGCCGGCGGGCTGGTACCGCATCTCCACTCACCTTCGGATTCCGGCGAACGTCGAGCTGCGTGGCGCGTCGGCGGTGCCCAACCGTGACCAGCTCGGCGCGAGCGGCGGCACCGTGCTGATGGCGTTCGAAGGCCGCGGCACCACGAACCCCGAGTCGGCGACCGCGCTGCTCACGCTGGCCGGCAACCGGGCGGGCGTACGCGGGCTGCGCGTCTTCTATCCGGAGAACAACCCGGCGGCCGCCGAAGGACTCGTGCCCTACCCGTACGCGGTCCGAGGCGACGGCAACGAGACCTACGTCGTCAACGCCGGCATGCCGAACGCGTGGAACGGTGTCGACTTCGCCACCCACGCCAACGACGGCTTCGTCGTACGGAAGCTCACCGGCGCGTTCTTCAACCACACCGTGCACGTCGGCGCGAGCGACCGCGGGCGCATCGAAGGCCTGCTGTCGAACGGCAACGCGATCGCGCGTGTCGGCTACCTGCGCCCGAACTGGGTGGCCGAGCGCGACATCTTCCCGCAGGTGATCGACACGTACATGCGCACGCGGTCGGAGCTCGTGACCGTCGACGGCGCGAGTCGCCTCACGGTGCTGAACGCGTTCGGCTACGGCTTCCACGAGGGGCTCGTCGTGCAGTCGGGCGAGGTGACCGCGTACGACTTCGGCACCGACAACCTCGGCGCCGACGGGCACACCGTGCAGGTCGGCTCAGGCCAGGTGACGGTGACGAACCTGCTGCGCTACAACGGCACGACGAGCAGCGGACCGGCCCGGCTGTACAACATCATGGCGATCAACCTCGTGCAGCACGCGGTGACCACGGCGGTCGCGCCGGCGGGCGCGGGCACGGTCGCGCTGACCGGCAACGAGACCGAGCCGGGCAGGTACGAGCACGGCAGCCAGGTCACCGCGACGGCCCGTGCCGCGCGTGGCTACACGTTCGTGAACTGGACGGCGAACGGCACCGTGGTGGCGACCTCGCCGGCGCTGACGGTCACTGTCGACGCCGACCTCGACCTGCGGGCGAACTTCACGACAGCTGGAAGCTGAGCAGAACGCAGTCACCGATCCGGCGCGACTCGGTGAGGTGCAGGCGGCCGGGTGGATAACGCCCGGCCGCCACGAACCGCGGAGCCTTCGGGTCGCCGACGAACAACGGCGCGACCACCAGCTGCAGCTCGTCGGCCAGGCCTGCGGTGAGGAACTCCGTGTGCACGCGGCCGCCACCCTCGACCATCAGCCGGCGGACGCCCCTGGCGTACAGGTCTGCGAGCACGGCCGGCAGGTCGAGCGGATCACCCGCGGCGACCACGGTGGCGACGCCGCCGAGGTTCGCCCTGGCCGGCTCGAGCGCGGATTCGCCAACGTAGACGAGCTTCTCGCCGTCGCCGGTGGTGAAGAACCGCGACTGCGAGTCGAGCTCGCCGCGCGCGGTCAGCGCGACCTTCACCGGGTTCTCGGCCAGCCCTCGCGCCACCCTGGACGCCCGGCGGACGGGTGAACGGACGAGCAGCCGCGGGTCGTCGGCGCGGATCGTGCCGGCACCGACGAGGATCGCGTCGACGCTCGAGCGGACCTCGTCCACGCGGTCGAAGTCCTCGTCGTTGGACAGCAACAGCCGCTGGTCACTCTTGTCGTCGAGGTAGCCGTCGATCGACATCGCCGCCGACAGCACGACGTAAGGCCGCGCAGGCTTCGGCTCAGGCACGACTGCGGCCGATCCGGTCGAGCCACTCCGCCAGCAGGCCGCGTTCGGCTTCGGAGAGCACGTCGCCGAGGTTCGGCAGCGCGGCCTTCAGCGCAACCGCGTGGCTGGCCGCGCTGGGCTTGCGTGCGCTCGATCGCCCACGCTGCGGGTCGAGCGTGATGGCGGAGAGGATTGCCTCACGGGTACGTTGCGACAGCTCCGGATCGCGTTGGCCGGGTGGCGTGGCGATCAGCGTGAGCACCACGCCGAGTCCGGTCGCGTGCAGCAGCTGCGCGGCTTCCTCGACTCCGAGGCGCAGCCGGCCGGCAGCCGCGATCCGCTCGACCAGGCCGCGTAACAGCTCCGCGGCCTTGGCCGCCGCCTCGAACTGCTGGTCTGGATGGGTCTGGCCGTACATCAGCGAGTAGAGCTCGGGATTCGAGACGCCGAACTCTACGTGCTGATCCCAGCCCTCGCGCAGGTCGTCGACCGGATCGCCGGCCGGTGGGCGGGCGATCTTCTTCTCGAGGTAGGTGGAGAAGCCGTGCGCGGCCACCGCGTCGAGTAGCCCGCGCATGTCGCCGAACAGCCGATAGATCGTCGGCGGCTGCACACCCGCGGCCGCGCTTACCGCGCGCGTCGTCACCGCGTCGCGACCACCGTCGGCCAGCAGCCGGGACGTCGCATCGACGATCCGCTGCCTGGTGTCCGGCTTCTCCTCCACGCCCATGCAATCGATGGTAACACTCGAGCGTTAGCGCCATATTGGTATCGGTGATACGGTCATGACGTTACCACTGGAAAGGGAGATCATGCTGCAACGCAAGCTTGGAACCACGGGCCCAGTCGTCTCGGCGCTGAGCCTCGGCACGATGGGCATGTCAGACGCGTACGGCCCAGCCGACGAGGCCGAGGGCATCGCCACCATCCACGCGGCGCTGGACACCGGCGTCACCTTGCTCGACACCGGAGACTTCTACGGCTCCGGCCACAACGAGTTGCTGATCCGCGAGGCGCTGCGCACACGCAACCGCGACGACGTGCTGATCAGCGTGAAGTTCGGCGGGCGCAAGGACCCGTCGGGTGCATTCCAGCACGCGCCGGCAGAGACTGACGCCGTTGGCGTGAAGGACCGGCTGGCGTACACGCTTCGCCGGCTCGGCACCGACCATGTGGACGTCTACCGGCCGGCCCGGCTCAACCCCAACGTGCCGATCGAGGAGACCGTCGGCGCGATCGCCGAGATGGTCGAGGCGGGTTACGTCCGCCACATCGGGCTGTCGGAGATGGGCGCGGAGACGTTGCGCCGGGCGGCGGCCGTGCACCCGATCGTCGACCTGCAGATCGAGTACTCCCTGCTGTCCAGGGGAATCGAGGCATCGATCCTGCCGACCGCACGTGAGCTCGGCGTGGCAATCACGGCGTACGGCGTGCTGTCGCGCGGTCTGCTCAGCGGCCGCTGGGACCCGTCGCGCGAGCTGGCGGCGGGCGACTTCCGTAACCGCAGCCCACGCTTCCAGGGCGAGAACCTGACGGCGAACCTTCGCCTGGTCGAAGCCCTGCGTGGCGTGGCCGACGGCCTGGGCGTCACGGTGGCACAGGTGGCGATCGCCTGGGTCCTTACCCGCGGCGACGACATCATTCCGCTGATCGGTGCCCGCAGGCGCGAGCAGCTGACCGAATCGCTGGCAGCACAGGAGATCACGCTGTCGGAGCAGGATCTGCGGGCGATCGAGGCCGCCGTCCCACCCGGCGCGGCTGCCGGCCGGCGCTACGACGACGCGCAGTTCGCCAACCTCGACAGCGAACGCTGAGCCCAGGGCATGCCCACGCGGTGGATCGGTGGGGGCTGCACCGATCCACCGCGGGCACGGCGGCGCTGACCGCTGCTGGTTCCTAGCGGGTCGCCAGCGCCGTGATCTGGGCGTCGGTCAGGATGCCCTTGTAGCTGTGCACTTCGTCGATCGAACCGTTGAAGTAGTTGGTGAAGTTGCCCTTGTACCTCACCCGGCCGACATTGAACGCACCAGTGCCGTCGAACAGCGTCACGCCGTCCGCCGACCCCGCCAGCGTCCCGTTGACGTAGAGGCGGAACTGGCGCGCACCAGAGTCATACACCCCGGTCAGGTGCGTCCACTGGTTCACAGCCACCCCCTTCGGCGAGTAGCCGGAGGGCAGCGCCGCGGCATCTGTGGCGTTGCTCACCATGCCGCCGATCATCCATCGGTCGAGATCTGGGTTGTACTGCACGAAGAACGGCGCCATCGTGCCACCGTCCTGCGACAGCACCGCCTGCCAGCCGGTCTTGGTGCTGAGGTTCGCCCAGGCCGACACGCTGAAGCTGTCCATCGTGGTCACGGTCCGGCCGGGAGCGGCGGCGTAGGCCGTGGAGCCGTTCAGCCGGAGCGCCGACTGCCCGAGCGCGGCGGCCGTCGTCCAGGTGGCGCCGCCGCTGAGCGTCAGGTCCCCGTTCTGCGGGGTTCCATCCTGCGCCACGGTGCCGGTGCCCTCCTCGAACGACCACCGGCCGACCTGAACCGAAGGCGTCACCTTGTGCACCTGCCGGATCTCGGACTCCGTGAGCGCCTTGTCGAAGACCCGCAGCTCATCGACTCCGCGCGGGAAGAAGTTCGACGCCGTCGTCCCCGAGAGCGCCCCGCCCAGCACGAGCGGCCCGCCGGCGTCCCAGATCGTGGCGTCGTCCTGCCCTGCCAACGCGCCGTTGACGTACAGCTTGATCTGGTGCGCACCCGCGTCGTAGACGCCGGCCAGGTGCGTCCACTCCCCTACCCGGGCCGGCCGGGAGTCCATCGCGGAGGCGTACGCCGGCTCGGCCGCGGTGTCGGCCGCCGGCGCCACGAACCGCCACCGGTCCTGGGTCGGGTAGTACTGCAGGTAGAACGACGACCGGTTGGTGCCGGACTGCGACGCGACCGTCGCGTAGTTGCTCTTCTGCGTCTGGTAGACCCAGGCGGCGACCGTGAAGCTCTGGTTGGTGTGCACGACAGGTCCGGCCGTCTTGCCGAACCCACTCGTGCCGTCCAGCCACGCGGCCCGGCCGAACCGCCCGCCGATCCAGCTCGTTCCGCCTTGCATGGTGATGGTCTGGCCGCGGCCGCTCGTGTCAGCAGCAGTCGTGCCGGACGCCTCGTCGAGCTTCCACTCGCCCACCGTGGCCGGTGCCGCCGGTGCCGCCACGGGTGCGCCACCGACGAAATAGCCTTGCAGCGCGACCGTCAGGTCGGGAGTCGCCCGCAGCGGTCCGATCGCCGCGGTCCCGAACTCGTTGCGAATCGAGACGATCCCGGTCGCGCCGAGCGGCGTCAGCGTGCTGCCACTCTGCACGCTGCCCGAGACGTGGGTGGTCTCCGTGGAGTACCACTGCACCGGCATCGTGGTGTGCCCCTGCCACGGGAAGTCCCTCGACGCGATGCTGATCGGGCTCGGCGCGGTGCTTCGCGAGGTCGCGCGCATCGTGAACCACGCGGCGGTGATGTCGCGCGGAATCCGGCGTTGCAGCGTGACCCGGAAGTCGCGCTTCTGCCCGCTGCCGAACGCCGACGGCGGCGTCGTCATACCGGTCGTGGTGTCGAAGACGCGTTCTGTGTAACGCATCGGCACGTACTTCGCACCGTTGCCCGGACCGAACCAGCCGAGCAGGTCGACGGCCACGTGCGCCTCGCCGCCACCGCCCTTGACGCGGATCGAGCCGTCGTCGGCGATCGGCACGACGGCCAGCTTCGTCAGGCGATCGCCGGGGTAGACGTTGAGCGCGCGCTTGCCGGTCGAGTCCTTCGCGTACGCCTCGACGTACGAAGCGGCGCTCGCGTCCGAGGCGGTGAGGTTCACCACCGCGGCCGTCGCGTTGGCCGGAACGCCACCGACGCCACGCGTCCTGATCGTCTGCACCTCGCCGTTCCCGAGCTTCGGCGACGGCGTGGTCCAGGTGCGGGTGTCGAGCATCGTGTACGGCTGCTGCAGCGGGAAGTACGCCGACGTGCTCGACGAGGTGCTGAAGTATCCCAGCAGGTCGACGATCACCTGGCTCTGTGACGTACCTCCGTTGCGGATCCGCACGACCTTGTTCACCGGATCCAGCGTGATGGCGGCTACCGTCTGGTTGCTACGTTCGGCCTGCAGGGCCAGCGTGCCGGCCTCGGTCGGGGTGTCGGCGTAGACCTGCAGGCTGCCACCGCTTCCGGAGGCCAGACTGCCGGTGACGTCGAGCACGACCGCGGTCGTGTCCGCGGGCAGGTTGGGAATCGCCAGCGTGAACGTCTCGTTCGCCGCGAACGGCCCTTGTTTTCCGCCCGTTCCGTCGTTGGTGTTCAACACCCGCCTGGTCTGCGGTGTGAACAGGCTTCCCGCGGGTGGTTGCGGCGTTCGCGGGGAGCCGAGGTTGAGAACGCCGAATCCCAGCGTGTTTCCGCGGCCGGGGCGGCTCGAGCTGTCCAGCAACAGGGCTTCCAGCTCCGCCGGATCCAGGTCAGGGTTGGCGCCGAGGTAGACAGCGGCCGCACCCGCGACGTGTGCCGCCGCGATCGACGTGCCCGTCTTGACGCCGGCGCTGAAGGTGCTCACGCCGCTGAATCCCGCCAGGTCCGGCTTGATCCGCCCATCGATGCTGGGGCCGCGACTGGAGTAGTCCTCGGCACCGCCACCGGAGGCGGCACTGGCCGGTGTGATCGCGCCGACCGCCAGCGCCCAGGGCGAACTCGCCGGCTCGGCGATGCTCATGGCTGAGTTGACATCCGAGAGGCCACTGACGTCGCCGTAAACGGTCAGGTCGTAGCGCTGCCCCGCTGTGGCACCGTTGTTCTTCACGTAGATGAAGTAGTCGTTCGCGCTGGCACTGGTGAACGTGTACGTCTCCACCGGTGTCAGGCCGCCATCCGTGGTCTTCTGCGAACGGATGGAGTAGCGGCCGCCGAGCTGCGGGTCGTTCAGGTCGACCGGTTTCCTGGCCTCGTCCATGATGTAGAGGTCGAGGTCCTGGGTCGTCCGCGGCCAGGCGTCCCACTTCAGCTCGACGGTGACCGAGCGGCCGCCGCCGACCGAGAAGCCGAGGTTCTCCGTCGAACCCGCGATCTCCATCCAGGTGTTGCCGTCGTTGTCGGCCGTCACGCCCGACATGTGCTTGTTGGCCTCGTTGCCGGCGGCCGCGATCACCGTCACGCCCTCCCCTCTCAGCCAGGCGACGACCGTGGCGGGCGTCCAGTCGGCATCGCTGGGGAAGGGGATACCGTCACCACGACCGGTTCCGGGGAACGCCAATGAGACGTTGACGACATCGACACCCTGGTCCACCAGCCAGCGCGCGGCGTCGTCGAATCCCATGGAGTCCTCGACGCACGCGAAGTACAGCTGCGCGGCCGGTGCCATGTCATGGACGACCTCGGCGACTGCCGTGCCGTGTGTACTGCCTCCGGCGTTGTCGCACTGCCCGGCGAAGATCGGAGTGTTGTCCGGCAGGTCACCGTTCTGCTTCGTCGACTCCAGCGCGCCGAATCCGACGTCGATGATGCCGACCTTGGCTCCGGCCCCTTCGCTGCCGGCGCCGTGCCAGGCAAGGGCGTTGGACGGCTGGACGCCTTCGGAGATCACTTCGAGCGGAACCGGTTGCTCCGGCCGGCGAACCTCCCGGACGGCGGCCGAGCCGGCGACTTTCACCAACGCCTTCGGGGGTACGGCGGCGCGCACCCGGTGAGAGTCGGCATCCGACACCTCGCCGCCCGCCGCGACGACTGCCTTGGTGAGCGCGCGGGAGTCGTCACCCTCCACGTACACAACGACCCGGCCGGTGCCGTCCTTCGCCAGCGGAACGGCTCTCGCCTTGCTCTTCGGCGACTCGTCGATCAAACCGGCGGCCAGCCTCACCGCGGAGTCCAGCTTCGACACCGCGTCGACCGGTGGCGGCTCGGCGATCGCTCCGGGAGGCGACACCAGCGCGCCGGCAATCGCAGCCCCCGCGGCCAGCGCGACGGCCGGCCTTCTCCAACGTGTCCAGCGACTCATGCGCAGTACTCCATCCCTGGTCGGCGACCGTAGTCGGGTTTGTTGCGGATCGACATCGTCCGGACGTAGCCCTTGTTGCCAACGGCCTGCAGCGTCACGCCGACCGGTACACCGGAGTTGTCGTTGTATTGCGGAACCACCGTCACGTGGACGATCTCGCCCGCGTCCACCCGTTCTCTGACGCACTTCTCGAAGTTGTTGTACATCTCGCGCTGGTTGGCGTCCTTGTACAGCGGGACGAGGTTCTCGCTCACGTTTCCGCGACCGCCGAGGTTGGCGCCGATCAGGTGGCCCTTGTCGTGGACCTTGCTGTTGTAGTCCTTGACGTCCGCGGACGCCCTTCCCGGCGACTTCCGGTTGGCACCCGTCCCCGGCAACTTGCCGGGCATCAGGCACGCCTCCGCACCGGTCGCCCTGCCGCCCTTGGGCGGGTCGAGCGGGTAGTAGCGGTAGTACCCCTCTTCGTACGCGCCGTTCAGGCAGCCGGCGACACGGTCGTCGTGTCCTTCCGGGTCGCCGATGTGGTGGCCCGGCAGGGGCGAGACTCGCGGATCGGGCATGCCCTCCGGAGGCTCGTCGTCCTCGGTCCGCTTGTTCGCTTCGTCGTCGTAGTCGTCCGACTTGTCGATGACGTCGGTGTCGTCGTCGGTCGAGGGCTTTGTCGGCGGGCGGAACGGCGTGGTCGTGCCCGGATCGGGTCGCCGCGGCGGGTCGTAGAGGTTGATCCACCACAGCGGCGGGGGCGGAGGCGGCGGCTTGACGGCAGGGGAACCCTTTCCGCCGCCAGGGCCCTTGCCACCGCCGCCGGGTCCACCGGAACCACCACCCGGACCAGTGGCCCACGGAAGTGGCTGGTACGGCCCGCCGGGGAACATCGAGGTGTAGCCGCTACTGCCCTTCGGGTAGTTCTTGCTGTTGCCGTTCTTGACGCACGACCCGTGGCAGGTCGGCGCGTCGGCCGTCCCCGCGTTCTGCGCCTTCGCCACCTCAATGCCCACGCTGACGACGACGGCTATGAGGATCCAGACGAAATGGCCACTCGGGTCGGTGTTCAGCATCGGGCTGGCGTTGCCGTAGGAGTACCGGTTGGCGGCCACCGACGGGTTCGTCGGCGCCTTCCACGTGTCACGGCTGGCGAACGTCCCGGTGCCCGGCGTGTACCAGCGGCTGTGCATGTTGACCGCGTTCGTCGACGGATCGGTCCACTCGCCCTGGTAGCCGAGGCCGGCCTGCTCTCCCGAGGAACCGACCACGTTGCCGAACGGGTCGAACGTCTTCTGGCCGAACGACTCCAGCCCGCGGAACCGGCCTGTGACGTCATCGTGCTGGTCGGCGTAGAGCAGCTTGGCCGTCGTCGAAGCCGCGATCGCCTTGTCCGCGACGGGTTCGCCGGACGGCCCGCGGCTGGTCACCCGCGTGCCGTCGGACACGACATCGTTCGCCATGCTGTTGTAGGTGAACGCCGTCCCGTTCCTGCTCGCGACTCTGCCGAGGCTGTCGTAGCCGTACTGTGTGCTTCCGTCCTGCACCAGCTCCTCGAACGCGTTGTACTTCATCGTTCGTGTGCCCACCGAGGCGAGACCTCCACGCGGTGTGTACGTGTAGGTCGCCGAGCCGTCGGTCGTGAGCTGGTTGCGGGCGTTGTAGGTGTAGGTCGTCGATCCGGCCTTGGTGCGGTTGCCGGCGTCGTCCCACTCGTAGGCCGTCTGGGTTCCGGACGGCGCGGTCCAGGTCTTCAACCGGTCCAGGCCGTCGTACCCGTAGGAGTTCGCCGAGCGCTGGTTGTTGTTGAGGGCCGACTTCGAGGTGAGGTTGTCGTCGAGGTCGTAGCCGTACTCCGTGCCCGTGACGACCCGTGCGCCGGCTCCACCCGGGTCGAGCTCCGTCACGCTGTCGGACGCGACCCGGTCCAGGTTGTCGTAGGTCCTGACCCGCTTGACGTACTGCCCCAGGTCGCTCTCGGAGGTGTACGCGAGCCGCCCGGCCGAGTCGTAGGTGTAGTCGATCGTCTGCCCGGACAGGCCGTCGAAAACCGCCTTCGGGTTGCCCGCCAGGTCGTACCGGAACGTACTCGAGCCACTCGCGTCGCTGCGCGTGGCCGGCCGGCTGTCGGCGTCGTAGCTGTAGGTCGCGTTGCCTGCCGCACCGCGCTGGGTCAGCAGGTTGCCGCGGTCGTCGTAGGTCAGGGTCGTTCCGCCACCCGAGCCCCCGAAGCCGGACAGCCGGTTGCCCGCGTCGTAGTCGTACGTCCTGTCCGTGCTCGTGGCCTCGGCGCCTGTGCCCTGCACCCGGCGCAGGTTGCCCTGCGGGTCATAGGTCATCGTCTGGCGTACGCCGCCAGGCATCTCGCGCCGCGCCTCTTGTCCCGCCGCGTCGTAGGCCGTGGTCCAGGTGGCGTTGCCGGGCTCGATCGTGGACTCCGGTTGGTTCCACGGCGTGTAGGTGTAGGTGGTCGCGTTCTGCCTGCCGTCGACCAGGCGCGTGTGGTTGCCCGCCGGGTCGTAGCCGAACGCCGTACGAATCGTCTTGCTCGCGTCGGCTCGTTCGTCCTGCCAGACCAGGCGATTCGCCGAGTCGTAGCCGTAGGTTCGCACCCGTCCCTCGGACGAGGTGGTCTTGGCGAGGTTGCCGTTCGCATCGAAGTCCTGCGTCCACCGGCGGCGTTCGGTCAGCGGGCTGCCGGACAGCTGGACGAACGTCCTGGCGTAGCCGAGCAGGTCGTACGTCGTCCGGGTCTCGAGTCCGCTCGGTTGCACGACCTTGGCCTCGCGGCCGAGGATGTCGTAGTCGTAGCGCGTGACCTTGTTCTCCGGATCGGTGACGGAGATCAGCTCGTCGGCCTTGTTGTGGTCGTACTTCGTCAGGCCACCCGCAGGCGTCTTGACCGACGCCAGGTTGCCGGCGTCGTCGTAGCCGTACTCCGTGATGTAGAAGGCGGGCTCGGGATAGCGGTCCCTGCTCGTCGCGGTCTTCAGCCGGTCGAAGTCGTCGTAGGTGAACAGCCGCTGGGTCTGGTTCGCGTCCACGACCGAGGCGACTTCACCGCTACGGGTGTACGTGGTGGTCGTCGTGCTCGGCAGGTCACCCACCTTCGGCTTGGTCTCCGTCCGCACGCGACCGTACGGGTCGTAGGTGCGTTCGGTCACCCGGTCGAGCGGGTCTGTCGACGTGGACGGGTTGCCGAGCTCGTCGTACGCCGTCTCCGAGACCGCCTGGATCGCCTGCCCGCCAGGTGGTGTGTAGGCGGGCAGCTGCATCGAGGTGTTCCGCCCGCGCTTGTCGTAGGTGAGCACGGTCAGTGCACCATTGGCGTTGCGCTGGTGCGTGAGGTCGCCGAACGCGTTGTAACCGTTGACGGTCTGCGGCCGGACACCAGTCCGGAGCTGACCGTTCACCCAGGTCTCGACCTCCGGCTGGGTCTCGCTGACCTGCCGGCCGTACGCGTCGTAACCGTAGTTGGTCGTGAGCCTCCTGCGGTCCGTCCTGCCGGTCACCAGGCCACGTTCGTCCCTGGTGTAGCTGATCCGCAGCGTGTCGCCGGACGTCGGCGCCACGTCCTCGCGGACCAGCCGGCCGGCCGCGTCGTAGCCGTAGCTGGTCGTCTCGGTCCGGCCGGACTCGGCGGCGCCGGTGTGGCTCTCGGTCACGGATCGACCGTCCGGACCCCTTGTGTAGGCGACCTTTCGCGCCACTCCGCCCGGGTCGAGAGTCTCGGTGGCGGGGAAACCACCGTCGTCGTACGTCGTCTCGAGGACCCGCCCGCCGGCAGAGGTCCGCCGCGTCACGTTGCCCGCGGGGTCGTACTCCCATTTCTCCTGCTGCACGTTCGCCGTGGTGACGGTGGCGAGCAGATCGTCGTCGTAGTAGGTGTAGGTCGTGACGCGCCCAATCGCGTCGCGGCTCGTCCACAGCCTCCCGGCCTTGTCGTAGGTCCGGGTCTCCAGCGTGAGCACCGTCGCCGACGGGTCCTGCGGGTCGACGCCCGGGCCGCTTGCCGTGCTGCGCAGCAGGTTGCCCTGGCTGTCGTAGGACTGGATCCAGACGGTTCCGCGCGGGTCGGTCCGGCGGACCTCCATCCCTGCGTTGCGGAACTCGATGGTCTCCTTGCGGCTGTCCGGATAGGTCGTGGCGGCCAGCTTGTTGTGCGCGTCGTAGTCGTACGACGTCTTGCGCGCGGGATCCTTGCCCGCGGTGTCGGTCTGCGTCTCCTCGAGCACGTTGCCGTTCGCGTCGTACCGATACGACGTGATCAGCCGCTGGTCGACGCCACTCAGCGAGTTGCGCGTCGCCGGTCCGGTGACGGTCTCGACCTGCGAACGTGGCGTGTAAGTGTAGATGGTGGTGCCGAACTCCGAACCCGCCGCGGACACGTTCGTCTCGCTGAGCTTGCGGCCGATGCCGTCGTAGTCGTTGCGGGTACGCAACCCCACCGGGTCGACCTGTTCCGCGAGGTCGCCGTTCGAGCGGTACTTGTACGTCGTGACCTCATCGGTGCGCCTGCCCTTCTGCTCGATCAGCAGGCCGGCCGGTGTGAGTCCGCCGCCCTCCGCGGCCTCGGTGCCGTTGGAGTACTTCCACGTCTCGACGGGTGTGGTCGACGAGCCGATCGGCCGCGGATACGTCGTCGAGGTCTGCCGGCCGGCGGTGTCGTACCCATAGCTGATGCGGTACCTCGTGTCGTCGGGGCCGGACGACCGTGCGTCGGAGTCGGACAGCTTGGCGTCGTTCTTCGGGTCCAGCGGGTTGCCGGCGTTGAGGAAGTACGTCGAGTACGTTGTCTGGCACGAGTCGGTCGCCCGGCAGGTCGTCTTCGACAGCACGTTGCCGCGGGCGTCCGTGGTGAACTTGCCGACGTGCCGGTTCTCGTCGATCTGCTCCGACAGGAACCCCTCGGAGTTGTACTTGTAGTCCCGCACCTTGCTGTCGGTGGTGGTCTTGGTGAGCCGGCCGCCGTGGTCGGCGTCGAACTCGTATGTCCAGTCGGGATACGGCCCGTGCAAGGTCGCCTTGCGGACCGCTTCGTTCTGGCTCGTCGGGTCCAGCCGCCAGTCGCGGCCGTCGGCATCGGTGTAGGTCGCCACCCGGTCGTTGATGTCGTCGTAGGTCAACGTCGTCGCGACGCGGTTGTCCTGCGGCTGGGTGACCTTCGTCAGCTGCTGTACCGGTTGTGCGGCTGCGTAGTGCTGAGCCACCGCGGTGTCGCCGAGCGTGTGCGTGTAGACGGCCACCTCGTCGATCGAGCCGGTGAAGAAGTACGTGCCGTCGTTGCCCGACGGCCAGAACTTCGTGTTCCCGACACCGACGACGAGCTCCGGCATCTCGTCGTGGTCGATCGGCCCGCTGATGGTTCCCGGCTGAGCGACGCCGTCGACATACAGCTTCTGCGAGTTGATCGCGCCGGCCAGCACGGCGTGGTGCCAGGCGCCGTCGTTGACCTCCTGCTGCGAGACGAGCTGCCGTTGTTCCGCGGTCGGCGCCCAGAACGAGCCGCGCACGAAGCCGTCGTCGCCGACGTACAGCACCGGCACGTACTTCGTCTGGGCCTGGCCGAACTGCTTGTCCGCATAGGACATCAGCACGCCGCCGCTGGTCGTCTTGAACCACAGCTCGACCGACACCGACATCACCGGACTGTGCAGCTTGGACGGCAGCACGACTCGGCTCTGTCCGTCGGGCCCACCGAAGGAGGCCGCCGTGTCGGCGGTGCCGGCGAGCGCGCCCGGCGCTCCGAGCGTCACGCTGGTGTACGTGCCCTTGTCCGCGCCGGGCGTACGAGCGTTGACGTTCTGTGCGCCTGTGCTCGCGGTCGACTCACCGAACCGCCAGTACGCTCGCGGGCGATCGTCCACGACGACCGATCGATAGTGCGAGCCGGTCTGGTAGTCGTACTTCGTGCAGTTCGGTGCCACGCCCGGATCGCACGCGTTGGTCAGCTTGTGTCCGTCGTAGATGTAGGTCCAGGAGAGCCCGGGCTGGCCGGACGCCGGCGGGTCGGTGGTCACCTTCGTGACGTGACCGCCCGTCCAGGTGAGGTAGAGCCGGCGCTTGCTGGCCAGGTTGTAGATGCTCTTGGGCTTCCCGGTCGGGCCGGCGTCGTCGTACTCCAGCTCCTCCACCAGGCCCGCCGGGTCGACGATCGCACGCAGCCGGCCCCACACGTTGAACTCCCACCGGGTGCCGGTCGAGTCGCGAAGCGTGTAGGTGCCCGGACCGCTGGCGTACACGAGCGTGAGGTTCTCGCCTTCGGGCGGCGCGTACGTCCCGTCGGCGTTGCGCCCGAACCGGATGGTCCGGCCGGACGGCAGGGTCGCGACCACGTTGCGCGAGCCGTCGACGTCCTCGACGAGCTGGGTGTCGAGCCTGGACGTCCAGCCCTGGCCGAACGCCGTGTCCGTACGAGGATCCAGGCTGTTGTACGTGCGGGCGATCGTGAGGTCCGGGCCGACGGTCGCGACGGAGTGGTCGGTCGTCTCCATGCCGAAGTTGCCGACCTGCGGGTCGAGGCCGGGAGCCGGCTCGCTGTTGGGCGTGCCACCGAGGTGCGAGGTGACCTCCGGCTGCGGCACGACGGTGGTCAGCACCAGCGGCCCGACCCAGTCGCCCGGATCGACCGTGTCGTGTGCGTGCACCCACCAGAAATAGGTCTTGCTCCACTGCAACGTGCCAGGCGGTGGTGCCCAGGTCGCGTTCGTCCAGTCCGACTGCGTGCAGCCGGTCGTGCCGTCGTCCTTGGTACAGATCCTGAACTGGAACGTCAGTCCCTTGTTCGGCCAGTGGTCGGTGTCGACGCCTTCCGCGTAGAGGGTCGGCGTGATCGTGCCGGCCCGCCCTCCCGATCCGGGCTGCTCGTAGTTGACGCTCGGCTTGACGTTCTGGACGTTGATCTCGAAGATGCCGTACGACACTCCGTAGGTCGATGGCAGGCCGAAGTCGGTGGCGCCGTCGAACATCGTGAGATAGACGTCGTAGAGGCCGGGCGCCGGCACCGGCGGCATCGGCACGTCCATGAGCACCTTGGCGTTCGGGCCGACATTGCTGGGGACGGCGGTCTGTTGCCAGCCGTTGACCGCCGTGCCGTCCTTCCGCTTGTACATGAACGCGAACTTGTGCGTGGACGGAGTCCAGGTGGTCGCACCGCGGTTGGTCACGGTCGCCTTGAGCCGGCCGGTGTGTCCGGCGGTGGGAAGCAGCACCTCGTCGACGTGGTAGGCGGCGCCTTGCGGTGAGTAGGTGACGTCGAGGTAGGGACGGCCGGGCGCCGCGGTCCCCGACGCGTTGCCGGAGGTGAATCGCTTGTAGGCGCCCGTGTCGCTCTCGTTGGCCGCGCGAACGGACAGGCCGTGGAACGGCACGATGCCGTGCGTCCAGTCGGTCACGAGGTCGGCAGGCAGGACGAAACTGGCCCGGCCCCCGGCCGCGCAGCCCGGACTGTGGCCGTAGGCGAACGACGCCTGAGCCAGATGCTGGCCGAGTGGTGCGCCCGGCCAGGTGGTGAGCGTCGAGCCGCTCCACGGCGCGCCGACCGCGAAGACGTCAACGGGCTTGGGCGTACAGGAGGCGCTCTCGATGTTGGTCAGATTCACTGTGGCGCCGACGATGTACTGGTTGCGGAGCCCGCTGGTCAGACCCGCGAAGTGCAGGTAGGCCGCCCGCGAGCGGCCGTCGGTCTTGCCGATCTGGAACGTGTCCTCGCCGGAACGGTTGCCCGGCGAGCCACTGACGACGTAGGTGTCGTCGAGGTCGGTGTTGATGGTGGTCGCCGACGGGTCGACGACGACCGGATAGGCACGGGACGGGTCCTTCAGCCACGTCGCGTCGAGGGTGACCCGGAGCTGCCAGGCGTTGCCGGCCCGGCTCAGCCTGTATGTCACTGCCCGCGACTCGACGCCGTTGTCGTCCAGCATCCAGCCGGCGGGAATGACGGCCTGCGGCCTGCCCTGCTGGTCGGCCAGGCGGATGTCACCGGTGACACGGTCGAGCGTCGGCGTCAGGCCGCGGAGATCGAGCGTGAAGTCGTAGACCGTCGGGGCCTTGGGCGAGCGAAGGATCAGCTCTTCCTTCACTCCGGTGGTGGTCGCCGCCAGTCGAACGTCGACGTCCGGGCGGGCGCCGCGGTAGGTCACGTGCTCGCCGGACAGCGAGGCCGGAGCGTCTGTCGCGTCCTGCAGGCCGAACGCGATGCTGTGACCGGCGTCCATGGCCAGCTGAGCCAGGCTCGGGCCGGCGGCGGTCGGGCCGAAGTCGACCGGGCTGGGAGCCAGCCTGGGTGCCAGGCGCCCCTTGCCGTTGGGGGCGAGGGTGAGGTCGATCGGTGCCCAGGTGCCGTCCGGACGTTGGGCGTTCACCGGCGTCGTGTAGGTGCGACGGGTCTTCGTGCCGTCGGCGTTGGCGTACGTCTCCGTCGTCGCGGTGCGTTCCTTCGGGAGCGCGACGCTGGTTTTCGCGTTGAAGCCTTGGGCTTTCGCGGGTGTCGTCCGGGTCGGCACCTTGGTCAGCCGGGTCTGCCCGGCCGGCTTCGGGTGCGTGACCGCCGGCAGCTTGACGTTGTCCGGCACCGCGCCGGGTGGGCGTACGATCGCCCGTTTGGCGCTGGGAACGGTGGTGTCGGTCGAACCGCCGGCACGGAGCTTGGTGGCCGGTTGCTGGCGTGGCGGCGAACTACTCGCTCCCGGTGGCAGGCCGGGTTGTGAAACGGGCGTATCTGCGGAAGACTGACAACCCTGCACGATGAACGCAAGGCCGATCAAAGCCACCAGCGGTCTCTTCGCCCAGCGCGATCGCATGGCCCCTCCCCAATGACGGCCGGCCGACTGCCGGCACGATCAGCCAATGAGCAAAGGGTGAGGGCGGGATCTGTAGTTTCGCTTTAGCGCACTTTTAGGCCGAGCCGCTTGAGCTCCATCCCGGCCAGCCGGGCGGTCGCGTCCGGATCGGACTCTCGCCAACGTTCAAGCAGGCTTGCGGTCTCGCGTGCTCGCCGCGACGGCTGGTTGACCAGCGCGCGCATCGCGAGCAGGTCGAGTCCCGAGGCTCCGAGCTTCCGCAGCCGATGGGCGGCCCCTGCTCGCACCGCGAACCTCAGCCGGAGCGGAAGCCACGTAAGCAGCAGAAACATGACAGGCAAGGCGAAGACGACGATCGCCAGCCAGAACGACAGGTCGTCGACCGCTTCGATCTGCCAGCGCCCGGCGTCACCGAGCTGGTCTCCGACTTTCGAGCCGGTTCCCAACGCATCGGCCAGTTTGTCCCCGACGACGGGAACTTCCGAAGCCTGCCTGGCGGCTGACCCGAACGTGTCGCGGAGCCCGCCGCCGGCGTCCACCAGGCGTTCGCCGGGAGTCCGCAACCGCTGCAACTGGTCGTGCAGGTCGAGTGCGAACCGGGCGGGGAGCACGCCGACTCCGATGGCTGCGATGTCGACGATGACTTGGACGATGAACCGAACTGGCCGCTCCGCGTACAGCTTCATGAGCCCCTCCTGGTCGCCGGTACCTCGGGAGTACCACCAGGAGGGGCCCTGACACCTCAGCACGTCAGGCGGGCCGGCGCTGGACCATTCGTACCCCCAGCGCTTTCGCGGCGACCACCAGGCCGGCGGCCGCCAGCACGATGTCCTTGAAGACGTACTGCGCTTCCAGCGTGGGGACTCCGCCAGGGAACAGGTCGCCGGGGAACAGCACCAGCGGCGACATGATTCCGACCAGCGCGCCGCCCAGCACGACCAGGCCGGTACGCAGCAGCTTGCCGCTGACGAACGTCACGCCGATGAAGCACTCGGTGATCGCCGTTACCAGCAAGGCGGTCTCGCCCGACAGGACGCCGAACGTCAGCTTCTCGATCGTACGGATCACCAAGTCCTGCGCGGGACTCACGCCCGGGAAGAACTTCAGGACACCGAAGGCGAAGAACACAATGCCGAGGCTGATCCGCAGGACATCAACGCTGTACCGGGCAAGCAGGTCTGCCGCCCACCCAAGTGCGCGGTCGAACCCTGCCGGCATGGCGGGCAGGTCTTGCTGTCGAGGCTTGTAGTCGGTCGAGGTGGACATCGTTTCAGCTCCAGTCCGTAGGGGTGGTTCACGTTGACTGGACTCAGCCTCGCCGGGAACGGCAGCGCGCGCGTCGGCCGAGCGGCGCCACTTCGACTGCACCCTGGCCGGCGTGTTGGAGGCCGTTCGGCGTGGTGTGTACGCCAGCGGGAGTAAGGCGGGATGCGCCGGCGGTGCGATGCCGCGGACCCTGCTTGACCGGCAGAGTCGTGGCATGACAGAGCAGACAGGACAGAAGCAGACTCGCCCGTTCCGGTTCGGAGTCGTCGGCGGGGCTGCCGATGTGAAGGGCTGGACCGAGCTCGCCCGGAAGGCGGAGGACCTCGGCTACGACGCGCTCGTCTCACCGGATCCGCAGCACGGCCTCGACCCGATCACCATGTTGTCGGCAGCGGCGGCGGTGACGACGAGCCTCCACGTGGGCACGTTCGTCGCCGTCGACGCCTTCCGTGACCGCAGGATGCTTGCCTGGCAGGCCGAAACGCTGCAGACACTCTCCGGCGGCAGGTTCGAGCTCGGCCTCGGCACCGGACGGCCGGATGCGGGCGAGCAGGCGTACACCCTCAGTGGCGTCGACTACGGCACCACCGAGGAACGAATCCGGCGACTCGCGGACACCGTGGCGTATCTGAAGGGCCGGCCCGTACGTCCCCCGCTGTTGCTGGCCGCCGCCGGGCCGAAGATGCTCGCGCTGGCCGCCCGGGAGGCGGACATCGTGACGCTGGCGTGGGGTCCGACATCCAGCGAGAGCAAGGCGAAGTCGACGATCGCGAGGCTGCGGGCGGCCGCGGGTGAACGACTCGCCGAGATCGAGCTCGCGCTCAACCTCCTCGCTGCCGGAGACAAGCCGGCACCGTGGCTGGAACGCTTCACCGGCGTGAGCATGGCCGACCTGCTCGCGGCCAAGCCGGTCACCGTGCTGCCCGGTTCGCCCGAGCAGGGCGCGGAGACGTTGCTGCGCTGGCGAGCGGAGCTCGGCATCTCCTACGTCACGATCAACTCGGGCTTCCTCGACGAGCTCGCACCGGTGGTCGCGCTGCTGAAGAACGGCCGACCAGGGGGCGCCTAGGATCCGCCTCAGATCCGGGCCGAGATGCCGTCGAGCAGGAACGTCAGGCCGAGCTCGAACTGTTCCTCGGCGGTCGGCCCGGACGGATTGGACAACCACTCGGTCAGGTGAGGCACCTGGCCGTCGGCGGCGGCGAGGTCGCGGACGGCGCCGATCGCGGCGAACAGGCTGCCGGCGTCAGTCAGGCCTTGCGCGCGCTCGAACCTCGCTTCCTCGGCCTCCTGCAGTCCACTGCCGACGATGTACCGGTCGAGCAACGCGGCGTAGGTCATCGCCAGCGCGGTCGATACGCCTTGCTCCAGCAGCACGGTGAGCACGAACTCCGTACGCAGCATGCCGCTCGGGCCGGCGGGCGGGCGGCTGTGCACCAACTGGGCGTACCAAGGGTGGCGCTGCGTCATCTGCCGCGTCCGGATCGCGAGCGTCCACAGGTCGGTGCGCCAGTCGCCACTCGGCCGCTCGGGCAGCGAAACCTCCGCGACGGCCGCGTCGAGCATCAGGTCGATCAGGCCCTCCTTGCTGTAGACGTAGCGATAGAGCGCCATCGGCGAGTAGGAGCCGAGCCGGGCCGCCAGCGTCTTCATCGTCAAGCTCCGCACGCCCTGCTCGTCGGCGAGGTCGATCGCCGCGGCCACGATCTCCTCGCGGCCGAGCGAGCGCTGCCGCCTGGGCGGCGGTGGTTGGTTCCAGATCACGCTCAACGGCTCGGGCATGGATCGAAGTTTATCAGCTACACTTCCGGTTTACTATATAAACTTTCTGGAGGCTGGTTTCTCGTGTCCGCAGATCCACAGGACTTTTCCGACGTCCGGCTGGGCGTCGTGCGCGGCATCTCGTACGGCCTGTTCGGCCGGCCCGACGAGTTCGTGCCGCAGGCTCGCTCGCTCGGCGCCGGGCTGATCCGCGCGTACGTCTTCTGGAGCCAGGTCGAGCCGTCGCCCGGGCGCTACGACTGGGAGGCGGTCGACGCGCTGCTCGCCCAGCTCGAAGGCGCCGAGGACGTCGAGCTCTGGGTGACGGTCTGCTCCAGCTCGCGATGGGCGACCCGGCAGCCGACCGACTTCCTGCCGCCGTCGCCGGCGAAGGACCAGCGGGCGTACGGCGAGTTCGTCGAGCGGCTGGTGCGGCACTGCGGTGGCCGGGTGCGCTACTGGCAGTGCGACAACGAACCGAGCAACGACCTGCTGTTCGCGGGGACCGCGGAGGAGTACCTCAGCCAGCTGCGGACGTTCCACGGGGCGGTCAAGGCCGCGGCGTCCTCCCTGTCTTCGGAGGCGTTGGTCGTGCTCGGCGGCTGTGGGTACGACGTGCTGAGCTCGGCCGCCGGCAGCCCGGAGCGCCGGTTCTTCGAGCACCTCACCGACATGGGGCGTGCTGCGTTCGACGTCTTCTCCGTTCATCTGTACGGCGATCCGGTGCGTGTGCCGGAGTTCGTGGAGACCGCGCGGAAGCTGATGCGCGCGCACGGCTACCTCAAGCCGATCGTCGCCGGCGAGCACGGCGGGCCAGTACCGTTCGAGTTCCCAGAGGCCGAGGCAGCGATGCGGGCGGTGATGATGGAGGCGTTCGCCGCGCCCCCGCCGGTGGCCCAGAGCACGGATTCCCTTGCGGAGCAGGCGAAACAGGAGACGCCGGAGCGCCGGGCGCTGCGGGCGCTGTACGACCGGATGGACTCGCTGCCGCCGAAGGTGCGGATGTTCATGACCGGCTGCCCGCCGGAGCTGGAGGCCGCGCGGCACCGGATCAACTGCCGGCAGCTGGTCGCGCGCACGCTGCTCGCACTGTCGTCGGGAGTACGCCGGCTGGCGTACTGGAACCTCGCGAACGAGGTGCCCGGGCCGGTCGACCACCTGATGATGATGCACCTGATGTTCGGCAAGCTGCCGTTGCTCGCGTACGACGGGAAGGAGCTGAGCGTTCGGCATCCGGCGGCGGACACGTTCGCGTTGCTGGCCGGGTTGCTCGAGGGCGTGCGGCGGGTGACACCGGTCGCTGCCGGCGGGACGATCTACGCGTTCCAGGTCGAGCGTTCAGGGCGCCCGCCGCTGTTCGTCGCCTGGGACCACCGTGACGCACTGGAGGGTGAGCACCAGCCCGCGGTCCGGATCGCCCTGCCCTGGCCGGCGCCGCAGTGGGGTGGTGGTCGGGGGCAGGGTGGCGCGGTCGACGCGTTCGGCGACCCTCACCCGGTCGAGGTGGGCGACGGGCGGATCACGTTCGACGTCACGGACACGCCGGTCTTCGTCGAGCCAGGGACAGTGGCGGGACAGCCACTGGTGGGGTCGCGTGCGGGGTGAAGTTAGGCTACCCTTACCAAGGGAGGTGGCTATGAGACCGTCCGCCGCCGAAGTGGCTCGTACGCTCGCTCGGGGTCCGCTGCGTGGCTCACTGCGGATCGCGCTCGGCACCCGCCTGAAGGACGTCCAGCATGCCGGCGACTCGTCCGGGCGGCCGCTGGTGCTGGCCAAGGACGGCTCGCCACTGGCAGCCGCGCTCCCCTTGCCCGGCGCGCCCGGGCCGACGGCGCTGCTGTACGTCCAGGACGTTCCGCCGGTCGATGGCGCGCCCTCGCTCGGAGCGGTGCGGATCGCGGGCCGGCTGCGGCGGCTGAGCGAGGCCGAGGTGGCCGCGGCCAAGCTGGAGTTCGCAGACGCCAACCCGGCCAACGACCTGCTCGACGTCGGTCACGGCGCGACGATCGGCCGGCTGGAGGTGGAGCGCGTCCAGCTCGAACCGTCGGACTGGCTCGTGCACGACGCCGGACTCCACCGTCCGATCCACGACCTCGACCTGGACGCGTATCGCACCGCGCCGGCGGACCCGCTCCACGCCATCGAGCGCGACCTGCTGCTCGACCTGTCCGACCACCACACCGCCCAGATCGAGAGCTACCTGCGCTGTGCC
This sequence comes from Flindersiella endophytica, assembly GCF_054779015.1. NCBI lineage: Bacteria > Bacillati > Actinomycetota > Actinomycetes > Propionibacteriales > Nocardioidaceae > Flindersiella > Flindersiella endophytica. Next base: position 94,147 of record NZ_BAAGYY010000027.1, read on the forward strand.
CTGAGCGCGGCCGGGCTGGCGTGCGTGGCAGCTCCACGTACCGTCCGCGTCGACCGGTACGGCTTCACCGCCGCCACCGGTGCGCCGGAGTCCTCGCCGCCGGACCGGCGCTGGGTTCGCGTGGCGTTCGCCCGTCCCGTCCGCGACCACCGCGACCTGGCCGCGCTGCTGCACCCGCTGCTCTTCCACAGCCGCCCCACCTGAGACCTCGGCCGCTCAAGCGTTCCGACGTTCCTCCTGCTGTCTGACCAGCTCCTCGACCGCGCTCGGCAGCGTGGTCTCGAAGTCGATCAGCTTCGCCCAGGTCGGAGTAACGACGATCCGCACCATGCCGTCGCTGTAGAGCGAACGCACCCCCGCCTCCCACTCGACCCGTTGCTCGGGCGTCATCTGGTAGGTGGTGTTCGCCTCGAGGTACTCGTCCGGGATGCCGTCGACGTAGTCCAGCTCGGCCCGCCCCCGGATGAGCAGGATCTTGGGCGGGTGCACTTCGGTGTCGATCGTCAGGGCCACCATCGGGTTGGCGTCCAGGGCCCGGAGCTTCGGCGCGTTCTTCGCCGTGCACATCACGATCTCCGCGCCGTTCCAGGCGAACCCGATCGGGACGTTGCGGGGCGTGCCGTCCTTGGCGACGTAGGCCAGCCGGGTCAGGTCGCGCGCCAGCAGTTCCTGACTGATCGGCCGGTTCAGAACCTCGGTGACTTCTTCCTGCTGCATGGTCGTCTCTCCTTCTTTCCTGGTAGGTCGCGACGGGCGGTCAGCTGATCTGTTCGGCCAGCCCGACGAAGATCCCTTCCGGGCCGCGGACGTAACAGAGCCGGACGCTGTCCTCGAACCGCACCACCTCGCCGACGAGTTCGGCGCCGTGCTTGCTCCGCAGGCGGGCAACGACGTCATCGATGTCGTCGACGGCGAACATCACGCGATGCATGCCCACCGTGTTGTGCGGAGGGTTCTCCCGGCCGGTCCCGATGACCGCTGGACTGCGGTATTTCGCCAGCTCGAGCCGGCTGTGGCCGTCCGGCGTCCGCAACATCGCGATATCGCAGCGGACGCCGTCGAGCCCGACGCAGCGGTCCGCCCAGCTGCCCTCGACCTGCGCTCTGCCCTCCAACTCCATACCGAGTTCGAGGAAGAACGCGACTGCCGCATCGAGGTCGTCGAAGACGATGCCCACGTTTTCCATCCGCTTGATCGCCATGGTGGATCTCCTTCTTCACCGCGCGGCCGGTGTGGCCGCTGATGTACCAAGGACGGAGCCGGCGCCGCGTTCTCGACACCGGGCCAGAACGTATTTTCCAGCCGTCAACTCATCGCGGCGCGCGGTCAGCAGAGCCACCGCGGCATCAGGGGCAAGGTCTCGGAGCTCGGCGAGGACGCCCAGCCAGTGGGCGGCCGCCTCGGTGCGCCGGCCGTGGGCGTGGAGAGACTCGCCGCGACGACGGTGATCGCCTTGCTGGGCTACGTTCTGAGCGTTCCGTGGCTGGATCCCGTCGCGCTCGGCGCGGGGCTCGTGCTCGCCGCAGTCTCCCTCGCCCTGTCCCGGCTGAAAGCGGCGACGTAGCCGCTGGATGTGGAGGCGCTGGCCCGCGGTGTCCAGCTGTCGGCGGGGTCACCGGCCACAGACGCCCACGCCTCGAACGTGGGCGCCACATCTCCCCGCAGGCCGGCCGCCGGGGAGGATCTGGCCCGGCGGCCGGCGGGTGTCTGGGCGGTCGAGGGTCAGCCGGTGGCGGAGCGGTTGCCGGCCTCGTCCACCGCGCGGACGCTGGAGGCGCCCCAGTCGGTGGTGCCGGACGTGCCGCCGTAGAACTCGGTGAAGCCGGTCCAGTTGACGATGTCGTACTGGATCTCGGCCTGCGGTGTCACGTCGTCGGTCGAGGGGTCCCAGGTGGTGAGGAACACCGTGCCGTCTCCCGTGGCCTCCCGCCGGACGCGGCCCGGTGTCGTGGGTGCGGTGGTGTCGGTGCTTGGTGGCAGGGTGACCTCGACGGGTGCGCTCGGCGCTGACTCCAGGAAGTTCGGCCCGGAGTTCTTCGGGTCGTCGGTGAACTCACCGTAGATCGCGGTGAAGGTATGGGTCGTCCCCGAGCGCAGGCGCTGCAGCGTGGCCTCGGACTTCCCGGCGTCGGTGATGAACTCCTTCGCGTCGTTGTCGTAGATGTAGATCCACCAGAAGTTGTTGTTGGCCGGCGGCGTCCAGGCCAGCGTGACGGTGTTGCCCGAGACACGCGCGACGCGTACGTCCAGTGGCGGCTTCGACGGGTCGACGTTCGCCAGGGCGGCCGGGGCGGTGCCCAGCGCCGCTGCGCCGGCCAGGAGCGCGGCGCCGGTCGTGACGAAGAATCCTCGACGGTTCAGCAAGACGATTACCCTCCTCGGCGGGTACGCCGCGCCCCGCCGTGGTCGTGTGGTGGTTGAGCCTTCACCAGGTACTACGGAAGGGCGGCCACAACGGATCTGCGCGTGACCGCAAGCGGACGCGTCGAGACAACGACCTGAGCGGTCAGGCGTCGCGGCCGGAGGCCTGGCGGGCGCGGAACGCCGCGGCCTTCACGCGGTTCTGGCAGGCGGTCGAGCAGAACTGGCGGGTGGCGTTGCGCGAGGTGTCGACGTAGACGCGGTCGCACTGGCCGGCGGCGCAGACGCCGAGGCGCCCGGCCAGCGGGCTGCCGATCGCCAGCGCGAGCGCGGTGGCACAGCCCGCGCTCCAGCCGACGGCGTAGGTGTCCTCGTAGCCGTGGAAGTGGATCTGCCACGGGTCGCCGCCGATCCGGTCGAGCTGTGGACGCGCGCCGGTCTTACGTAGCAGGGCGTTGAGGTCGGCGGCCGCCGTGTCGAACGAGCCGTCGGCGGCGGCCTGGAAGACGGCGCGCATGCGGCTTGCCGTCTCCGCCAGGTACGCGGCCTGGTCCGCCGGCACAGCTTCGGCCGACGGCAGCAGATCGGTGACCGCCGCGCCGAGCTCGTCGTCGCGCGGTGCCGTGAACGGGCGGCCGTGCCGCGTGCCGTCGGTCAGGCCGTTGACGAGCGCGACCGCGACCTCCAGCAGCGTCGCCACGTGACTGTCGAACATCACTTGACCAGTCACTTCCAATCGTCATATGGTTACGCCGTAACTGACCATATCCGATTAGGCAGTGACGGAGGTTTTCGCGCCATGCCCCGGGTGATCTGGCTGCTGGTCGCCGCCCGCGCGATCAACCGGCTCGGCGCGTTCTCGCTGGCGTTCCTCACCATGCTGATCAGTACGGACTTCGGCGTCAGTGCCGCGACGGCCGGGCTGGTCTCGGCCGGGTTCGGGCTGGCGACCATCCCGTCCAGGCTCGCCGGCGGCTGGCTCGCCGACCGGCTCGGGCAGCGGCGCACGATCGAGCTCGGGTTGGTGGCGTGCGCGGTCGCCCAGCTCGGCATCGCCTGGTCGACCACGCTCCCGGCGGTCGCCGGGTTCGCGGTGCTGCTCGGGCTGGCGTTCGAGCTGTACGAGCCGCCGAGCCAGGCGATCATCGCCGACGTGGCGGGGTCGGACCTGCGGGTACGCGCGTACAGCCTGCTCAACGCCGCGCTCGCCGGTGCCGGCATGGGCGCGGGGCTGCTGGCCGCCGGCCTCGGCCGATGGGACCTGCGCTGGCTGTTCGTCGCCGACGCGGTGACGTGCCTGGCCTGCGCGCTGATGATCCGGCTCGCCCTGCCCGCGGACAGGCGTCGGCCGCCAGGCGAAGCCGCGGGTGCAGCCGGCGATGCGAGTCCGTGGCGGGACCGCGGTCTGATCGGCCTCTGGGTCGCCGGAACGCTGGCCGCGCTGGTCTACATGGCGGCGATCACCTGCCTGCCGCTGGCGATGGCAAGCCGTGGCCTGGAACCCGCCGACGCCGGCCTGCTGGGTACGGTCTCGGCGCTCACGATCATCGCCGGCCAGCCGCTGCTCCGGCTGCGAGCGGTGAACGAGTTGGCCACCCCGGCCGCGCTGGTCGTCTCGTACCTGCTGCTGGCGGCCGGGCTCGCCGGATACGCGACGGCGACGAGCGTTCCGGCGTTCGCGATCTGGACGGTGTGCTGGAGCGCCGGCGACCTGCTGCTGATGGGCCGGGCGTTCGCGCTGGTCGCCGACCTCGCTCCGCCCGCGGCGACCGGCCGCTACCTCGCGGCGTACGGCACCTGCTGGGGCATCGCCGCCGTCGCGGCGCCGGTCGCGGGCACGCGATTGCTGCAGTCCGCGGGACCGGCCTGGTTGTGGTGCACGCTCGCGGCGACCTGTCTTGTGCTGGCAGTCGCTCACCCGATGCTGGCGTACGCGGCCGGCCGCGGGCGGGCGCGGGCGCTTGCCGCCGGATCGGCCGGGTGACCGACAGGTCGCGGGGCAGCAGCAGGGCCTTGGCCGGGCGGACAGGTGGACATCGCGAGCCTGCGTCTCCACGTCGAGCGGCCGGGTCTACCCAGGGCGCCGGTCGTATGCCAAGCGTGCGGGTCTCAGCGCGAGGCGCGGACGGGCGAGGGCGCTTGCTGCCGGATCGGCCGGGTGACCTGCTTGGCGACGCAGGCGGGGATGCCTTCGGTCTCGCCCTGCGCCACCCGACGGTAGGTGCTCGGCGACATCCCGACCAGCTCGGAGAACCGCGTGCTGAACGTACCCAGCGAAGAACAGCCGACCGCGAAACAGACATCGGTGACCGACAGGTCACCCCGCAGCAACAAGGTCTTGGCCCGCTCGATCCGCCGCGTCATCAGATAGCTGTACGGCGACTCGCCGTAGGCCGCCTTGAACTCCCGGCTCAAATGCCCCGCCGACAGATGGACACCACGGGCCAGCGCCTCCACATCCAGCGGCTGCGCGTACTCCCGATCGATCCGGTCGCGGACCTTCCGCAGCAGGCGAAGCTCACGCAGGCGCGGATCGGTTTTACTGCTCACAGCTGACAGGGTGCCCCGCCAACCGCCCCGCTGTCCAGCGGTAGGGAGCCGGTTTGCGATCACTCCAGGATCGCGGCAGGAGCTCCGGCCACGGGTGGCCGCGGCCAGCCGGTGTGAGCGCGCCGGCCAGCCGGTCGGCGATCCGGTCGAGCACGGCACGCCACGCAAGAGCTTGTGAATGAGATCAACCAAGCGCACGGCGTTCGGTTTGTTCTTCGCGAGCGGTGCCAGGACGGGTTCGGAGGAGCTTGGCTGTTGTCTGACAGCGGTGACCGGCGTGCAGTTCTGAAGCTCAACACCGACGTGGCGCACCGAATTGGGCATCTGCCGCAGCTCATCGACAGGATCCGGGCCGCCGGCTATCCGACGCCGCGATGGCTCGCGGCCGGCGAGACCGTCGACGGCACTGCGTACCATGTCGTGGATTTTGTCTCAGGCGAGCCGATGTCGCGTTCCCCATTGACACTGCGCCTGGTCGAGAACCTGATCGAGGTGATTGAACGCCAAGCCGGCCTCGATCCCGATCGGACGGTCGATTGGGCAGGGTATGTCTGGGAGTGCGCGTTCGGCAACGGCGAAAACGATCGCGAACTGCCCAGCCGCGGGGCCTTGCCCCACCCGAGCGTCAATACGATCTTGCGACCGCCTCAGGAGGCATGGGACGTTCACCGACAGCGCCTGGGTAGGAACCCGCCTCGAAGCGTCGGGCGGCCTCTCCGCCCGGCGCTGGACCTCGGTCTGGAGCTGCGTTAACCCAGAAGGTCCTTCAGCACCGCGATCAGCTTGTCGGGGTTACCTTCCTGCCAGGGCTGCGCCGGACTGATCTCGGCTGCCTGGAAGTTCCTCACCAGCTCCGCCTCGAAGCGCCTCTGGTCGTTTCCGGACTTGGTCAGAGCCTTGAACACGAGCATCGTACGGAGCTGGGAGAACGAGAGGTTCAGGTCTGCGCCGTAGGCCTTGGTCAACCTGGTCGGGGACAGGTCCTCGCCGACGCCGACGCCGGGGAGACCCGGAATCGGTTGTGTGAAGTGCACGATCTCGTCGACGAAGAAGCTCGCCTTGGTCGCGCCCTGGCCGCCGCCGACCGGCTGCTGCTGGAAGGCGAGCAACCGACCGCACAGTTGCATCGCCGACGGCTTGTCCTCGGTGTAGAGGACGATCGTGTCTCGAACGGTGGTGGCGGACTCGTGGCTTCCGAGCTTGGCCCAGGTCACCTCCGGCAGTTGGCGGACCTCGCCGTACACCAACGGGGCGCACCGGGGCAGGACGTTGAGGTAGACCCGGCAGCCGATGGAGCCCTGAGTGGGTTCGGCGATCGGATAGCCGTCCGGGTGAGAGATCAAGGCGGCACTCTCCACCTCCCCCGGTGTGCGGGGCGATCCCGGCTGGGTCGCCTTGTTCATCTGTGCGCGCACCGCTCCGGCCCGGGGCAGCGGCCCACCGCCGAGGTTGTCGGCCGTCCGGATCAGCCTGACATAGTCGTCTGGCGACGGCGGGTTGTTCAGCGCGGCCTTGGTCTCGGAGCGCTTGTAGTACTGCTCGTAGAGCGTCCCCCAGTCAGCGATCCTTCCCTTGTTGTACGCATCGAAGACAGTGAGAAGGAATGGCTGGTCGTTGGCCGGGAAGTCGGAGAAGGACGCCGGCCGCTGCAGGGTGGTCCGGGCGGAGGTCAGCTGGCTCGGCTCGACGGAGAACCCGGGCCCGAACACCGGCCGTCCTCTCGGCTTCTCGCTCCGCCGATCTTCGACCTCCTTCTCCTTCTCTGGTTCCTTGCCCTTCGACTCCTGCTTTCCCTGTCCTGTCGTACCGCCCATGGTGAAAGCGGACGCATAGGCCTTACGTTCCTCACCGATCTCTTCCAGGGAAGCGCCCTTCAACAGCAACGAGTAGAGGTTGGCGAGGTAGGCGAGCTGGAGATCGAGGTTCTGATCGGTGGGACCGAACCAGTCGGTCAGGTTGCGCCACAGCCGTTCGCTCGTGCTCGGCAGCGCTTCGAGCCTCTTCTTGATCTCCTTGCGCTGTTTCTTGTCCGGCACCTTCTTCAGCACCTTCATGTCATGCTTGTTCACCGGAATCCGCTGAACGGTGAGGGCGACCGCGGCGTTTCCAACGGTGCGCTGCAGGCGGAGTATCGCGTCATGGGGCAGCGGAGTCGGTCGTGGATCTGGAGTCGTCGACCCCACCCGCTCAGGCCGCCTCGGCCGGATCCGATCATGCACAGCGCCCTCCCCGGGGCTCGTGCCCAGATCTGGCACAAGAGCCCACCCCTCAACCTTAGGCTGCTTCGGGCAGGGAGAGAAGGGTTTCGCCGCTGTTGTACCAACAGGCGAAAACTCCGCCGTGCTCGTTCGTCCGGACCATGCCGAAGCACCAGCTGAGCACGTGGTCGACCTGAGAACTATGGGTGTCATCGGACATGCGCGGGGAAGACGACCCTGGTCAGACTCCTCACCGGCAGGTGCCGACCCGCCTCCGGCCGGATCCTGCTGGACGACACCGACCTCGCCGACGTCGACATCGACGCGTGGCGAACACGCCTCATTCGACCTCCAGCGTGAGCGGACCGATGAGAAATCCCGTCCTCGGCTGTCTATAAGGGGCCCTTCAAACCAGCCGGCTCAGCAAAAGACACCCCGGACAGCTGCCTCACGGTCGACGTCGACCCGGACGGCGCTCTCTGTTCGACCCGGGCTTCGCCGACGAGAAGGTACAAGCCATCTCATGGAGAGGACCAGTAATGGAACGCACAGCTATCAACCCGTGGCCGTTCTCGGTTCAGCTCGGCTTCGACCAAGCGCAGCTCGTCCAGGGGCATCGCAGAGAACTCATCTGCAGTGCACAAGACGCTGTCGACGCCAACGGCGACCCTCAGCATCCGGGCGACCTGGCCGCCCAGCTCGAGCGCGCGATCGACAACCTCGAAACCGTCCTCGCTGACGCCGACATGACCCTCGCCAACGTTGTCCGGCTCAACTTCTACGCCACCGACGTCAACGCCCTACTTCAGAACTTTCCCCTGGTGACGGCGCGATTCGGAGGCCAGCGCTTCGCCACCACCGTGCTCGGCGTGTCCCAACTCGCCGGGCCCGAGCTGCTCGTCGCGATCGAAGCGACCGCAATGGACTAGCCAAAGGCGCCAACCCACGAACGTCCAGGACAGCGTGAGCCAGGACGGACTTCTCGGCTCCGAACCGGCCCGGCCCGCGTTCATCGCACACGTTCCTGAGGGTGTCCCGACCGACGTCAAGCGCACGATGCTGAAGAAGATCAGCGCGGCGGTGGCCGAGGCCTATCAGCTGCCGTGGTTCATCACGTTTCTCCACGAGCACTCCCTCGACCTGGTAGCTGTCGACGGCCAGATCCTGTCCGACGACCAACAGCGCGTCCAAGACCAGAACGAGGCTTACAGCTGATCTGGAGCCCGTTGACAAGTGAGCAGGGTGAGACGCCGTCCGATTCTGGTCCGGGCGGCGCCTCGTGCTTGGCGTGCCTTGGTCTGGTGACGGGCCCTGCCGCCTGGCGTGCAGCTCACCAGCGTCTGGCTGCTACGTCTGCGACGATTTGATCCACGATCGCGGTCGGGACCAAGACAGCGAAGTCCCAACTCTCATCGTCCATCCCTACCAGGATGGTCGCTGTCTCGCCCTCCGCCGCCCAGTGCACAGGTGCGCCGGCGGAGTAGCCGATGTGGAGACAACGCCTGGCCGCCCAGTTGGTCTCGCGGATCGCCCCGAGTTCCGCGACGGCTTCTGCCGCCGCATGGATATTGAGCTCCCAATCCGGCGTCTGCAGCTTCACGACCACCTGCGCTTCGTCGCCATCCCCGGTTTCCCGATCGAGAGTCACGTCCATGCGGTCATGATGGCAGAGCCCTTCGATGACCGGAGCAAGTGAGCCACGCACCCGCGGTTGCCCGAGGCCGGCGTCAGATCTGGGAGACGTTCTCCGTCAATTGGGAAGGCGACGTACGAATCACCTTCCAGTGGCTGCGCGAGGCATTGCTCACGCCTCTCCGACCCGGCAGCCGGGTGATCGTTTTCAGCAGCGGGAGGACCAGCGGCGCCGCAGGTGGCTCGTGGGTGGCAGCTCACTCGGCCTCGCCGCTGCCGGCTGCTGGCTCGGCCTCCCCCACTTCCTTCGAGTCGGGCGTACCGAGTCGAGCTCTTAGCTGGGAGGCTCTCGCCCGGCTCAGTTGCGCTGCGGCTTGGTCGCCTTGCGCGTCCTGGGCGTCGGCCAGGGTGTCGAGTCCAGTCGCAAGCCAGTACGGAGAACCGAGGCGCTGCCAGATCGCGGCAGCCGCCTCCGCGCGTCGCAACGCGTGCGCTGGCTGGCCGGCGGTCAGCTGTGCACGGGCAAGCGCGCGCATCACGGCGGCCTCGCCCCACGTGTTGTGGTACTTGCGTTCCACCCACAGTGCCTCCGCAAGCAGTCGGCGACCTTCGAACGGTCTTCCCAGCTGAACGAGCACTTCGCCCAACCAGCAGGCCGCATGTGCGGACTCGAGCTGGTCGCCGATCCGGTCGCTGATCTCCTTGGCTGCCGAGAAGTTTCGCGCTGCCTGCACATGGTCGCCACGTCGGCGCTCGATGTAGCCGAGACAGCGAAGTCCTTGCGCTTCTCCCGAGACGTATCCTGTTTGCCTGCTCAGCCGCAGGCATTCCTCGAATCGGTCGGCGGCGCCAACGATCTCGTCGCGCTCGAGGTGAACGACTCCGATGCCGTTGGAGGCGTAGACGAAGCCGTGGAGATTTGCCGTGTCCAGCGTTAGGTCTCGTGCGATACCGAAGTATTTGAGCGCCGAATCGTACGCACCTTGTAGACGGTACAGATACCCAAGCCCGGCACTGCAGGCTGCTTCATACCGGCGATCGTGCCCCTTGCAGATAGCATAGGCCGCCTCGAAGTGATGGATCGCCTCTGTGTACCTGTCGAGAAGAGTGTCCAACTCGGCGAGCTCACGGCGCAATCTGGCCTCGGTGAGTCGGTCGTTGGCCAAGAGCGCCGCCTCGAGGGCCTTCGTCTGCACCCGCCGCCAGACGTCCAGGTGGCCATCGATTCGTAGGAAGGCCGACAACGACACGGCGAGGTGTCCGGCGAGGCGAACCGCTCCGACCTCAAGCCCGTCCTCGACGGCGGTGCAGAGGACGGCACGATCTCGCTCGAACCATGCTCGTGGATCCGCGGTGAGTCTCTCGAGATCGGACCGTGGGAGACTCCAACGTGCGAGCCGGTGCTTGGTGACACCGAGAAAGTCCACTGGCAGCTGTAGATTCGCCAGTTCGACCAGACTCAGGCACGCTCCGACAAGTCGTCGAACAGCTGCGGTGCGGGCATGGTCGGGTTCGGCCATTGCCAGCTCCTGGGCGTACAACCGGACAAGGTCATGCAGATGGTACTGCGGCTCAACACGTCCTGAGGTCTCGACCAAGTGAACGCCGACGAGCTCGTCAAGCAGCTGTTCTGCTTGTGTTAAGGAGCAATCCGCGAGTGCTGCTACCACCCACGGCGAGAACTTGACTGGACGGAAGTAGCCCAGCCGGCGAAAAGTCTGCTGAGCCTGCTCGGTCAAGCCGTTGTACGTCACCTCCAGGCTTGGACGGACCGCCAGATCCGCGACAGCCAACTCGTCCAGGCGCGACCGCGCGGCCTGCAATCGATCGGCATATGCGGCTAGCAACCAGTCAGGCCGCGAGGCGAGCCTCGCACCGACGATCCGTAAGGCAAGAGGAAGGTATCCGCAGAGAGATGCGAGTCGTGCCGCGGCGGTTGGCTCCGCCGAGAGCCGGGGGCCACCACAGAGCGTGCCGAGCAATGTCACAGCGTCCGTCCACGAGAGCAACCGGAGCGGGATGCGTACTGCCTCCGCCAATCCGGCGAGGTGCTCACGACTCGTAATGAGGGCCGCACCTCCGGAGTTTCCCGGTATCAATGGGCGAACCTGCTCCAGTGAGGCGGCGTTGTCCAACACAATCAGGATGCGGCGCCCGGAGAGCAGCGAGCGGAACAGTCCTGCCGCTTGCGCGATGTCTTGGGGAACGTCTGCGGGACGGACGCCGAGTGTACGAAGAAACTGAGCCAGAACGTCAGCCTCGGCTCGCGGACTCAGGCCGCTCGATGCGCCCTGAAGATCTACATAGAATTGTCCGTCCGGAAAGACGGCCGAGGTAGCTTGTGCTACCTGTAGAGCGAACGCCGACTTGCCTATTCCAGCGGCGCCGTCGATGGCGACGATCGTCGGTCCGATCCGCTCGTCCGGTTCGCTAAGCCGCCCAATTGCCCAGGCGAGTTCGGACGAGCGGCCGATGAAGGTGCCAGCGCCTGCGGGCAACTGATGCGGCCGTACTGGCTCCGCGATCGCGAGGGCTCCGGGTTCGGACTGCCTGCCGGGCACCTCAACCAGCGCGGGTCTCAAGTCGGCGGCGACCGTGAGCTGAGCTGAGGGATCGTTGCCCTGAAGTATCTCCTCATGCATGCGCCACAGTTCGTGGCTCGGATCGGTACCCAACTCCTTGGCAAGAATCGCGCAGAGGTCGGCATACGCCGAAAGCGCCTCGCTGTGTCGGCCTGCCGCACAAAGTGCGAGCATCAAGAGTGCCCACAAAGGCTCACGCAACGGATGCTCCTTGACCAGAACACGAAGCTGAGGGAGAACCGGATCCGGCTGCCGGAGACTGAGTTTGAGTCGAGCCCATCGCTCGGCGACCGAGGCGCGTTGATCTTCAAGCGACGCCGCTTTGGCTTCCAGGGCTGGGCCACGCTCCAGAAGGCCATCGAGCACCGGCCCACGCCAAAGCCGCAGAGCGTCCGACAGCTTGTTCGCCGCCGTGTGCAGGCGGCCTCGATTGAGCTCCTCCTCGCTTTGAGAGACCAGGCCTTTGAATTGATCCAAGTCCAACTCTTGCGGGAACACGGTAAGCCGATATCCGCCCGCGCGCTCGGTATGCAGGCGAGAGCTCTTGTCGGACGAGACATGCAGAGAGCGTCGCAGGCCCGTGATGTAGGCACGAAGATTCGCCCGTGCCGCCGGTGGTGGATCCCACCATACGGAGTCTATTAAGCGATCATTGGAGACGACCTCGTTGGCGTCGAGCAATAGCGCAGCTAACACCGTGCGTTGCTTTGGCGTACCAGAATCGATGCTTCGGCCATCGAAGGAAACACCAAGCCTTCCCAGAACGCGGAAGTCCATTACGGCCGCACGACTATTGTTGACGCCGACTCTCGCGTTGCCCATGAGCATCACTATGCCACTGCTTCCTGGACTCGACTGCCCCGTCGATTGTCGGCATGCCCGGTGGCATCTGGTGTGGGCTGGAACAGGGCGCTGTGGCTACGCGGTACCCTCGCGAGCCGCCGTCGAGTGCGGCTGGAAGAGCGTGATCAGGTCGTCCAGGGCCGCAACCAGACCGCCGAGGATAAGGCCGATTCCGCCGGCAAGTACGAGGGTGGCCATCGGACTCTGGCTGCTGCCAACCGACACCACGACGCCGAGCACGGCCACGCCCACGAGCAGGGCATTACGCACCACATGCCGCGGGCCTAGCGGCAGGCTCGACGAGCCGAAGCATCGACATGGCACCCGGTGACCTCGTCGCAGGGACAGCATGATCGCGACGCTGAACCCGGTGAGTTGGACGCCGGCCACGACGAAGCCGGCAATTGCGGTGGTCGCGAGCGGCACCGCCAACAGCGGTGGGATCGCCACTTCGATCGCGACCACAGCCAACGCCACGGGGCGCACCAGGATTACGGGTAGCAGGCGCATGTTCTGTATGGAGGTGGTGAAGGCCCGGAACCCGTTACGCCCGGACAGCTTACTCACGGCCGCCAACAGGAAGACGATGCCGAGTAGACAGCGACATCCGATCTCCAGAGATTGCACCGGCACCTCTCATATTCAGGGGACCACAAGCCATCCGCCTCAAAATAACGCGGATTTCATTCGTCCAGTTATCCGGAAACATGTGCGAAATTTGTGCAATCCGATCTGTTCTTCATTGTGCGCTGACCATCTGAGGATCACCGGTGCCGGCCGGGGCGGTTATCGGTGCGCTGGGATTCGAGTGGGAGCCGCGGAACGGCGAGTTTGCGGACAACCACGCCCACCAACAGCTCGGCTGGTACGTAGCCGTAATGACGCGAGTCGTAGGACTGGTCGCGCGCATCACCGAGGACGACAAGGCAATTGGTGGGCACGGCCGGTTCCTGGACACCGCGGAGGACCGGGCAGACGTCTCGAGGAACCGGATCGCCGGGAACGGCGACGGCCCGTTTGATGGTGTGCTGCGATGTGTTGTCCGGGCCGGGGTGAATCGCCGGCTGCTTGTGCGCACCTCCATCGGCCGGCGGCATATCGCCGTCGAGCTTCCAGGTCTCGTCCGGTGTCCCCTCGAAGACAACGATCTGACCCGGCCTCACCGCGCCGATCCGAACCCGTCGGACGAGAACCCGTTCGCCGGCGATGATCGTCGGCTCCATGCTCGCCCCGGACACGACAACGACGAGGTAGCGCCGCCGAAGGAACAGTCCAGCTGCGATCGCAGCCATCAGTGCCCGCAGAGCCACCAAACCTCCCTTGCAGACCAGTGGTCATGAGCAGGAGTTCGCGCAGCCTTCTCCTGACGGGGGCGCAACCCCGAGCGGAAGGCGACTGTCGGCCAGTCAGCCGGCCCATTGCGGCGGACCATGACTCCGCCGCAATGGGATCTGGCAGGCACCGCACTGCGCGGCACCACCGATTACGAACCCGGGCGTCGTGCTTCACCCGTCAGCAACAACCTCCGACGTACTCGCAGTGGGTGCACCCTCCGCCGCTCTCGCAGTCGGAGCAATCCCAGCACCGGGTGCAGTTCTTACAGTCCCAGTGCTGCCAATCGCACCCGCAGGTGCAGTGACCCGCCGCCGCGCTCTGACTCGGTACGAGTCGATTCAGCAGGCTGTCGCCGAGCCGTTCGATCATTGACGAGACGGAGTCGACCGGACGTTCGAGCAGTTTCGGCATGTGGCGTCCTTCCTTTCGGGTGACCCACCATCGGGCCAGGCAGCGTTCAAGCCAGGTTCAGGATGGGACACAGCGTGCATACAACCTGCACATGGCACATTCCTGGGCATGCAGAACGAGTCGGTGAAGAGGCAGACCCGCGACCATATGCAAGATCTATGCATTCTGCAACGGACACTTTCGTGCCAGAACGACAACCCGAACATCCGACCGAAGCACGAGCACTTGCGGCCCCAGGTCGACGACGACTGTCCTCCTGGTTGGTCGACGTGATGAATAGAGGAGATGCAGATGGATATCCTGGCAGCGGCGGTAGTGCTGGTCGGGCTGCTGTGTTCCCTGGACCTGATCCTCACCGTTGGCGTCATCCGACGGCTGCGAGACCACTCCGGACAGTTGTCCGCCATTCCAGGTATGCCTGGATCACAACCTTCGCTGGGAGTGGGCGATCCGGTCGGTGACTTCACCTCGACCGATGTGGACGGACAATTGGTTAGCAACGAGCTGTTGAAGGGCGAAACGTTGGTGGCGTTTCTCTCGGCGGGCTGCGCACCGTGCAAGGACAAGCTGCCTCTACTGGTCGAGTACGCGCGGTCGGCACCCGCCGGGCGCGACGGGGTGCTGGCCGTCGTCCTTGGTGTGAACGAGTCGGACGAAGAGTTCGTCGCAGGCCTTCGCCCAGTGGCTCGGGTGGTGGTCGAGGAGCACAGAGGCGCGATGAGCATGGCGTTCCAGGCCAACCGCTATCCGAGCATCCTCATGGTCGCACCCACGAAAGCCGGCCAGCTTACGGTCAGGGTCACCAACGTGGACCTGACCACGCCTTCGGTGGCCGCTTGATCATGCGTGTTCGGCGCCTGCGGCCGCGGGGTGTTCGGGTGGTGTCCACGGTGCGGCTGATCGTCGGTGCGTACGCGCTGGCTGCCGTGGCCGCGCCCGGGAGCCTTGTGTCGTACCTGATCCTCACGCTCTCAACGGCCGGGTTGCCTGTGATCAGCGCATGGCTGCTGAAGCTGGTCATTGACGTCCTGTCCTCTGGAGCTGGGCTGGGCCGGCTGCTTGGGCTCGCCGCCGGGTTGGCGGTGACAGGCCTGGTCGCCACCGTGACGCCGCAGTTCACTCAGTACCTCGGCGCCCAGGTCAACCGTGCGGTGGGGGTTCTCGCACAGGACCGGCTCTTCGGTGCGGTGGAGGGTTTTGTTGGACTGGGGCGCTTCGAGGACCCGCAGTTCGTCGACCGGCTCCGGCTGGCGCAGCGGGCTAGCGACATGCCCAACCAAGCCGTGAACGGAGTGCTGGGCATTGGCCGAGCGATCATGACCGTCAGCGGTTTCGTCGTTTCGCTGTGGCTGCTCAGCCCTGCACTGGCGACCCTTGTCCTGTTGTCCGGTATACCGATGCTCGTGGCGCAAGTCGCGCTGTCACGACGTCGGTCGCGCATGTTCTGGGATATCTCGCCGACCGAGCGGCGTGAGGTCTTCTATGGTCAGTTGCTTTCCACTGTGACAGCGGCCAAGGAGGTGCGGCTCCTTGGTATCGGCGCGTATCTACGCGGGCGAATGCTGACCGCCCGGCGGGCTGCCAATGCCGCGAGGCGTGCCATGGACAGGCGACAACTCGCGGCCGGAGGCGGGCTGGGACTGCTGGCGGCCCTGATTTCCAGCATAGCGCTCCTGTGGTCGGTACGTGCCGCGCAGGCGGGGGCGCTGTCCGTGGGCGACGTCACGATATTCGTGGCTGCTGTCGCAGCTGTGCAGGGAACGCTCGCAGCCATGGCCGGCGAGGTCGCACAGACCCACCAGGCGCTGCAGATGTTCGGCTACTACACCGCGGTCACCACGGCAGGTCCGGACCTGCCTGTCTCCTCGGAACCGCGGGCCCTGCCGGCCAGCTGGCGACATATCGAGCTGGACGACGTGTGGTTCCGTTACTCCGACGACCATCCGTGGGTGCTGCGAGGTGTCAACCTGCGGATCCCGTACGGCAGGACGCTCGCTCTTGTCGGGCTCAACGGCGCCGGAAAGTCCACCTTGGTGAAGCTTCTGTGCCGGCTGTACGACCCCACCCGTGGTGCGATCCGCTGGGATGGCGTAGACATCCGTGAGGTTGACGTGACCAAACTGCGACAGCGGATCGGCGCGGTGTTCCAGGACCACATGTGCTACGACATGACGGCCGCGGAGAACATCGGCCTCGGCGACCTTGACGCGTTCGACGATCGTGCTCGGATCGTGGCCGCCGCAGGGCGCGCCGGAATCCACAGCACACTTGTCGGGTTGCCGCGTGGATATGACACGCTGCTGTCTCGCATATTCTTCATGGAATCCGACAAGAACAACCCGGAAAAGGGCGTGCTCCTCTCCGGTGGGCAGTGGCAGCGCGTCGCGCTGGCCCGTGCCTTCGTACGCGAGGGCCGGGACCTGATGATCCTCGATGAACCCTCGTCCGGACTGGACGCCGAGGCGGAGCACGAGATCCACAGCTCGCTCAGAAGACACCGCGAGGGACATACCAGTCTCCTCATCTCGCACCGGCTCAACGCTGTGCGAGACGCCGACAGTATCGCCGTCATCTCAGACGGCCACATCGTCGAGCAAGGCGACCACGCAACGCTGATGGCTACCGCGGGAGAGTATGCCCGGTTGTTCACCCTGCAGGCGTCCGGCTACAAGGCCTCCTCCCAGGAGGAGTCGCATCTTCAAGCCCAATCGTGAAGCAGTGCTCACTCCTGGCAAGAGCAAACGAGGCGACGGCGAGTAAACCGGTCCGCCAGGCAGCCACAATCGTCGACCGCTTTCAGGCCAGGCTGCGCGATGTGAAGTATGAGGCACAGCGCGGATGATCGCGCGCTGGGGTCGGGTTACAGCCGGGTCTCAGGTTCTGACACCCGGCTGTGACCCGACCGGTTCTAGAAAGGGATCCATGACCTTGACTGGTTCCAAGGCCGTCGGGCGGCGGGAGTTTCTGCGCCGCGCCGGACTGGCCGCTGCGGCGGGAGCCGTCGTTCCGCTGGTCGGTTCGTCGGCCGACGCTGCGTCCGACGTTCCTGGTGACCCGGATCAGCTGTTCGCGGCCGCAAGGTTCGTCGACGCGGACCGCGGCTACGCGCGGCAGCTGCGCCACGACCCTGCCAACGCACACGCTCTTGCCCAGCGCGGCTACATCGCCCTGCTTTCCAACCGGTTCGGCGACGCCGAGAACTTCCTGTCCCAGGCACTCATTCTGGCGCCCACCGACACTTTCACCCGCCGGCAGCTCGCGGACTGTTTCGTACGCCAGGACCAACTCGCTCGCGCGGTGCCGCTGCTGCGCCAGACCGGCGACCCGGCCGACGCTGCGGCCGCCCAGCAGTACGCCGCCATCACTGGCATCCCGTACCAAATCCACGGCGCCGAAACCACCCGTGTGCCCATCGTGAAGATGGATCCGCTGCCAATGATCGAAGCCTCGGCGAACGGCGGGCCACTGCAGCACTATCTCTTCGACACCGGAGCCGGCAGCATCGGCTTCTCACAAGTCCTGGGCGACGCGTTGGGCCTACGCCCGCTGGCGGCCATCACCGCGGGGACCCCTGGCCAGTCCTTCACCATGTTCCATGGGGTTCTGGAGTCTTTCCGGATCGGCGAGATTGAGTTGCGTAACGTCCCTGTGCAGTGGAGCAATGCCAAGTTGCCCACCGCACCCGAGGGTCCGCGGCCCGTAGGCTCAATCGGGAGCGTGCTCTTCTACCACTTCCTGACCACACTCGACTACGCGGGCCGTGGGCTGGTGCTGCGGCGAAAGAGCAAGGCCCGATCACGAAAGTTCCAGGCGGCGGCGAGGCACGCCGGTGCCGAAGCGCTGCCGCTGTGGCTTGCAGGCACCCATTTTCCGTGCACGCTCGGCAGCCTCAACGACTTCGGTCCGGGAATGGTCTCCTGCGATACCGGCGGCCCTCGAATCGGCGTTGCAGTCCGCACCCAGGGCGCCGGGCCGTGGGTGCCGTCACCCGCCGTTCAGGCGGGGATCGAAGTCGATTACGAGCACCTGACGGAGTTCGGCCGGAGGCTGCACCCTTCGATCTCGCCAGACCGGATCTCGCTCGGCGACGCGGTGGGGCGGCACGTCCCAGGCATCGCGACGGCACAGCTCCCCGGCGACGGCCCGGACGGGTTCCGGTTCCAGACCATCGCCAACGTCACCCACGAGTTCTTCAAACCGTTCGCGGTCACGTTCGACTACACCGACATGAACCTCTACGTCACCCCCACTGTCCCCGACTATGTGTGAGGAACTCAGGGAACCGGACCTCGACGGTCAGTCCGCCCGCTGAGCGTGGGGTGACGGTGAGGCTCGCCTGATGCGCGGTCGCGATGGCACGAACGATGGACAGGCCGAGGCCGTGGCCGCCGTCGTGGGCGGTGCGGGACGCAGCCAGCCGCTGGAACGGCTCCAGCAGCCGATCCACCTGATCCGGCGGAATGACCGTCCCCGTGTTCGCAACGACGAGCGTCGGCGATCCGGATTCGGTGGTCGTGGAGACCACCAATGAGCCCTGGGGGATGTTGTGTCGTACGGCATTGTCGAGCAGGTTGACGATGAGGCGTTCCAGTAGAGCGGCGTCGCCCAAGGCCGAGGCGTTGTCGAGTCGGGCGGTGACGGTGACGCCGTGCCGATCGATTTCCGGCTTCGCCTGCCTCAGCGTCCGGCGGACGAGTTCGGACAGGTCGACCGGTGTCCGGCGCTCGAGGCCGCGCTCACTGCTGGCAAGGGTCAGCAGCGCGTCGAGCAGATCGGTGTGTTGCTCGCTGTTGGCGAGCAGCCTGCGGAACGTCGTGCGGCAGGAGTCGAGGCCGGCGGCGGGGTCGGTGAGGGTCTCCTCGAGCAGGGCGTGTTCGAGCGTGAGCGGTGTGCGCAGTTCGTGAGCCGCGCTGGCGACAAACCGCCGCTGGGCCTCGAACGCGGCCTCCATCCGCGTGAGCAGATCATCGACGGTGTCGGCAAGGTTGGTCAGCTCGTCGCGCGGGCCGGTCAGCCCGAGCCGTTCGTGCAGGTTGCGTTCCGAGATCTCGCGAATGGTCGTGGTCATCGTCCGCAACGGATGCAAGACGCGGCCAGCGACGACCCAGCCGAGTGCGAGTGAGACCACGAACATGATCGCCAGGGCGGTCCCGGACTGGACGAGCAACTCGTGGAGCTGGGCGGCGTGCTGGCGCTCGTTGAACTCTCGCATGGCGGCCGCAGCCGCGGTGTACGGTTCGGGGAGGTCGACGTGGCCTTCATACAGCTGCGGCGGGCCTCCGCCGTTCTGGTACAGGACTCGCTGGCTGCTTGATCGCTGGACGAGCAGGTACGTGATCGCGAGTAGCACTGCGCCGGACAACGCGAACATCGCGCTGTAGAGCAGCGCGAGCCGTAACCGTACGGTGCCGGCGGGGAGCCGTTCGAGCAGGCGCATCGCCATGTCAGATCCGGTATCCGCCGCGCGGGACGGTCGTGATGAGGGGCGGTTCCCCGAGTTTGGAACGCAGCCGGTTGATGGTCGTCTTCACGGTGGTGGTGAACGGGTCGGTCGCCTCGTCCCATACTCGTTCGAGCAGTTCTTCGGCGGACACGGCCCGGCCTTGTGCGGCCAGCAGGTATTCCAGGACGGCGAACTCCTTCGGGCGCAGTGCCAGCCGGAGACCCGCGCGGGTGGCGACCCGCGCCGCTGGGTCGAGCGACAGATCACCGTGCACCAAGATCGGTGGGATGGGCGGGACTGTACGCCTGCCCAGCGCACGGATCCGCGCGATAAGTTCGGCGTAGGCGAACGGCTTGGGCAGGTAGTCGTCAGCGCCCAGGTCCAGGCCTTCCACCCGGTCGGCGATCGTGGCCGAGGCGGTCAGCATCAGCACCCTGGCATGCGATCCACTCGCCAGCACGGCCTGGCAGACGTCGTCGCCGTGCACCTCGGGCAGGTCACGATCGAGGACGATCACGTCGTAGCTGGTCACGGCCGTGGCCTCCAGTGCCTGTAGGCCGTCGATGGCAACGTCGACCGCGATGCCTTCTCGCCGTAGCACCCGTGCGACCGACTCGGCCAGCTCACGGTGGTCCTCGGCCACCAGCACTCTCACATCGCAGAGGCTACCCAGCGCGGTGGTTACAGCCAGGTCACAGCCGCTGGCACCTGGCTGTGACCGTCCGTCGCCTAGACATACGTTTCATGACGTTCACGAAGAAGCATCTGGCGGGTCCACTACTTTTCCTCGCACTCGGACTGGCCCTGGTCGGCTGCAGCGGCGAAGAGCAGACGCCGAAAGCTCAGACCAGCACGAGCGCTTCCGACCAGGCAGTGAAGTACACCCAATGCATGCGCGAGCACGGCATCACCGACTTTCCCGACCCGGTCAACGGCGAGATCCAACTCACCGTACGCAAAGGTACCGATCTGGATCCGACCTCCTCGCGCTTCAAGTCCGCACAGCAGGCGTGCAAGTCGCTGGAGCCGCCCGGCCTGTTCACATCCGCTCCCGGCTCGGATGCGCAGGCGGCGGGGGTGAAGTTCGCGGCCTGCATGCGTAAGAACGGCGTACCAGACTTCCCCGACCCGAAGGGCGGGCGCATGGTGATGAGCGGCAACGTCGACCCGAACTCCCCGGCGTTCCAGTCCGCGGTGCAGGCCTGCCGGGATCTGGCGCCGTCAGGCATGCTCGGTGGTGGTCAGTGAGCACGCCTGCTCCACCGGCCGCCGAGCACGAGTCCCACCGCCGGCCAGCTGGTCGAGGGTTCGGACGCCGCGGCACGCTTGTGATGGTGGCGGCGCTGGTGCTGGCCGCCGCGTCAGCAGGCGCGATCGTGCGGTACGACCCGTACGGCGTGGTCGAGAAGATCCGGCCCAGTACAGCCAATGCCGCAGGTCCACCCGCCGCACCGCCGGCCACGGCGACCGTACGGGAAGGGCCGCTGTCTTCTCAGATCAACGCCGACGGAACCCTCACCTATACGGCCAACTCCGACGGCACAGAGTATTCGGTGGCTAACCAGGCCGGCGGCGTCTACACCGACCTGCCGAGCGGCGGCGACGTGATCGAGTGCGGGCAGGTGCTCTACCTGGTGGACAACCGGCCGATCGTGCTCCTGTGCGGGAGCACGCCGGCGTACCGGAGCCTGGTAGAGAACGAAACCGGTCCTGATATCGCCCAGCTCAACGACAACCTCGTCCGGCTCGGCTACGCAAGCAAGGCGAATCTCGATCCGCACTCAGACACGTTCGGCGCGCAGACAAGCACGGCGGTCAAGAGGCTGCAGAAGAAGCTCGGGGTGCCCCAGTCGGGTGCGATCGCGCTCGGCGACTTCGTATACCTGCCCGGCCCGATCAGGATCAGCAAGCTGACCGTCCATACCGGCGCGGGCGCACAACCGGCGGAGCAGGTGCTGACCGCGACGTCCACCCAGCGCGAGGTACAGGTCGACCTCGATGCCAGTCAGCAGACTGGAGTCTCCGTGGGGGACAAGGCACAGGTCACGCTGCCGGACCAGACCACCACTCCAGCCGTAGTGGCCCGCATCGGTACGGTCGCAGAATCGGCTGCCGACGTGCCGGGATCCTCCGGCGACAGTTCGGCGTCGAGCCCGGACTCGGGTGCGACAGCGATCCCGGTCTATTTCCGGCTTGAGCGGCCCAAGGACGCCGGATCGCTGGAGCAGGCACCGGTCCGGGTCCAGGTCACCACCGGTGGAGTCGAGCACGCGCTGATCGTGCCGGTCACCGCCCTGATCGGCCGGCCCGGCGGCGGATTCGCGGTCGAGACCGTTGCCGGCAACGGCGTCCGTAAGACCGTCCCGGTCACGCTCGGATTGTTCGACGACGCTGACGGGCTCGTCCAGGTCAAGGGTGCGCTCGCATCCGGCGACCGTGTGGTGGTG
This sequence comes from Flindersiella endophytica, assembly GCF_054779015.1. Taxonomy (NCBI): domain Bacteria; kingdom Bacillati; phylum Actinomycetota; class Actinomycetes; order Propionibacteriales; family Nocardioidaceae; genus Flindersiella; species Flindersiella endophytica. The sequence goes on from NZ_BAAGYY010000027.1 coordinate 115,949, forward strand.
CCGGCGACATGACCACAGAGAACACAGTCGCACCGCCTCGGCCGTACGACGGGCACTCGCCGGATCGGCAGCCCGCTGCTGTGCTCGAGCTCCGCGAGGTCACCAAGACGTACGGTGAGCAGCCGCCCGTCCTGGCGCTGCGCGGGGTGAACCTCACGGTCAGGCAGGGAGAACTCGTCGCCGTTGCCGGGCCGTCCGGATCGGGCAAGACAACCCTGCTGCACGTGATGGGCACGCTCGACCGGCCCACCAGTGGCGTCGTCGCGATCAATGAAGTCGACATCGCCGGCCTGTCCGACCGCCGGCTGTCCGAGCTACGGGCACGTCACATCGGGTTTGTCTTCCAGCAGTTCTTCTTGGCGGAGCACACGACAGTGCTGGACAACGTCGCCGACGGTCTGCTGTACGCCGGTGTGCCGGCACGCGAACGGCAGGCCAGGGCCGCCGAGGCCCTTGCCCGGGTCGGTCTGTCCGACCGCGCGGGGTTCCGTCCGACCAAGTTGTCCGGTGGTCAGCGGCAGCGGGTCGCGATCGCTCGCGCCCTGGTCGGGCGACCCGCTGTCGTACTCGCCGACGAGCCCACCGGCAACCTGGACAGCACTACCGGCGCCACCATCGTCGAGTTGCTCCATCAGTTGAACGCGGAGGGCGCCACCATCGTGATCATCACCCATGACACCGGCCTGGCGTCCTCGCTGCCTCGCCAGGTCCACGTCCTCGACGGCAAGATCATCTCCGACGACGGGGGGCGGCCATGACCTTCGCTCGACTCACCCTCAGCGATCGTTGGCGGGTCGCCAGCGTAGGCATGCGCAACCGGCCGTTGCGTTCCGCGCTGTCCGCGCTCGGCATCTCCATCGGCGTGGCAGCCATCGTTGCCGTGCTCGGGCTCTCGGCCTCCTCACAGGCCGGGTTGCTCGCGGAAATCGACCGGCTCGGTACGAACCTGCTGACCGCTGCCAACGGTCAGACGTTCTCCGGGGAAAGCGCGCAACTGCCGCTCGAAGCGCCGGACCGGATCTCTCATCTCGGGTCCGTCGAAAGTGTGGCCCACACCGGCACCGTCGCGGATGCCAACGTATATCGCAGCCCGCTCGTCCCGGCCGTCAACACCAACGCGCTCCAGGTGAGGGCCGCAGATCTGGACCTGCCGTCGGTCGTGGCGACCACTGTGGCGCAGGGCCGCTGGCTCAACCCGGCCACAGCGACCCAACCAGTCGCGGTGCTGGGCGCCGACGCAGCCCGTCGGCTCGGGGTCAGCCGCGTCTACCCCGGCGAGCGAATCTGGCTAGGCGGCCAGTGGTTCTACGTCGCCGGAATCCTGGACCCCGCCGTTCTCGCACCCGAGATCGACTCCAGTGCACTCGTTGGCTATCCGGCGGCGCAGGGCTATCTCGGCTACCACAGCATGGTCGGCGGCGAACCGACGATCGGGCCGCCGAGCACAATCTACGTACGCGCCCAGACCGATCACGTGCCCGCAGTGCGATCTGTGCTCGCCCAAACTGCCGACCCCAAGGCGCCGAACGAGGTCGACATCAGCCAGCCGTCCACCGCTCTGACCGCGCGGGCCAAGGCGCAAGGGGCGTTCAACAACCTCTTCCTCGGTCTCGGCGTGGTCGCCCTCATCGTCGGCGCGGTCGGGGTGGCCAACATCATGATCATCGCTGTGCTCGAACGCCGCTCGGAGATCGGACTCCGCCGTGCGCTCGGCGCGACACGTGGCCATATTCGGAGCCAGTTTCTGTCAGAGTCGATTGCGCTCGCCCTCGCCGGTGGCGCGGTAGGTATCGCCGCGGGGATCGTCGCCACCGCTATCTACGCCGCAGGCAAACACTGGGCCATCGTTATTCCAACGCTGGCGTGGGCCGGTGGCATCGGCGCGACCCTCGTCATTGGTGCGCTCGCTGGACTACTTCCCGCCATGAAAGCGTCGCGGCTCTCACCAACCGAGGCCCTACGCACAGCCTGAACTGAATCGCCCAGAAGGTCCGGCCATCGGACGAGTCGGTCGAGACACGGCGCGGCTGGGTCCGCGCAGCCACAGGGCACATCGAGGCGATGGCCCACACGCCGATCACCCAAGCCCACTCCTGCAAGGCGAAGCAGTTGAGAACGGCGTTCAAGGACGCGAGGGACTCTGTCCTGCCATGGATCGCTTGATGCGGGCCTCCTCTCCGCGGCGGTAGTTGGCGATCCGGCTGCGCTCGGCTTCGGCGAGTGCGAGCCGAAGGTCGGCGGCATGGAGATCCTGACAGTATGCCGGTGTTCCTGGCTGTTGGCGCCAGGAGTCACCCAGCCCACCTCCGTCGACGGCGTCGAAGCCGAGATCGTCGACCAGGCGAAGCATCGTCGTTCTGGCCTCCAGTGGATCCCCGGCGACGGAGAGAGCAATCCGCCCTTCGGTTCCCGCCGGCATGCCCTTCTCGAACAGGCTGTCAGCGAAGATGTGGTTGAACGCCTTGATCACCGGGTGTCCGAGTTGTTGCGCCACCCATTCGCTGTCGAGCATGCCGCTATCGATCGGGTCGATCCGGCCATCGCGAAGCTCGGGGTGATAGTTGCAGGTGTCGACTACCACGACATGGTCGTCCACGTTGGCAAAGAGGTCTCTGGGTAGCTCGGTGACTGCCTTCGTTGGAATCGCAACGATCACGATGTCTGCGAGGTTGGCCGCCTCGAAGACAGAAGCGGGCCTCGCGCCGATCTCGGCGGCCAACTGGCTCAGACTGCTCGGGCCTCTCGAGTTCGAGATCAAGAGATCGTGGCCGAGCTCGGCGAGCCGCCGAGCAAGCGTCGCCCCAACGGGTCCTGTACCTATAACGCCGATGTTCATCTGGCTGCTCCTCCTTACTAGTCGATGGTTGGAGCGTTGGTCCTGGCGTGGTCCAGAAGAAGTGATTTCCGAGCCAAGCTTGATTCAAAGCCCTCTGTAGACCGCCGACAGCGAGTTTTCTCATCGGTCAGCCGTCGACAGTCCGCGCTGGCCACACCGGCGCCAGCGGCGCGCCAGCGGTAGTTGTCATCTTGTCCCAGAGGCCGCCGTAACAGGCGCCGAGTCGACAAGTAGTCGTCCGCGGGTGGGGAGGGACGGGGTCGTGTGGGGTAGACCGAGACGTCGTTCGTACGTGTGCCTTGTGGTTTGTGCGTTGGTGCTCGCCGCTGTCCGCCGGCAGGTCGGAGAAGGGGCAGGGCGATGAGCCAGGAGGAGTTCGACCGCGACCATCGCAGTACGCTCTGGCGAGGCCGGGACAGGCTCGTGGACGCGTTCCGTTCCGACCGCAACATCACAGGGGTAGGGGTCGGATACCGGTACCGCGGCGGCGAGCCCACCGACGAACCCGTGGTGATAGCCGCCGTCGCCAAGAAACGGCCCGAGGCTCACGTCGCCCGGACGCGCATGCTGCCACAACACCTCGACATCGACGGCACGCGTTACGGCGTCGACATCATCGAGGCCGGCCCGTTCCGCACCGGTCCAACCGCCGCCACGGCCGACGGTGAACCCATGGTGCGTGACGACACGAACACGTTCTGGCGACCGCTCGAGCCCATCTACCAGCGGATCCGGCCAGCTCTGCAGGGCTGCACGATCGCCAACGAGGCCAACGTGGGTTCTGGAACGTTCGGCTGCCTGGTGCGCGACCGGACCGACGGCACCCTGTGCCTGCTGAGCAACAACCACGTGCTCGCCAACCTCAACCAGGCGTTCCCCGGACGGCTCATTCTCCAGCCCCGGACCTTCGAGCCCGACCCCGCGAACGGCATCGCCAACCTGAAGCGCTACATCCCGCTGCGGTTCGATCCGGCCAACCCTGGCAACGTCGACTGCGCGATCGCGGAGGTCATCGATCCGACACTGGTGAGCAAGAACGTCGCACTCGGCCTGATGCCGCCGATCTCCCGACAGCATCCGGCGGTCGGGTTGCTGTTCGCCGGCGACACCGCTGCCAACATTCTGATCTGCGACATGGGCGAGGTGCTTCGCCAGCTCAACGTCACGCTGCTCGCCGATGAAGCTGTCCGGCGCGCGGAGCTTGGCATGCACGTCGACAAAGTCGGCAGTGCGACGCGCTACACAGCGACCGAGGTGATCGGGCTCGACTTCACAATCCCCGTCTCCCACGGCTTTCCCGGGGTCCCAGACCCGATGTGGATCAGCGGAGCCCACCTGGTCGCCAACGGAGGTTGGTTCGGCGACTCAGGGTCAGTCGTCTGCGCGGGCGGCAACAACGATCGGCCCGTCTACGTCCTGGCCGGGCCGTGCTTCGTGATCCCGATCATCCCGGACATGTACGACCTACCCGATACGGCGACCACGGCGTTCGCCGACCGGATCCGCGACGAGTTCCTCGCGCTGACGCTGGTCGGCCGGCTGCTCATCCAGGTGCTCTACCTCAACTCCGAGACCGTGATCAGCCGCACCGAAGGCGTCGAGGCGTCCGACGACGAGAAGTTCTACGCCAACGATCTCTACGCGAAGTACCGCGACTTCATGGAGGCCGCGCTCGACGATCCAGACGATCCCAGGTTCGTCGTCACGCAGGAGCACCTCGACGACACCTCCCTTGCCCTGTACGGATTCTCGCTGCGGGCGACGGAGGAGGAGAGCCAGGCCGCCGGCCAGCTCTACGACCAGGTGCTCACCCGTACGGTCGGCATGAACTACCGGCAGTTGCTCGCGTTCATGAACGACATCTCGGTCTACAACGAGGTGTACGACATCCTCGCAACGATTCCAGGGCTCGTCATGCGTGACCGCGACACGACCTTCTGAGCACCCGTTCGACTCTCCAGACAGGAGGACAGCTGGAGGTATGCGCGGCGATCGGCGCTCCAGCGCTGTTGCAGCGGTTGCAGGCCCGGCGCTGGAATGCCGCGCAGTTCGGCGGTCCGCGTCAGGACTGCGACCATCCTCCGCCAGGTGCCGATCACCCGTGAGCAGGTAGGCCGTGCCCATCAGAGCTTGGCCTCGAGCCGAGACGAACTCGTCGAACCCCGCGTAGCGATCCATCGCCACCGCCTCTGCCCGTACATACGAGCCCGAGACCGAGCGAGGTTGCGCGGCTCTCAGCGCCAGTCGAGGAAGAACACCGCAACGCCCAGGGCGGAGAACTCTCCGCTCGGCTCGGCTTTCTTGGGTGTGGAGCCTGGTTCGAGGTCGGAGAGGTAGTGGTCACGTGCGTTCTCGTTCACGGACAGAAACAGGAACCGCTTCCCATCCGGCGAGACGACCTGCACGAAGTTCTTGTGATCGTTGCCGGGAAGGATCGGCGCGCTGGGCGTCGCGTTCGGGGCGAGGTCGAGCGTTGAGAATCTCTGGCCGATGAGGTCGCTGCCACACAACACCGTGTCGTTGTCGATCCACCTGATCGCGCTACCAGCATCAGGCTCGCCGCAGGACACCGGCGTCGCCTGGTCGACCAGATCTTCGTCGATGACACGGCGACCCGCCGGGATTTCCAGAACCCCGCCGCCGGACAGGAGACGTTTTCCGTCTGGAGAGATTCGAGGGCCGCCGCCCAGCACCGCCGTAGCCGGTGTCCCGACCACGAACAGATGACTTTCGCCGACAGACTCGACCTGCTGTCGATCGACGACCTGATGGTCTCCGGCAAGTGGCCGGCTCGCGACCCGCTCCTCCTCGTCAACCTCACGGGTGAACCACACCTCGCTGCCATCCGGTGCCATGACCGCGTTGTCCTCGTGCGGGGTGTTCCCGAAGCCCTCCTGTCCGGTCAGGTCGGTGAGCTTGCCCGAACGGTCGACATAGCCGACATGAGTCGCCATGCTCTTCGGGTCCTGAATCACCACAGCCAGCTTCGTGAAGTTCTGATCAAAGAGCGATCCGACGGCGAGGATGTCGTTGCTGTCGGTCAGTCCGTCCGGCGAGCACAGGTCATCGACAGCAGTGCCGGGCCTGACCTCCTCAGTCTTGGTGACCACCGTGTCCGGCAGCTGGAACTCCGCGTGTGCCACCTTCTTCAAGTTCTGCGGACTCCAGCCATCAACGGAGACGATTCCGCCGCCGCCGTTGCCCGGCGTGCAGACCGCGGTGACAAGCAAGTCTCGTCGGGAGAAATCTTGCCTGGCCACTGGCTTGGACCGACTTTGACTCTGAGTGCGTTCGGGTACCGCGTCGGCCTGATCGGCGTCCGATGAACAGGCCGCAAGACCCCCTGTCAGTGCCAGCACGAGCAGAACCCCGCACGCCTTCGCTGAACCGAACATGCACCTACCCCAGATTCTCGTGGTGGACGGAAGCGTTCAAAGGAGTCCGAACCCTATCCATCCGCCCGGTCACGCGACCGGCAGGTCAGATGAGGACGATTTGGGCTGATTCGTCCTATTGGGAGACGAGCTGGTCCGTGAGCTCGATCGGACGGATCAGCGCCAGCGCCACCACCACCACCAGCAGGACACGTGCATCCAATCGACGCGAACCGGCGCTGAGAAGGTAGGGGCAAGGCGTCATTCGCAGGATGCGTGGCGCCTTTAGACGCGGATCGGGCTGCGGCGCCGCTTGCAAGGCATCCGGGCAACCCGCCGTCCTGTCATGAGATCGCAACCTGACAGCAGGACAGTCTCAACACCCCCAGCCTCCTCGCCCGCAGCGGAGGGACAGCGTACTCACGTCGTGTCAATCGAGCGTTGGCGCCGTCGATGGCGAAGACATAGTGCAGGCCGTGGCGCAGGAGCAGATCAACCGTCCTGCGGTCGGGGTTCCGCAGGACGACACCGCCTCCACGCGCCCGGCACACCCGATGCGCCCCGAGCAGAGCACCGATGACCGCGGAGGAGATCCGCCTTACCCGCTTGACATCCACGACGATATGCCGGGCGCCTTCGACCAGGATGGCTCGAAGTTGCCACCTCAGCCCGGCCATGCCGTCGACGAGCGTCTCGTCGGTGAGGTGGATCGTCGCCTTGCCCCGGCCGTCGTCCGGTGCCGACCCATGGCCGTCGGATCGCATCCCGTCGCCTCCCATTCGACCGCCCACGAACACTCTTCCGGTGTGCTGTTGCGGCCGCTTGGCCAACGGGTTTGCGATTCGATGACAAAGCTGGACGGCGGTTAGCTCTTCGCACCCAGATTCGCTCGTCATCGTGCGGTTTCCGCGAGCTGGCTGATCAGTGCGGTGGGCTTGCCCAGCACGGCTCCGGCGACATAGCGGTCGATTCCAGGCACCTTGATCAGCTTCAACGCGGTTCGGCGTACACCCAGCTGCAGCCGAGACTTCGGCAGGAACCATCGGGCGCCGTTACGTCCGGCCTGTTGCTTCTCGGTCACGACGGGACGCCAGTCCTGCTCGTACCGCTGGAGTGCGGCCTCGATCGAGTTACAGCCGGCCAGATACTCCGCCAGCAGGTACGAGGCCGCCATGGCGAGCGTGGCGCCCTGTCCGGCCAGCAGGGACACCGCCTGGCAGGCATCGCCGACCAACGTGACCCGGCCAGAGCTCCAGTGCGGCACGTCGACCTGGGCCACCAGGTCGTAATAGACCTCGCCGGCTGGAGGGCACAGGGCGAGGACGCGCGGCACGAGCCAGCCCAGCGAGGCGTACTCCTCCCGGACGGCTGCCTGCGTGTCGGCCGGGAGTGCTCGGCTGGCCGTGCGGTGCACGGCGAAGACGGCGACTCTCCCGTCGCGCAGTCCGTAAACACCCATCTGCCGGCCCGTCGTGTCGGTCAGGCAGAACCTGCCTTCGACCTCCGCATGGGTCACCGGATCGTCGAAGTGGTAGGCGGCGGTGTGCATGCCCAGATAGCGGAGGAACTCCTCCTCCGCACCGAAGACCATCCGGCGGACGATGGAGTGGATGCCGTCCGCGCCCACGAGGAGGTCAGCGTCCAGGCTGCCCCCATCGGTCAAGGTGAGGTTCACGCCGTCGGGCCGGTTGTCGATGTCGGCGATGCTGACGGCGAACCGGAGTTCGACGCGGTTCGAAAGCTGTTCCCGCAGAGCCTGTTCCAGGTCGGGACGCATGATGGTCAACAGCCGCCCGCGCAGAGTCCTGGCGAACTGGGTGTAGTCGACTCCCGCGCGCCGCCGGCCGCGCTCGTCCACATACGTCGCCTCACCGATGTCGTAGGCCAGCTCACGCAGCCGCGGCAGCATGCTGAGCGCTTCCGCGGCGTCGTAGCCGGGCCCGGCGAAATCCATCATGTAGCCCTGTGTTCGAGGTCCGGGCGCCTTCTCCAGTACGACGACCTCGGCGCCGAGCGCGTCCAGCCGGGCCGCGAGCGTCAACCCCGCGATACCCGCCCCACAGATCACGACCTGCATTACCCCTCACCTGCCTCTCGCTTGCCTTTCCTGGTCCGCGGCCCACCTGCCGCTTGGCCGAGGATCCTGCGCAGGACAGGAGCGACGTCCCGTGCGCCGACTGCGAAACTCCACCAGCACGCCGCGGCCGGCCGCGGCGTGGGCAGGATGCGGAGTACGGCTCACGAGAGTTCGCCGGCGGCGTCTGCGAGCAGGCGCAGTCCGACTGCCACCTGCGTGCGTTGCCGATCCGAGAGATTGGACAGGATCCGGCTGATCTCAACGTGCCGACGCTTCATTACCTTGGCCATCAGCCGATGACCGGCCCTGGTGGCCACGATCTGGACAACCCGCCGATCTTCCGGCACTGCTTGGCGCTCGACGAGCGCCTTGCGTTCGAGCCGGTCGCACATCCGGGTCGCGGTGGACGGGTTCACCGCGAGCGCGGCCGCGAGATCCACGATGCGTTGCGGGCCTCGCGTGGTCAACACAACCAGCAGCCGGTACTGCGGCAGGGTGACGTCCTCCGAAAGCCCGGCAAGCGAACGGGCCGTCATCGCGACCAGTGTTCGGCTCGCGTCGGCGACGGTCTCGACGATGGCGTCGAAGGTCGCGTCTGTCGTTCTCGGCGGAGTCGATGTGTGCGGCATGTCGCTAATTATTGCACACATGCACTGTTTGCCTATAGCATTAATCTTGCGTTCTGACGCGCATCAGGTTGAGGGTCAGATGACATCGACGACCGTTTTGGTGACAGGCGCCGCGGAGCTGATCCTTCGGATCGCCCGCTCCCGTAAGCCGTTGGGCCGATATGGCGCGGGCAGGGAGGCACGATGGCTGCCCTACGTCAAGGCGGCGCCGAAGCTCGCTTCACGCAATTCGGGTGTATACGATCTGTTCTTCGGCTGCGTTACCGTCACCATCGTCCGGATAGTGCCACGTGCCGACGTACTCGGAGTTGTCGTCATTGAACCTGGCGTTGAAAAACGTATCCGACTTCTCGTCACCTAGGCTGACGCGGAGATTCTGACCGTCCAGCACCCATGCGTAGGTGGACTCATCGCCCATGGTGTCCATGTAACGGGCCCGCAGCATGTCGGTATCTCGATCGTAGGTGACGTGCTGAATGACCTTCATTTCGGTGCCGTTGACGACAAAGTCGACGTTCATGACCAGAAGATGACCTTGCCGTACCGGCCTGTACTCGGCCTTCCCGTTGATTCCCGGACCTTTGACCCGCCACTTTCCACTCAAGCGCTGAGTCAACTCGGTGAGCTTAGGGTTCGGCCGCGCGGCCTGTGCCGGGACGGCCGGCTCGTGGTCAGACACGCTGCTCCCTCCCGATCGAACTCTTTCTACGCCCCGTTGAGCACGGCTCAGGCTATCGACGTGGAGTCCTCACAGCGACGTCGGTCGACACCTACCACGTCTGGCTTGGTTGAGCCGGACTCGAGCGACGGAGGCGGCCGATGCAGCGCGGACCAGCCGCACCACGAGCTTGCTCAGAGTCGGATAGCCCTCGAACGGGCGGCGCCGGGTGCACGCGACCGGACCTTCGGCCCGTCAGCAGGTCGGACCGGGATACCAAGCGTTGTGGAGCTCGGACCTGGAAGGAACCAGACCCGATGCCGGTGGGGCGGGTACAGACCACTCGGTCCGGTGGTGGGCCGCCTGGGGATCGAACCCAGAACCAGCGGGTTAAAAGCCCGATGCTCTGCCGGTTGAGCTAACGGCCCGGAACGGTGGAGAGCTTACCCGCTCCGGGCGAAAGCTGGAACAGAGGTTTCTCCGGTCAGGCGCTCGACCTGTTACGCACAGTCAGACGCCCACCGAGGCGGCGGCCGGCCCGGGCTGAACGCGGTCAGCTGACCGGCCAGATTGACGTCGGCGTTTCTGACACAGTCAGGAGATGCGCCCTGGCAGTCAGTTGACTGTTTCCAGGATGACGTGGTGCTCCCCGCGGTGGTGGGTGAGCGGTATCTGGGCGGACGTGAAGTAGCGGGCGTAGCGCTCCTGCAGGCTCTCGTGGACGACGGCGAGGAGCTTGCCGTGCTGGGCGCGGGCCACCAGGCCCGCCATCAGCCGCGCGGAGCCGGGGGCTTGGATGTGGGTCGGGACGTTGCACACGGTGAGCGGAGTCATGGGTACGGAGAGCGGGTCCGGGTCGCAGGTCAGGGTGAGGGGGACGTCCAGCGCCGCTGCGTTGCCCCGCGCGAGCCAGATCGCCAGGCAGTCGACGTCGGTGCCGACTGCGGCGGCCGCCACGCCGTTCAGGACGAGGCCGATCGCCAGTGGGGCGTAGCCGATGCCGATGTCAGCCACCACGTCGACCGGCTGCTGCCGGAGCGCGACGTCGAGCAGGGCCAGCGTTCCGTCGTCGACCTGGCGTGGGGAGAAGACGCCGTAGTCGGCGCGCAGGGTCACCTCACGCGCGCCGAGCTGGGCCTCGAAGCCGGCCGGCTCCGGCGGCTCCGGAACGCCGTCAGCCTCAGGCGCGGTCCCCCGCAGGACGACGAGCTGCTTGCCGGCCTTCTGCTTCTCGAGCTTCCAGCCACCGGCCTCCAGCAGCCGTAGTACGGAGTCGGGCCCCTGCCGTTTCCCGAGCGGCCAGCGCACCTCGCCGCCAGGATCGGCCATCCGCGCCGCCAGCCAGGCGAGCACCGGCACCAGCGTGCGCGGCCGGTACGACGGCAGGTGCACCTCCACCTCCGACGCCCGCGGCGGCTTCGGGTCGGCCAGTACGTCGTGCAGGCCGCGCACCTCCGCGACGTGCGGCGCCGCAGACGTCAGCTCGTCGTGGGAGTACCCGATGACGCCGTCGTCCGGCGCGAAGGTCTCGGGCAGCCCGAGGTGCCAACGGCGGACCGCCGTGTCGCCCGCCGCCATCCGCACCTCCAGTCATCCGCCGCCCAGCCACCCGAGTCGCCCCGATGCTACCGCCGGTGATCTGTGGGCCGGCCGACCAGTTTCGGGCGCCGACTGTGTCTACCTCTACAGGGGGTGTCAGACCGGATGCCCGAGGAGAAGGAAGCCGCTATGCGTTCGACCGATGACCTGCTGGCGCTGGCACGCAGCGGCGACGGCGAGGCGTTCCGCGCACTCGTCGAGCCGTTCCGCCGCGAGCTTCAGGTGCACTGCTACCGCATCCTCGGCTCGATCCAGGACGCGGAGGACGTAGTGCAGGAGACGTTGCTGGCGGCGTGGCGGGGCATCGGTGGGTTCGAGGGCCGGGCGTCGGTACGGACCTGGCTGTATCGGATCGCGACCAACCGGTGCCTGAACGCGTTGCGCGCCGATGCCCGCCGTCCGCAGGAGTTGGCGGCCTATCAGTCGGAGGTCGCGTTGCCTGAGCCCTCGTATCGCCGGGCGGAGCCGAGCTGGCTGGAGCCCTATCCCGATGTGCTGCTGGAGGAGCTGCCCGACGACCTGCCCGGGCCGCAGGCACGGTACGAGGCCAGGGAGTCGGTGTCGCTGGCGTTCCTGACCGCGCTGCAGCAGCTGCCGCCCCAGCAGCGCGCCGTGCTGGTGCTGCGGGACGTGCTGGGGTTTCGGGCCGCCGAGGCCGCCGACATCCTCGGCACCACCGAAAGCTCGGTGACCAACGCGCTGAAACGGGCCCGCGCCGCCCTGGCCCGCGAACATCCACACCGTGACCGCGCGAGTGTTCCGCTGCCGAACTCGCCCCAGGAACGCCGGATCGTGGAGGACTTCGCCCGCGCCTTCGAGGCTGCCGACGTCGACGCGATCGTCGCGCTACTGACCCAGGACGCGCGGCTGTCCATGCCGCCGCTGCCGGTGGAATACCACGGACCGGACGCCATCGGGCAGTTCCTGGCCACCGTCGCGTTCCCCACCGGTGAACCTGTACTGATCCCCACCCGTGCCAACGGCCAACCAGCGTTCGGCTACTACCTACGCGACTCCCGCTCACCGATCCTGCACGCGCACGGTGTGCTCGTACTGGACCTCACCGGCAGCCAGATCACCGCTCTCACCCGCTTCCACGACAACTCACTGCTGCCGAGATTCGGACTCCCCCGCACGCTACGCGCCTGAACGAAGAAACCGACCAGTTCGCCGATCGCCCGGTGTCAGTACAAGTAGCCGGGCGCTCATCAGACCGGCCGGCTCGACGAGAAACCGGAAGGTAGTAACCACAGATGAAAACACCACCGATCGTGTCGAAGCAGGAGTGGGAAGCCGCGCGCCAGCAGATGCTCGTCAAGGAGAAGGAGGTGACCCGCGCCCGCGACGCGCTGGCCGCATCACGCCGGCGGATGCCGTGGCTGGCAGTGGAGAAGCCCTACACGTTCGAAGGGCCGGACGGCGAGGCCAGCCTGTTCGACCTGTTCGCCGGACGCCGGCAGCTGATCATCTACCGCGCGTTCTTCGAACCCGGCGTACACGGCTGGCCGGACCACGCCTGCCCCGGTTGTTCGATGATGGCCGACAATGTCGGCCACCTCGCACACGTGAACGCCCGCGACACCACGCTGGTCTTCGCCTCGCGTGCGTCCCAGGCCGACATCGAGCGGGTGAAGGCGCGGATGGGCTGGCAGATGCCGTGGTACACCATCACCGACGACTTCGACGTCGACTTCGGCGTGAACGAGTGGCACGGCACGAACGCGTTCATCCAGGACGGCGAGCGCGTGTATCGCACGTACTTCATCAACAACCGCGGCGACGAGGCGCTGGGCACCAACTGGAGCTACCTCGACATGACCGCGCTCGGTCGCCAGGAGACCTGGGAGGACTCCCCCGACGGCTACCCGCAGACCGTGCCGTACGAGTGGTGGGACTGGCACGACGAGTACGGCCAGCACGTGCCGTCGCGGTGGTTCGGCGATCCCGACCCGGACAACCCCAACGACCAGCGGCCGTCGCGGACCTACACCAAGGCCGGCGACAAGAGGTGACATCGAAGGCTGCCACCTTCGGGAGGCGTGCCTGTGCAGCGCTCGCGGCGGGTTCCGCGGCGCTGCACAGCCTCTCGCTCGCCCACTCCACCAGCCTGATCGCCATGCTGGTGACGATCGGGATGGCCGTCGCCTGCCTCTACTGCGCACGCGACCTCTGGACGGGCGACTCGCTGCGCACGTGGGCGCTGGTCGCGCTGATGAACCTCGCGATGCTCGCGACCCACGTGCTGGCGCACACGCATCACTCGGCTGTCATGACGCTGGCTACCGCGCTCGCGGCGGTCGAGGTCGTCGCCGCGACCTTCGTCGTGTGCTGGCGCGCGCTCGTGACAGCCGCCCGGGCATGCTGAGATCGACCCGGTAAACCCTTGTGACGTGGAGGAAATCGATGACTACCGAAACGACGGACCTGAAGGCTCGTGCCGAGCGGCTTCGTGAGTTGCACGGTGGGGATCTGCTGGTGTTGCCGAATGTGTGGGATGCGACCAGTGCGTCGATCGTGGCCGGGGCGGGTTTTCCCGCGGTGGCCACGGCCAGTAACGCTGTGGCGGCGATGCTGGGCTATCCCGATGGCCAGGGCGCGCCCTGGCAGGAGATGTTCGCCGCGGCCGGGCGGGTCGCCCGCGCGGTCGGGGTCCCGGTCACCGTGGACGCCGAGGCGGGGTATGGCATGCGGCCGCGGGAACTGGTCGACCGGCTGCTGGACATCGGCGCGGTCGGCTGCAACCTGGAAGACACCGACCACCAGGCCGGCGGACTGACCGAAGCGGGTGCGCACGCCGAATGGCTGGCCGCCGTCTGTTCGGCCGCCCACGACGCCGGAGTCCCGATCGTGGTCAACGCCCGCGTCGACACCTTCCTACCCTCCAGCCACATCCCCGAGGCAGACCGCATCGACGAAGCGATCCGGCGCGGCCGGCTCTACCTGAGCGCCGGCGCCGACTGCGTCTACCCGATCGGCGTAGCCGACAAGCAGACTCTGACCGCCCTCGTCACCCAGATCCCCGGCCCGATCAACGGCAACACCAGCCACACCCTCGACCTGACAACCCTCCGCCAACTCGGCATAGCCCGCGTCTCCTACGGACCCCGCTTCTACCACGCGGGCATGGCCGACTTCAAAGCCAAGGTCGAGCGCCTGCTGGAGGAGTGACTCCAGTACCCGATACCGAGCTGGTCCGGCCTCAGCGTTCCGGGCGGTCGGACGGGAGCAGGCCGTTGGCCCGGGCCCGCCAGAGCTGTTCGCGCGCCGGCTTGGTGTCCAGTAGTTCCAGGCCGCGGATCGCCCGGTCGCGCAGGGAGTCGTCGGTGCTGTGGAGCTGTTCGGTGAGCAGCGGAAGGGCCAAGGGGGAACGGGCCTCGCCGATCAGCTCGAGCAGCCAGCAGCGCAGGCCGTGGTCGCGCTCGCGGGCGAACGCGACCAGCAGCTCCTCGCCGTGCTCACCAGCGTGGGCCAGCAGAAGCTGGAACCCGTCCTCCCTGGCCTGCGGGTCGTGCCGGCGCATGAGCCGCATCGCCTGCTCGAACCGCTTCGTCATGGCCCAACTTTCTCAGAACGGCGCCAGGCCGGACGTCGTTCGCACGATCGTGACGCCGACCAGTCCGGCGTACACCGCGATCGTCGCGGCGACGAGCCAGAACTGACGGTGGGCCGGACGGCGGCTGAAGCTCAGCAGCCACGCGACTCCGCAGAAGACCTGGATCGCGTGCATGGGTACGGCGTGCGCGACCTTCATCGCGCCCGCGGCGCCGTACGTCGTGAGCGAGTCGCTCAGCATGCTCACGCCCGAGTCGCGGACGGAGAGGCCGTGCACGACCATCCACAGCCCGGTCGCCTGGGCGACGAGCAGCGCGACCAGCCCGGCCCGGATCGCCAGCGCCATGGGCGCGGTGGTCGCCGGCCGGACGAATGCCACGACGGTCAGCGCGACGATCACGAGGATGGTCGCCACGATCGCCACCGCGCCGAGCTCGAAGACGCGCTCGTCGAGTGGCGTCGCGTCGTTGAAGTGGGACGGCACACCTCGAGCGTGCTGGACGACGACCCAGGCGACCTCGTACGTCGTCGAGACGCAGAGGACGATCGCGGCGATCCAGCCCAGCCGCCGTGGCAGCCGAACCTGGGTGGCAACCCAGCCGAGCGTGATCGTCGCCAGCCCGAACGAGAACCCGAACGTCGACGGCTTGCGCCACGACAGCGGCCCGCTCGCCGAACCACCGACGACCAGCCAGATGCCGGCGTGGACCAGCCCGACGAGCATCAGCACAGCGCCCACAACGTAAGCCAGGTGGACGTATCGCGGTGCCTGGGTCCAGTAACGGCGAAGCGAGGCCTGCAGCTGGGGCAGCAGTGCGGGAGCGGGTCCGGACGTTGCGGCCATCGTGACCTCCGAGTGCGAGGAACAGAAGCAGAAAAAGGTGGTTGCGGCGAACGTAGGTCCGCACGCACCTCCACCGGATCCCGCGCAATCCCGAAAACCGGCCTCCCCCGGCTCGGTGAACCACGCCAGGAAACTCACCCAGGAGGGGGAGATACATCCGGCCGACCTGGGCGGATACTCGACGCATGCACCTGCGCCGCGCGCTCGACGCCCTCCGCGTCCTCGATCGTCAGCTGCTGCTGGACACGGCGATCGCCGCTCTGCTGACGGTCGTCTCGCTGCTCGCGCTGGGCGTACGAACCCGCGCGGAGCAGATCCCGGACCCCGGTGTCTGGGCGGTCGTGCTGATCCTCGCGATCAACCTGCCGCTGGCGTTCCGCCGGCGGTACCCCACCTGGCTCAACCTCGCCGTCGGCGCACTTTCGGCGCTCTACGGCGCGTCGCCGTTCCCGGATCTCGTCACGCCCGTACCGCTCGGCGGTGTGCTGGCGTTGTACACGCTCGTCGCCTGGAGCAGCCGGGTGTTCTCCGTCGCGGTCGGCGTCCTCACTGCCATCAGCGTGCTCGTCGTCGCCCTGCTGCCGCAGACGAACTCCGACGTCGTCGACTTCTCGTTCACCTCGATGCTGCTCGCCTCCGCGTGGGTACTCGGCGACAGCGCCCGAGTCCGCCGTGCGTACGCAGCCGAGCAGGCGCGCAACGCCGTCGCGGCCGAGCGGGCCCGGATCGCACGCGACCTGCACGATGTGATCGCCCACCACGTCACGATGATGGTCGTGCAGGCCGAGGCCGGGCCACTCTCCGTCGAACGCGAACCGGCCCGCGCGGCCGGCACGTTCGACCGGATCGGCGACATCGGCCGGCAGGCGCTGGCTGACATGCGCCGGATGCTCGGTGTCCTCCGGGACGACGACGAGACACCCGAGCCGCTGCGCCCGCAACCCGGCGTCCTCGACCTGCCGGAGCTGATCGAGCAGGTCCGCGGCACGGGCGTGCCGGTTTCGTACACCGTGGCAGGCGATCCGGTAGAACTGGACCCCGGAGCCGACGTCTCGGCCTACCGGATCGTTCAGGAGGCGTTGACCAACGCCATGAAGCATGCCGAAGGTGCACAGGTGCGGGTGACTCTGGAGTACGGCCGGGCGGAGCTGCGGATCGACGTCCACAACGACGACTCGGCCGCGATCCCCTCGGCGGCCGGGCGAGGCTACGGCCTGACCGGCATGGGCGAACGCGCCCGGTTGTTCGGCGGAGACCTGTCGGCCGGACCCGATCCGTCCGGCGGCTTCACGGTCTCGGCGCGACTCCCGATCGGCGACGCCCGATGAGCGAGCCCGCGCCCACCAGGGTGCTGATCGTCGACGACCAAGGGCTGGTCCGCGACGGCTTCCGGATGATCCTCGAAGCCCAATCCGACCTGGAGGTCGTGGGCGAGGCGTCCAACGGCGTCGACGCGGTGTCGGCTGTCCGCAGCTTCCGGCCGGACCTCGTGCTGATGGACATCCGGATGCCGCGGATGGACGGCCTGGAAGCCAGCCGCGAGATCCTCCGGGCAGGCCCCGGTGCCGGCGCCAACGACACCGACCGGCTGCCGAAGATCGTGATCCTCACGACGTTCGACCTCGACGACTACGTCTACGAGGCGTTGCGGATCGGCGCGAGCGGCTTCCTGCTCAAGGACCTCCGCCGCGACGACCTGGTGAACGCGGTCCGGGTGGTCGCGGCCGGCGAGGCGTTGCTCGCACCGGCGATCACCAAGCGGCTGGTGGCGGAGTTCGCCCGCAGGCCGCGGCAGACGCGGCCCGCCGAGCTCGGCTCGCTGACCCGGCGGGAACGCGAGGTGCTGGAGCTGATGGCCCGCGGCCAGTCCAACGCCGAGATCGCCCGCGCCCTCGTGGTAGGCGAGCAGACCGTCAAGACCCACGTCAGCAACGTGCTCGCCAAGCTCGGCCTGCGCGATCGCGTACACGCGGTGATCCTCGCCTACGAGACCGGTCTGATCCAGCCGGGCTCGTAAGCGAGGAAGCGCGAACGAGAACAGCTCAGCCGGCCACCGGCAGGAACGTCATCGAGAAGTCCTCCTCCAGGCGCAGCCCGCCGTAGGAGTTCACGTAGTCGGGCGGGACCTGGTCCGGGAAGCTCGCCTTCTGCTTGCCCGTACGCGCGTCCAGGATGTTCGTGTCGCCGCTGCCGCTGTCGAGATAGACCGCTCCGTGCCAGGCGGCGGCGGTCGGATCGTCGGCGCCGCCCTGCTTCTTCTGCTGCCACAGCTGCTTGCCGGTGGCGGCGTCGTACGCGGTGATCCACGTCTTCCCGGTATCTCCGGACAAGTCGAAACGTAGGCAGATCAGCGTCGCCTTCTGGTCGAAGGTGCATCGGAGGAACGGCCCCGTAGCGGGGATGGCCGACGCGATGGTCTCCGCACCCTTCGGCTTGCCGTTCGCCGCGTCGAGGAAGTACATGCCGCCGCTCTTGGACGTCTTGCTGTACGTCACGAAGACGGTTCCGGCCGCGGGCTGCTCCGTGTAGACCCCCAGGGTCTGGGGCGTGTCCCAGGTGGGCTTGCCGGTCTCGGCGTCCAGCGCCTGCACGTGGAAAAGGAGGTCGTCTTCGGTCTTGAACGTACCGATGACCTGTGACCCGGACAGGCCGGTGGCGCCGAAGCCCACCTTCTTCCAGACCGTCTTCTTGGTGTCGCGGTCGATGGAGTAGGTGTACTTGGTGTTGTTGACCTCCCAGCTGAGGCCGGCCGTGAAGATCACGGACTTGTCCGTGACGGCAAGTACCTTGGCGTAGACCGTCGTGGTGTCGCCGTTCCAGTTGTCCTTGTAGCTGATCGGCAGCATGATGTCGGTCTTCAGCTCGACCTTGCCGCTGTTCGCGTCGGCGACCATGACGGTCACGTACTCACCGGCCTCGGTGTAGTACGGAAACGCGGCGGCGACCGTCTTCCCGTCCTCGGAGAGCGCGGGGGACAGCGGTCCGGACGGCCAGCTCGGCAGCAGGTTGTCCTCCAGCGGGAGCCCGCTCACGTACTCCGGACCCGGTGCCTTCCAAAGCTCCTTGCCGGTGGGCAGGTCGTAGGCGCCGATCCCCTTGCCACCGACGATGTAGGCCGTGTTGTCGCGCAGGGTCGCAAACGACTCCCTGGCCTTCGGCGCGACCTCCGTCACCACCGACGGCTTGAACGGTACGGGCTCGCCCTCGAACTTCAACGGCGGATCGGCGGTGGCGGCGGCATCTCCGCTGTCGTCCGGCTTGCTGCTCGAAGAGGTCTTGTCGTCCGAGCTCCCGGAGCTCTTCGTGTCGTCCCCGGTCGTCGGGCCGCAGGCAGCGCCCGCGAGCACGACCAAGAGCACACCGAGCCAGCCGAACTTGCGCATCTGATCCCCTTTTACGCCCAAAAAGGCTTTGCGCGACATACCCTGCCATGGGCGTCCTAACAACTCGCTCACAAGGTGGCCGGCTGTTGACCAGGAGGGTGGGGAGTCTTACGCGATGGGCGGTTTCCGGACCGAGTACAGCCTGCCGGTCGAGCAGGCCGACGGGTGCGCGCTGCTGGCGTTCGAGCAGCTCGACGACGCCGGGCTGGCGCTGCTGGCTCACCGGGATCCGGCCGTACCCCTGGCCGCCTCGCTGGTCGTCCTGTGGTGCGACGGCAGGTGCCTGATGGTGTTCAACCGGTTCCGCGATGCCTGGGAGCTGCCCGGCGGCATGGTGGATCCGGGCGAGTCGGCCCGCGAGGCCGCGTTCCGCGAGCTCGAGGAGGAGAGCGGCCAGCGACCCGGCGCGCTCGACCTGGCCGGCGTGGCGCTGAGCCGCGTCGCGCCCGACGACCGGCTGGAGCACCTGGCGATCTATCACGGGCGGATCGAGTCGCCGTTGCCGTTCACGCCGAACGAAGAGATGTCGCGGAGCATCTGGTGGGATCCCGCCGAGCCGCTGCCCGGCCTGGCGCCGATCGACGGCGCGCTCGCGTGGCTGTGCCGGCCGGCCGAAGGCTCGCCCGCCGGCTGATCCGCGTCAGCTGATCCCGTCAGCTGATCCGGCGTTCGGTCCGCTCGAGCCGGCGACCCTCGCCGTGGTCCTGCGGCACGCAGCGCTCGACGATCTCCCAGCGCATCACGCGGCGCTCGTCGGAGTAACGCAGGACCTGACGGTTGAGGTCCTCCGCGTACGTGTCCTTCAGGCGGTCCCACATCTGGCCGACGTCCTTGATCGTCCACTCCAGGCCGGCCGGGTCGGAGGTACCGCCGAGGCTGTCGCGGGACGCGACGAACATCCGCCCGTTGCGGTAGTGGCACTCGTACTCCAGGTCGACCGCACCGAAGCCCGTCATGCACCGCACCCGCGGCTGCCGCTGGGCGATGCCGTACGGCGCGACCTCGATCGTGACCTGGGGCTTGATGGAGTAGCCGAGCGCGTCGCGGGCGTGGCCAGCGGTGGTCCGGGCCGCCTCGGCCGCCCGCGCACCCGCCGATGCCGCGATCAGGCCGGCGACCGCGGCGACCAGCGCGCTGGCCGCGGTGAGCGCCGTGATCCAGGTCGCCTCCGGAGAGGCGCTGTGGATCCACCACGCGACGAGTGCGGTGAACGCCGGCACCAGTGCCGCCAGCAGCACCCACATGGTCAGTCGGCGTGGCATACCGATCCCTTCGGCCTTTCGATTCCCTGCATGGAGGCAAGGTCGGCCTGACGTCAAGATCGGTTACACACCGCAGACCACAGGTGGTTTCCTCAGCCATCTAGGTTGCAATCCTAACTAGGTAGGTCTAACGTCTAGCTCGCACCGGCAACCAGTGGAGGGAACAATGCAGATCTCGCCCGAGTTCTCGACCGTGGCCATCGTTCTGGCGATCCCACTGCTCGCCGTCCTGGCCATCGACCCGTGGTTCGGCAAGCGGCTCTACCAGCGGCTGGAGCAGCGCCGCGCGTACGACAGCAAGGCGCTGACCGGCTTCTTCCGGCGGATCATCGGCGCGGAATGGGCTTGTGCGGCGGTGGTTGTCGCGATCGTCGCGCTGTCACCCGGCTCGGCGCTCTCCGACTTCGGGCTCGTGCTGCCGAGCAGGGCGCTCGATGTCCTGCCGGCCGAGCCGTCCGAGCTGGCCGGAACGGTGGTCGGCCTCCTGGTCGCGGGCGCGATTCTCCCGTTCGTGTTCCGCAGGATCGCCGGCTCCGGCCTGGAGCTGTGGCGGGCCGGCCTCAGCACGTTCGAAGCGATGCTCCCTGCCACGCGTTCCGAACGCGGGTACGCCGTCGCCGTCTCGGTCACGGCCGGGATCTGCGAGGAGCTGATCTACCGCGGCTTCCTGATCGCGTTCGGCGTCGGAGCGTTCGGCCTGCATCCGTACTTCGCGGGTGGCATCGCCGTCGTGCTGTTCGGCATCGCGCACTTCTATCAGGGCTGGTCCGGCATGATCCGGGTCACTGTGTTCGGCATCGCGATGACCGGGCTCTACCTCGGCACCGGGAGCCTGTTCCTTCCGATGCTCATCCACGCGGCCGGCGACCTCGTGAGCCTGGTGGTCATGCCTCGCCTGCGCCAGGCGAAGGCCGGCGACGGAGCCGTGCCGGCAGCAGCGAAAGCGAGCTAGAGATGGCAACCGACCGGCGTGCGAGCTGGCTCAAGGGAGTCCTCGACCTGCTCGTACTCGCGGCACTCACCGATGGCGAGAGCTACGGCTACGAGATCGCCAAGACGCTCGACGGCGCCGGGCTCGGCCAGATCCGCGGCGGCACGCTCTATCCCGTACTCAACCGGCTGGAGGAAGCCGGGCTGGTCTCCGCGGAATACCGCGTGTCCGAACGCGGGCCCGGCCGGCGCTATTACCAGCTCACCAAGGCCGGCCGCCAGACGCTCGAAGCGCAGGGCACGCTCTGGCTGGCGTTCGACACGTCCGTACGCCACCTGCTGGGCAAGGGAGGAATCGGATGACTGCCTACTTCGACCAGCTCGCCGAGCACCTGCGGGCGGGCGGCGTGGCGGACAACCAGGTGACCGCGACGATCGACGACCTGTCGACGTACGCCGCCGAGACCGGCGCGGATCCCGAGGCGGAGTTCGGTCCGGTGGCGGAGTTCGCCGGCGAGCTGCTGCCCGCGGCCGCGACTGCCGGGACGGAACCGAACGCGTCGCCGGATCCGGCCGCGCCGGCTGCCGCCGGTGCTCCCTCCGATGACGGCGAGCCGTGGGTGTGGCGGGCCGACGCGTTCGGCGAGCTGCGCAAGCTCGAGACGTACGGCGACCAGGGTTGGGAGGTCGAACGCGTCGACAGCGCGGGCCGCTTCGTCAGCCGCCGCGACCGCGAGCATCCGCAGCGGTGGGAGTACCGCCGCGAGCTGGTCCGCCCGCACCACAGCACGTCCGCGCTCGAGGCCGAGCTCGCACCCGACGGCTGGGAGCCGTGCGGCACGTGGGTCTGCTACGCCTACTTCAAACGCCCCCGCGCCGCCTCGATCGGCCCCGAAGCACGGATCGACCAGCCACGACAGACACCGGGACGCACGTCGTTCTACAGCGCGCGGTTCTACCTGCTGCTGTTCGGCGTACTCGCCCTGCTGGTCGCCGTCGTCGCCGCGGTGGCCCTGACCGGCGGCCGCCTCGTCGGCGGCAACTTCGCGACAGGTGCCCTGGTCGGAGGCATGATCGGCGCCGCCGCGATGGTCGTCGCAGGCGCCTGGCTGATCAAACGTGCCGAAACGCGCGCCAACCGGGAGTAACGGCGTCTACACTCTCGTTGGCCGCGATAGGCGGTAGTGCACACCGCTCCCACGTTGTCCCTTACGATCGTTAGGCTTACGCCACCGCAGGCCGTTGGGAGGAGGCCCACGATGAGCCAGGCCGAAATCCCACCGGGCGTCGACCCGACCAGGCCAAGTCCTGGGCGGTTATACGACTACTTCCTGGGCGGTACGGACAACTACGAGATCGATCGGCGTACAGCGGAGGCGATTCTTCAGTTGGAACCAGATCTGCCCGACGCCGTGTGGGCCAACCGTGGCTTCCTGCAGCGTTGCGTCGCATGGATGGCCGAAAACGGCGTCGACCAATTCCTCGACATCGGTGCCGGACTCCCGACCAGGAACAACACCCACGAAGCGGCCCAGAAGGTCAACCCTGACGCCAGGGTCGCCTACATCGACAACGATCCGATGGTGGCCGCGCACGCCAGGTCACTGTTGGAAGGCACCCACAACACCGTCTTCGTCCAGGCACACTTCCAGTCGCCGGAGACGATCCTCAACAACCCCGACGTACGAGCCCTGATCGACTTCAGGCGCCCGGTCGGACTGCTGGCGGTCGCTCTGCTGCACTTCGTGCCGAGGTTCGAGGACCCGATCGGGCTGCTGCACCGATACCTCGACATGATCCCGTCGGGGAGCTTCCTCGCCATCTCCCACGCCACAGCCGACCACCAGGCACCGGCGAAGGTCGAGAAGGGCATGGAGCTCTACTCCGCGGCCTCCAACAAGCTGACCTTGCGATCCAAGGAGGAGGTGACCGAGTTCTTCGACGGCATGCAGATCGTGCCGCCCTACCCAGGCGCGAAGGCCGAAGTCACCTACGTCAGCCTCTGGGGCGCCGAGGACCCCCGCCTCGCCGACTCCGACGGCGGCCGCCTCGGCTACTGCGCCGTGGCCCGCAAACCCTGACCCCAAGCCAAAAGGCAAAAGGGTGTGCGCCAGCACAGTCTGAGTCCCGCTTCCCGGAACCTCACCCGTCGGACGCGACATGCTTGCATTTGGCCGGCGATGCCCAGGGTTGCAAGGCCAAAACAATGGCAAGCCGAGGCCGGGCAGCCTTGCGGCCCTGGGCAGCGTCGGCTAAACCTTCGGTGGCGCGTCCGGCGGGTGAGGGGCCGGGAAGCCCCCGGTTCCGAGCCCTGAGTGTCCGGCCCGCCGGAGGCAACCCACCAGGGCAACGCCCCGCGTACAAAGCCGAACCACGCACCCGAAGTCGCCCAACCGAGTGCCCAACCGAAACCGCAGCCAAACCGCAACCCAAAGCACAGAACCCCGCCAGCTAGGGTTGCGCGGTGACAACACAGGTAATCGTGCTGAACGGCGGTTCCAGCTCCGGCAAGTCGGGAATCGTCCGTTGCCTGCAGGCGATCCTCCCAGAACCCTGGCTCGCAACCGGCGTCGACAAGTTCGTCGAGGCGATGCCCGTCGCCATGGAAGGCTCCGACGCCGGCATCACGATCAGCCCGACCGGCGAGATCTCGGTCGGCCCCGACTTCAAACGCCTCGACGCCGCCTGGCGCGAGGGCATCGCCGCCATGGCACGCGCGGGTGCGAAAGTCATCATCGACGAGGTCTTCCTCGGCGGCGGCGAAGGCCGGCAACGCTGGCAGAAGTCCCTCGACGGCCTCGACGTCCTCTGGGTCGGCGTCCACTGCGACCCCGACGTCGCCGCCGGCCGCGAGCTGGCCAGAGGCGACCGCACCCAGGGCATGGCCAGAAGCCAAGCCGAAATCGTCCACAAGGACATGGTCTACGACGTCGAGGTCGACACCACCCACGCCGAGTCGCTCGGTTGCGCCAAAGCCATCGCCACCCACGTCACCTGAAGCTGAAACAGAAGGCGGCTGAAGCAGAGAGGGCGGCCGAAGCGAAGAACTGCGGGCTGGTTGGAGCCCCACCGGCAACCAAGCCGGTGAACCTCCAACCAGCCACCCCGTGGTCTGGACCGGCCTAGGTCGCGGGCTTCAGCGTGAACGGACAGAACTGCTGCATCTGCGGCTGCACCCGGTCGTAGACCGTCTGCAGCGCCGAGTCCGGCGTCTCCTCACCCAGCAGGACACCCTGCTGCGCCGCGTCCATCGCGTCGGAGATCTGCGCACCGACAGGCAGCGCCGGCCGGTTGGTCGCGAACTTCATCATGCCGGGGAAGATGCCCTGTCCCTGCGTCACGCTCTTGTCGTTCAGCAGCGACTTCCAGGTCGGGATCTTCGTGGCGGCCTTGATGTAGAGCCGCTGGCCCTGCTCACCGGCGTAGAATTTCATGAACTTCCACGTGAGATCCGGGTTCGGCGCGCCCTTCGGCATCACCAGGCCGAAGCCACCGGCCCAGGTCATCGGCGGGTCGCCGGCCTTCGGCACCGGAAGGTACGTCACGCCGTAGTCGAGCTTCGGCGCGTACTTCTTGATGTTGGCCAGCGACCAGTTGCCGTCGACCGCCATGCCGAGCCGGCCGGTGTAGAACGGCGAGGTCGCCGGGTCGGCGTTCGGCGGACGGTAGGTCGCGAGGTAGGCCTGCACCTTCTGGTAGTCGAACTCCTTCGACCACTTCGCGAAGTCACCGAACGCGTCCTTGAACGCCGGCTCCTGCGGCGTCACCTGGCAGGTCTTCTGGTTGAAGAACTTCGCACCGTAGATCAGGCCCCACGTCGCGTGGAAGGCCTGGCCGTCCCACGGGATGATGCCCATCCGCGTGTAGTTGCCCTTCTTGTCGGTCTGGTTGACGCGCTTGCCGAGCGCGATCACCTGATCGATCGTGGGCGGCCCGTTCTTCGGGTCGAGGAACTCCATGTCGGCGTCGCTGATGCCGGCTTCGCGCAGGACCTTCCTGTTGTAGAACAGCCCGCGCGCGTCGGTGTCGAACGGCAGGGCGTAGAGGTTGCCCTGGTAGGAAGCCTCGTCGATCGAGAACGGGAGGTACTCGCTCACCAGGCTCTTGCCCGTGGCCTCACGGTCCTTGTCGACGTACGGTTGCAGATTGGTCAGCAAGCCGATCGACGCCTGGTTGGCGACGGTGAACCGGTCGGTGATGAAGACGTTCGGCGCGGAGCCACCGCGTACGGCGGCGATCAGCGCGGTGTTGTCACCGGTGAACTGGCCCGACTTGCCCACGATGTCGACCGTGACGCCGGGGTTCTCCTTCTTGAACGCGTCGATGATCTTCTGCTGGTACGACACGTCGTCCTGGCTGCTGAGCGACGTCCAGATGAGGATGTGGTTGTCGCTCCGCTGCCCCGTACACGCGACGGCGCCACCGGCCAGCGCGAGCATCGCGGTCGCGAGCAGTCCGACCCGCCGGAACATCGACAAGCGGCGAGGGGTCCCGCCGGTACGGCGACTCATCTGAAACCTCCGAGCGTGATGCCGCGAATGAACGTGCGCTGGAACAGGAAGAACAGGATCACCAGCGGCAGCACGATCATCACCGAAGCCGCCATCAGCTGGTTGAACTGAACGTCGTGGGTGGTACGGAACGCCTGCAGGCCGATCGACAAGGTCTGCTTGGCACCGTCCTGCAGGTAGAGCAACGGGCCGAGGAAGTCGTTCCACGCACCGACCGCCGCGAAGATGGCGACGGCCGAGATGGCCGGGCGGGCCAGCGGGAACACGATCTGCCAGAGGATCCGCCACTCGCTGGCACCGTCGATCCGGGCCGCGTCGAGCTGTTCTCGTGGCACCTGGAGCAGGAACTGCCGGAGCAGGAAGATGAAGAACGCGCTGCCGAGGAAGTGCGGCACGACCAGCGGCAGGATCGTGTTGACCCAGCCCAGCCAGGCGAACAGGTCGAACGTCGGGATGATAGCGATCGGGAACGGAATGAACAGCGTCGCCAGCACGAGGTAGAAGACCTTGTCACGCCCGCGCCACTCGATGCACGAGAAACCGTAGGCCACGATGACGTTCGAGATGACCGAGCCGATCACCGACAGCACAGTGATGACGGTCGAGTTCGTGAAGTACGTCGCGAACGGGATCGCCTGGAACGCGTCGATGAAGTTGTGCCACGCCCAGCTGTGCGGGATCAGCGTCGGCGGCGTGAGCGCGAGCTCCTCGTTCGACTTCAGCGCCGTGGCGATCATCCAGTAGAGCGGGATGACGAACAGCACGGAGACGATGACCAGGAACAGGCGTACGCCTACGTGGTCCCAGATCTGCCGCCACCGCCGGCCGCTCGCGCTCTGCACATGGCGCGTGTGCAAGCCGCCGCGGGTCGTTGGCCCGGTCGGGCCGGTCGTGGTTGTCGCCATGACGAGTGTCCTTAGCTTTCAGCGTCCTTGTATCGAGCCCGGATCAGTACGCGAACCGCTCAAGCTCCGACGTCGTAGTTGACGAATCGTCGCGAGACTTGGTAGATGAGTAGCGCCAGCACCAGACCGGCCAGGAACAGCATGATGGCCAGCGCACACGCGTATCCGAGCTGCGCGTAGCTGAACGCACTGCGATACAGGTAATACATGTAGAACAACGTGCCGTTGTTGGGCCCGCCGTTGGTCATGACGTACGCCTGGGTGAACACCTGCAGGCCGGCACTGACACCCGTGATCAGGTTGAACAGAATGGCCGGCGTGAGCAGGGGAAGTGTGATGCGCGTGAACGACTGGAACGGGTTGGCGCCGTCGATCTTCGCTGCTTCGTAGAGCGTCTGCGGGATGTTGTTGAGACCCGCGAGGAAGATGAGCGCGGCGTTGCCGGCACCGAGCTGGGCCATCGCGATGATGACGATCTTCGCCGACGTCGGGTCGGAGAGGTAGTCCTTGGCCTCCGCTCCGAACAGGCCGAGGAACTGGTTCCAGATGCCCGTGCCGGGGTTGACCAGCACGATGAAGATGAACGACAGCGCGAAGATCGGCACCAGCGACGGCAGGTAGAGCGCCGTGCGGTAGATCGCGATCTCGCGGACGCTGCGGTTCATCGCCAGCGCCAGCAGCACCGCGACGACGAGACCGATCGGCACCGCCCAGCCGGAGTAGAACAACGTGTTGTAGACCGAGGTCCACATCAACGGGTCCTTGAACATCCGCGCGTAGTTGTCGAAGCCGATCCACTCCGGCGTCTGCATGCCGGAGTACTTCGTCAGGCTGATCGCGAAGGAATAGATGATGGGGTACA
This sequence comes from Flindersiella endophytica, assembly GCF_054779015.1. NCBI lineage: Bacteria > Bacillati > Actinomycetota > Actinomycetes > Propionibacteriales > Nocardioidaceae > Flindersiella > Flindersiella endophytica. Next base: position 143,371 of record NZ_BAAGYY010000027.1, read on the forward strand.
GCACGAACGCGACGAACCCGACAACCCAGGGGCTGATGAACAGCAAGCCCTTGCGCAGATTGGCTTTCTGCTCAGGACTCCACGCGACCTTCGTCTTGCTTGGCACGTCTACCCGACCTCCATCGCCCGCCATCGACCGCCACACGGTGGCCGACGCGCCGGTGAGGATACGCCCACAAGCTAGTTACGGCCCATTAACAATTGCGTAATTTACTCCCATGTGTCCCATTCGAGACACCTGAGGTGGTCTGGCAGCCGATTTAGGCCAACGGTTGTCAGACAGTCGACGGGCCGGTTACGGACGTGATGCCGCCGAGCAGGTGCGCGCGGAACGCCGGCTCTGTATAGGACTCCTCGGTGTGGCCGAGCGCGGTGTAGAAGGCCTTGCCGCCACCGGGCAGGTCGTGGCACCACGCCAGCGGATGCCCCTCACCCATCCGGCCTCCCTCGTACGTCGACTCGTCGACTGTCAACAGCACCCGGACACCACGCTCGCGCGGGTCGGACTGGCTCTCCTATTTGCGGCGCTGCCGCGTGGCGTACCACTCGTCGAAGCGTGGCCAGGCCGGGTCGAGGTGGGCGGTCGACGGGTGGTCGGCGTCCTCGACGAGGACGGTGGCGGGCTGCGGCTTCGGGTGATGATCGAAGCGGGCACCGACGACCTCGCCGTAGAACGGCCAGCCGTACTCCGTCGTCGACGCGCCGTGCACGCCGACGTAGCCGCCCCCGCCGCGAATGTACGCCTCGAACGCCGCACGCTGTTCGTCTTCGAAGATGTCGCCGGAGTTGCTGAGGAAGAGCAGGGCGGTGTAGTCGCGCAGGTTGTCAGCAGCGAACACCGAAGCGTCCTCGGTCGCGTCGACGCCGAAACCGTGCTCCTTGCCGAGCTCGCGGACGGTCGCGATGCCCGCCTCGATCGACTGGTGCCGATAGCCGGTGGTCTTGGAGAAAACCAGGATCCGCGTCACGAGCAAGTCTCCCTTTCGTCGAGCGCCGTCGCCCTCATCCTTACCGCATCCCGCGACACGCCGCGATCGGCTTGCTTCTGGGAGTGAAAACGACTATGAAAACTGTTTGCAACTATCGATCGGTGTACAAGCCGGCCGATCCCCACCCCTCACGAGAGGAAGCCCATGTCCCTCGACGTACCCACCGCTCTGCTCGAACGCGCTGAGCAGGGCCAGGTCGACGACGCCGAGTTCGTCGCCGTCGTTCGCGACTCGCTGCCCTATGCCTGGACCGTCATCAGCCAGGTCGCCAAGGACCTCGCCGAAGCACCCGGCGACGCCGACTTCGCCGACCACGAGGTACCGCCGCCCAGCGAGGCCGAACGTGGCCAACTGCTCCGCGCGCTCGCCAGCGACGCGATCCGCGGTGGCCTGGAGCGGCACTTCGGCGTCAAGTTCGCCTTCCAGAACTGCCACCGGGTCGCGGCGTTCCGGCTCGGCGCGGTCGGCGGTGAGCGCTACCAGGCGTTCATCTCGCCGCGCGGCCAACTGCTCAACCAGTCGCCCGAGCTTCGCGACTGCTGAGTGGGCACTGAGCTGGTTCAGGACGGGAGCCGGCGCGTGCCGGCTCCCGTTCGGTTCGACGTGTTCCTGCTCGCCGGCCAGTTCCCCGGCACGAGCCACGGCGACGCGCTGCGCGACGCCCTGTCGTACGCCGAGACCGCCGAACGCGCGGGCTTCCACGGCGTGTGGATCGCCGAGCACCACTTCCTGTCCTACGGCGTCTGTCCGTCCGCCGTCGCGTTCGCCGCGCACGTGCTCGGGCGGACATCCCGCATCCGGGTCGGTACGGCGGCCTGTGTGCTCCCGGTGCGGCACCCGGTCGCGCTCGGCGAGGAGGCCGTGCTGCTCAACGAGCTCTCGGGCGGCCGCTTCGACCTCGGTGTCGCACGGGGTGGTCCGTGGGTCGACCTCGAGGTGTTCGGCACGGGCTTGCCGCGTTACTCAGAAGGCTTTCCGGAGTCGCTGGACTTGCTGTTGCGCTGGCTCTCCGGCGCCGGCGAAGTGTCGTGCGGCGGGACGTTCCCGTTCCGGGAGGTACGCGTCGTGCCGCACCCGGCCGGCCCGGTGCCGGTCTGGGTCGCGGCGACCTCCAGGCCAACGGCACAGCTCGCGGCCGAACGCGGGCTGCCGCTGCTCACCGGCATGCATGCGACCGACGCCGAGAAGCGGGCGCTGATCGACCAGCACGGCGCGCACGAGCTCGACCACGCCTCCGCCCACCTCGCCTACGTCGCCGACACCCGGGCCGAAGCCGAACAGGCACTGCGATCCACGATGCCCGCCTGGCTGGCAACGACGCGCGAGTACGTCCGCATCGACGGCAGCGAGCCGCCCGAGCGCGACCTCGGCGCCTACCTCGACCGCCTGCTGTCCATCCACCCGGTCGGCCCACCCGAGCTCTGCCGCGAACGCCTCGCCGCCACCATCGCCACCACCGGCGTCAAACGCGTCCTGCTGATGGTCGAAGGCGCCGGCGACCCCGGCCGGACGCGGGCCAACATCGAACGCCTCGGAGCGGAGGTGATCTCCCGGAGCTAGAGACCGTCCAACAGGATCTCGGCGCACCTGACGGTCCAGGCCTGATGCTTCCCGGTGACCGTCATCACGAAGCGGAAGTCGTCGAGCACCTGGATCGCGCCGAGGATCGCGCGCACCTCGGCCGGCACCCACCGCTCCACCTCGGCCCGCAACCACGCCGCTCCTGCCGGCTCCACCTGGCCCGCCGCGATCGCCGCGGACGCGAGCCGGAGCAGGTCGTGCCTGGAGTCGCCGGCGTGGGCGCCCTCCCAGTCGAACACCGCCGTGACGTCGGAACCGACCGCCAGCAGGTTGCGGTGATGGAAGTCTCCGTGCACGACGTCGCCCGTACGCAGGACGCCCGGATCGGCTGATGACAACAGCGCGATCGCCCGGTCCGCGAGCTGCTGGAGCTCCGGCCGCACCCCCGACGCCAGCAGCTCCTTCCCCGCCTGGCGCTCCCCCTCGAGCCGCTCGGCCCAGTTCAGCTCGCGCTGCGCGGCCCGAACCGCACCGCCCTCGTGCCGCTGCCACAACTCGAGCAGCCTCCGGACGTGCGCCAGTGCCAAGGTGTCCGGCACCGTGCCGGCGACCGTTTCCTGCACGGTGTAGACGTCCGCGCCGACCGTGCCGACGTCGAGGTAACGCGGAATCGGGTAGCCCTCCTCACGGAGGGTCGCCGCCAACCGGACCGCGGTCGCGACGCGCTCGTAGCCGAACAGCCAGTGCCGCGGCATCACCTTCAGTACGACGGTCTCGCCAGCGCCCGAACGGGCGAGGAACGCACCCCACTCACCGCCGGTCAGCTGACGTACGACGGTCAACCCAAGGTTTTGCGCGAGCTCGTCCACGTGTAACGAGCCTGCCGCCCAGACGACACCACCACAACTGCTTTTCGCAGGTAGCCGGCTCAGCTGAAGTCGATCGCCTCGAACGCGACGGCGTACCGGCAGCCCATCCGCTCGCCGGTCTCCCGGGCGAACTGCTCCAAGAACGTCGCCGGATCGGCCATCACGTTGTCGCCGAGCCCAGCGAGGTACGCCTGGTGCGCCTTCAGCGACTCCACCCCCAGCGTGAACGAGTCGCTCACGTCGACGCCGTGCTTGCTCGCCTGCGAGAAGTTGATCAGCAACTGCCGGACTCCCTGCCACGGCTCCAGCCCGTCGGACAGCAGCTCCCGGAACACCCACCGGTTCGCCGCGTCCCGGATCCCGTCGACCACCGCACGGCCGACGGCAAGGTGGTCGGCCTGGTTGAAGTTCCCGTTGCCCCAGCGTTCGTCCATGTTCCCGGTGATCACGACCTCCGGCCGGTGCCTGCGGATCGCGCCGGCGATCGAACGCCGCAGCGGCAGGCCGTACTCCAGCATCCCGTCCGGATGCCCGAGGAACTCGACCTCGGAAACCCCGACCACCGCCGCGGAGTCGCGTTCCTCCTGCTCGCGCAGTGGCCCGGCCTCCTCCGGCGTCATGCCGTCGATGCCGGCCTCGCCGCTGGTCGCCAGCGTGTAGACGATCCGCTTGCCCTGCGCCGTCCAGCGCGCGATCGCCGCCGCCGCGCCGTACTCCAGATCATCCGGGTGCGCCACGATCGCCAGCGCCGTCGACCAGTCCTCGTTAACCGCCTGCAGTTCACTCATGAGCCCGGATCGTATCCACAGGAAGAGTGCTGTACCGAAACGGTGACGGCGCTGTGACGGCACCGGCGCACGCTTGGATGCATGTCGAACCCAGAATACGAACCACCGGAGCGACCGGCTCTGCAGTACTGCGCGATGCAGCCGCGCCCGGAGCCCGTCCTGCCGCCCGGCCTCGACTTCGGCCGGGCCCGGGCGATCCTGCTCGGCCGCGCCAAGTGGGCCAACGGCACCGTTCTCCACTATTACTTCTTCGACAAGGACACCGACGGCGAGACGATCCGGTTCTCCGACGGCTCGACGCGGTTCGTCTCCTGGGTCGGCGCGAAGGAACAGCAGGACGCCGTGCGCCAAGCCTTCGGCGAGTGGAAGAGCCTCGGCATCGGCCTGAACTTCACTGAGGTCCAGGACCGCTCCGAAGCGGAGGTCCGGATCGGCTTCCTGAACGACTTCGACGGCTCCTGGTCCTACGTCGGCCGTGACGTGCTCCAGGAGGGCTCGAACAACCGGACGATGAACTTCGGCTGGGACCTCACCACGCCGTACGGCAAGACCACGGCGCTGCACGAGATCGGGCACACGCTCGGTCTGCCGCACGAGCACCAGAACCCGTTCGCCGGCATCGTGTGGGACGAAGACAAGGTCTATGAGTACCTCGGCGGGCCGCCCAACAACTGGGACCGCGACACGACGTTCAACAACGTCCTGCGCAAGCTCGACAAGAACGAGGTCGACGGCTCGGCCTGGGACCCCGACTCCATCATGGAGTACGGCTTCCCGCCCGGCCTGATCCGGGAGCCGGAGGCCTACCGCGCCGGCATCGACCCGCCGGGAACGCTGTCGACGGTCGACAAGCAGTACATCCTGCAGTGGTACCCGCCGCTCGACGACGACCAGAACGACACGCTGACCCCCCATCAGTCGGCGTCGCTCGGGCTCGCCGCCGGCGAACAGGCCGACTTCAACCTGCGGCCCCCGGGCACGCGCAAGTACCAGATCGGCACGTTCGGCGAGGCCGACACGTTGCTGACGCTGTTCGAAGAGGTGAACGGCGAGCTGCGCTTCGTCGCGGGCGACGACGACAGTGGCGAGGACCGCAACGCGCTGATCAGGGCGAAGCTGTTCCAGGGCCGCAAGTACGTCGTTCGCGTCCGGCTGTACTACTCGTGGGCGTCGGGGCAGACCAGCGTCATGTACTGGTGACGGTGTACGGAACCTCGGTGTAGGCCGGGCCGCACGAGCTCTGGCAGGACGCTGGGAGCGAGAAGTCGTAGACCCGGCCGCCGAACAGCGGCTGGTCCGCGACGTCGCGTACCCGGATCCGGAAGTCACGGCCGGCCGTCGTGAGGCCACTGATGATGTACGACTGGCCCATGTCGGAGTTCATCTGTGCCTGCTGCCAACTGCCGTTCGAGAAGTACTCCACGCCGTGGATGCCGTTCGGCAGATGGGAGATCGCGATCGCACCCCACCAGACCTGAGCGCCCTGCAGGAAACCGATCCGGATGTCGCCGGTGTAGTTCGGTGCCGGGACGAACTGCCAACTGATCCGCCGGTTGTTCCAGTGCTGGTCGAGGTTGCCCACGGGCACGCCGTTGCTGACGAACCGGTTGAGCGACGGCTTGGACAGGTCGAGGTGGTAGCGGTCGTCGCGGCACCAGGCGTTGGAGTCTCCACAACTGTCGGCGACGACCATCGTCAGCTTGGCACCGTTGTACGTATCGGAAACCCACGAGCCGTTACGGCAGAACGGCTGGTTCGGCGCACCGTCGTTGACGCCGGTGCAGAAGTCCCCGATCGTGACCTCGACGAAGCGACCGCAGTTGCGGCCGTTGTCGTACAGGCCGATCCGCGCGGCCTGGTCGGGTGGGATCGGGCGCGGATAGTAGGAGTAGTCGCCCGGCGTGTCGTAGACGTTCAACGCCACGAAGTCCTGCGAGTCGATGACGGCCTGCGGCAGGCCACAACCGCCGTACGGCGAGCCGAGCCCGTCGAAGTACGTCGCGTTGCCGGTGACGGGATCGGCGGAGGAGGGGGCGGGCGTCAGGGCGAGGACCACGAGCAGCGAACAGACGACGCCGAGCACGCTACGGCGAGGCAGGCGCATGGGTGCGTTCCTTTCGTGGAAGCAGGCGCCCGGCCGGCCCGACCTCGTCCACGATACTTTGCGAAAAGCAGATCCGATCCGGAGTGCGAGAGTTACGACGGTCTGCCATTGTTTACCGGTGAGCATGCCCCCTTCCTTCCAACCGGGCCAGGAGCATCAGCAGGCCCCGCCGCCGTATCCGCCGGCGCCGCAGCCGTATCCGCAGGCCTCGCAGGCTCCGTACCAGCAGTCGCCGCACCCGCAGGCTTACCCCGCGGCGTCGTATCAGCAGGCGCCGCAGGCTTACCCGCAGGCGTATCCGCAGCAGGCGATGCCGGCCCAGCCGGTCCTGCAGTGCAGGTTCTGTGGCTGCGTACCCGCCGCCAAAACCAAGTTCCGTGGTCACCGAGGCATGATCATCCTGATGACGTTCCTGTCCTCGGAAGGGCCGTTCTGTCGCGACTGCGGCCTTTCGACCTTCCGCCGGATGACGTCCGAGACGCTCCTCGCCGGATGGTGGGGTGCCATGTCGTTCTTCATCACGCCGCTGACCGTGCTGCTCAACCTCACGCGCCACGGCAAGGTGGCCAGCCTGCCGCCTCCGTCGCCGCCGCCGGCGGGGCCCTACGAGCGCCCGATGGACCCCGGAGCTCCGCTGCTGCGCCGGCCCGGAGGGATCTTCGGAGTCGTGATCGCGGCCGGCTTCGTCCTGCTCATCCTCGCTGCCCTGGTGTCCGACCTCATCTCATAGGGCTTCCCGGTTTCCCGGACCAGGGCCTCGCGGTTGCCGCAGGGCCCTGATCCTGATGAGACTCCGGGATCTCGACGGTGATGTCGAGGCCGCCGCCGGGCGTGCGGTGACCGCGATCCGGCCGCGGTGCGCGAGCGCGACCGAGCCCACGATCGACACGAGGTTGTCGACGAGGTTGTCGACGAGGTTGTCGACGAGGTTGTCGACGAGGTTGTCGACGAGGTTGTCGACGAGGTTGTCGACGAGGTTGTCGACGAGGTT
>NZ_BAAGYY010000027.1:150642-302909 GCF_054779015.1 Flindersiella endophytica
ACGCTCCAGCAGGGGATAGGCCGGATGCTGGCCGAGCCCGCCGACAGGTTCGCCGCTGACGGGTGCCGGCCTGGCTGCGGGCCAGCAGCAGCAACCCGTCCAGCACCCACGCGAGTACGGCGGCCAGCCCGGTCACGACGACCAGTGCCATGCGCGCCTGGAGTAGCGGCGCGGACAGGGTGTCGTTGACCAGACTGTCAGCCAGCTCGTGCAGTTCCGTTCGGGCGGCGGTGTCGGAGCCGAGCACCCGTCCGGGCCCAGGCCGTGTTTCAGAAGTATCGCCGGACTCGCCACGCGGCGGAGCCGCAAATGCGCACCGTCGTCGGACGCGCTCTATTGAATGTGCGCCTCCGGCGCGTGGCCCGCATCCACGCTGACGGCACCGCGAACCTCACCCGTATGCCCGACACGCCCTTCGGCCCGATTCTCGAGCAGGATAGGGAGAGTGCGCATCGGGCACGGCGCCGCGGACGCCATCGGAGCACAGTCGCGCTGCCGGGACCGATGCCGCGAACCCGTGCCGCGTGTCCGATCGGGAGTCGCGGCGCCGGGTGCGGTGAGCTCACGGATTCGAGCCATCCGCCACAGACGCTCTCCATCAGCGCGTCCGGCGCGCAGCTCATCGGCGGTTCCCGCCCTGCCGGTGGCGGCAGCCCGCGCCAAAGCCGCACATCCAGCAGTGCGGGCAGGCGCCACACCTGCGTGCTGCATCGTCACGCCGCGGCCCGCTCCGGCCACGCCGGCGATGGCCACGGCGCCCGGCTCGAGCTTGGCGAATACCCGCCGGGGCAAGGCTGTCCTTATGCGTCGGGGAAGGAGAGCTCGACGTCGTGTTCGTGGTCTTCGCCGCCGGTGATGCGGAGGGTGCAGGCCGCCGGGGGCTGGGCGGTCGCGACCAGGGTGTATTCGCCTTCCGGAACGTCGACGAAGCGGTAGGCGCCGTCCGGGCCGGCGGCGGCGACGTTGAGGACGCGGCCCGTCGAGTCGATCAGGGTGACGCGGGAGTCCGGGAGGGGGCGGCGGCCGAGCTTGGTGCGGATCGTGCCGTGCAGGCGGGCGCCGCCGACGAGCTCGACGTCCTGGTGGATCTTGCCGGTGTCGGGTACGTGCACGACCAGGGCCACCGGGCGGTAGGCGCGGGCGCTCACCGCCATGGTGTAGCTGCCGGCCACCAGGTCGCCGAAGGAGTATTCGCCGTCGCTGTCGGTCGACGAGGTGGCGACCACCTCGCCGTGGAGGTTGGTCAGCGTGACCGTGGCCGACTCGACCGGACCGCCACCAGTGCGGCGGACTCGGCCGATCAGGCCGCTCTCCCCGCTCAGCACGACCTCGAGCCGGTCACCCGCGTCGTCGAGCTCGACGACGGTCGCGTGGGGGTGGAAGCCGTGGGCGCTGACGATCAGGATGTACGTGCCGGGCTCCACCGGGTCGACGAGGTAGCCCCCCGGCTGGTCACCGCCGGAAGCAGCCCGGCCGCGCGCGACCTGCTGACCGGCCAGGCTGGTCAGCGTGAGTGCGGCGGCCTCGACCGGCTCGCCGTCGCTCTGGCGGACGGCGACCCGCAGCGGCTGCGGGCCGTCCTCGATCGCCGGTGCCTCAGCCGCCGGAACCGCCTCGGCCACCGCGACCGGAGCCGGCACCGCGTCGTACGGCTGCTCGAGCTCCGGCTCCACGTCGGACTCGAACCCCCGCCCACCCATCGCCCCGGCCCCCATCCGAGGCACGTCGCCTGCGAGCTCCGGCTCGGCGTCGAGCTGGGACGGCAGGTTGATCGGACGGGTGGTGGGTGGGGGCTGTGGGACGGCGTGCACGGAAACCTCCACGACGGTCGGCTTGGACGAGTCGGCGGGCGAGCCGGAACGCAAGGGCTTCTCCTTCAGGAACAGGGCGAGCAGGAATCCGAACGCGAGCACCGGCAGGCCGAGCAGGAACGTCGGCGGCAGCGCCTCGGCGTAGGCCTGCTCGATGCCGCGCACCACGGCGTCCGGCAGGTCGGGCAGCAGGGCAGGCGTCAGCGCGGAGATCGGCGGCAGCACGGCCTGCGACCCCGCCGGCAGGTCGGCGGCGAGCCGTTCGATCAGCCGGTCGGTGAAGATCGCACCGAACAGCGCCGCGCCGACGCAGCCGCCGAGCTGCCGCAGGTAGGTCGCCGTCGCGGTGGCCGCGCCCAGGTCGCTCTGGCGTACGGCGTTCTGCGTGGCGACGATCAACGTCGGCAGGACCAGCCCGATGCCAAGGCCCACGACCGCGGTGAAGATGCCGAACTGGACCCGACCGGTCTGCTGGTCGAGCAGCGAGAGCAACGCCATGCCCACGCCGGCGATCACCGTGCCGAGGATCGGGAACGCCTTGTAGCGCCCGGTCCTCGTCATCAGCCGGCCGGCCGTCATCGAGCCCACGAGCAGCCCGAGCACCATGGGCAGCATCAGCAGCCCGGACTCCGTGGGCGAGGCGCTGTCGACCATCTGCAGGAAGATCGGCAGATAGACCAGCGTGCCGAACATCGCCACGCCCAGCGCGATCGCGATCAGCCCGGCGAGGTTGAAGATGCTGCTGCCGAACAACCGCAGGGGTACGAGCGGTTCGCGCGCGAACCGCTCCACCAGAACGAACAGCCCGAGTGCGAGCACGCCGCCGCCGATCAGCTCGAGCACGATCGGCGACGTCCAGTCGTAGCGCGTGCCACCCCAGCTGGTGGCCAGCACCAGGCAGGTGGAGAACGCGGCGAGCAGCAGCGTGCCGAGAAAGTCGAAGCGAGGCTGGACATCCGGCTTGGGCAGCTTCAGCACGATTCCGGTGACCAGCAGCGCGACGACGCCGAGCGGGAGGTTGACGTAGAAGCACCAGCGCCAACTCGCGTGCTCGGTGAACAGCCCGCCGAGCAACGGTCCGGCGACCGACGCCAGCCCGAACACCGCGCCGATCAGGCCCATGTAGCGCCCGCGCTCCCGGCTCGGCACCATGTCGGCGATGATCGCTTGCGCTCCGATCATCAGACCGCCGGCGCCGATGCCCTGGATCGCCCGGAAGATGATCAGCTGCTCCATCGAGCCGGCCCAGCCGGCCAGCGCCGACCCGACCAGGAACACCACGATCGCGAACTGGAACACGCCCTTGCGCCCGAGCAGGTCGCCGAGCTTGCCGTAGACCGGCAGCACCACGGTGGAGGCCAGGAGGTAGGCCGTGACCACCCACGACAGGTGCTCCAGACCGTTCAACTCGCCAACGATCGTTGGCAAAGCGGTGGCGACGATCGTCTGGTCGAGCGCGGCGAGCAGCACCGCGAGCATCAGCGCGCCGAACACGACCATGGTGCGGCCGGTGCCAGGCCGGTCGGCGGATCCGGTCGGCTCGCCGGTCACCGGCCCGGCATCCGGGCCGTGCGATTCGGCGTCCGGCCCGGCTGACGTCGTGCGGTAGGACGGTGCCGGCAGCTCGGTCGTGGTCACGATCTCACCCCGCGGTTTGGTGCTGCTTTGCTGGGAAAAGACCTTACTCTAGGGGTCCGACAGAATGCGGAGAGCCACCGGCCGTGCGCCTGCTTGACGTCCCGGTCCGGCGCTGCCAATCTCGGACCGATGCTCGAGGAACTTTCGACCGTACGAACGGACGTGGAGCAGCCGCCTCCCCGCGGTAAGCGGGCGATCGTGCTGCTCGTCGCGCTGGCCGTTCTGGTCGCCATCGCGCTGGGCGGTCGTTGGATCCTCACCCGCGAGGAGCCGCTCGTCGTCGAGCAACCCACCGGTGTCTCGCTCGGCTACCGCGGCGCCGGCGACCAGCAGATCTTCGTCAGCCTCGACCTGCAGCCGGTACGCAACACCAGCGGCGATCCGCTGAAGCTCGTCAAGGCCGAATTGCTTCCCGATCCAGCCTCCGCCGGCCCGCACTGGGCCACCGTCTCCGACGTCCGCGTCCTGCCCGGCGGCATCAACGCCAAGGCCGCGAGCGGCGTCTGGCCCGACGACGCGGGCGGCGCGCTGTCGGCGCCCAAGCTGGCCGGCTTCTCCCTGCCGCCGGACGAGTCGGTCCGGCTGTTGTTCGTCGTACGCCTGCCGGCGGTGGCGCAGTCGGAGAACGAGGCGTTCTCGATGAGCCAGCGCTGGACGCGGGTGCGCCTGAGCTATGACAAGGGCGGCGACGTCGAGGTGGTCGACGCCTACACCACGATCAACCTCTGCGTTCCGTCTGCCACGGCCTGCGAAGGCGCCGCGGCACCGCAGTGACAGCCGCGGACGGCTCAACGGAGCGCTTGGCCAGGCTTCAGAGGATGAGCCCATCAGGCCCTCCCGAGTCCGAGCGGCTCCTCACCGACGCGGAAGTGCCGCCGATCGTCGCCCGGATCGCCGGCGGCGATCCGATCCAGCTGGTCTGGCACAACGACCTCGACGGGCGAACGTATCGGGTGCATCGCGGCGCCGGCACGGAGTACGTCAAGTGGTCACCCGACGATCCTGAGATCGATCTCGAGATCGAGGCGCGGAAGCTCACCTGGGCCGGGCGGTTCATATCGGTCCCAGAGGTGCTGGACCACGGCCGCGACAGTGACACGTCGGCCTGGATGCACACCAGAGGGATCCCAGCGGAGTCCGCCATCGCGAACCGATGGAAGGCGGAACCGCGGCGCGCGGCCCGGGCCATCGGCGCCGGGCTGCGAGCGATGCACGATCGGCTTCCGGTACGCGAATGTCCCTGGTCCTGGCGGATCGCCGATCGTGCCAGCATGAAGGGCCTCACCGGCAACGAACTGGTCGACGATGCTCCACCAGAGGACGATCTGGTCGTCTGCCACGGCGACGCCTGCTCCCCCAACACCCTCGTCGCCGACGACGGCAGCTGCGCCGGACACGTCGACCTCGGCAGTCTGGGCGTCGCGGACCGCTGGGCCGATCTCGCCGTCGCCACGTACGCCCTGACCTGGAACTACGAGCCCACCTACGAGAACGAGCTGCTGGACGCGTACGGAATCGACCGCGACGAGGATCGCATCGGCTACTACCGCCGCCTCTGGGACGCCGAGGGCGAAAACTCGTAAGGGCTTTCCGCCCCCACGACACCTCCGCTTCCCCCATAATGTGTGGCTCCCGATTCCACGTAACGCGTAGCAAAGGAGCTACTTCTATGGCAGGAACCATCGGCAAGCGCAGGAATGTCGCCGCCGTTTGGTTGCTCTTACCAATCGTCACCCTCGGCATCTACTCCCTCGTCTGGTACTACAAGGTGAACCGGGAAGTGAAGGAGTACGACAGCGAGATCAAGGTCAGCCCGGCCAAGGCCGTGCTGACGATGCTGTTCGGCTGGATCCTCGTCGTCCCGCCGTTCATCTCGGTCTACAACACGGGCAAGCGGATCGCGCAGGCCCAGAAGACCGCCGGTCTGGACAGCCAGTGCAGCCCCGTCGTCGGCCTGATTCTGGTCTTCGTCGCCGGGCTGCACACGCTCTACTACCAGTCCGCGCTCAACCAGATCTGGGAGCGGCACGGCGGCCAGGGCGAGGCCGCCAAGGCGGCTCCGACCGCCACGGCTGCGGCTGAATAAGCCCAGCTCAGCAAGCCTGCCGCGGACCCCGCGGCAACCACGGGCGCCGGCATCCACGCCGGCGCCTGACAGCACCTCCCAGCACCTCTCAGCGCTTCTCAGCGCCGTGTGCGGGGTTTGTCAGCGGCCGCCGGAACACTCACCGGTGTCCGCACCAAACGACGAACCCCGCACCCGGAGGTGTCCACAATGTCGTACGCGATCCAGGCTGAAGGCCTGGTGAAGCGGTTCGGGAAGACGACGGCTCTGGCCGGTGTCGACCTGGCCGTACGCAGCGGCAGCGTGCAGGGCATGCTCGGCCCGAACGGCGCCGGCAAGACCACCGCTGTCCGCATCCTTTCCACGCTCATCCGCCCCGACGAGGGCCGCGCCGAAGTCGGCGGCTACGACGTCGTCAAGGACGCGCACAAGGTCCGCCAGCTGGTCGGCCTCACCGGCCAGTACGCCTCGGTCGACGAGGAGCTGACCGGCTTCGAGAACCTCGTGCTGATCGGCCGCCTGCTCGACCTGCCGCGTAAGCAGGCCAAGCAACGCGCCACTGAGCTACTCGAGAGCTTCGAGCTCGCCGACGCCGCCAAGCGCCCGGCCAGTACGTACTCCGGCGGCATGCGCCGGCGCCTCGACCTGGCCGCGAGCCTGGTCGGACGGCCGGCCCTGCTCTACCTCGACGAGCCCACCACCGGACTCGACCCGCACGCACGCGGTGAGGTCTGGGGCATCATCCGCGGCCTGGTCGCCGACGGCGTGAGCGTGCTGCTCACCACGCAGTACCTCGACGAGGCCGACCAGCTGGCCGGCGAGATCACGGTGATCGACCACGGCCGGGTCGTCGCGAACGGTACGCCGGCCGAGCTGAAGGCCAAGGCGGGCGCGCAGACGCTGGAGATCCGCCCGGCCGACCCACGCGACCTCCACGCCGTCGCACAGCTGATGCGGGAGGTCACCGGCCGCACGCCGACTCCGCTGGCCGACAAGACGTTGTTGACAGTGCCGGTCGACGACCCGGCGGTGATGTCTGCCGCCGTCCGCCGGCTCGAGGAGCAGAGCATCGGCGTACACGAGTTCGCGATCCGGCTGCCCAGCCTGGACGACGTGTTCCTCACGCTCACCGGCCACAAGGCCGCGGACGAGGCAAGCTCAGAAGGGAAAGCGTCATGACCACGCTCGTAGACACCCAGACCCCGACCCGCATGAACCCCGTCCACGCGTTGCGCCACTCCATGACGTTGACCTGGCGCTTCCTGGTCAAGGCCAGGCGCAACCCGGAGTCGTTCTTCGACGTGACGGTGCAGCCGATCATCTTCACGGTGTTGTTCGTGTTCATCTTCGGCGGTGCGATCAGCGGCAACTGGCGCGACTATCTGCAGTTCCTGCTGGCCGGCATGCTCGTCCAGAACACCATCTTCCTGACGATCGGCACCGGCCTCACGTTGAACAACGACATCGACAAGGGCGTGTTCGACCGGTTCAGATCGTTGCCGATCGCGAGGTCGAGCCCGTTGATCGGCGCCGTACTCGGCGACGCGTTGCGGTACGCCTTGTCGATCGTGATCCTGATCGGTTTCGCCGCCATCCTCGGGTTCGACTTCACCAACGGGTTCCTCGGCACGGTCGCCGCGGCCCTGGTGGTGCTGGGATTCGCCCTCGCGCTGTGCTGGGTGTGGGTCTGGCTCGGGCTCACGATGAAGAAGCCACAGGGCGTCCAGGCCGCCGGCTTCCCGGTGATGATGCTGCTGACGTTCGGCAGCAACGTGTTCGTGCCGGCCAACACCATGCCGGGATGGCTACAGGCGTTCGTCAGCGTCAACCCGGTGCACTTCCTGGTCGACGCGTCCCGCGGCCTGATGCTCGGCGGCCCGGTCGCGAAGCCCTTGCTGTACAGCGCCCTGTGGGCCGTCGGCCTGCTCGTGGTGTTCGTCCCGCTGGCCCTGCGCGCCTACCGGCGACGGACCTGACAGCCGCCGGCCCGGCTGACCACGCTCTCCATCCACGTACGAAAGGAAGATCAAGCATGTCCGAGAAGAAGACCGGGACGCTGGACGTTCCGGGTGCGAGCCTCTACTACGAGGTCCACGGCGCCCCGGCGCAACCCTCGACCACCACCCCTGACACGCTGCTGATGATCTCGCCCGGCCTGGGCGACTGCGGCTTCTACAGCCGGGTGGCCGAGATCCTGTCCGACGAGTACCTCGTGCTGACCTACGACCGGCGCGGCAACTCGCGCAGCAGGCAGACCGACCCGGACGCGCCGTTCGGCGTCGCCGAGCAGGCCGAGGATGCCAGGCGCGTGCTCGAGGCGTTCGGCGAGGCGCCGGCGTACGTGTTCGGCGGGAGCGGCGGCGCGATCGTCACGCTCGACTTCGCCGCCCGCTTCCCGGAGCTGGTACGTACGGCGATCGCCCACGAGCCGCCGCTCGTCACGTTGGTGGCGGACGCCGGGCAACTGGCCACGGCCACCGAGGAGATCTACGCGACCTACCTGAGCGAAGGCGCCTACCCCGCCATGGCGAAGTTCGGCGAGACGTTCGACAGCGAGCCGCAGCGCGAGCCGGACCTCGAGGCCGACAACCCGTGGGACCCCGAGATCGAGCAGCGGCTGGCCGGCAACTTCGACGTCCTGCTGGGACGGGAGATGCTGCCGTTCACGCGCTACACGCCGGACTTCGCGGCCCTCAAGCGCAGCGGCAGGCAGGTCATCTTGGGTGGCGGCGACAAGTCCGGCGACACGAGCCCGGCGTTCCGCTGCGGACTCGCGGTCAGCGAACGGCTGGAGACGGAGTTCGTGGTGTTCCCCGGCGACCACGCGGGCTACCTCACTCAGCCGGCGCGCTTCGCCGCCAAGCTTCGCGAGGTTCTGCACCGTCGCTGACCAGCCGCACGGCCTCATCGCGAGGCATCCGGAGGCCGCTGTCGTACGCCTCGGAGAACGCGGCCGGCCCCAGCAGCTCGCGCACCCGTTCCTCCGTTCGCAACGGGTCGGTGCCGCTGCGGTCGGCCACGCCACGCACCTTCGTCTCGACCCCGAGCAGGAACGCCGCCTGCTCGGGGTGGCCCTCCAGCAAGGCGAGTCCGGCCTGACGTTGGATGGCGATCGCCAGCATCGGCAGGTCGGCGACCGCCATCGCGCAGGCGACCGCCTCCCCGATGGTGGCGGCGGCGGCTTCGGCGTTGCCCTCGAGGATCTCGACGTCGGCGAGCTGGCTGAGCACGATCGTACGGATCTGGGGCGGCCCGGAGTTCTTGCCGACCTGCACGGTGCGCGCGAGCTCCAGCTCCGCCCGGCCCTCGGCCAGATCGCCCACGGCCACGGCGATCTCGGCGAGCGCACAGTGTGCCCACACCATGGACTCGCTCTGGCCGTAGTACTCGGCGAGTGCCAGCGCCTCCCGGATCTCCCGGCGGGCCCGTTCGACCTCGCCGGCCCTCGCACGTTCGCTCGCGATCCGGATCATCGTCTCGGCCTCGTCGTCGACCGAGCCGAGCTCACGGATCAGCCGTAACGCATCCTCGAACGCGGCGATCGCGCCGGCGTGATCGCCTTCCAGGGAAAGCGTGGACGCGTCGACCCGCATCGTCATCGCCAGGCCCCAGCGGTCGCCGAGCTCGCGGAACACCTCCTTCGCGGCCCGGAAGTCCGTGCGGCTCGCCTCCACTTCGCCTTCGTTGTCGGAGATCGCGCCACGGAAGAACAGGCCGAGTCCGTAGCTCCACGGGTCGAGCCGCGGCAGCACCTTGGTCAGCCGTTCGCGCGCGACCTTCCGGTCGGTCTGCTGGAACATCGCCATCGCGGCTTCCAGCAGCATCAGCATGGGATAGTCGGCGAGATCGGCCTGCTCCGAAAGGCGTTGCGCCTTCGCGATCCACTCCTGGCCCTCGTCCATGGAGCCTTCGGTGATCACGCTGATGCCGTGGAACATCCAGACCACCGCGCGTTCGGTCGGCGGCGCCTCCCCCGGCACGTTCGCGAGCTCTGCCAGCATGGTTGAGCTCTCGGCACGCAGGCCCTGCATGAACCAGTACCACATCAACGCCGCGCCGAAGCGAACAGCGAGATCGGCATCCTGGTGGTCGACTGCCCAGCGGACGCCCGCGATCACGTTGCCGTAGTCGGCACGCATCCGCGCGATTCCCCGCAGCTGCTCTTTGGTACGCAGCGACGGCTCGACCGCCTCGACGAACTCGGTGTAGTAGCGCGCGTGGGCGTGCCGGACCGCGTCGGTCTCGCCGGCCTCGGCAAGGTGGTCGGCGGCGTACGCGCGGACGGTTTCGAGCATCCGGTAGCGGGTCTCGCTCGTCGTCTCGTCGGGCGAGCTCTCCAGCAACGACTTGTCGACCAGCGCGTCGAGTACGTCGAGCACCTGCTCGCGCGGCAGGCCGTCGCCCGCGCACACCGCTTCCGCGGCGTCGAGCGTCGCGCCGCTGGGGAAGACGGCGAGCCGCCGGGCCAGGGTACGTTCGCGCTCGTCGAGCAGGTCCCAGCTCCACTCGACGACGGCCCGCAGGGTCTGGTGCCGGGGCAACGCCGTGCGGCTGCCGCCGGTCAGCAGGCGGAACCGATCGTCCAGCCGGCTTGCGATCTGAGCCGGTGAGAGGACGCGAAGGCGGGCGGCCGCGAGCTCGATCGCCAGCGGCATGCCGTCGAGCCGGCGGCAGATCTCCGCGACCGCGCCGACGTTGGCCTCGGTGACGGCGAAGTCGGGGACGACGCCGCGAGCGCGGTCGGCGAACAGCCGGACCGCCGGATAGGTCATCGCCTCGGACGCCGGGGTGCCGTCCGCGGGCTGGCCGAGCGGCGGGATGGGGTACTGCATCTCCCCTGCCACGCCGAGGGATTCGCGGCTCGTGGTGAGGATGCGAAGGTCCGGGCAGTCGGTGAGCAAACGGTCGGCGAGCTGCGCGGCCGCCTCGACGACGTGCTCGCAGTTGTCGAGTACGAGCAGCGCCTGCCGGTGTGCGAGCGCGTCGATCAGGCTCGTCGTCGCGTCGCGTACGGTCGGGATGTGGCCGAAGCTCGGCCGGTCGAGGATGCCGGCCTCGCGGACGCCGACCGCGGTCGCGACCGCCTGCACGACGTCGATCGGGTCGGCCACGGACGCGAGCTCGACGAACCAGGCCTGATCGCCTTCCTCGTCGGCCCGTTTGGCCAGCAGCTGCACTGTCAACCTGGTCTTGCCCGCACCTCCGGGGCCGATGACCGTGACCAGCCTGGACTCCTCGACCAGCCTGCCGAGCCGGACCAGCTCGGTCTCGCGTCCGACGAAACTGGTCAGCGGAACCTGGATGCGCTGCCGCCGGCGGCGAGGCCCGGCCTCGGGCTCCTGCCGCAGTACGGCGAGGTGGATCGCGGCGAGCACCTCACCCGGGTCCGTACCGAGCTCGTCGGCCAGCGCCGCGCGAACCCTCTCGTACACCGCGAGCGCCTCGGACTGCCGGCCGACGGCGTACAACGCTCGCATCAGCAGGCCCTGCAGGCGTTCGCGTAACGGATGCGCGGCCGCGAGCGGCTCGAGGTCGGCGACCACCTCGGCATGCCGGCCGAGCTCGAGCTCGGCCGAGATCCAGTCCTCGGTGGCAGCGAGCCGGAGCTCCTCGAGTCTGGCCGCGGGCGCCGTGGCGAACGGCGCCTCGAGTACGTCGCTCAGCGCGGGTCCGCGCCAGAGTTGCCCGGCCGCACGCAGCCGGTCGGCCGCTCGCTCGGGCTGTTTGGCGGTCAGGGCCGCGCGGCCCTCGCCCGCGAGGCGCTCGAAGCGATGGACGTCGACCGCTTCGGTGTCGAGCGCGAGGCGGTAACCGCTGGGCTGGGACTCGATCAGGTCGGGTGCCTGGAGTACGCGGCGGAGCCGGGACATCAGCGACTGCAGCGCGTTGACCGCACCGGCCGGAGGCTCCTCGCCCCACAGCCCGTCGATCAGCGCGTCGGTGGTGACGATCCGGCCGGGATCGAGGGCGAGGCGGGCGAGCAGGGCGCGCAGCCGGAAGCCGCCGACCTCCACCGGCCGGCTCTGGTCATCCCAGACCTCCAATGGGCCCAGCACCCCGATACGCACGACCCCAAGCTTCCCACGTGGATACTCAAGAGAGAGTCAAGTAACGCCCTCTGCGATGCAGCAGCGGGTCGGCGTCGTCTCCGAGCTCGACGTGCTCGAGCTCTCCGTCCACCGCGAGTGACCAGCCGATCTCACGTGCGTCCAGCAGCCGGCAGCCGGCCCACGTCGAGACCCCGGCCGGAACCGGGCCCCACTCGGTGTCGCGCCAGGTGCCCGTACGGAACGGACCGCCCGGTGACGGCATCAGCCCGGCGAAGACCTCGGGCAGGTCGCGATGCTCCCAGCGCAGCACGGACACGGCGAACCGCCCGGACTCCTCGATCAGCTCCCAGAGCTCGGTGTCGGCGTCGACCAGGCCGAGCACGTGCCCCGGCTCACCGTCGGCGACCACGACCGCCGAGATCGGGAGCCCGGCCCGCTGGGTTCCGGCTGGGCCGGTTGACAGCGCGGTCCACAGCGTGACCGGCGCGGTCAGCCGGCCGCGCAACCGTCGGACCGGGCTGCGCTCGTTCTCGGGCGGCAGGAACGGATGCTGTCCAGAAATCACCCCGTCAGTCTTGCAGGACGGCGACGTCGATCCCGATCACGGCGGCGGTGAGGATGAACGCGGTCAGCACGGCGACCAGCAGCGTGACCACCTTGGTGACGGCGTTGGTGCGCGCGGTGGCGTACGACGCGATCCACGAGATGCCGGCGAACACCAGGCAGCACACCAGCGGCACCCACTGGCCGGCCGCCGCGCCGAACCAGCGTTGCAGCAGCTTCCACAACAGCGTGATGACCGTCGTCGCGAACGTGAGGTTCATCAGCGTGGGGACGGTCAGCAGGCTGCTGACGGTCTTCGGCCGCGGCAGGTACGCCGGTGCCTGCGGAACGGCGGACGGCTGCGGTTGTGCCTGTGTCTGTGTTTGTGCCTGTGCCTGTGCCTTGGCCGGATCGGCCGCCGAGCCCGCGAACAGCGGGTTCTCCCGGTTCGCTGCGGTGGCCTTGGCGCTCCGGCTGGTCTTGGCAGCCGGGGCCGGAACGGGAGCCGGAGGCGGAACCGCCGCCGGCGGTTCCGCGGCGGGCGGCTGCCCGTTGCTCTGGCTCAGCTCGTTGCCCGGCGGCGGCAGCTGGACCTTCGTGCCCACCAGCTCCGACCAATCCATCCGTGATCCGTCCTCCCGCTCAGGCTCCGTCGCAGCTCCGTCACTGGGGCGGGCAAGGCTTCGCCGCGCCCTGCCGCCCGGTGTCGGGAAGAGGTTCTACAGCCTGCCGCGACCGTCGCGCAAGCCGTCGCGCGCCGCTACGCCGAGGTCCGGGAAGTCGGTGAAGAAGGCGTCCAGTCCTTGTCGGATGAACAGCTGAATTTCACCCACTCCGTCACCATGCGCCGCCGGGTCCGTGCCCGTCCGGAAGTCGACGGGAAGGAAGCTGTTCTCCGTCCGGAACGTCCAGGACACGACCGAGAGGCCGGCCCGGTGCGCGTCGCGGACGAGCGTGGTCGGAGCGAGCAGCCTGCCCGCGGAGTCGCGCGGGATGATCCGGCTCTTCTCCACCGAGGCGTAGTCGGCGAAGCTCGCGACGAAGCGCAGCCCGTCCGGCCGGACGAGATCGTCGTAGGTACGCGGGTCGCCCTTGGCTACGAAGTCGTACGGCGCGCCGGCCGCGTCGATGTTCAGCGCGATCGGCACCTGGAGCTTCCGGTTGACCTCCTGCAGGTTGCCGACCTCGAACGACTGGACGACGACCTTGGAGTTCTTCTGGTCGAGGTGGTTGCGCCGAAGCGTCGCGATCAGCGGCTCCTCGAGCGACTTGCCGATCGAGTCGAAGTAGGTCGGGTGCTTGGTCTCCGGCGCGACGCCGATCGCGCGGTGCCGCCGCTTCGACTCACGCTTGGCCAGGTCGATGACCTGCTGGAAGGTCGGGACCTCGAACTGTCCGTCATAGGCCGTGTTGGCCGGGCGCAGTTGGGGTAGACGCTCCTTGGCGCGCAGCGTCTTCAGCTCGGCCAGGGTGAAATCCTCGGTGAACCAGCCGGTGACCGCGTTGCCGTCGATCGACTTGGTCGTACGGCGGCTCGCGAACTCCGGGTGGTCGGCCACGTCGGTCGTACCCGAGATCTCGTTCTCGTGCCGGGCGACGAGCACTCCGTCCTTGGTCGACACCAGGTCGGGCTCGATGTAGTCGGCACCCTGCTCAATGGCGAGCTGGTACGCCGCGAGAGTGTGCTCGGGCCGGTAGCCGCTGGCGCCGCGGTGGGCGATGACGATCGGATCGGGCCGCGCACGGTCGTGGCCCGTCCTTGGCGTGTGCGGTTGTGGTGCCGCGTTGCCGGCGGACGTGCCTGTGACGGGACCGATCGCGAACGCCATCGTGCCCATTGTCGCGCCCAGCACGGCCAAGGAGAGTGAACGTATGAAGCGGGAACGCTGCCTGGGCATCGCGTCCCTCCCTGTGGTTCGGAGTGTTGAAAAGACCTTCGCCGAGGGAACCGGATGCTGTGATCCTCCGTTCAAACAGCAAGCGGCGTCCAGGTGACAGGCGGCTTTCAGACTCCTTCGCGGGATCTTGACGGACCTCGGTCCGGCAGGTAAACATGCAGGGAGTCACCGCATGTTCACGTCGTGACGTCCAATGCTTGAAACGCCATCCCAAAAATGGCGTAGGCATGAGAAGATGAGGTCCTTCGTCGACGTCGGCGGCCGGGTCTTAGACATATCGCATTGGGGCTATGTGTGCGGACCGGTCGTCGTGCGTTTTTTGGGGCTACTGAGGGAGTGAGGCTGCCATGAGTATCCTCGATCAACCGACTCGACAGCTCTCCGCTTCGGCTCGTACGCGCTTGGAACACGAGGAACTGTCCCTCGTCCAGCGCCGTGCCGAACTTATCGTCGAGCAGAGCCAGGCCGAGACAGGGGGCGACCTGATCGACCAGGCATCGGTGTTCGCTCAGCAGATCGAAATCGAGAAGGTCGACAACAAGCTGGCCCACATCCGCGAGCTCCTCGCGTCGACGACCGTCGCCTGTGGCGCAGCCGACGGTTCCGTGGCGGTCGGCTCGGTCGTGACTCTCCGGTTCAACGACGGAAGCACGGAGACCTACCAAGTCGGCTTGATCGAGGAACAGGACGCCGACGTCGTGGCGCTGACGCCGACCAGCCCGCTGGGGCAGGCGCTGATCGGCCACCGCAAGGGCGAGGCGATCACCTACGCCGCGCCGGCGGGCGAGCTGACGGTCGAGATCGTGAACGTGGCGGCTGCATAACAGACCTCTTTCCGGCCCGAGTGGCCGGAGCTCGACACGGGTCTCGGGCGCGTGCCTCACTTGGGCGCGCGCCCGACCGTATTCTCTGGACACCGGAGCGATCACGCGCCGGCCTGGCGCTCGCTGATTCTCCGCGCGCTGTCCACAGATCCGCGCCTTCCACACCGCGTCTTTTCGCGCGCCTTCATGCTGCCACGGCCCAGCCGGCCGAAAATGTCCGGCGGCTTGCACCGCATTGGCCTGGTTCGCCGGAATGATCACCGGATCCAGCTGGCTTCACGGGAACGTCGAACGCACGTGATCTTTCCCCCGAGTTCACCTACTGCTCCGTACAGCCGCCGGTTCCCCACAGAGCGCTGTGGACAACAATCCGGTTTTGGTTGCCGCGCCGTACGATCAAGTCCAAATCTGGCCACGAATCCATAGCAAAAACGGCCAAATCCCCTGCATATTCGTACGTTCGGCGGAAGTTTTCCACAGCTTGGCGCACTTCCGCTGTTAAGCGGCACCAAAAAGAAGCAGAATCACGTACAGATGCGGGGGTGTGACCCACCGGCTATACCCGAAGGAGCCAGCGCATGTCCGATGTGCTCGGCCTCGATCGGCAAATGCACGAGGCCTACCGCGTACTACTGGACCAGCGGGAATGCACGACTGCCGAGGTAGCCGACCGGCTTGGAATCTCCCGGCCGGTCGCCGAGCAGACCCTGCAGCGATTGGCGGCTGCGGGCCTGGTGACTCCTGCGCGACCGAGCGGCACCATCAGCCCTGCCGGCAACGCCGCCAGCAACGGCAGCCATAGCACCACCACGAGCAACCCTGTTACCTCCATCAGCCCGGGCAACACCAACGGCTCGACCCACGACGTTGTGGCGCTCACCCCTGTCGATCCACGCCGGACCCTGGGTCCCCTGCTCGCCCGGAAACAAGCACAGATCGCCGCCCAGCAGCAGGAGCTCGCTCGTGCGCACGAGGCGGTACAAGCGTTGGCATCGGCTTATTCGACCCAGGTACGCGATGAACCCGACGAACGCCCAGGCAAACCAGACGTGTCCCGTGGCATGAGCGCCGTGCGTTCACGGGTTGAGGAACTTTTCGCCTCGGCGACCAGCACAGTGGTGTGCGTCCTCGCCGAAGGCACCAGAGGGGTCGCGCTCGACATCCGGGCGGAGGCCATTCAGCAGACCTTGGATCGCGGTGTTGCGGTGAAGTTGTTGATGGCTCGCGGGCTGGTGTCGGATCCCGTTGTGCTCAACCAGATTCGTTGGCTGCAGTCGGTGGGTGGTCTGGCCCGCACGGCTACGTTGATGCCGCCGCCGATGATGGTGGTCGACGGCACGATCGCGCTGGTGCCTGCTGACGGCCAGACCGCGACCGCGCTGGTCGTACGCAACCGGGCGATGGCCCGGGCGTTGTCCTCCTTGTTCGAACACGTCTGGGGGCATGCGCGGGCGGCGAGCACGATGCCGGCCGCCAGCGCGACGCCGCTGGCCGAGGCACAGATAGTCGAACGCGAGCCCTCCCCCGCCGAGCTCGACCTGCTTCGCCTGCTCGGCAAGGGCATGACCGACGCGTCCGCGGCGCGGCACCTCGGGGTTTCGTTGCGGACCGTACGCCGGATGATGGCCGAACTGATGGGACGGCTCGACGCGCGTAGCCGTTTCGAGGCCGGCATCCGGGCCGCCGAGCACGGCTGGGTCGGCGCGGCCCGGCAACTGGCCAACGGGTCCGGCATGACGGCGGGCAAGCTGCCGCCTGGTCCGGGCCGCCGAAGATTGGTCGCTGGCTAGGCACGAGGTCTCTCTCTTCCGCGCGGCGGCGGCGCGGGCGCGCGGGCTCGCCGCCGCTTCGGGACGGCGAGCTTGTGCGTGGCCTCTACCCGTGGGCTGCGAGCCCGCAAGCTCCACCTGACGTTTCTTGCTCTTCGCTTCGTTCCAAGGGAGCCGGCGCCTTGAGGGCGCTAGGCTCCGGCCTGTGGACGCTTCCAGGCCACCCAGCCGCTGGCTGGTGATCGTCGCCTTCGCCCTGGTCGGCGCGGCGACGCAGCTGCTGTGGCTGACGTTCGCTCCGGTGACGACGGTCGCCGCCCGGCACTACGGCGTCACCGAGAACGCGATCGGCTGGCTGGCGAACGTCTTCCCGCTCGTGGCGGTCGTGCTGTCCATACCCGCCGGACTGTTCCTCGACCGCTGGTTCCGGGTGGCCCTGATCCTTGGCGCCGGGCTGACTGCGTTCGGCGGCCTGCTGCGACTGGCCGGGGACTCGTACCTGTGGCTGCTCGCCGGCCAGACGATCGTCGCGGTGGGCCAGCCGCTTGTCCTGAACGCGATCACAGGCGTGACGGGACGCTACCTTCGCGCGGAGAACCGGCCGGTGGGGATCTCGGTGGCCACCGCCAGCACGTTCGCGGGGATGGTGGGCGCGTTCGGGCTGGCGGCGGTCTTCTCGACCGAGCGCTCAC
This sequence comes from Flindersiella endophytica, assembly GCF_054779015.1. Classification (NCBI taxonomy): domain Bacteria; kingdom Bacillati; phylum Actinomycetota; class Actinomycetes; order Propionibacteriales; family Nocardioidaceae; genus Flindersiella; species Flindersiella endophytica. Next base: position 167,933 of record NZ_BAAGYY010000027.1, read on the forward strand.
TCGGAACGCTGAACGCGGTGAGCGCGTGGTATGCCGTGCTGGCCTTCGCCGTACTCCTCGTGGCGCTCCGCCGGCCGGGTGCGCAGCCCCATGCCGCGCCGGCGACCGGGCTCGGCGCGCTGCGTTCGGCCTGGAGCGACCCGTTCCTGCGGCGCCTGTGCGCGTTGGTGTTCATGCCGTTCGGCGTGTCGGTCGCGATGATGACCTACAGCCAGCCGCTGCTCTCCCCCGCCGGCGTCGGCGTCGACACGGCGTCGTTGATGCTGGTCTTCCAGGTGGTCGCCGGCGTGCTCGGCTGCCTGATCGTGCCGGTGTGGGCGAGCCGCCTGCGCCGCGAGGTCGTCTTCCTGTTGCTGGCCGGCTCGCTGAGCGCGCTCTGCTGCGCGTTGCTGGCCGTGGCACCGGGCGTCGGCACCGGCTTCGTCGCGCTGACGGTGGTGGGCCTGGCCCTGCTGCCCGCCCTGCCGATCGTGCTGGAACTGGCCGAACGCCGTACCGAAGTCGCCGAAGGCACGGCCGCGGCCCTGATCTGGCTCGCCGGCCAACTCGGCGGCGTCCTGCTGACCACCGTGGTCGGCTTCCTGGTCGGCCTGCCGGCGGTCGCGTTCGGGTTGATGGCGCTGGCCACCGCCACCGCGGTGCCGATCGCCGTCTCCCTCCGCACCCCGATCCGCGAGCTGTCACCGCTGCGCTCACGCTGACCTCAGCGCGCCTTACTCCGTTGGGATCTCGGCGTTGGAGTAGTAGACGTTGGAGAACGGGAACTCGGTGGTCGTCCAGTGGCGGAGGGCGTTGTAGAGCGTGGCGTAATGGCCGCGGGCGTACGCGTCGGGCGTTACCCACCAGCTGGCGTCGACGTCGTACTTCACGAGGTCCTCGGTGAGCGGCTGGCGCCTGCCCATGGGATAGAGGTAGCAGCAGCCGAGGTACTGGCCGGCGTCGTCGTAGACGGCGTAGGTGAAGGAGTCGCCTTCGCGGAACTCGCACTCGTGCCAGACGAGATCGACGTAGTTGAAGTCCTCGGTCACGGGCTCGGTCGGCCAGCGGCCGCCGCGCGTACGGCGGATCAGCTCGAGGCTGGCGTTGATGCCCGTCACGTCGTCGTGGAGGTGGTGGCGGGTGAGCGCGTGCGCGCGGATGTCCTCGTACGACAGCGATGCCGGCGCGCTCCATCCGGGCGGCAGGGGGATGCGCTTGACGAGTCCTCGGTAGTCCATTCGCCCATGCTGGCAGCCGATCGGCGGGCTGGGACGGCTTAGAACAAGGTCAGCTGCACGCGGTCGCTTCTGACCAACGAGCCGAGCGTGACGCCCAGCCGATCGAGCTCCTGCGGAACCGGCTCGGCCTCGAGCAGCTCCTCAGCCACGGCCAGGCACTCGGCCCGATCGTTGGTCGGATCCAGCAGCCGGCGCCGCCTGGTGCGCTCGGTTCCGGTGACGGGAGTGAGTACGAGGGCGAGCGTTCCGGCGGCCAGGCCGGCGTGCTGGGCCCGGGTGCACACGCGTTCCACGCAGCTGTGGACGAGTTGCAGGGGCGTCCGGTCGTCGCGGGCATAGCCGGAGACGGAGCCTTCGGCGCGAAACGTGGTGCGCCGGGCGACGGCGCGTACGGTCGCGTCGTCGGTGCCCGCGGCCATCTGCCTGAGCCGCCGGGCCATGGTGGTGCCGCACAACAACCGCAACTCGGTATCGGAGAGCGTTTCCAGGTCGGCGAGGTGCGAGACGCCGTAGCGTCGCAGCCGCTCCGACGTACGCCCGCCGACGCCCCACAGGTCGCCGATGGGAGTGGTACGGCGCAGGTGGTGCTCGCGCTCGGTGTCGATCACGGCCAGGCCATCGGGCTTGGCACCGCGGGAGCCGAGCTTGGCCATCAGCTTCGTCCTGCCTACGCCAACCGTCACCGCGAGCGCGAGCTCGTCGTGAGCCCGGCGGCGCAGCTCCCGGGCAGCCTGCTCGGCCTCGCCCCAGCTCATGGCCGAGACGTCGAGGAACGCCTCCTCCATCGACCCCGGCTCGACAGCGGCCGCGAGGCTCTCGAACAAGTCGAACAGCTCTTCACTCGCCTGCTCCACGGCCGCCTGCGGCACCTCGACCAGCCGCAGCCCGGGACACCGGGCCAACGCCTCCTCGACATACATCCCGCCGTGAACGCCGTAGGCCCGCGCCGGATAGCTCGGACACGCCACCACAACGTGCGCCGCCACGGCGAACGGCAGCCCAGCCAGCTCCGGACACTGCCGCGCCGCGACCGAGGCGAAGAAGGCGTCCGCATCGGCATGAATCACTGGACCCGCCGACATGATCCTATCGTACACATGTTCGACTACGCCCAATCGGCCACACCAGGCCTTCCTTTGGGGCACCCACCCACGGACGCAACCCGCCAGTTTCCCGACTCGAGCAGAAAGTTAAGCCATCACTTGACCTTTTGCCGAGCCATGCCTATGGTTAAGTGCATGCTTAACCATGAGTCGGCCGCCGCGGATCGGGTGTTTCACGCGCTTGCCGAAGCCAATCGGCGGGCGATCATCGAACGCCTGACCCGCGGGCCGGCCACGGTGAGCGAGCTGGCGCGCCTGCTCGGCGTGACGGTCGCGGCCACGGTGCAGCACCTGCAGGTGCTGCAGGCGAGCGAGCTGGTCCGGTCGGAGAAGGCCGGGCGCGTTCGTACCTGCCAGATCGATCCAGCCGGCCTGCGGCGCGCCGAGCAGTGGCTGCATCTCCAGCGAACGACGTGGGAGCACCGGCTCGATCGCCTCGGCGACGTCCTCGGCGAGAGCGCGGGCGACCACACCACACCTTCAGACCAAGAGGAGCCCAGATCATGACCGACCGTTCGGTGAAACACAGCACGTTCACCCTCGAGCGCACCTACGCCGCCTCCCCCGCGCAGGTGTTCGCGGCGTGGGCCGATCGCGATACGAAGGCGAAGTGGTTCGCGGCCAACGACGCCGCCTACACCCTCGACTTCCGCGTCGGCGGCACCGAGGCCGCCCACGGACGCACCGACGACGGGGCCGAAATCGTCGCCGAGTCGGTCTACCACGACATCGTCAAGGACGAGCGCATCGTCTACACCACCCTGCTGACCGGCCGCGGCATCCTGTCGACCGTGTCGGCGACCACCGTCGAGCTCGTCCCCGACGGCACCGGCACGCGCCTGGTCCTCACCGAGCAGGACACCTTCCTCGACGACCAGGAACAGCCCGAGTGGCGCCGGCAAGGCACCGGCGACTGGCTGGACGCGCTCGGCCGCGAGCTCGGGCGGTCCTGATGACCACGCCGAACCCGAACGCCGAAGCCGAGATCCGCGAGCTGTTCGAGGCCCGCACCCGGGCGGTCGCCGCCAAGGACGCCGCCACGCTGACCGCCGCGAACGACGCGAACATCGTGGTGTTCGACGCCGTCGCCCCGTTCGTTCATCGTGGCGCGGAGACGGCGGCTCGAAAGCAGGAGTGGTTCGCGGCGTACCGCACCGGCATCGGCCACGAGATCCGCGACCTCGAGGTCACCGCGGCCGACGACCTCGCGTTCTGCCACTTCCTGGTACGGATCAGCGGCACCATGCTCGACGGCACCGTCGTCGGCATGTGGGTGCGCGCGACCAGCTGTCTCCGCAAGCTCGGCGACGGCTGGAGGATCGTCCACGAGCACGCCTCCGTGCCCTTCGACGCCGAGACCGGCAAAGCAGTGCTGACCGGCGACCTGTGATCCAGGTGGGACTGACCCAGGTCCAAGGTGTCCTCGACGAGCTCGTCGACACCGGAGCCGAAGCCGCCTTGCAGGTTGCCGTCTACCACCAGGGTGCACTTGTCGTCGACGCCGTTGCCGGCGTCGCCGACCGTCAGACCGGGCGCCGCGCGACCCCGGAGACCCCGTTCTTCAGCTTCTCCACGGGCAAGGCGATGACGTCGCTGATCGCTCACCTTCTTGTCAGGACCGGAGCGGTCGGATACGACACGCCTGTGGTCGATCTGTGGCCGGAGTTCGGTGCCCACGGCAAGGCGGCAGCGACGCTTCGACACGTGCTCACGCACACGGTCGGCGTACCGGCGATGCCTCGCGGCATCGGCCCCGCCGACCTGAGCGACTGGTCGCGGGTATGCGCCGCGATCGCCGACGCCGAACCACGGTGGCGACCCGGCACCAAGACGGGATACCACTCCTACACCTTCGGTTTCCTCGTCGGCGAGATCGCACGCCGGGCCACCGGCAAGCCGATGCGGCAACTCCTCCACGAGTGGGTCGGCGTGCCCCTGGGCATCGACGGTGAGCTGTACTTCGGCGTGCCCCGAGCCGACCTGCCCCGACTGGCGCGACTCGAAGACGCCGCACCGCCACCGGCCGCCCCACTTGACAGCGACGCCATGCTCGCGCCCTGGGAAATGGGGCCAACCGCTGCCATCGGCAACAGCCCCGACATCCTGCAGGCCGACATCCCGTCGGTCGGCACGTTCACCGCGCGGGGAATCGCCGCCATGAACGCCGCGGTACTCGACGGCCGGCTCATCGACTCGCACCAGCTCGCGGAGATGACAGCGGTGGCCTTCGAAGGCACCGACCAGGTCTTCGGAAACCATGCGCGGCTGGCCCTGGGCTACCCACTCGGCCGGATCGGCGCTCCGCCGGACGAAACACCCACCGCCTTCGGCTGGGTCGGCGGTGGCGGCAGCTACGTCTATGCCGACACCACCACCGGCACCTCCTTCGCGATGACCAAGAGCCGTCTCACGACCCACTTCGACACAGCACAACAACTCGCAGACCTGACCACAGCGGAGTTCACCTCGCCCAGAACGAGTGACACATGACCCGTCTGGTCGCGAGCTCCGACAGCCGCGTTCAGGCGGCGTAGCGCAGCACTGCCGCCGCGTCGCCCTGGCCGGGAACGTCGTCGCGGCGGACGGCGGCGACAGTGCCTCCGGCAAGCCATACCCGCCGGGCGATCTCGTCGACAACGCCGTACGTGGACGCGTCGTGCGCCTTGGCGAGCCGAACCGCACCGGTGTCGTCGTCGACGATTCCGGGACGGCGCTGTCGATGTCGACGCACACCGTGTCAACAGCGCCTTGCGTGGCGAGCCGGGCGATCTCCGCGATGTCCGTCGCCGTCCTGCCCTGCGCCGCCCGCTGCTCGAACAGCTCGTGCAGCCCGCGCACGCGATCGGCGTTGACCTGATCGATGACCTCCCGCGCGGCCGACGCCAGCTCGCGGTCGCTGAGCGCTTCCGGACTCCCGGCGACAATCTGCTCCGCCAGGTCCGGATACGTGCTGAGCGCACGGAACGTACTCACCAGCGGCCTCGACCCGGCCAGGACGAGCGGCACGTGCGCGGGCGGGAGTACGCCTCGCAACGCCTGCTCGATCTTCCTGGCGTACTGGCGGATCCGTACCTTCTGACCTTCGCTCCCCTGCAGCCGCCGGCGTACGGAGTCGCATCAGCCGGTCGACCTGATCGGTGGTCGGAATGTCCGTGTGTTGCCCAGTCATCCGACCTCCTCGACAGCATGACCACGGCACGCACCGTTCCTACGAAGGCTGCTACCCAGCCGTGGGTCGCACGAATCTGTACGCCTACCGGGCTTGCGGACCGAGCAGGCCGTCAGGCACGCGCTCGATCCGCGTCCAGCCTTTCCAGCCCCGTTCCTCCAGGATCGCCACGAGCCGTTCGGCGAGCGGGGAGGACTCGACCATGGTCTTGTCCAGCAGGTCGACGAACTGGTCGTCGAGACCGTCCTCGGCACCCGCCTCGCCGGCCTCCACGGCGCGGATCGCCAGGCGTTCCACGACGTCGACGATCTCGACGACTCGCGGATCGTCGACCGGCCAGTCGAACGCCTGGCTGGCCAGGCGATAGAGCGTCAGGATGTCCGGATCGGCCAGGTCCCTGTGCTTCTGGGCGATGATCGCCTCGAGCCCTTGTGACGACTGGGCGGCGACCATGATCCAGGCGTCGCGTTCCAGCTCGATCAGCCGCTCGTCGATGCCGAGCCCGCGCAGCCGGTCGAGGTAGTCCACGACGTACTGCGGGAGCGCCAGCTGCTCTCCGGCGGCGAGCCGGGCGATCCGTTTCCGGTTGCCCTGCAGCCGCCGGATCTCCACGCGCAGCTTCTTGTCGATCTCCTGGACGGCACGGGCGAACTCCTCCGGGCCGGCGTCGAGGAGCTCCTGCACTCTGCCCAGCGGCACGCCGGCCTCGGCGAGGGTGTGAATCCGGATCAGCCGAACGACGGCGGCTGCGTTGTAGGTGCGGTAGCCGGAGCGGTCGCGGTCGGGCTCCGGCAGCAGCCCGATGTGGTGGTAGTGGCGTACTGCCCGAACCGTCACCCCGGCGTGCCTGGCCAGCTGGCTGATGGTGAGCATGGATCTCAGTATGGATCTCTGGCTGCCTCAGGCGACCTTCCGGCGGTAGCGGATCATCGCGAAGACGTACGCCACAACGAGGATCGCGGCGCACCACGCGAGCGCGATCCAGCTGTCGTCGCCTGCCGGCTGCTCGGCGAACAGGTCACGGATCGTGTCGACGATCGATGTCACCGGCTGGTTCTCGGCGAACCAGCGCACCGGCCCCGGCATGGTCGCGGTGGGCACGAACGCGGAGCTCAGGAACGGCAGGAAGATGAGCGGGTACGCGAACGCGCCTCCGCCTTCCGCCGTCTTCGCCGACAACCCGGCGATCACGGCGATCCAGGTCAGAGCCAGCGTGAACAGCAGCAGGATGCCCGCGATCGCGAGCCATGCCAGCACGCCGGCTCCCGAGCGGAAGCCCATCAGCAGGGCGACGCCCACCACGAGCACGAGCGAGAGCAGGTTGGCCACCAGCGAGGTCAGCACGTGCGCCCACAGCACGCCCGACCGGGCGATCGGCATCGAATGGAACCGCTCGAAGATCCCGCTGTTCAGGTCCGTGAACAGCCGCAGCGCTGTGTAGGCGATGCCCGACGCGATCGTGATCAGCAGGATGCCGGGCAGCATGTAGTTCACGTACGACCCTGTGCCCGCGCCGGTGTCGATCGCGCCGCCGAACACGTAGACGAACATCAGCATCATGGCGATCGGCGTGATCACGGTGGTGAGGATGGTGTCGATGCTGCGGGTGACGTGGCGGAGGGTCCGGCCGGTGAGTACGGCGGTGTCGCTGAGGAGATGCGTGGTCATCGTCGGTTCCCCTCCTGGCTCCCGGCCTGGCTCGTGGCCTTGCGACCGACGAGCGCCAGGAAGATCTCCTCCAGCGTCGGCTGCTTCTCGACGTACTCGACCTTGGCGGGCGGAAGGAGCTGCTTGAGCTCGTCGAGCGTGCCGTTCACCAGGATCCGGCCCTCGTGCAGGATCGCGATCCGGTCGGCGAGCTGCTCGGCCTCGTCGAGGTACTGCGTGGTGAGCAGCACCGTCGTTCCCTGCCCGGCGAGCTGTCTGATTGTCTGCCAGACCTCGAGCCGTGCCTCGGGATCGAGCCCGGCCGTCGGCTCGTCCAGGAAGACCACCGGCGGGTTCCCGATCAGGCTCATCGCGATGTCGAGGCGGCGGCGCATTCCACCTGAGTACGTCGACACCTTCCGCGAGCCGGCGTCAGTCAGCGCGAACCGTTCCAGCAGCTCGCCGGCGATCCGGCCAGGGCCTGCGAGATGCCGCAGCCGGGCGACGAGCACGAGGTTCTCCCGCCCACTCAGGATCTCGTCGACTGCGGTGAACTGCCCGGTCAGGCTGATCGATTCCCGCACGTTCGCCGCCTGCGCCGCGACGTCGAACCCGTTGACGCCGGCGGTGCCGGCGTCCGGCTTGAGCAGCGTGGCCAGGATCCTCACGACCGTGGTCTTGCCCGCGCCGTTCGAGCCCAGCAGGGCGAAGATGCTGCCGCGTGCCACGTCGAAGTCCACGCCGCGCAACACGTCGAGCTTTCCGTACGACTTCTCGAGACCCTGTACGCGAATCGCCGGTTCCGCCATCGACTGGGCCGTCATGAGCGGACCTGCCCGTCGGGATCGCTGCTTGATTTCTCGGTCAACACAGTCACCTGCCTCCTCCTGCGGTAAGGATGAGGCGTTGACCCTGCGTCAAGGTCAAGCCAGTGCGAGCGACGTTGGACCGAGCAGGCCGGACCGAAAGTCCATAGGGGCCCGGGTCCCGGCAGGAATACCGTTCCTGGTGTGGGCTTGATGGTCGCCACCACGGCCGGGTCGGATCTCTCCTCGGTCCTGGGACTGGTCAAGCCCACACCAGGAACGGTCCTCGCCGAGCCGACGTCCAGCTTTTGAGCAGGAGGGGTGAGCTGGAAGCAACTCGGCGAGGTATCACCTCCGCGGCTCCTGGGAGAGCCCGTGCAGTTCTGCACGTAGTTCCGGATCCGACATCACCAGATAGACCAGCCCGCAGTCCTGCGGCCCGGTCGCGCCCGGCTGGCACAAGGTGCACGCGTCGCCAGGCCGGATCGGGCACTTCGGCTCGGGAGCCTTGCGGGCCTCAGCCATCTGGATCCTCTCGAACATCGGTTGCCGAACGTCCGGCTAACCGGCCAACGCGGTCGCGAACAGGACGATGCCGAGCGACCCCACCAGCGCGAACATGGCGGCGCCGCGCGAGAGTCCGGTACGTCCCTTGCTGCTGGCCAGTCCGTGCACTGCCGAGGCGGCCATCACGGCTGCGAACAGTGACAGCTTCAGCGCCAGTAAGCGTCCGTAGCCGGGCTGGGTGAGCGCCGGCCAGGTCACGCCCTCCCGCCAGGCGAGCGCGATGCCGGTGGCGATCTGAACCGGCAGGAAGACCGCCATGGTGGCCTTGGCGAACCGGCGGCCGACGGCACCGATCAGTGCCTTCAAGGGCTCGGCGGCCAGCGTCCGCCGGGCGATCGGGAGCAGGACGAACGAGACCGTGACCTGCCCGCCGATCCAGAACGTCGCTCCGGCCACGTGCAGGAAGCGGACCAGTGCCCAGCCGGTCATGGCCCCACCGTCACCAGGCCGTGAGCACCCGCTTCGGCGTGCCGCAGGTCGTGGTCGACGAACGGGTAGTGCCCTGCCTCCGGGAACTCGGCCTCGACGAAGCCTCCCTGTGCGGGCGCGAGATCGAGGACCTGCGCTCCGCCACCGCCATCGTCTCCAGCCGGGCGCAGCAGGTAGGCGCCCTCCTTGTACACGGTGTCGAAGACGGTTCCGACGACGTGGAACGCGGTCGTGGAGCCAGGTCCCGCGTCGACCACCCAGAACCGCACGCGCTCACCGGCGCGAGCGGTCAGAGGCGTTTCGTCGTACTGGCCCGTTCGGCCGTTGAACATCCAGCCGTCGGGCTGTCCGGAGCGGATCTTCGCCACCTGGCCCGGGCTGCCGGGCACCCCGCGGTAGAGCTCGCCGGCGACCATGACGTACTCCCGGTCCACCTTCGCCAGTCCAGGCGGGTCGATGATGACGGCGCCGTACATGCCGTTGGCCAGGTGCTGCGAGATCGGCGCGGTCGAGCAGTGGTACAGCCAGGCGCCGGCTCGGGTGGCGCGGAAGGTGTAGGTGAGCCGCTCGCCCGGGTCGATGGTGCGCATCGGCTGGTCGGGGGCGAGCGCCCCGGCGTGGAAGTCGATGCCGTGCCCGATGCTGCCAGCGTTGACGAGCGTGACGACGAACGTGTCGCCGATCCGGCCGCGCAGGGTCGGACCGGGCAGCGTTCCGTTGTACATCCACATCCGCTGGGTCACGCCTGGCGCGACCTCCAGCGTCGTTTCCCGCACGCGGATCTCCACCCGGTGCGTCCGCGCGGTGGTTGCGGGCGGCAGGACGGGGTTACGGGCGGGTGTCCGGCCCGGCTCGGCGTCCCGACCGGCCTCGGTGGATCCGTGCGAGTGGCTGTGCTCTGGCTGGCCTGGCTCCTCGGCCGCGGCGGCCGCTGCCGTGACCTGGATGGTGAGCGTCATTCCGGCCGCGCGGTGCCCGGCGACGGTGCACCAGCCCTGCACTTTGTCCTCGAGCACGTCGGTACGTACCGTCGCGGTCTCACCGGTCCCGAGCAGGCGAGTGCGCTGTCCGGTCGCGAGCCGCAGGTCGTGCCGTTGCGCGTCCTGGTTGACGATTCGCAGCAGCAGCCGGCTGCCGGCGGGTGCGGCGATGGTGGCGGGTTCGACCCGCATGCCGCGTAGCGTGATGTCGACCGGCCGGGCCGCACCACCGCTGCTCACCGCATCGGTCGGTGGAACGGTCAGGGCGGCGGCCACGAGGATGGCCACAACGCCGATCAGCGCACCGGCCACCGCGGGAGCGGAGTTGCCGGCCACGCGCTCCACCAGGGTCAGCCCGGCCAGCCCGGCGAACGTGGCCAGCGCCGCCAGCAGGAGCACCCAGCCGACGGTCGGCACGGGCTCGGGCAACGGCAGCAGAGCCAGCACGATGCCGACGTTGACGGCGGCGAACCGGAGCCGCCAGGCCCGGCCGAACCGCGCGTGCAGCCGTTTCGCCTCCGCCGGCCCGCCGCCGAGCACGACAGGGAGCAGATGGGTCAGTGAGCCGACCAGGACCTGGCCGACGAAGCCGGCGAGCAGCGGCGCGTATACCAGCGAGAAGCGCGCGGCCGCGCCGGTCAAGAGGAGTACCGCGTCCAGCGCCAGCGCGATCAGCAGCCAGCATGCCGCGGCGACGAACGCCGAGCCGGCAGCGCTCTTCGGCAACCGCTCGACGGCGTCGCGGAGCAGGCCGGACAGCGACCAGATCGCACCTGCGCCGTACGACAGCACCCCGGCCGCCGCGACCAGCGAGCTGCCGGCGAGCAGGCCCGCGACCGCGACCGCAAGAGAGCCACCCGTCGCCGCGAGCTTCCACCTCGTGAACCGGATGGGCCGCATCGTGGTGCCGAGCACGGTCGGGCCCAGCACGTACAACGTTCCCAGGACACTGAGCCCGACCCAGCCGAGCAGGTTCAGGTGAGCGTGCGCCAGATGAACGCCGTCGTGCCAGGCCGGCGGCACGAGTCCGGTCGCCAGCAGGCCACCGAGCGAGCCCCCGGCCAGCACTGCCACGCACGCCGCGACGTACCACCACGCCAGCCGGCCGAAGCGGGTCGGCAGCGCGCGGCGGATCGTCCGGACCAACCCGCCCGTATGCCAGCCGATCGCCGCGACAACGAGCACCGCCCCGCCGCCTGCCAGCGCTCGCCCGCCTGCGGCCGTCCCGGCCAGGACGCCGACGGTGCCGACGGTGAGCAGCCCGAGCCTGGCGTAGGCGTACCGGAGATCCGGATCGGGAGCATGCGACAGGGCACGGGTGAAGTGGTCGCTCCAGACCACGATCGCGCTGGTAACGGCGCCGAGCAGGAAAAGGTGCAGCGCGAGCCAGCCAGGCAACCCCAGCCTGCCATGGAGGGCGGCCGCGAGCCCGGCCAAGCCCAACCAGGCGACAACCACCCCATTGGCGGCGACGTGCCAACGGGCACGGGCGGACCAGGAGCGGGCAGGATCAGCGGGCATGGCCGGCATCGAGGAGGAGGTCGGTAGCACGTCAACCACCCTCCGGACTCCGTCCGCCCGCGGAAAGGGTCCGGTGGTCCTTCGCGATAGTGCGGCCTTCCCCTATCGCGGCTGGGACCCTCGGAGGGCGGGGTAGGAAAATCGTGAGGCGGTGTCGGATCGGGCTGGTGCCGTTCGTAGGGAAGGTGGAGGGTGTCCGCCAACGGGCGACCCGGCAAAGGAGAAGACATGACGGAGTACGCCATCTACTTCAACCAGCAGTGGGTGGGCGACCACCCCGCGGAGTGGTACGGCAGCCGCGCGCCGCTCGCCATGGCGGTCGTGAACGAGATGAAGGCCGCAGGTGTGTACGTGTTCGCCGGAGGGCTGGAGGAGGAGCTCGACACCGCCATCGCCGCCGACGCGACCAGCGGCACCTTGCTGTTCACCGACGGCCCGTACGTCGAGACCAAGGAGTTCCTGGGCGGAATCACCGTAATCGACGTACCCGACGACGAGGCCGCCAAGCTGTGGGCCGGCAAAGTCGCCGAAGCGTGCGGCTGGCCTCAGGAGGTCCGCCGATTCAAGCCCCAGCCCAAAACCCAGTGACGAGGCGGTAACCCGTCACCGAACCCAGGCGGACCAGCAACCGGCGGTGCCGAGGAGCGACGGCAGAACAGCCGTCGCTCCTCGGCTCTCCACTGCCTGGGGTGAGGCGTCCCCCGGCGGCCATGTCACACGAGCCACTCGCTTCGAGCTGGGCTCCTTGCGGATCGCCCGCCAGCCGCGTTCTGGCGCGGGCGACGTTGTGCGCTTGCTCAGTTCAAGCTGGCACCAATCTTCGCTTTCGTGGGCGCTATGCCGAGGGTGCGCGGGCCGAAGGCGATTGCTCCGGCTGTCGTGACACCGCTGTTGGCGCCCTTCAGTATGTGAACCAGGCCTTCGCCGGCGTTCTCACCGACGCTGCCGATGGCCACTTCGGCTCGGCGGTCCCGGTTCAGGTCGGTAACGGCGAGCGTGCTGCCGAACCGGTCACCGGCCTCGCCGGTCGCCGGAACGCCAGCGGTGTTCTGGGTGAAGCTGACGGCTCGGGCTGGGTCGAACATGCCGCTTCCGCCACGCACGACGGTGACCATGCCCGCGTCGACAAGCTTCCCGACATCCTCTCCAGGCGACCCGATCACCAGGTCGGGGATGCCATCGCCGTTGACGTCGCCGGTGGCGATCGCCATGCCGAAGTCGTCGCCCTCCTCACGAGTGCCGGGCATACCCGGTGTGTCCTGGTCGATTCGCGACATCGCGACCAGGCCTCCCTTGTCGCCCCAGACGACGGTGACAATGCCGTAGGCGACAGGAGTGCCCAGGACCACCTCGCCGAACCCGTTACCGTTCAGGTCGGCGATGGCCACCGGGCCCTCGGTCTCCCAGTAGCCGGCGACACCACGTTCGACCTGAGCTGGCTGCGGAAACAGGCCACGCGGCCCACCGAAGTAGGTCACGAGCGACGGCAGCGCGTGGAATTCGTCCCACACGAACGTCCGTACGACGAGGTCCGGGTAGCCATCCCCGTTGAGGTTGCCCGTGGCCACCGGGCCCCAGCCGCCCATCTCTCCTTCGAGCTCGACGTATCGCGCGTTGTCCGCGGTGAGCCCACGCCTGCCGTACAGCACCGCTGGTGCTTCGCCCTCGTACCCGAGCGTGCCCAGAACGAGGTCGGCCGCGCCGTCGGCATTGAAGTCCGCCGAGGCCAAGGTCGACGTCAGCCCACGCATGACCACCTCGAAGCCACGAGCCAGACCGGCCGGGCTGCCGAAGAGCAGTACCACCCGTTGCCCTCCGGCCGTGGTCAGCGCGAGGTCGGCGTAGCTGTCGGCGTCGAAGTCGCCGCTGACGAGTTGCCGACCGAGCTCTTCTCCGCCTCGCGGGCCAGGCGGAACCCATGCCGTCGAACGATCGAAGTGCTGCAGGCGTCCGAGGGTGGGCCCGTTGGCAGCGCCGTAGAGCACGCCGACCGCGCCCGCGGAGTCCTCCTCCATGACGAAGGCACCGGGCGCCCCGATCGCCAGGTCACCGAACCCGTCGCCGTCGAAGCCGCCGGCTGAGCCAAACGGCGCGGCGCTCGCAGACGATGCGAATGTCGCGCCCAGCAACGCCACGATCCCCGCACCGGCGACGAGGATCCGGCCAGACCAGTTGAACATCCTCCCTCCCTGACCGAGTGCTTTCGGCTCGGTATACAGGCAATCCTGTGCCGCGGGGGTCACCGAGCCCAGAGTCGGCAGACCATCACCTCGTGGCTGAAGAGCCTCGCTTTTCCCGCCTGGACGCTGTACGCCGAGGCCGTCCGCTACCCGCTCTCCCAGGGAACACCACGGGTCGCGAGGTAGGTGCGGATCTGGGCTGCGTGCATCTGGAGATGGACCAGGCCAGTCACGAGCATCTCCCCGACCGGCGTTCCCCGGTGGCGGTGCGAGTCGGCGACGGGCTCGGCTGCTCGGTCGTCGGTCAGGTCGGCGAAGACCTCGTCGACCTTGCGCCGGCAGTGGGCGACGTACTCCAGCAACTGCTCGCGGGAGTAGGTCGGCGGCACCACGTCCACGTCCTCGTCGTGCGGCGACAACGGTGGTCGCGGCACCCAGTCTTGTTCCATCGCCGACAGGTCGGCGTCGGTGAAGAACAGGATGTGCGACGCGGTACGCCACACCGCACCCTGGGCACGCCGCTTGCCCTCAGCCACCGCCTCGTCCTCGAACGGCCGCCCGTCCGGGTCGATCGGTGTCCACGCAGCCGGATCGGCTGGATCGATCGGATACAAGCTCTCCTCCCACAGCTCGTCCGGACAGGTCCGGATCGCGATGGCCAGGTCGTCGAGGATCGCTCCATACTGCGCTGCGATCGAGGTGAGCCAGATCGTTGCCATTGCCGCACCCTACAAACGGGCACCGACACCCCAGCCGCCCTTCGTTCGACTCTCCGCCGAGCTCCCGCCGCATGACGTTGCCGGGCGCCGCTAGAAATCGATGCGCATGACGACGCGCCTGAGGGTGGGCCTGCTCACCTCGACCAAGCCGGCGGCGGCGAAGACGCCGGGAGTGCCGAAATGCGCGATCTCGGTGGTGTGGGGATAGCCCTCCAGGGCACGGGCGCCGCGTTCCCGGGCGAAGCCGACGGCGGCCCGGGCGAGGGCCCGGCTGATGCCGCGGCGCCGAAACCCGCCCGGGTAAGGATGCACGTCACAGCCCAGACGCTGGCATCGGCCTTGTCCTCGGTCCGGCCGACCCACGGGGTGGGACACTGGCTCAGCAAGCGCGGGTTGGCAGATCGCGGGTTCACCGCGCACCAGCCGACCGGCTCACCGTCGAGGTAGGCGACCAGGCCGGTCGTCACCCCCGACTCGGGCTGTCCGCAGGCGGTCTGCTCCCGGAGCCGGGGCGCGAGCTCGGCCGCTCCAACCGTGCTCACACAACGCTCCTTGGGCTGCATCTTGTACCGCTGGCACCAGCAGATGGACGAAGCGCCGCGTACGCCGAAGACGGCCTGCAGGTCGTCCCAGGTCGCCTCGTTCGCCGGGACGATCCTGAGCTGCTCGTCGGTGACCGGGCCCCCTCCGCGACCCTTGACGACGACTGCTCCGGCGCGTTCAACCGGTTTACCTTCCCTGCCACGAGGCTGGCGTCGAGCCTGTGTGTGGTGCTGTCCCTCCGCCGGTGCCGGTAGAGCCACGGTGAGGTGGATCGTGACGGTGTCACCGTCGGCCAGACCCATGGGCTTGCGCACCTGGTCCTTCACCGGGACGACGTACTGCCCGTCCCTGGGCCACAGCGACGTCGTCCACTCGGTGTCACCGATCCGAGCCTGAACCCGGATCATTCCCCGGTAATAGCTGACGCCAGAAGACACCGCCTTCAGCTCGAGGCTCGGCTTCTCTGGGACGGTGACGAAGTAGTACGGCGCCGGACCGCGCCACTGAAAGAGTTCGCCGCTGAACTCGACCTGCAGGCGGTCATTCCCCTCACCTGCTGCAACGCGGGCGTTCCGGGCCCTGGTTGTTTGCTTCTTCGGCATCTTGGCAGCTCCCAAAACCCCGGCGTACCAGTTGAAGTGTCGTACTCACCATTCAAGCGCTTTCTGCGCCACGAACGCGCGGGGACCGACCAGGCGCGCGTCGCCCAGTCTTCTACCCGATCACTCCGGACTCCGGTGTGCGGACGTCGTCCGCTGAGTGGACGCGGTGGCGGAGCTGTATCCAGGCCAGGATGCTGATGGTCAGCACCGCGACGGCAGCCGGCAGGGCCGCCAACCACCAGGGTGACTCGATGCTCGCGAGATCGACGCACACCGCGGTGAAGAGGGCGAGCAGGGGGACGAAGACGACCACGCAACGCCGGCCGCGTGCCGAGCTCAGTGAGAGGCCGCAGGCCGTGGCGCAGACGGCGATGAACGGGAGGATCTGAACGGCGATGTGGCCGGGCCCGGCGAGAAGCGGAAGTGCTTGTCCCCAAGCCATCGTGCCGGCCACGAGAGCGGTCCAGATCGCCAGCCTGCGGAGGCCGATGGTGATGATGCCGCGGCGGGGATTGGAGGCGACAGCTCCCGCCACTGCCGCGACCAAGGGCAGGAGCGCCCAGGCGTCGGTCAGGAGGTAGTCGATCGGCCGCATCGGCATATAGAAGCTGTAGGAGATGATGCCGAATCCGTGGCTGAGGTCCGAGCCGGGCTGCGCGGAGAGAGTCAGCCAGGGCAGGTACGAGGTTACGACGTAAGCGCTGAGCAGCACCGCGATCGGCACGGCGAGCAAGCGGATGCCGGCCAGGATGGCGAGGAGCAGGACGGCGGACAGGACGAGCGAGGCCACCGCGCGGATCCAGGTCGGGCCCTGGACACCGCGTACGACCGCGTCGGATCCGACGCGCAGCAGGAACAGCAGGGTGCTGACCACGCACACCACGGCGGCGGAGTCCCGCCAACGAGCCGTCGTTCCTCGCCCGAACGCACGGCGGGCGTGCAGGCGAAACGCGCCGCGGATGAGGTCAGCCCGTTCGCCGAGCGTGGGCCTGCGCTGACCGGGACGAGCGGCGGCAAGGAGAACGCCGAGCATGTCGTCTTCGTGGACGTCGCGGTGGTCCTGGGGATACCAGGCCAGCAGCCGGCGATAACGGATCTCCAGTGTGCTCATGCGTGTCCTCCCGCGGGTCCGAGGCGAAGCCTGCCCCTGGCCACTTTGGCGTGCCGGGCAAGTCGCTCAGCCGCTGTCTCCAACCGCGTGGCGCCGT
Organism: Flindersiella endophytica; assembly: GCF_054779015.1. Lineage (NCBI taxonomy): Bacteria > Bacillati > Actinomycetota > Actinomycetes > Propionibacteriales > Nocardioidaceae > Flindersiella > Flindersiella endophytica. The sequence goes on from NZ_BAAGYY010000027.1 coordinate 184,624, forward strand.
GTCCGGTGAGCCGGTAGTAGCGCCTGACCCGGCCCTCGTGGATCTCCTCGCGGTCCCGTTCGATCAGTCCTTCATCGCCGAGCCGCTCCAGGGCGGCATACAGGGTGCCGGCGCGCAACCGGACGAGCCCGTCCGAGATGCGTTGAACGTCGGTGATCACGCCGTAGCCATGCTGCGGCCCGGCCGCCAGCGCGGTGAGGATCAGGAACGTGGGCTCCTGCATCGGACGCGTACTCATGTCATCAGCATATGCCGATGAACGTACTATTGTACAGAGGCGGACACATGCCGACGCGGCAGGCGCGGGCAACTCCTGCCCATCGGAGAAATACGTTTGCGGTCTGTCCTCTGGCCACTTAGCGTCGCGGGCATGACGCCGTATCAGCGAGCCCTTGTCGACGTCGTACGCAGAACGTTCGGCCCGCCGGCGAGCCTCGACTTTCCTGAGGTATGGGGACCGCGAGTAGTGGTTGAGGCATCGACGCCCGGAGGCGTGGTGTTCGCCAAGGCGGCCGGTGATGCGGATGTCCGCGCGGAGGTGGCGACACTCGCTCTTGCTCGCGAGGCCGGCCTCCCGGTGCCCCAGGTGCTGGCGACGGGTGCGGACGCCCAGGTTCCAGGCGGGCAATGGTTTGCCATGGCGAAGGTCGAAGGCGTGAACTGGGCGACCGAGAACCAGGAGCTGGCGCCGTACACCTTGCCCGACCTCGCGCACTGCTTGGCGAGGCTGCACAGCGTTCAGCCAAAGGGTTTTGGTCCACTGGACGCGACCGGGAACGGTACGTACGACTCCTGGCCTGCCTGGATCCTGCAGTCCGCACGCAAGGACTTGGACGGCCTGGTCGACGGCGGTTATGCCAATGACGCCTTTCGTACGGCTGCTCTCAAGGTGTTCGAACGGGCCACACCACCGATCGAGCGGGGCAGCCTGGTGCACGGTGATCTCACTGGATGCGAAACGTTCGTGGATCCCGAACGCGGCTTGGTAACCGGGATCGTGGACTGGGGCGGGGCGGTCGTAGCCGATCCGATCTACGAGTTCGCGAAGGTGGCGGCCGGCGGTCCCGCCGATGATCCAGGACCCAAGCGGGTCTTGCCCACACTGTTGGATCGTTATGCCAGTGAGACCGGCATGGACCGCACAACGATCGACCGCATCCTTCCGCTGTACCAAGCGCACAACGCGATCTTCAACGCCGAGTGGAGTCGCCGGGAGAACGTGGTGCCCTGGATCGACGGGCTGGTAGCTGCTGCCGCAACCTGGCTCCGAACTGTGTAACGGTGATCGCAGGCCGGCGCATTCAGGCTGGGTGCCACAAGCAGGTCGAACCGTAGCCTTGAACGCGCAGCACAGTTGGGTCGCAGCTGCCCATCCGGCACATGTGAGGATGTTCAGATGTCACCTCGCGCGCGTGCCGTCGATCCTGGCCGCCTTGCCCGCTGGTGCGTGGAGCATCTGGGCAGCCCGCCGGCGGAGGAGCTGTTCAGATCCGGTCACCTGTCTACTGTTATAGGCCTCCGGCTGGCTGACGACCGTGAGGTCGTGGTCAAGGTTCGTCCGGACTCGCCGCGGATAGCGGCATGCGTCGAAGTCCAGCGCCGCATGTTCCAGGCCGGCTATCCGTGCCCCCGGCCGCTCACCGGCGCTGCCCCTTTCGGCAGCGACGTGGCAACCGCCGAAGCCTATGTCCCCGGCGGCGCGATCCTCCCGAGCGCCGACCACGCCGCCTTGGCCTTCGCCGAGGCGTTCGCGCGGCTGATCCGGCTGGCGCCCCGGCCGGCCGAGGTGTCCACGCTCGACCCGGCACCCTCGTGGGCGGCCTGGAACCACGGCGGGGACGGACTGTGGCCGTGCCCGGAGGATTCCGATGTCAATCTCAACGAGGTGGCCGGCGCCGAGTGGATCGACGATGCCGGGCGCCGTGCCCGTGACCGGCTGCGAGCCGGCCAGTCCGAAGCTGTGATCGGACACTGCGACTGGCTTGCCGGCAACCTGCGCTGGAACGGAGACACGCTGCTGGCGGTGCACGACTGGGACAGCGTGATCGCTGACAGCGACGCCGTCCTGGTCGGCTTTGCCGCCGCGCTGTATTCGACCGACAACGCCGACCAGCTGGCGACCGTGGAGGACAGCGCGCGGTTCCTCGACGCGTACTGCCATGCGCGTGGCCGGGAGTTCAGCCCCGACGAACGTCAACAGACGTGGGCCGCCGGCGTCTGGACCAGAGCCTGCGACGCCAAGTATCAGCACGCGGTCGGACAGCCCATCACCTCACTGTCAGAGAACGAGGCCCGCGAACGCCTCCGTCGTACCGGCACCGGCTCGCCGAAACCATAGACGCCCCAACGACCCCGCTGCGGCCCTTGGTCGGCTCGCTTCCGCCTGTGGCTCCCTCCCATGCGAAGCGATCCAATCGAGGAAGACACGTTCGGACCCTGCCGGTTGGGCTAGAAGCCGACGAGGAAGAGCGCCCCGGCCGCGAGCAGGCCGAGCTCGACGAGGGCGACGAAGAGGCGGTCGCTGATTCGGGTGAGGAGCTTCTTGCCGGCCCACGCGCCGAGCAGGGTGGTGGGGGTGAGCGCGGCGCCGTAGAGCAGGACGCGCGTGGTGAGGAGGTCGCCCGCGCCGTAGGCGGCGAGTTTGGTGACGTGCATGCTCAGGGCGGCGGCGGCTTCAGTACCGATGTAGGCGGCGCGGGTCAGGCCGTACGCAAGGAAGAACGGTGCGGTCAGGGGCCCGACCGAGCCGAGCAGGGCGGACCCGAGACCGGACCCGGCGCCGACGGCGGCAAAGACCGGATCGGCGGGTTTGGCCGGGTGCGGGCGCAGACGACGCCAGACCACGACGGCGATCAGGAACACGCCGAGCACGTGTTGCAGCGGCTCGAGCGGCGCGTGGGCGAGCAGGAGCGCCCCGGCCGTCGCGGTGGGCACCGCACCGAGGGCGAACCAGCCCAGGATGGGCCAGTGCAGGTCGCGGCGGTTGAACCAGACCCGGCCGGCGTTACTGGCCAGCTGGGTCAGGGTGAGCATGGGGACGGCGAACCGCAACCCGAACAGCGCGGTGAACACCGGCAGCAACAGCACTCCGCCGCCGAACCCCGCCACCGCCGAGACCACCGCCAACGCGAACGCCGCGGCAGAGGCGGCCAGCATCACCAGCACCAGATCCACGCCCACGGCCCCAGCCTGCCCCACCGGCTGATGCCGGAGGTTCGACTCGCCGACGCGGCTCCAGAAGCGCTTCGCCGACCGGGCCAATCAGCTCAACAACGCAGCCGCGCACGTGGAGAACGACACGAGGCGACACTCGAAGCGATCACCACCGATGGATCCGCAGCCAGCGTGACCAGAGCCGTCGACGGTATGTCGGCTGTCGAGAAGTGGCCGAATGCCTGCCGAGGCCGGGTCGGTTCCTGGTCGAGCGTTGCGATCTCGATCATGACGTCGTCTCGATGTTTCGGTCAGCTCCCTTCGGTAGTGCTCGGCTGGACGAGGGTTTCCAGGTTCGCCCTGGCGATCTGCTTGCGGAATTCGCCTGCATAGGACGAGTCTCCGGCGTCGTGCATCGTCTGGGTCATCCAGACCGCCGCTGCCTGCCGCTGCCAGGTGTGGTCCAGGCAGGTGTCGGAGTACTTCTCGAGGAGGCTCGCGTCGTCCTTGTCGATGTACGTGATGACCGCGCGGGCCAGCACCTCGGCGTCATGCAGGGCCAGGCTCATCCCCTCGGCGCTCATCGGGGAGATGAGGTGGGCGGCATCGCCGACGAGGTAGAGCCGGCCGTAGCTCATCGGGCTGAACACCACCCCGCGCAGCGGCACGACCTGCTTGCTCACGATCGGCCCCTTGACCTCGATCGTGTAACCGAACCGCGTTTCCAGCTCGGTCCGGATGCGCTCGTCCGGCCACTGCTCGATGGAATCGGTCACCGGGCACTGCAGGTAAAGTCGGCTCGCCTTGGGGCCGCGGGTGATCTGCGCCGCGAAGCCACGGGTGTGCACGGCCATCGTCGCCAGGGGATCGGCGGGAACTTCCGCGAGGATGGTCAGCCAGGCGTAGCCGAACTCGTCGGTGTCGCACTGGAGAACGTCGTCACCGCTGTCGCCCAGCTTCCACAGCCGCTTCTCCCCGTCGATCAGCAGCGGCATTTCCGATTCGGTGGGATCGTCGTGGGGGGATTCGACGGCATCTTCCACGACCTCTTCAATTCCCCACTGGCGCAGCATGCGCACGCCGCTGGCGTCCAGTGATCCGGCACGCTGCCGGTTTTCGACGTACTGGCGGCTGCGCTTTTCCAGGATTGTGCACTGGATCCCGCTGCGGAGCAGGAAAGTGCCCAACGCGAGCCCGGCCACTCCGCCGCCCACGATCACTACGGCGGTCGTTTCGGATTCCTGTGTCATCTGCGTTTCCACCTTCTCGGAGGGAGTCTCACGATCGGCGCCAGGAGCAGTCGGACCGCTGTCGATCCCCACTGTGGGCCGTCGAGCCAAGCGCAACCCACCGATAAGAAGACGCCGGATGAAGGAAACCCGCCAACTTTCGGCGGGCTGACCCGTCAGGAGGTGTACAAGCGGTCTCGTAGGTGCGATTCGACCTGGTACCGCCCAGGGGTCTGCCCGACGACGGCGGTGAAGGCCTCGATGAAGGTGGACGGGTTGGACCACCCGCAGGCGATCGCGGTGTCGGTCACCGATCGGCCGTCGGTCAGGTGCAGGACCGCGTGATGGACCCGGAGGATGGTGCGCCATCGATGGAAGCTCATGCCGAGTTCGGCATTGAACAGCCGGCTCAGGGTGCGTTCGCTGGCCCCGGCGGCGCGGCCCAGTTCGGTCAGCGTGGTGTTCTGCCCAGGGTCGGCGCGCAGCAGGTCGGTGACGATCCGCAGGCGACCGTCGTGCGGCTCGGGCAGGTGCAACGACTGTTCGGGGGTCTCGACGAGTTCGTCGATCACCACTGCGCGCAACCGGTTCTCCGCTTCGGGTGTTCTGCCTCTGTGGCTGGTCAGCGCGAGAATCGCCTCGCGTGCCAGCGGACTGACGGCGAACACGCTCGGCCACGCCACCACGTCATGGCACTCGTCGGCGGGGATGGTGAGAACGCGGGCATCGGTGTCCCCGTAGAAGCGGTGGGAGTGCTCGAATCCCGGCGGAGTCCACGTCACCCGGTTCGCGGGCGCCATCCAGGTTCCACGCTCCGTTGTCGTGGCCAGGACGCCGGCGGCCGCGTACACCAGCTGGCCATCGGGGTGGGAGTGGTTGTCGAGGTGGTAGCCGTGCGGAAGCCAGGCGCCACCCAGCAGCGTCGCCGAGGCCATTGCCAAGGGCGTCGGGGTAGGTTGGCCGGTTTCCCGCATCGAGCGTCAGTTTAACGGTGGTAGGGCACTCGAGCGGACAAGTTCGGGACGTGAGCACAACGCACCGATAGGCGGCTTCGCGGCCAGATCCTGGCCCGACCGATGAGTTCTGGTCGCCGTGGATGTCTCTAGCCGGTGTGTGGGCCCGCAATCCGTGGGCCCGGGACGGAGCAACGGATGTTCACAGCTCTCGCCAAGCCAATCGTGTCGTCGGCGCTGCTGGTCGCGGCGACCATGACACCAGCACTCGCGGCAGCACAGCCGGTGCGTGCGGAGTCCTTGTCGTGGGCGCCCTGTCCGGGTGTCTCCGAACCGGCATACGGGCTGGAGTGCACGACTTTGGACGTGCCGCTGGACTACAAGCATCGAAACGGCCAGACGATCGAGCTCGCGGTGTCACGACTGCGAAGCACCGACCCGGCCAAGCGGCGCGGTGTCCTGCTGGTCAACCCCGGCGGCCAGGGCGCCTCGATGCTGGACCTGCCAGTGACGCTGGTCAACCTGGGACTCCCCACGGTCGTACGCGAGCGCTACGACATCGTCATGTTCGACCCCCGCGGCATCGGCCGCAGCACGCCGGTGCGCTGCGACCTGAGCCCCGACCAGGCCGCCACGCTGATCCCGCCGAGCTACGCACGCGACGCCGCCGACGTCGAACGCCGGGCCGCGTACTCCAGGCAGGTCGCCGGACAGTGCACGCACTCCTCGACCGCGCGGCTGCTTCCGTACATCACGATGTCCAACGTCGCACGTGACATGGACGAGATCCGCACAGCGCTGGGCGAAACGCGGATCTCCTACCTCGGCTACTCCAACGGCACCCAGCTCGGCGCGTTCTACCACGAGCTGTTCCCCGCACACACCGACCGGTTCGTGCTGGACAGCCTCAGCCAGTACGGGCTGAACTCCACCACCTCGCGGCAGTTCGCCCGCGGGGTCGAAGACCGCTTCCCCGACTTCGCTACGTGGGCCGCCGGCAAGAACGCGACCTACGGGCTCGGCGCCACGCCGTCGGCCGTACGTGCGAAGTACTTCGAACTGGTCGAACGGCTGGACGCCACCCCCTACTCGGGCGTCGACGGCGCTGCCTTCCGGGCGCTGACGTTCGGGCTGCTGTTCAACGACGCGACGTTCGAGCCGCTCGCGCAGACCTGGCAGGCCATCGACCAGGGCGGGCAACTGCCCCCGATACCCGCAGGCCCGGGCGGCGACTTCTCCGGGATGCTGCACCTGGTCTGCAACAAACCCGGTTGGTCCCACAGCATCGCGACCTACCAGCGCAACGTCGCCCATGACCGCGTCCGCTACCCCATGTTCGGCGCCGCGGGAGCCAACGTGTGGCCGTGCGCGTACTGGCCCGCACCCACCGAAGAACACATCCGCATCGACGCCGACGGCCCCGCCAACCTCCTGCTCGTCAACAACCTGCGCGACCCCGGCACCCCCTACGCAGGCGCCCTGGAGTTCCGGCACGCACAGGGCCGCAGCGCCCGCATGGTCACCGTCGACGCAGGCGGACACCAGGTCTACCTGTTCAACCACAACACCTGCGCCAACCAGATCATCACCACCTACCTCGCCGGCGGCGAACGACCAGCGACCGACCGCCTCTGCCCCACCACCAGCGACGACACCGGGCTGCGGTGACCGCCTTCGCGAACCTGCCGGCGAGATTGCCGTTCATCGCCACCGAGACGTGTTCGATCTCGATGAATCCGCAGCCAGCGTGACCAGAGCCATCGCTCTGTGCCGCTAATGAGAACGGGACGCACGGTTCTGTTGGGTGCCCCCAACGGGATTCGAACCCGTGCTACCGCCTTGAAAGGGCGGCGTCCTAGGCCTCTAGACGATGAGGGCAAGCCGGGGCAAGTTTAGGGGCGGAGTGGCCGCGAGACAAACCGGATACCCCCTCGACGTGCGCCGGGCGCCTCGGCGTGACCCGTCAGTCGCCGGGTGGGGAGGTGCGGGTTGGCGGGCTGCGAACGTCCGAGGACGTGGGTGGTGGTGTGGCGCCGTCTGTTGGGGAGAGGGAGATGGTCGGCGTTGGGAGGGGTGACTTCAGCGGTGGGCCAGTCTGGGTCGGCACCGGGGAAGGGGTGGTGATCTCCTCGTCGGCTGGGTTGAGTTGGCGGCGCTCGATTTTGGCCGATCGCAGGCCGAGGCCGCCCAGCGTGATCTCGTCCCAGGCCTCGAGTTTCTTGGTGTCGCGCCCGAAATAGAGCACAGACATCTGGATCTGCGCGGCCTTCTCGGTACTCTCCGTAGCCCGCAGGCCCGAGCCGCCCGTTGAGCCTTCGTGCATCAGGAAGGTGCCGCCCGGCAGCCACTGGCGGATGCGTACGTGCCGGTGACCAGCCAGGATGAGTGGCGCGTGGCCGTCCAACGCGGCGGCGGACGCGGAGCCGTCGTGGACGACGAAGACGTCGACCGGGGACGTCTGCTGATCTGCCACCCTGGCCACGGCCTCTGCCTGCGCGCCCACTGCGGCGATCTCGCGGGGTTCGTCGCGGTGTTCGCGGTCCGGGGTGAAGCGGGGGTCGCCGGCGCCGAGGAAGCGGATGCCCTTGACCGTACGCACCTTGCCGTCCAGCACCACCACGTTGGCCAGCGACGACATGGCCTTCTGCGTGATCGTCGAGTCGTGGTTGCCGCGGACCCAGACGTACGGCACGCCGAGGTACGGGATGCGCTGCAGGAACTGGTTCTCCGCCGCCGTCCCGTGGTCGGTGATGTCGCCGGAGTCGACGATCAGGTCGATGGAGTACTGGTCGACGACCGACGCCACCACGTCCCAGGCCTGCTCGCCGAGGTGCATGTCGGACACGTGGAGTACGCGGATCACGTCGGACCCTGGCTCGTACGCCGGCAGCGTCGAGGTCACGTCGTAGAGCTTGGTGACGTTCGTGACGAGCTTGACCAGGGAGTCGGAGTACGCGTCCATGTTCTCGGCGATGTCCCGCGCGGATCCGATCAGCGACGGCGCGCTGGTCAGCAGCCCGTTGAACTTCGGCTCGGTCACGGACCGCGGGTTCCAGGTCGCGCCGGCCGTGCCGAACGACGCCAGGATGACGGCCGCCGCCGCGCCGGTGGTGATCAGGGTCGGGCGCCAGCGGCGGATCACCAGGAGAACGGCCAGCCCGGCGCCCAGCGTGCCGGCGATCAGGCTCTTGATCGCGAGCTCGTAGACCGCACTGCGCAGGTCGCTCGTGATCTCGGCTTCCAGGCCGTTCAACGTCTCGGGATGCGAGAAGATCCGCCGCGCGTCGTCCTGGTTGATGCCGTCGACCGAGAGGTCCAGCCGCAGCGGGCCGTCGTGGCTGTCGACGGCGAGCGTGCCGAGCGGCGGCAGCGCCACGACCGAGTCGCCGCGCAGCGACGGCACCAGCCGCATCGTCGTCTCGACCGGGCCGAGCTGGTGTTTCGTGGACGCGGCGACGCTGATGCCGAGCCACGCGCCACCGAACGCGATCAGCACCAACACGACGATCTTCGCGGGCTTACGCAGGCGTCGCGACAGCCCTGGCAGCCGCCGCCAACCGGCGCGAAGCAGCTCCCAGGCTCGGCGTAGCAGGTCCGCCGTCGTCCGCATCCCCACCGTTCTACCCGATGAACGCGACAATGATCACGTGTTGGAGATTTCCCGCGAGCAGTTCGAGGCGCTGGTCGCCGAGGCGCTGGACGAGATACCGCCGGAGCTCGCCGCGCTGATGGACAACGTCGCACTGTTCGTCGAGGACGAGCCGCCGCCGGGTGAGCCGCACCTCCTCGGCCTCTACACGGGCATCCCGCTGACCGAACGTGGCCAGTGGTACGCGGGCGTGTTGCCCGACCGCATCTCGATCTTTATGAACCCGATCCTGCGGATCTGCGAAACCATGGACGACGTGGTCGACGAGGTGCACGTCACCGTCGTCCACGAGATCGCCCACCACTTCGGCATCGACGACGAGCGGCTGCACGAGCTCGGCTATGGCTAGTGCGTGGCGGTCGCCACCCAGGGGCCGACGCCGCCGATCCGTTCGACGGCGTAACGCACGATGAAGCCCGGGCCCTTCGGCGCGGGGAACTCGTCGTCGGGCGACATGTAGACCTTGGTGAGGCGGTTGAGGAGGTCCCAGGCGCCGTCGCTCGGCTCGACGGTGGCGCGGGCGCGCAACGTGGCGTACTCGTTCAGGACGACGCTCGGGTCGCGCGGCGCGTCGAACGACAGGACGACTCGCGGGTCGCGTTCGATGTTGCGAAGCTTCAGGTGCCGGTGCATGTGACCGCTCACGATGTCGTCGCCGTCCAGGCCGATCCAGATGACGGTGACCTGCGGACTCCCGTCGGCGTTGATCGTGCTGAGGTGGGTCAGCGGGCCGGACTCGATCAGGTCGCGTAGGTGGGGCGGAAGTGTCGTCACGTCGTCGAGCGTACTCACGCAGATCGAAACCCAGTCCGTACGCGAGGTTGACTTCAAGCGCTTGAGGTTTGGTTTGCTGCCCGCATGACGGTTTTCACCATTCAGGAGGTGTCGCAGCGAAGCGGGCTGAGCGAGCCGACGCTGCGGTACTACGAGGAGGCCGGCCTGGTCGGGCCGGTCGAGCGCGACGAGAGCAGCGGGCACCGGCGGTACGGGGACGAGGATCTCGAGACGCTGGAGGCACTGGCCTGCCTGCGGGCCGTCGGCGTCGGCATCGCCGACATGCGGACTTACCTCGCCAACCGCCGCCGAGGGCTGGCGGCGGCCGGTGAGCAGCGGGATCTGTTGCTGCGGCACGCCGAACGGATCGAGGCGGAGATCGTCGCGCAGCGGGCGCGGCTGGACTACCTGCGGGTCAAGGCGGCGATGTGGGACGCCCGCGACCGCGGGGACGAAAGCGCCGAGGCGAAGGCGATCGAGCAGATCGCCGGCGCGGTGGCCGGTTTGGCGGGTCTGCGATGAGCCCCGTTCTGGTCACCGGTGGGTCCGGTTACCTCGCCACGCACCTGATCGCCGCGTTGCTCCGAAGCGGCCGGCAGGTGCGGTCCACCGCGCGTTCGACTGCTCGCGAGGCCGACATCCGTGCGGCCGTACGCCGTGGCGGCGCCGATCCGGCCGGCTTGGAGGTCGTGGCCGCCGACCTGCTGGCCGACGACGGGTGGCCCGAGGCAGTGGACGGGTGCGAGGAGGTTCACCACGTCGCCTCGCCGATTCCGTTCACGCAGCCGGAGGATCCGGACGACCTGATCGTGCCCGCCCGCGAGGGTACGTTGCGGGTCCTGCGCGCCGCGCGGGCCGCAGGCGCCCGGCGGGTCGTTCTCACGTCATCGTTCGCCGCCGTCGGCTATACGCCGAAGCCTGGCGCGGAGTTCACCGAGGACGACTGGACCGACCCCGACACTCCCGGCCTGGCGCCCTACCCACGCTCGAAGGCGATTGCCGAGCGGGCGGCGTGGGAGCTGATGCGGCGGGACGGTGGCGGCACAGAGCTGGTCGTCGTGAACCCGACGTTCATCGCCGGGCCGGCGCTCACCACCGAGCTGCGCTCTTCGACGCTGCTGGTCAAGGCGATGCTCGAGGGTGCGATGCAAGTCCTCCCCCGGCAGCGGTTCGGCATCGTCGACGTACGTGACGTCGCCGACCTGCACCTGCGTGCCATGGCCACACCCGAAGCCGCCGGCAAACGGTTCCTGGCGGTGTCCGACACTCCGCCGATGAGCTTCCTGGAACTCGCCGAGACCCTGCGCCGGCTGTTCGGCCCACTCGCCGCGAACGTACCCACGCAGGAGGCACCCGGCGAGGACCCGCCGCGGCCGATCATCCACAACGACCGGGCCCGCGACGAGCTCGGCTGGCGGCCGCGCGACGCCGAGACGACGATCGTGGAAACGGTGGAGAGCTTGCGCGAGCTCGGACTCGTTCCTCTCGCAAACCAGGAGGGGCCTCCGGCGATCGACGACAACGCAGCCAGCGTGGATGCCAGGCGTCGCGCGTCAGGCGACCCCTTGGAATAGATCGTCTAGCCTTCGGCGGCGCACCGCGGCCGTCGTCGCAGTGTTCGTCGTGGTCGCGCCGAGCGCGCGCCGGCCTGCCTACAGGCCGAGGCCGTGCAACGCGAGCTCGAGAATCGCCTTCACCTGGGCGGGGCTGGGCGGGCGGGTGTGTAGCAGCAGCCGGTAGTACAGCGGCCCGTACAAGATCTCGACCGCGACCTCGAGATCGACGCCCTGCCTGATCTCGCCCTGTTCCTGAGCCTTCGAAAGCCGCTGCCGGCAGGCTCGTACGCGCGGCTCGACCACGGTGGCGAGCAGCGACCTCGCCAGCTCCGGATCGCTCTGCGCGGCCGCGATCAGCCCGACGTACGGCACGGACGCGTCGCTGGCGAACAGCCTCGCCACGCCATTCATCTGGGTCCGCAGATCTCGCCGGATGTCGCCGGTGTCGGGGAAGTCGGTCTCGGAGCCGACCTGCTCGTTCAGCGCCTCCTGGACGACTGCGCCCTTCGACGGCCACCAGCGGTAGATCGTCTGCTTGCCGACCCCCGCGTGCTTCGCGATCCCCTCCATCGTCACCTTCGCAAAGCCCTGGTGCAGGCACAGATCCATGGCCGCGGACAGGATCGCGTGGCGGGCACGTTCGCTGCGTCGTTCTGGGTTCGGCTCCGGCACGACCAGAAGTTTACCAACAAGACGATACGTCTCGTCTTGACAACCCTTGGACAGTTGTCCTACCGTCTCGTTGTGACGAGACGAGACGTCTCGTCTATACCGAATCGCAGGGAGGGTCTTGCTGTGAGCGAGGCGACCACACGGAAACGACTTGGCCTGTTCGGGCTGCTGGCCAGCGCCTGCATCATCGTTCAGGTACCGCTCTACTTCATCTACGACGCCGCACCGCCGGACTGGAACATCCTCACCAGGAGCCTGATCGGCATCATCGGCTGCACGCTCTACGTCGTCTACTTCATCGGCCTGCGCCAGCTGATCCGTACGATCGACCCTGGCTCGGACTGGATCGCGAGCATCGTCCAGATGGCCGGCCTGCTCTGGGTGGCGATGGTGTTCGTACCGCAGTCGATGGAGGTCGGAGCCGCGATCTCGGTCTCGCGTGACATCGACACGACGACCGAAGGGCCGTTCGCGGCGGCGCAGTACCTCATGCAAGGCGGCATTTCGCGGCTGCTGATGGGCTTGTTCCTGATCACGTTCAGCGTCGCGGTGTTCCGCCTGAAGCTGCTGCCCAAGTGGGTGGGGCACTCGGCGTACATCCTGGCCGCGATCAACCTCGCGTTCGTACCCGCGGTGTACTTCGGCGACAACGCGGCCGACTTCTACAGCGCGCAGGGCTGGGGCACGACCGCCAGCATGGGCGCCCTGTGGAGCCTGTGGACGTTGGCTGTCAGCCTGAGCTTCCTCCGCAGCGCCCGCGGCCGCCGGGCGGCGGTTCGCCAGGCGCCAGGCGCGGATGCGGGCCAGTACGCCCTCAACCACTAGACGATCTATTCCAGGGGGTCGCCGGTCAAGCGCGCGGCGCATGGCGCCGCGCTGGCAAGGCGGAGGAGGAGCCAGGAGGGGCCTCCGGCGATCGACGACAACGCAGCCAGCGTGGATGCCAGGCGTCGCGCGTCAGGCGACCCCCTTGGAACAGATCGTCTAGAGCACATCGGGATTCGCCCGAGCCGTCCGGCGAACGGGACTTTGGACCTGTTTTCACGGTGACTCGGGCGAATCCAGCAACCTCCAGGTCAGCATGGGCGTCTGGCGTACATACCGAAAGGCCGGGGTCATCCGGCCCACTCTGAAAGGGATGTGCGCCATGCATCCACTGCGCAGGGCTTTGCCCGCATTGATCGTTCCGCTGTGCGTGGCGGCGACGGCGGCGTTGTCGGCGCCGGCGGCGCCGGTCTCGGCGGCCGTGAACACCTGCCGCGCCACCCCGTTGCCGACGCTCGGCAACGCGCACACCGAGGTGACCGCGGGCGAGCCCAGCGGCCGGTATCTCGTCGGACGGGCATCCGACCCCGTACCCAACGCCGAACCCATCCTCCACAGCCTGATCTGGGACCGCGGCGTGCCACGCCTGCTCGACACCGAACCGGTGCGACCGTACGTCGACGTCCGTCCAACGGGCGTCAACCAGAGCGGAACGGTCGTCGGCTTCCGGATGACCGACAACAACAGCTTCCACACTGACGCCTGGTCCTACCGCGACGGCCGGTTCACGCTGCTTCCCGGACTCAGCGCGTCCGACTCGACCGAACCCGTCGCCGTCAACTCGCGCGGAGACGTCGCCGGCACGTCGCAGTCGGACGACACCGGGTGGCACGCGGTCGTGTGGCCGGCCGATCGTCCGGGCACGGTCCGGGAACTGACCGTGCCAGGCAAGTACGGCTGGACGTTCGCCTTCGACATCGACGAGGACGGCACTGTGCTCGGCCAGCTCGGCAGCGTTCCCGGCGGAACGCCGTACGTCTGGCCGGCGAGCGGCTCGCCGTATCAGCTGACCGCGCCGGCGGGCCTCACCGAGGTCCACGCCAAGCTGATCAGCAACGGCCTGGTCGTCGGCGGCGCGCAGCGGGGATCCACCCCGGTCGGCCTACGGTGGAACCTGGCCAGTCGTAGCGTGCAGGTCGTGTCGGCAAGCTACGGTGGCGCGCTCGCGCTCAACCGCTGGGGCACCGTCGGCATCGTCGGCGCGCTCGTCCGCTCGAACGGCCAGATGGTTCCGCTCGGCCGCACCGCCAGGCCGCTGGTCGTCACCGACCGCGACACCGCGGCGGGCAACACCGATCCGTTCACCGGCATCCCGGTGGTCTGGACAGGGTGCTGGACCTACCGCTATCAGCCGAGCTGACAACTCGCGAGATTCCCTGGGCCGGCAGACTGCCGAAGACGGGAGAACGCTTCTCCTCCACTATCAATCTATATAACGCACCGGCCCGTGCGAGGCACAACCGGGGTGGTCATCACGCCCAACGCCATGTTGCAGAATTTCCGGCCGAGGCCGTACTCCTCTTCCCGGAGCTGATGACGTGAACCCCTTGAACACCAGCGCATTCGACCTTCCCGGCAATCTCGCGGCCAAGGCCGACCCCAAGCTGATCGCCGCCGACGAGAGGCACTTCGCGGCGATCGCGGAGAGCCTCGAGCACTCGATCGCCGAGCTGTCCGACCGGCTCGACGACACCCGCAAGGCGCCCGGCGGCACCGGCCAGGCAGCCCTGGACCGCGACCTGGAGGTCCACCGCCTGACCGCTCGGCTGCGTGCCCTGCGCCGCTTCGGCCTGGACCTCTGCCTCGGGCACATGGTCAGCGCCGACGACCCGGACGGCGAGCCGGTGTACGTCGGACGCCTCGGGCTCACCGACGGCGACGGCCGCCGGCTGCTGATCGACTGGCGTTCACCCGCGGCCGAACCGTTCTTCGGCGCGACGCATGCCAACCCGATGGGGCTGGCCAGCCGGCGGCGGTACCGCTGGACGAACGGCCGGATCAGCGACTACTGGGACGAGGTGTTCAACCCGGACGGGTTCGAGGGCCATCACGCGTCGCTCGACGACCAGTCCGCGTTCATCGCCAGCCTCGGCAGCAGCCGATCGCCGCGGATGCGGGACGTGCTCGGCACCATCCAGGCCGACCAGGACGCCATCATCCGCGCGGGCTCCCGCGGAGCGCTGGTCGTGGACGGCGGCCCGGGTACGGGCAAGACCGTGGTCGCGCTGCACCGCACGGCGTACCTCCTCTACTCCGATCCCCGGCTCGAGCACCGCCGGGGCGGCGTGCTGTTCGTCGGGCCGCACCAGCCCTACCTGGCGTACGTCTCCGATGTGCTGCCCAGCCTGGGCGAGGAGGGCGTGCAGATCTGCACGCTGCGCGACTTCGTACCCGAGGGCGCGGCGCTGCCGCCCGAGACCGACCCGGAGGTGGCCCGGCTGAAGTCATCGGCCGAGCTGGTACGGGCGATCGAGCCGGCCGTCGCGCTCTACGAGGAGCCGCCGGCCAAGGGGATCACTGTCGACACCCACTGGACGGACGTCTGGCTCAGCCCCGCCGAGTGGGCGGAAGCCTTCCGGGCAAGGGATGCCGGCACGCCGCACAACGAGGCGCGCGACGAGATCTGGGAGGAACTGCTCAACATCCTGGTCGACAAGCACGAGTCGGAGTACGACGAGGAGGAGCTCGAACCCGAGGTCATCCGCAGGTCGCTGCAGCAGAACGAGGAACTGCGCACCACGTTCAGCCGGGCCTGGCCACTGCTCGAGCCGGCCGACATCGTGGGCGACCTGTGGTCGGTGCCCGCGTACCTGCGCAAGTGCGCGCCCTGGCTCGAGCCCCCGGACGTACAGACGCTGCAGCGGGCGGACCCCGCGGCCTGGACGATGGCTGACCTGCCGCTGCTGGACGCGGCCCGGCAGCGGATCGGCGACCCGGAGGCGGCGCGGCGTCGTCGTCGCGAGGAGGCCACCATCGCCGCCGAACGGGAACGCATGGACCAGGTGGTCGACGAGCTGATCCAGTCCGACGGCGACGGCATGTTCGCCCAACTGCGTCAGTACGGCATCCGCAAGGCCCTCGTCGACTCCGATGCCGTGCCGGTCTCCGACCCGGACCTGCTGGCCGGGCCGTTCGCCCACATCGTCGTCGACGAGGCGCAGGAGCTGACCGACGCGGAGTGGCAGATGCTGCTGCTGCGCTGCCCGTCCCGCAGCTTCACGATCGTCGGTGACCGGGCCCAGGCTCGCCATGGCTTCACGGAGTCGTGGGAGGAGCGGCTCCAGCGGATCGGACTCGATCGGATCGAGCTGGCGTCGCTGAGCATCAACTACCGGACGCCGGAGGAGGTCATGGCGGAGGCCGAGCCGGTCATCCTGGCCGCGCTTCCGGACGCCAACGTGCCGACGTCGATCCGCGGCAGTGGCGTGCCCGTCGTCCACGGGTCGGTCGCCGAGCTCGACGCGATCCTCGACAGCTGGCTCGCTTCGCACGCGGACGGGATCGCCTGTGTGGTCAGCGCTTCCGGTGCTTACGGTGCCGACCATGAGGAGACGTCGCAGGTACGGTCGTTGACTCCGGTGCTGTCGAAGGGACTGGAGTTCGACCTGGTCGTACTCATCGACCCCGACACGTACGGCGACGGCATCGAGGGTGCGGTCGACCGTTATGTGGCGATGACGCGGGCGACGCAGCAGCTGGTCATCCTCACGAGCCCGTGAAGTAATGGCCGGCGTCGAGGTCTTCGAGCAGGCCGGGGTGGGCTGGTTTCCAGCCGAACAGGTGCTGGGTGCGGGCGCTCGATGTCGGGTTGTCGAGCGTCATGAACGGCGCGAGGAAACGGAAGCGCTCCGCCTGCTCGGCCGGGAAGCTCCGCGCCGGCACGTTCAGGTGACGGCCGATGGCCTCGGCGATCCGGCGGGTGGGTACGCCCTCGTCGCCGACGGCGTGGAGGCGGGAGCCGGCCGGGGCGTTCTCCAGGGCCAGCCGGTAGAGGTGGGCGAGGTCGCGCGTGTGGGCGGCGGGCCAGCGGTTGGCGCCGTCGCCGACGTAGCCGGAAACCTTGGTGTCGCGGGCGATCCGGATCAGGGTCGGGACGAAGCCGGTCTTGTCCAGGTCGCTGTGCACGACCGGCGGTATCACGACGACCGAGGCGCGGACGCCGGCGTCGGCGAGGCGGAGGACGGTGTTGCGGGCGGCGCCCCGGAGGCTTTCCTCCCGTACGTCGTCTTCCTCGACGGCGGTGCGGCCGATGCCGGCGAGGGACAGCGTGCCGGAGACGCCCAGCAGGACTTTGCCGGTGCCGGTCAGGGCGTCGGCCAGGGCTCGGATCGCGGCGAGGTCGACGGCGGCCGCGCCGGCGAAGTCGCCCGTGGTCATGAGGTCGTGCCGGAAGGCCAGGTGGATCACGCCGTCGGCTTCGGACGCGGCCTTGCGGAGTCCGTCCAGGTCTTCGAGGTCGCCGTTTCGTGGGGTGGCGCCGAGGGCTTCGAGCTTGGCGGCGGAGGCCTCCGACCTGGCCAGACCGACGACCTCGTGGCCGGCCTGGATGAGCTCGGGGACCACGGCGGAGCCGATGTGACCGGAGGCGCCGGTGACGAAAACGCGCATGTTCTTGTTCCTGTCTGCGGGTAGCGGGTGATGGGACTTAGTGCCGTCACTGTAGCGCATGTGACGAGACTGAGTCCCATCACATAGGCTGTACGCCATGGCTCGATGGCTCCCCGACGCCCGCCGGCGACTGATCGGCGCCGCGCTGGACCTGTTCGGCGAGCAGGGCTACGACCAGACGACCGTGGCCGAGATCGCCGAGCGGGCCGGCCTGACCAAGAGCACGTTCTTCCGGCACTTCCCCGACAAGCGGGAGGTGCTGTTCGCGGGCCAGGACATCCTGAGCCAGCTCCTCGCCGACGCGATCGCCGGCGCGCCGAGCTCCGCCACCCCGCTCGAGGCGGTCGCCGCGGCCCTCGACGCCGCGACGGGTGTCTTTACCGAGGAGCAACGGGAGTACGGACCGCGCCTGCAGGCCGTCATCGCAGGCAACAGCGAACTCCAGGAGCGGAACGCGATGAAGAGCGCCGGCCTCGCCGCCGCGATGACCGACGCCCTCCACGCCCGTGGCGTACCGGATCCGACGGCGAGCATCGCGGCCGAGATCGGGGTGCTCGCGTTCAAACGAGCCTTCACCCGCTGGACCGACCCGGCGAGCGAGCCCGAGCTTCCCGCGATCGCCCGTCAAGAGCTCGAGAGCCTGCGCACAGCCACCGCCGCCCTCGGCTGACGCTTCTCCGATCTACGTTCTCGCCCTAGGCCGGCGCTTTGGCGGCGCCGTGCAGCGAGCGGACTCGCGACCAGTGGGCGGCGACCAGGAAGACCGCGAACATGACGAGCAGGGGAATCCAGCGCGGGTCGTCGAGCATGAGGTCGTCGGCGGCTTGGTGGCGTTGGGCGGCGGTCAACACCTGCGTCGAGTGCTCGGCGTCGGCCCAGCCGAGGCGAGCCGGAACGAAGGCCAGGTACGTCCACACCCGCATCGCGAAGTAGGTGGCCGCCGTCGCCAGGATCAGGACGCGGCGTGGGCCCGGGCGCCAGCCGAGCACGATGACGGCCGGGATGATCAGCACCTCCAGGATGCTGTTGACCACTATGTAGTACGGGATCGACGGCAGGAAGGTCTGCTCCAGCGTCTCGCCGGTGACCGAGGCGCTGTCCAGCGTTCCGGTGAGGAGCAGGATCGCCATCAGGCCGCCGCAGCCGGCGAACGCGAACCCGATGGCGCCGAGGTAGACGAACCCGTCCTCGAGCCAGGCACCCAGCATGGGCCGGCGCGCCTGGATCCACAGCCCGAGCCAGCCGATCACCGCTCCCCAGGCAGCACCGGCGAGGACGGCGAGCGGTGTCGGCAGGGCTTCGGACAGGTTGAACCAGCCCGTGATCACCGCTGCGAAGGCGATGACCAGCAGGATCGGAACACGGGCGATCGGCGGCGAGGTGCGCATGTTTTCAGGCCTCCCTGGGCTCTGCGTGCGATTGGCGCACACAGTCCAGCAGATCGCTGCTTTGCGCAGCTACCGCTTCAAGCAACTATCAGGGAAAGGCCCGGGCGATCCCCGACCTAACCGTCGGCCGGTCGCGGCCGGCGGCTGCCGTGCGAGCGCCCACCCGCGCGCAGCCGCTCGGTCTCGGCCTGTGCGTACGAGCGCCCGTCGCGCAGGAAGGTCAGGAGGAAGCTGAGCTGCTCGTCCGTACAGCCGGCCAGCTGCCGGCCCCAGCGCTCGCCCATCGGCTCGTAGTAGCGGCCGATCTCCGCCACTCGCTCGGGTACGACCCGCACGACGACCTGCCGCCGGTCGGAGGAGTCGCGCTCGCGGACGACGTACCCGCGTCCCTCCAGCCGGTCGACCAGCCGGGTCGCCGCGCCCGTGGTCATGCCCATCAGCTCGGCCAGCCGGACCACGCCGATCGGCCCGAACTCCAGCAGCGCGCCGATCGCGTGGACGTCGGTGACCGGCATCTCCAGCTGGTTCGCGATCGCGATCTGGAAGCGCACGGCCGACGAGATGTACCACGGCATCTCCTGCAGCAAGCTCGCGTACAGCTCCTCGCGTTTCGGCATGCACCCCATCGTGACAGAGGCGGCCGAGCGCGGCCCGAAACTAGGCGTTGTCGAGCCGCTCCAGCAGCTCGGCGCCCAGGGTGATGTCGACAGCCTCCAGGGCTTCGTCGAGCTGGGCGATCGACGATGCTCCGAACAACGGGATGACGACCGGATCCTGATGCAGCATCCAGGCCAGCACGAGCTGGTTCACGGTCACGCCGAGCTCGGAAGCGACCTGGCGCAACGTCTCGTACCGCGCGTACGCGGACGGGTGGGAGTAGCCGCGGGCGGCGGGGAACGGGCGCTCCGGACGACTGTACGAGCCGGACAGCAACGGCGTGTGCGACACCAGCGTCAGGTCGCGATGCTCGTTGAGGTAGTCGAGGTGCTCGACGTTGACGGTCTGGACGTGCGTCGTGCCCATCCGGCGAATGCTGTCCGGCGCCAAGGGCTTCGGCCACAGGTAGGTGTAGTGCTGCTGGATCACGGCGTACTTCGCGACGCCCTGGTCGTCGGCCAGGTGGCGGGCGCGTTCCAGCCGCCAGGCGGCCGTGTTGCTGCAGCCGATCACGTCGACCACGCCGTCGGCGGCCAGCTGCCCGAACGTCGCGACCGTCTCCTCCAGCGGTGTGGCGCGGTTGTCGATGTGCGCGTAGTACAGGTCGATCCGCTCGACGCCCAGGTTCGCCAGGCTGTCCTCGACGGAAGCCTGGATGGTGGACGCGGCGAGCCCGTCCCAGTGCTCGTCGCCCGGGTCGCCGGGAACGGTCGTCTTGGCGCCACACTTCGTGGCGACGACCACCTGGTCACGGATGTCACGCTCTCGCATCCAGCGGCCCAGCAGCTTCTCACTGGTGCCAGCGCTGCCGTGCCACTGACCGTAGTTGTTCGACGTGTCGATGAACGTGCCGCCGGCCTCGACGAACCGGTCGAGGATCGCGGTGGAGGTCTCGGGATCTGTGGAGGCGCCGAAGTTCATCGCACCCAGGCACAGCGCGCTTACTTTCCGTCGTCCACCAATGGTTCGGTACAGCACAACAGGACCTCTCGTATCGTGGGTTGAGCGGCTGCCGGGGGGCGGTTTCCCTACCAGGGCAGCGGATTCGCCGCGAGGCGGCGGAAGCTCAGGCTGGAACCGTCGTCACCGGGGCGCGCTGGTAGCCGGCGATCTTGCTGTTGATCACGTCGAGATCGCGGTAGAGGCCGGCGATGTGGTCGAGAACCCTGTCGCGGTGGGCTTCCAGGAGCTCGCGACGTTCCTCCACGCTCGCCTCGCCGGACCGCAACAGCTCGGCATAGCGCTGCATCTCGCTGACCGGCATGCCGGTCGCGCGTAGGCGCATCAGCATCACGAGCCGCCGCAGGTCGACCTCGGTGTACTGGCGGTAGCCGGACCCGTCACGCCCTACGTGCAGCAGGCCGACGCGCTCGTACCAGCGCAGCGTGTGAGTGGACAGGCCGGTCAGCGCCGCGACCTGGCCGACGGTGAGCGGCCCCTCGACGTCAGGAGTGATCTCGTCGACGGCGCAGGTCTTGGTGTCCGGTTTGCTCGTCACGCACTTCAGCATGCACCTTTGAGTGCGCTCTAAGGCAAGCCGCTGAGCCCAACTATTTTCCGGGCCCGCCGGCCAGGACCGCCCGAAGGGAGGCCTCCAGGATGTCGACACCGGCGTGGAGCTCGGAGTCACTGGTGGTGAGCGGCGGCGCGATCCGGAAGATCCCGCCCATGCCCGGCAGCTGGACGATGTTGAGGTGCAGCCCGCGCTCCAGGCAGGCGGCCGTCACCGCCTGGCCGAGAGCGTCCGCCGGCGCCTTGGACGCCTGGTCGGCCACCAGCTCGATCCCCTGCAGGAGCCCACGGCCCCGCACGTCACCGACCACGTCGTACCGATCGCGCAGGTCCAGCAGGCGCGAGCGGAGCTGCTCGCCCAGCACGCCCGCGCGCTTGACGAGGTCGTCGCGCTCGATGACCTCGAGGACGGTCAGCCCCACGGTCGCCGCCAACGGGTCGGAGACGTGGGTGGTGAAGAACAGGAAGCCGCGGTCCCGGCAGACCTGTTCGATCTCCGCGCTGGTCACCACGGCCGCCACCGGCAGGCCCGCGCCGAGCGTCTTGGAGAGCGTGAGGATGTCGGGCGCCACCCCGTCGCGTTCGAAGGCGTACAACGTGCCCGTACGGCCGAGGCCGGTCTGGGCCTCGTCGACGATCAGCAGCATGCCGCGCGCGGCGCACAGTTCGGAGAGCCGCGCGAGATAGCCCAGCGGCAGCTCGATGATCCCGCCGGACGACAGGATCGGCTCGACCAGGCAGGCCGCCAGGGCACCCGTCGACTGCTGGTCGACCAGCGCGAAGCCGTACTCCAGCTCGGCTTCCCAGTCGTAGGAGCCGTCGGCGCGCCGGAACGGCGAGCGGTACGCGTTCGGCGTCGGCAAGGTCAGGTTGCCGGGCAGCGTCGGCCCGTAGCCTCGCCGCCCGGCGGAGAAGGTTGCCGCCGCGGCGCCGGACGTCATGCCGTGCCACGACCGGTCGAACGAGACGACTTCGTACTTGCCGGTGTAGAGCTTCGCCAGCTTGATCGCCGCCTCGTTGGACTCCGCTCCGGTCGTCAGCAGCAGCGTCTTGTCCAGACCGGCGGGCAACGTCGCCGCCAGCCGCTTGGCCAGCTCGACGACCGGCCGGCTCAGCATCCCGCTGAACAGGTGGTCCAGCGTGGCGACCGACTCCGAGACCGCGCGCACGATGTCGGGATGCGAGTGCCCCAGCACCGCGCTCATCTGGCCGGAGGTGAAGTCGAGGATGGCCGTACCGTCACTGTCGTAGACGTAGGAGCCCGCGGCTCGCTCGATCACCCGCGGCGTGAACGCCGCGCCGTAACGGACTATGTGCCGGTCGACGTCATCCCAGAAGCTGTCCACACCCGACGACTGTAGAGGCCGAGCTTTCCGTCCAGGCGGACAGCGTGCTCGTCAGCCGAACGTCACTCGCCGGACCCCGGCATGCGGCCGTAGTGCTCCTCGGTCGCCTGCCAGTTGTCGGCGATTCGCTGCGCCGCGTCGTTGACGGTCTCGGCGTCTTCTTGCTTCCGCGCCCAGGCGTTGGCGGTGTATTCGCAGGCGAAGAAGAACACGGCCGCGACGGCGATACCGCCGCCCTGCCCGGCGGACTGCATCGAGTCGGCGGCCTGTCCGGCCAGCCTGGATGCCTGCGGCAGGCTCTCGTCGGCCGAGCGCTGAATGCCTTTACCGAGATTCCGGACGAAGTCCCGGTCGATAAGTTTCGTCTCACCCACGTTGGGAGCGTACCGCTTTCTCGGCAGATCGACGTCGGCCGCCGACGCCGCCCTGTGGATAACCTCGCCGGTCCTGACTACGATGTGAGCCCGTGGACTACTCGCTGCTTCACGTACGCGCGACGGCGGACAATGTCGACGACGCCCTGCGGACGATCGCCGCCGGCTGGAACGGCCAGGTGATCGCGCCGCAAGCCCATCTTGCCGAGGTCTGGTCGACCGTGGTGGTCACCGGACGGACCGCGTCGAGCGTGGCGCCGTTGCTCAGCGAGTTCCTCGATGCCCGGGTGGTGACGGCGAACGTCGCAGGCGACGGGTTCGGCCTGTCGTACTATCGGCCCGGCTCGCCCGAGCTCCGCGCCGACGGCAGCGATGACTCGGCGGTGAAGGATCTGGCAGCGGCGTTCGGCAAGGACACAGACGCACTGCGCGGCATCCTGCGCAGCCCGGCGCCTCCGGCCCAGCGGCACGCGGAGGCCGCCGAGCTGCTCATGCTGCCGCTGCCGGTGCAGGCCAGTCACCAGCAGCCGTTCGAGGCCCAGCAGACCATCCAGCCGTCGCAACTGCGGTCGGAGACGTCGCGGTTTCGCAGCCGGCGCCGGTTGCGGCGGATCTTCGGCGCGCTGGGCGTGCTGGAGTTCGTCGCGTTCCTCGCCGTCGACTACTTCTGGTTCCTGGAGCCGAGCATCCTGGTCGTGCCCGCCCTGGCCGTCTTCGTGGTCAACGGCATCGTCCTCATCCTGCTGTGGCGCAAGGTGAAGAACCCGCCAAGCAGGTCTTGACGCGGAAGCGAGCGGCCGGCTCGCGGCTCAGCGGTCGCGCTCGTCGTCGGGCCGGCGCGTGCTGGTCATCGACTCGCCGTTGATCCGCATGCGTTCGACCATGTCCATCAGCTGGGTGGTCATCGTCTGCGTCTCCTGCATGAGATCGCCGATGGACCGCTCGATCTCGGGCATCTTCTGCAGGAACTCCTGCGGGTCGACCGCGGTGTCCTGCGCGGAATCCTGCATCAGCCGCTGAATCTGCTGCTGGGCGTCCTTGCGGGCGTCGTTGACCAACCGCGCGATCTCGGTGGCGAGCTCGTCCGACGGCAACCGCAGCGCGCGCGGGTCGAGCTCGATCTTTTGTACGCCCTCGGCCTCGGTGAAGCTGACCTTGATCCGTTCGTCCTCGCTGGCCGCCTGGCCGACGGCCGAGACGGTGGCTTCCTGGATCTCCCGGATCTTGGCCAGGCGCTGCTCCTGGTCCTGCCTGACCTCGTCGGAGGTTCGCGAAAGGTCGAGGAAACTGAAATCTTGCGACATAGCCTTTTCCTATCAGCACGTACGTCCCTGGCGGACGTACGCGTCAGATCTTCTCCCAGATCTTGATTTTGTCGAGGTACTTGTCGGCGATGTCACCGATCGTGTCGCCGCCGGCACCAAGGAGGTCCTTCAGGCCGCCGCCGTCGTCGAGCCGGATCTCGTCGCTGATGCCGGCCTGGAGCGTGCGTACGCCGAGCAGGCTCGCGTGGGCCAGCCCGGCCATGGTCATCGCCTCGTCCATGATCTGGATGATCCTCGGGAGCATGTTGGCGACGGGCGTCAGCGCACTGCGGATGCTGGCGGCCACGCCCTGGCCGAACGGGATGCACATCGCGACCCAGAACGCCGCCGCGCCGGCTGCGAGAACGCCGCACAGGGCGGCGGAGATCGCGTGCTGGGCGAACCGCAGCGTCGCGATGATCGCCGTCATCATCGCGGCTTCCTCAGCGAGGCAGGCGGTGTTGACGGCGGCGTCGCGGTCCTTGCGGAGCCGCTCGGAGTAGGCCTTCTGGTCGTTCTGGTTCCAGACGTCGGGCGAGATGCTGTAGTAGTGATGGTTGAGCGCCTCGACGTAACGGCGGCCTTCCTCAGCCGACTGGTCGATCTCTGAACACGCGCGCAGCATCTGGCCGGTGTCGGTGACGATGAGCCGAAGCCGGATCGGCACGCTGGTCGCGATGTCCTGGAACGACGCGTGGCCGGACAGGCCGCCGAGGTAGCTGCCGCCGGGGAGGTTCATGGTGTTCTTGGCCCTCGGGATCTTGCCGGCCATCGACTCGATCTGCTTCATCAGCATGCCGCTCTTGGCAGCCGGAATCGGCTGCAACAGCTCGGGCCACACAGTGCAGGCGACGAGGCAGGTGTAGAACGCGGTTTCGCCGAGCGCCTTGCCACTGGACAGGCCACTGGCCATCGAGTCGTAGTTGTTGCCCATTCGACGAGAGTAGCAGCCTGATTTGCCTGCTCAGCGGGCCAAAGCCCGGCCTGTGGACAACGGTGCGCCGAGCTCCGTACGTCATTCCTCCGGATCCTCGTAGAGCCAGTCGAGGGTGTCGGCGGTGGTTTCGGCGTGGACGACCACGCGTGGTGGCAGAAGCTGATTCGCGGCGACCACGCCGGCCAGGACGTAGGCGCCGCGGCCGAGGGTCAGGGTGTGGTGGCCGGCCTCGTAGCGGAACGCGTGGATGTCGACCGGCGGCAGGAAGTCGACGCCGATCGCGTTGCGGAGAACGGGCTCCAGGCCGCCGCGGGCGTCGGCGTGAGTGTCGGTCTCGAGGTCGGGGACCTGCAGCCAGACCGGCTCCGGATCGTTGAAGTAGCCGACCAGGATCGTGGCCGGCGCGGGGAGCGAGATCTCGAGCGCCACCTCCCCGGCGTATCCCGCACGGCGCGGGATCCGGACCCCGCGCAGGCCGTCGAGCTCCTCGGCCAGCCGGCGGATGTTGCCGTCGCTGTCGGCGAACACCGACGTTCCCTTCCGGACGGTGAACGTCTCCGCCGACGGCGTGTGCAGCTCGAACTCCGCCGCTTGGTACGGCTCCGGACGCCCGTCCACAGCCCGCAGGGCAGGCGGCAGCTCACCACGTTCGAGCAACGAGACGTTCCGCCGCAGGTTGGACAGCTCCGCTTCGTACTCCGGCAGGCACTGTCGCCAGTGCCTGTACGCCGAGCCGTCCGGGAACGGCACCTTGCGTTGCGGCGTCTGCATCGAGTTGGCGTAGTGGTAGGTCCGGTCCGTGAGGTCCGCCAGCTCGCGATACGCCTCCACGCTCGCCGAGACCTTCGCCACGGCCGCCCGCAGCAAGCCGAGATCGCCGTGGCCGGTTTCCCGGTACGTCATGATGTCAACCGCCGCCGACACCCGCTCCGCGTAGAACCGGGCCAGCAGCGCGAGTGCCTCGACGTCGGTACGCAGCCGCTCGTACTCCGGGGCGTTCGCCGACACCCCGTCCGCCCCACGTGCGATCGCGGCCGACGCCTCGTCCGCCAGCCGCCGCACGTCCGCGATCACGTCCAGCGGTGTCTCGCCGACGTGCGGCTCCCCCGCGATCTCGCGGGCGACATAGAGCTCCAGCCGCTCGCCCTGCGGCGCATGCGAGTCCCACAGGTCGGCCCACGGGCGGAACCTCGCGGCGTTCGTCAGCTGCGCCATCAGCATGCCAAGGCTCAGCGTCTGCCGGTTGCCCTCGGTGATACCGAACCGCCGCACCAGCTGTGGCGCGATCCGCCCCATCGCCTCGTACGCGTCCAGCGCCGCCGCGCCGGCCCGCGCGCCGCCGAACCGAGCCGCCAGCCGGTCCACCCAGTACGCCCGTTCCGCCTCCGGTGGCCGGTCCGCCTGCCAGGCATAGCGATGCCAGGCCTCGTACCAGATCCAGTCCCGGTCCAGCTGCCGCAGCCGCGGCTCCGCACGATCCGGTGAGTAGGGCCATTCCCAGTAGAACAAGGGATACAGGTGCAGTCCGCCCGCTCCGAGCCGGTGCTTGATCGCCTGCGCACACCGCTGGACGAACGACACGGCGCCATACCGGAACGGCTCCAGGTTCGCCAGGATGTGGACGTTGACGATGTGAGCGCTGCCTTGCGACGCCAGAAACCTGTGCGTGGCCTGCCATTTGCCGCGCGGGCTGCGCGTCGTCAGCGACTCACCGTTGTACTTCGCCTCGGTGAACAGCCGCGGATAGCGCGGCAACGCCTTCTCCAGTACGGGCCGCAGGTCGACCGCGTGGTTCCGGACGATCACCGGCGGCGGCTCCGCGAGTCCGGCCGCCGCCACGGCGTCGGACACGCCGGCCAGGATCACATCGGCGAACCAGTCGGCGCCGTAGATATCGGCCTGCAGCGCCTCGCCCAGGCAGACGTACAGCCCGATCGCGGTGTACTCCGCGACGAACGCCGCGATCGCCGCCCGGGTGTACGCAGCCACCAGCGGCGTCGGCTTCGGCTGTCGCAGCGGGATGCCGTGGTACTCGGCGAACGGCAGCGGGATGTGGATGTTGTAGAACTTCAGCACCACCCAGATGCCACGCCGGTCGGCCTCGATCGTGAGCCAGTGCAGCACCTCGCGGTTCAGTGCCAGCTCCTCGTCGGTGACCTCCTGCGCCTCCGGATACTCGTCCAGCCGGACGAACGAGGCGAACGGGTGCCCGCTCCACAGGTAGACCACGTTCGCCCGCTGCTCGAGCAGCGTCTCCAGGAGACTCAGCCAGTGCTCGCGGTCGTAGAACCACGGGAAGCGGTCCGGCGTGATCGGGTACTCGTAGGTCTGCCGCGGCGGCTCGACCGTCGTCTTCTGCAGGCCGATCGCCGGACCGCGGAGTGCGAGGTCAGGCGTCTCGCCGTGGTCGAGGTCGCGCGGCAGCCCACCCGCCCGGCGGACCTGCCGGGCCAGCTCCTGGCAGCCGTACAGCACACCGGTGTCGTTGCCACCGGTCACGACGGTCAGCCCACCCGGGAGGCTCGACAGGTAGAACCCGTCCGCCCCCGGCTCGGGTGTGGTGTAGAGCAACACCTCGGCCTGCTCGAGCTCGGCGACCAGCGTCGAGCTCGACCGGCTGCCGACGTAGACCGTCGGGCCTTCGGGGCGGTCGCCAGGACCGGCCGGCGGATCGGCCGAACCCACCTCCAGGCCCTGCTCGCGCAACGCCTGGGCGAGCAGGTCCACGCCGTGACGGACCCGCGCGGAGGCGTCGGAGTGGTGGGCGATGCGTACGTCTGTCACGAAGTCTCCACGTTCTTCATCGCCTCCGAGCGTCCGGTCCGGCCGGCCGGTCGAGCCAGGTCACGTGGGTGGGCTTGGCCGGCGCCGGCGCCGCTGCCCTTCGGCGTGCGCTTCGTCGTCGGGCTGGTCTCGAGGAAGCGGTAACCCGCCATTGCCGAGGCTGTGAGCAGCACGCCGGCCGACAGGACGAAGGCCCGCCCAGACGGTTGAACCGGTGACTCCATGGCTGTCACGTTAGGAAGCCGCGGAGACGCCGGCCAGAGACTGCCTTGCTATCCGCCAGGACGATCTTGCGTTCGCAGCTCGCGATATCGGCTGGGCGTCATGCCCTCGAGCCGGCGGAACGCACGGCTGAAGTAGGCCGGGTCGGCAAAGCCCACGCGCCTGCCGATGTCGGCCACGACGAGATCGGTGGTCTCCAGCAGGGCCCTGGCTCGCCGCATCCGGAAGCGCTGGAGGTATTGGAGCGGTGACAGCCCAACAGCGTCACTGAACAAGTGGCAGAGATGGGTCGGGCTCACCCCGGCCACCATCGCGAGCTCGGCCAGGGTGAGCGGGCCGGCGAAGTGATCCGCGACGTAGGCGAGCACCGGAGCCAGCCTCGCGTGTGCCGGCGACACGGTCGAGGAGTCGCCGGCCCGGTCGACCGACCAGAGCAGGCCGAACAGGCGGGTGATCGCCGCGTTCGCCAGCAGGACGTGCTCCGGTGAGCGGTCGCCCACCTCGCGGCTCATGATGGCCGCGGCCGCCTGGAGCTCCCGCATGATCTCTGGTTCCGGCCACAGCAGCACGGGCAACGCCGCGAGCGCCTGTGGCGCGTGCTCGCCGAGAATCCGGGCCTCGAAGTGGAGGACGTAGCTGCGGAGCGGATCTCGCGGGTCGTGCTCCGCCCAGTGCGGCACCGCTTGCGGCACCAGCGCGACGGCGCCGGCCCGCAACGGGTGTTCGGCGCCGGCGACGGACACCCGGCCGGTGCCGGCCAGGATGATCCAGACCTGGTGGTTCGGCAGCACGCGAGGGTCGAGCCGCCAGGTGGGCTCGTGGTGGTGGAGGTTCGCACGCAACGCGACCAGGGTGACGTCGGACCAGAGCTCGTCGCCGTGGGCCCCGGCGGCCGGTGCCGGTGCTCTCGGGCGGTCCTTCGTCACCGAGCCGGGCATGGTTACCGGAGCCCTTCCACGGGCCAGGCGACCAGCGCGGCGCGCAGGCTTTCGGTGGCGGCGGGGGTCAACGGCGAGTGCGGTGGGCGGACTCCGCCGGCCTCGAAGCCGGTCGTTCTCAGCAGCTCCTTGAGGACGGCGACGTTGTAACGTCCGTGCTCCTCGGTGCGCAGGGCCTCGACCGGCGTGATCAGCTCCATCAGCTTGTTGAGCAGCGGCCGGTCGCCGGCCAGGACCGCCTGCCGCACGGCCAGCGCGAGGTCCGGGCGTACGTTGGCGATGCCGGAGGTGAAGGCCGTGAGGCCGAGATCGGCGAACGCCGGGACCTTCGCCTCGGCCGAGCCGTTGATCCAGGTGCAGTGGTCTGCCGCGCCCTCGTCGAGCAGCTCGGCCAGCGTGGTGAGGTCAGGGCGGGCGTACTTCACCGCGACGACCTCCTTGCGCGCGGCGAACTCTGCCAGGGCGGCCTTGCTGAGCCTCGTGGTGCGAACGTAGAGAACGACGGGCAGCTCGACGCGCTCACAGATCTGCTGGAAATAGGCCGCGACACCGCCGCCGTCGCCGAACGGCTCCGCGGGCTCGTGGACCATGACGGCGTCGTAGCCGAGGTCGTGGGCGCGTTCGGCGTCGTCGAGGGCACTGCCGAGGCTGCCGGCCAGGCCGGCGATCAGGGCCGCGTCCCGCCGGCCGGCCGCGACCGCGCACAGCACGATCTCGCGTTCGGCAGACGTCAGCTGGTGGACCTCGGCGGTGTTGCCCAGAGCTGTGAGCACACGGATGCCCGCCTGCTCGAGCCGGCCGGTGAGGTCGATCAGGGCGGTGGCATCGACGGCGTTCGTCCCGTCGAGATAGGGCGTCACGAGGACCGCGACCACGCCGTCGATCACTGGCTCATCTCCTCGAGTCTCCTCAGTGGCGGCCGTGCGATAGTGGTATACCACGATGCTAGCATCGCACTATGGCAGTAGTGGGTGGCCAAGAACGGCTCTCGCTGGAGCAGCCGATCTCGCGCGGCGACCGGGTGCGCGACGCGCTGCAGGAGGCGATCCTCGACGGCCGGCTGCGACAGGGTGCGCCGCTGGTCGAGCGAGAACTCTCGGCGTGGCTCGGCGTGTCGAAGACGCCGATCCGGGAGGCACTGAAGCAGCTGCGGTCGAGCGGGCTGGTCGTCGCCAACTCCTACCAGGGCATGAGCGTGCGCACGCTCGACGCCGCCACGGTGCGCGACGTGTCGGGCGCGCGTTCGGTCGTCGAGCCGGAGGCGGTGCGGCAGGCTGTCGTTGCGCGAGGCGCCCGGCCTTCGCCTGGCGCCCGGCAGGCGCTCGAAGAGGCTGCGGCGCTGCTCGAGACCGGGCAGCCGGCGCAGCTCGGGTTGGTCAACCGGCGGTTTCATCATGAGTTGTATACCGGGTGTGGCAACGAACTGTTGGTCGATTTCCTCGACAAGCTGCAGGGATTGAACGCATTCATCGCAACGGCGGGCTGGCGGGCGTCCGCGACGTACGACTCGGAGTGGCAGGAGCACTCCGCGATCCTGTCGGCGTACGAAGCCGGTGACGCTGCGCTCGCGGCGCGATTGCTGCGGGAGCACATCGAGCGGTCGGCGGAGGGGGCACTGCGGTCGCTCGCGGCCGGTGATCCTTCGTGACCGTACTCACGGGGTGCGGCTGACGCCGGTGGCGACTCCGCGTACGACCGGACTGGTCTGCGGGCACGTGATCGTGGAGCTGTCGACCTCGGACGGGCTGGTGGGGCTCGGCGAGATGTCGGACTTCCAGCACCTGCCGCGCTATCACGTCGAGGTGCCGGAGCTGGAACGCACGCTGTCGGAGCTGCTCGTCGGCCTGCCGGCCGGCATCGAGGGCGCGGACGAGGTCGAGCGGCGGCGCTGGAGCTGGCGCCGCAGGGCATCCGGGTCAACGCGGTGGCGCCGGGCGCCGACATCGCCGCCCACACCCTCGCCCACACCCTCGCCGTCGACGGCGGGCTCAGCGCCCAGGCCTGCCAACCGTCCGAAGAAGGCCTGTAGCGGCGCTTTCGGTCCGTTCCTTACCCAACCTTGACGTCCCGACCTGCGGTGTTGATGGCGGGTTGGCGTAATCTCCGACAGCAGCGCGCGGGGGTGCCTGGTTCCGCCGCGGGCGGCTGAGGAGGATCTTCGTGGGTGATGAGCAGCCGATGACGACGTCCGACGACGAAGCGCATATCAAGGCGGGGGACCCTGACCGGTCCCGGGCGCGCGACACGGTACGGCTCGCTGTCGTCGTGGCGGCGCTGGGTGTGGTGTTCGGCGACATCGGTACGAGCCCCATCTACACCATCCAGACGGTGTTCAACCCCGCCGATCCGCATCCCGTGCCCGTCAGCGAGAACAACGTGTTCGGCGTGGTCTCGCTGATCTTCTGGTCGGTGATGATCATCGTCACCCTCACCTACATCCTGCTGGCCCTGCGCGCCGACAACGACGGTGAGGGCGGCATCATGGCGCTGATCACGCTGCTGCGCCGATGGGGCACCCAGAACGGCCGGCGTTCGCGGTCCGCGCTGATCCTCGCGGGCGTCGGGATCTTCGGCGCGGCGTTGTTCTTCGGCGACAGCATGATCACACCGGCGATCTCGGTGTTGTCGGCGGTCGAGGGCCTCAAGGTCGCCGCCCCCTCGCTGGAGCCGCTGGTCGTGCCCATCACCGCGGTGATCATCATCGTCCTGTTCTTCGTGCAGAAGCACGGAACGGCCGCGGTCGGGCGCATCTTCGGCCCGGTGATGATCGTCTGGTTCGTGACGATCGGTGTCCTCGGCATCGGGGGCATCACCCACCACCCAGGGATCCTCGCCGCGCTGTCGCCGACGTACGCCGTCGGTTTCGTCGCCGGCCATCCCGGCATCGCGTTCTTCGCGCTCGCCGCCGTCGTGCTCTCCGTCACCGGCGCCGAGGCGCTGTACGCCGACATGGGGCACTTCGGGCGGCGGGCGATCACGCGCGGCTGGCTGGGCCTGGTGCTTCCGGCGCTGACGCTCAGCTACTTCGGTCAGGGCGCACTGGTCCTGCAGGACAACGCCCACATCTCCAGCCCGTTCTTCCTGCTCGCGCCGGAATGGGCCCGCATCCCGCTGGTCGTCCTGGCCACCGCGGCCACCGTGATCGCCGCGCAGGCCGTGATCACCGGCGCCTACTCCGTCGCGTCCCAGGCCGCGCAGCTCGGCTACCTGCCGCGGCTGCGGATCGCGCACACGTCGGAGTCGACGATCGGGCAGATCTACGTGCCGTGGATCAACTGGCTGCTGCTGGTCTCGGTGCTCACGCTGGTGTTCGCGTTCCGCAGCTCGGCCGCGCTCGCGTACGCCTACGGCATGACGGTGACCGGAACGATCACGATCATGACCACGCTGTTCTTCTTCGTCGCCCGCCGCAAGTGGGGCACGCCGCTGTGGCTGCTCGGCATCGGTGCCGGCTTCCTGCTGGCGATCGACCTGCTGTTCGTCGCCGCCAACCTCACCAAGCTCGTCCACGGCGCGTGGCTCCCGCTGCTGATCGGCCTCACGGCGTTCACCGTCATGATCACGTGGCAGAAGGGCCGCGAGATCGTCACGGCCGAACGCGAACGGCACGAAGGAACGCTGAACGAGTTCATCGACGAGCTACGCGGCCGGGAGATCGAGGTCCAGCAGGTGCCGGGCACGGCGGTCTTCCTCAACCGCGGCATGCGGACGGCGCCGCTGGCACTGCGGGCCAACGTCGAGCACAACCATGTACGCCACGAGCACGTCATCATCCTGTCGATCGAGACCGAGCCCGTGCCCCGCGTGCCCGTGGACCAGCAGATCGCGGTCAACGACCTCGGCTACGCCGACGACGGGATCATCCACGTCACGGCGCGGTTCGGGTACATGGAGACCCCCGACATTCCCGGCGCGCTGGCCAGGCTCGATCCCGACACGACCGAAGGTCAGCTGCAGCTCGACCAGGCGTCGTACTTCCTGTCGAAGATCGAGCTCCGCCGCGGATCCGCGCACACCATGGCGCCGTGGCGGAAACGCCTGTTCATCGCGACGTCGTACGTCACCGCCGACGCCGCGGAGTTCTTCAACCTGCCCCGCGGCAGCACCGTCATCATGGGCTCGCACATCGAGGTCTGACTCTTGCCGAGACCGGCCAGGTTGGTTTGACGGCGATCCATGGCGACAATAGTCCGGTAGAGGTCCAGCAGCGCGGCCGCTTTGGTCGGGTGTGCCTGCTGGGAGGGCGAGGACCTCGTGGACGATCATGGGGCTTGGATTTCCGCGTACGACGCGGGATCGGTCAGGGTTGTCGTGGCGTGCGGTGAGCTCGACCTCGCCGTCGCGCCACAGTTGAAGGAACGGTTGCTGGTCGAGGTGGCCCGGCGCCCGGACTGCGTGGTTGTCGACTTGACCGAGGTCTCGTTCCTCGACTGCGCCGCTCTGGGCTCGTTGCTCGTGAGCAACCGCCGCGCCAAGTTGCTGGGCGTCGAGTTCGTGCTGGTCGGCGTCTCGGGTACGCCCAAACGGGTGCTCGCGTTGACCGGAACCGCCGAGGCGTTCGTCTCGCATCCGGACCTCGACACCGCACTGACCGCCTGCAAGGCGCGGCGCAACCCCGATCGCGCATCCGGATGAGCCGGGGCGGCCGGGATGACGAATCTGCCGGCGGTCGAGGCGTGCGCCTCACCTGTGATCGAGCGCCTCGGCGACGGTCGGGTAGCCGGGGATGTAGGGCGTCAGCCCGGCAACGCTCATCCGGGAGGCGATCGCAGGCGTGGCGCCGGCCACGCAGCAGTACGCGCCCGCGCGTACGGCATGGCGGTAGCCGATGATGAGGACCTGCAGGCCCGAGGAGTCCATGAAGCTCAACTCGGTCAGGTCGAGGATCACCCGGAACTGGCGCCAGCTCGCGCCGGAGTTGCCGTCGCCCGAGCGGCCGGTGCTGGGAAGGTCGGTTCGGGCGAACCCGGCGCCGGTGTATCCCGCGCCCGAAGCCTGGGCTCCGGGGAGTTCGACGCCGGCGGACACGTCATGGAACAGTCCGTCGATGGCGGCGAGCATCTGGGATCGCCAGATCGACGCGGTGGCGAAGTCGGCTTCGCCCACCGGCCTGATCACGAGCGCGCCGGCCAACTGCTCGACCTGCACCTCGAACCGTCTCATCTCATCTCCGCGGGAGCCGGCGAGACCGTGCCCGTCACGCTATGCAGCGATGACGGACCAGACCCGTTTGCCAGCAGCCAGGGTATCCGCACCCCATCGCCGGCTGAGCTGGGCAACCAGATGCAGGCCCCAGCCGCCGGCATCCTTGTGTGGATCGACCCACCGCAGGCTGGGAAGCCGCTGCGAGCTGTCGGTGACTGCGACATAGACGGACCGGTCCAGCAGCAAGCCGATCTCGAGTCGGATCCGGCCGGGAGTGCTGACGTGCCGGACGGCGTTCGTCACAAGCTCGGACACCACCAGCTCCGCGGCCTCCAGTTGCTCGGCCGTTGCCCGCTTCGACAGCAGGGCGCGCAGGAAACGTCGCCCGTTGCGCGGAGCGCCAGACTCCGGCTCCAGCTCCGTCGCGGACTCGACCTTCGCAGCCTCGTTCGTGTTTATCTCCCGAACCGCCATGGCGTGGTACATCTGTCCCGTTCCCCCTTGGGTGGACAGCAAGAATCGGTGCATACCCCCGGACCGGCGGCTTACGCACGTGGGCCTGAGCCTGACCGGTGCCGGACAGTCACCGACCCGTCACCGCTCGGTTGACCGTCAGCAGCCGGTCGCCCGTCATGGGCTGCAGGCGGCGGGATCTCCCGTCCGCTCACCTGCAACGCCACCTCGCGGAGCCGGACGTTGCTGTGCTGTGACTGCTGGACCAGCAGGTCAAAGGCAGCGTCCAGACCGACTCCGTGCCGTTCGGCGAGCACACC
Source organism: Flindersiella endophytica (assembly GCF_054779015.1). NCBI lineage: Bacteria > Bacillati > Actinomycetota > Actinomycetes > Propionibacteriales > Nocardioidaceae > Flindersiella > Flindersiella endophytica. Next base: position 219,423 of record NZ_BAAGYY010000027.1, read on the forward strand.
GGTGGCCTCGCCGATGTACTGGCGGGTGAGCATCGCCTCCTCGAACTGCCCGGCCAGCGCCTTGGCCCGCGCCGAACGATGCGTGCTCACGACGGCGGCCAGTGCGGCGGTCACGAACAAGGACAGCAACGCCTCGTCGAGCCGGTCGAACTCGTCGGTGCGGGCGCTGTAGAGGTTGAACGCCCCCACGCACTCCGTACCGACGATCAGCGGAGAGGTGAGATATCCCAGCAGTCCGGCCTGTTTGGCCGCTTCGGCGAAGTCGGGCCACTGGTCCGCGGCCTTCTCCACGTCGACTCGCTGGGGCATCCGGGTGCGCGCCGCCTCGACGCACGGCCCACCGCCGAAGGAGTACTGCATCTCGTCGATCGGCAGCAGTGCCTCGGAGGTGTAGGCGGCCGTTCGAGGCTTGTCCTCGCCGAGGATCGTGATACTCGCCTCGAACTCGCCGGGCAGGACGTGCACGGCCAGGTCGGTGAGGTTCTGCAGAAGACGGGCGATGTCGTGCGTATCGGACAGAGCACGCGAAAGCTCACTCAGGATCTCCGCGGGATCACCGTTCGCACGTCGAAAAGAGCCATCGCTCATGCCGGCTCGTCCTCTCGGGTTTCCCGCGAACCAGCCGACTTGCCAGCCCATCGGAACACCAAAGTACCCGCCGTTCACGTCACCACACGGCGGCGGACGTGAAGGAGCAGGCCAACCCGGACACACCGGTTGGCCTGCTCGCCGGTTCAAGCCCCAGACCTCGCCGCTAGGCGACCTCGGCCTCTTCCTCCTCGTCAACCTCGTCAGCCTCGTCGGCCTCCTCGGCTTCTTCGGCGGATGCCGCGACGAGCTCTTCGACGGAGTCGTAGCCATAGGCGTACGCGACGGCCAGGGCGACGTCGAGGCTGTCATCGACCTGCGTGTCGAACGTGATGGACTGCTGCACGGGTGTTCCGATCCTCCCAATGAGATGGCTTTCTCGGCGTGCAACCTTAGTCGGTCACGTGGCGTTGATGAGGCCGGCAATCTCGTTCCACAGCGTGCGATACGCCTTTGCCGCCGGGCTGTTCGGGGCGTACGCGGGCAGCGGCGCGCGCTCGACGGCCATCTGCTCGATCACGGCCAGCGCCGGGATGGCGGTGCCGCTGATCCCTTCCCGTTGTGCGGGCAACTCGGCGATGATCTGCCGGTGCAGGCGCTTTCGCCGATCGGCCATCGAGAAGAACGCGTATACGTCCGGGCGGCGGCCGTCGAAGCCGTCCAGGAACCCCGTCAGCTGGTCGAACGTACGCAAGGCGAGCACCGTCGGGATGATCGGCACCACCACGAGGTCGGCTGCGTGCAGGACGTTCTCGGACACCAGCGACAGGCTGGGCGGTGTGTCGAGGAACACCACGTCGTAGTCGCCGGCCAGGCCGGCGAGCAGGCGGCCCAGCGTGCGCGCGGCCTGCTCGCCCTTCGAGCCGGACGCCGCGAGGTCGAGGTCCATGTTGCGGTAGGTGAAGTCGGCGGGCAGCAGGTCGAGGCCCTCGAAGTCGGTGCCCTTGAGCGCGGCGTCGATCGGGCGCTTGCCGTGGACGAGGCGCGTGCTGCCGCCCTTGACCCGCGGCTTGACGCGGAAGAGGTAGGTCGCCGCGCCTTGCGGGTCGAGGTCCCACAGCAGCGTGCGGCGGCCGCTCTGTGCCGAGAGATAGGCGAGGTTGACGGCCGCGGTGGTCTTGCCCACCCCGCCCTTGATGTTGTACGAGGCGATCGTCTTCATTGCCTTCGTCATGGGAGCAGCGCCTCGATTCGTTGCCGGTTCCTGGCGCTGACGAACCGTTCCACCCGATCGGTCAAGGCTTGGCGCGCCTGCTTCTGCTGGTCGCCGAAGCGGCCTGCGAGCTCGCCCATCGCCAGCAGGGTCGCGGCCGGTGGGCGGCCGCTCTGCAGCATCTGCTCGGCGAACATGCGCAGGCCTTCGCTTTGCACCTCGCCGTCCTGGAACGAGCCGAGGACGTCCTGCAGCTGCTTGAGCTCCTTGACGACGGCCTGGTGGGCGGCATGGTCGCACAACGGCCGGAAGACCTCGAGGAGGTAGCGCAACTCCTTGCACCGCTTGCGAAGCGCGTGGATGTGCTCGGCGGGCGAGCCGGGTGTGAGGACGCGGCCGCGGCGTCCGACGCGCTTGACCATGTGACGGATCCGCTGGGCCGCTAGCTGCCCGGCGGCGGTGGTGGCCGGCTCGGTGGGCTCGGTGGGCTGCGCGGTTTCGGCGCCTTCGGTGTTTTCGGTGTCTTCCGCGCTTACCGGATGTTCGGTTTCGACAACCTCGGTAAGGAAGGCGGTCCAGCCGTCGAGCAGCCTGGCGAACCGCTGCGATCGCAGCGTACGCGCGAGCTTGCGTTGTTCGCGTTGCCGTTGCCAGAGCAGGTGCGCGGCGAACGGCTCGAGGTCGCCGGGCTCGCCCACGACGAGCTTGCCGGCCAGCTGGTCGATCTCGAGGAGGTATACATCGAGGTCTCTGGTCGGCGTGGTGACGTCGCCGAGCCACTTGAACGAGGCGGCATAACGCGCGAGCTGTGCCTCGGTGAGCGGCAGGACGTCGCCGGCGAGCTTGAGCAGCGAGCGCGTGCGGCGGACGGCGACGCGCAGGTCGTGGAGGAACTCGGTGTCGATGTCGTCGACCACGCCGTCGACGTTGGCGGCGATCGCGTCGGCGAATCCCAGCAGCGCAAGGGCGATCGCCAGCCCGGCCGGCTGGTCGGCGGTGATCGCCGGCCGGCCGGGCGGCTCGATCGCCGCTGTCGCCGTCCGGACGAGCTCGTCCTCGGCCGTCGTGCCGGACTCCTCGAACCCGTCGGCGGCCAGCAGCGCCTTGCGTACCCTGTCGGCGTCTCGCTGGTAGCCGAGCACGGGCCGGACCACCACCTGCGCGAGCGGCTCCGTCCGCACGGGCTCGGAGCCGGTGACCTCCACCCAGTCGAGGCGTACGACGGTCTTGCCGTCCTCGTTGAGCACCGCGACCTCGCGCGAAGTCGTACGGCTGCGGGCGATCGGCAACACCGCGCGTACCCACATCGCCGACGCCACCCGGTCGAGCACGTCACCCGGCGGGAACTCCTCGACGCGCGCCGGCCACTCGGGCACCTCGGTCAACCCGGTGGTGACGATCGCCTCGCCGTCAACCAGCACCAGACGGCCCGGACCGGTGGCCCGTTCGTGGCTGAGCAACTGCCCGCGCTTGCGCAACCGCCCGTCAACGGTGTCGAGATAACTCGCCGTCCGCGTCCGGCGAGCGCCGGCGGACAGGTCGTAGTGCTCGTTCAGCGGCTCGAGCCCGGCCAACACCGCGGCCCCATCACCGCGGGTCGGCCGGCCGCGCCACCGCAACGTGTGCGGGCAGGTCGGGTTCGGCATGGGTGGAGCTCCAGGTGTAAGGGAAAGGCATACGGGGGCGGGCGGCGGTCAGTGTAGTTCACCCTGGTGAACATCCCCGTTCAACTTTTGCTCACCTTTGGCGCTCGGTCCGAAGCTCCGTAATGACCGGCCGAAACCCGTGTCTCTGTTGGGCTGCCCCGCCTGCTCGTCGTGCCAGACGTAGAACGTCGCGACCCCGGAGTGCCGAGCGCGCGGATCCAGGTCAGCAACACCAGATCAGGTTGCCCGACCTAGCCGGTTTCCGCGACCAGTCTTTCGCGCATCGCCGCGAGCTCGGCGACTGCACGAAAGTAGCCCGGCGCGTGGGCTTCCTCGGCATGCACCGCGAACAACGGGTTGTGCGTCGCCACCTGCTCGGCGATCTCCGCGCCGATGCTCGCGATCCGCAGGATCGCGTTGTCCACCAGCTGTTCCACGCTCACCCCACCGCCGTACGCGGAGGCGAACAGCCGCAGCCGCTCGCGGCGGTCCGGCTCCGACGGCCAGCCGAACGCGGCCAGGTCGCGCGTGGGGTGCAGCGGCACGAACTGGTACGCCGCGTAGGCCAGGTCCCACGCCCGCGTCGTCGGCCCCGCGGAGTCCCAGTCGATGATGCCGACGACCTCGGCGCCGTCGAACACGATGTTCCAGGGCGCGAGGTCGTGGTGGCCGATGATGTCGGGCGCCGCCGGCCGGGCGAGCTCGTTCGGCGCCCAGACCAGGCCGGCGGCCGACACCTCCGCGAGCGGCAGGCTCGCGTCGTGGACGCGGCGGATCGCGCGGGCGACGTTCGCCAGCGCCTCGTCGGTACGCAGTTCGGACCGCAACGGCGGGTACCCGGTCGAGCCCGGAAGGTACGACAGCCGCTCACGCCCGTCGCCGGCGAAGCCGAGGAAGCGGGGCGTGAGCTCACACCCGACCGCCGCGTAGTGCTCGAGCAGCGCCCGTACGCCCGACGCGCCCTGGCCGCTGCGGCGAATCTCCGAACCCACCCGCTCCGGCCGGGCGAACCGGCCTCTGTCCATTTCCATCGCCACCATTGTCCCGGTCCCGGTGGTTTGCTCTGGCTACCGGCGGCAGCTTCCGTCCGGAGCCGTCCGCGGCGAGCGACTCGTACAGCATCGGTAGCCAGAACCGAGCTCGGATATACGCACAGGTGGAAGGCGTTCCGGCCGTAGGGGCGGAAACGCTTTGAGGGGATCGCGGTGTACGGGCGAGAATGCCGGGTGTGGTTGGCGAGCTCGTACACGCGATCCTGCCGCCGCCGGACCTGTGGAAGTTCCGGGAGATCACCGGCGTCGGCGACGAGGAGCTGGACGTGAGCTTCGACGGCTGGTCGAAGCTCGCGATCCTGTCCGCGGACAAGGTGTTCCTGTTTCCACGGCGAGGGCGCGACGAGCGGCTGCTGCACGGTGCGTACGTGTCGGACGTCCTTGTGGGGCTCGGGCTGGACTGTGTGCCGCCCGTGCTCGGGCGCTGGCCGGCGGGTGTGCTGGACGCCGGGCCGTTCGTCGCGCTGGAGCGGCGGGGCGGGACGCGCTGGCCGTCGCTCGAGGAGTCCGCCGGCCTCGACGACTACGAACGGATGCTGGCGAGTCTCGGCGGGCAGATCGCGCGCTGGCACCGGCTGGACGTCCCCCGGCTGCCGCCGGAGGTCCAGCGGCCGCTGGTGCAGGACCGGCCCATGCTGACCCGCCTGCTGGATCCGGATCGTGTGGACCTCGCGTGCGAGGAGGTCGTACAGCGACTGGAGCCCAAGCCCGCTTGGGCGGAGCGGTGGCGGCGGACCGCCCGCCGGATGGCCGGCCTGCCGCCCGTCCTCCTGCACGGCGACGTGTGCGAGAACCAGCTCCTCGTCGACGCCGGCCTCCAGGTGCGTACCGTCCTCGACTGGGACGAGGCGGGCGTCGGCAACCCGTTGCTGGACTTCGACTTCGGCGAGTGGGGCTTCGCGATCTTCGGCTGGGAGGAGGAGTTCGCCCGTCTCCGCCGGGCGATGTGGACCGCGTACACCGCCGAGCTCGACGGTGCGCTCGGGCCCGACCTGCCGAGCGCGGACGAGGTGCACCTGCTGTTCACACTGAAGGAGCTGGCGTACTTCGAGGAGAGCAACGCCGCCGGCCCGATCGACGAGTGGGGCGCCGCGCGGCTGGCCAGGCTCCGGCGGCAGATCGGACCCGCCACCGAAGCCGTCTGAGCGATTCGATCGCATGCCCGAAGCCCTGCTCCTGAGCGGCGTGATCGGCGTCGGCAAGACCACGGTCGCGCAGGCGGTCGGTGTCTTGCTCACAGCCGGCGGACATCGCACGGCCGTGGTCGACACCGACGCGCTGGCCCAGTTCGGTCCTCCGCCGGTCGCAGGCGCCGGTGGCGGCGAGCGGCGCGACTTCTACGACCGGTTGAAGTGCGCGAACCTGGCGGCGGTCTGGGCGAACTTCGCGGCTTCCGGTGCGGAGTACGCCGTCGTCGCCGGCGGCATCGAGACCGCGGAGCTGCGCCATCGCTACGAGACTGCTCTGGCCGGCTGCGAGGTCCGGCTGGTCGGCGTCACCGCGCCGCTCGAGACCGTACGCCGGCGGCTGCGCGCCAGGGACAGCGGCGAGAAGCTGGACCGCCACCTCGCCACGCTGCCCGACCAGGCCGGCCACCTGGCCGCCGCCGCGATCGAGGACTTCACGGTGACCAACGACCGTCCGCCGGCCGAGGTCGCGCGAGAGATCGTCGCCCTGGCCGGCTGGGCCGCCGATCTCAGCTAGCGCCTGCGGCCATCGGCCCGGGCTGGCCCCACGCGGTCGTCCGTCCGACGGGCTCGGGTCAGTGGGGCTCGGCGGGCGGATCGTCGCCGGCGGCGATCGTGGTCTGGACCCAGGCGACGTCGTGCCAGGCGCCGTGCTTCCAGCCGATCCGCCGGTTGGTGCCGATGAGTTCGAAGCCCATCGCCCGATGCAGGCCGACGCTCGCGTCGTTCGGCAGCGTCATTCCGGCGACCGCCGTATGGAAGCCGCGCTCGGCGAGGCGGGCCAGCAGCGTCTCGTAGAGCGCCCGGCCACCGCCCGTACGCCGCCGCCCGAGCTCCAGGTAGACGCTGACCTCACACGCCCAGCGGTAGGCAGCCCGGGTCTTGAACGGCCCGCCGTACGCGTACCCCACGACCCGGCCGTCGTCCTCGAGGACGAGCCAGGCGTGGGTGCGTTGCGCGGAAGCGATCCGCCGCGCCATCTCCTCCGGCGACGGCGGGTCGCTCTCGAACGTGATCGCGGTCTGCTCGACATACGGGGCGTAGATCGCCGCGCACGCGGCGGCGTCGACCACGGAGGCGTCTCGCACCTTGCTCATGGGAGGACCACCACCACGGCATACCGGACCGGCTTGCGGCCCAGGTTGCGGAACCGCGCACGCCCCCACAGCCGAAACCGCAGCACGTCACCGGCCCGCAGCTCGTGCACGTCGTCGTCGAGGCTGAACTCCAGCTCGCCGGCGAGCACCCAGATGTGCTGCTCCTGGCCGGCGACCGGTGGCCGGTCGTAGGAGATGTCGGCGCCCGGCCGCAGCTGGCCCTCGACGATCTCGCCGCGCAGGCCGGGATGGGGCGGTGACACGGCCCGCCGGGTGAAGCCGGACTCCTCGTCGCGCCAGACCAGCTGCTGGTCCGCGCGCATCAACTGCGGCGACTCCGACTCGACCTCGGCCAGCAGCCGGGAGAGCGTCTTGCCGTATGCCGCGCACAGCTTGCCCAGCAGGCTCGCTGTCGGGCTGATCTCGGCACGTTCCAGCCGGGAGAGGGTGGAACGGCTGACGCCCGTCCGGCGGGCCAGGTCCTCGAGCGACCAGTCGCGTTCGACCCGCAACTCCGCCAGGTGGCCGGCCAGCCGCGTGTCCAGCTGATCCGCGCCGGAGACCTGGGGCGGAGCCTCCTCCGTCGATTTCATATCTGGGATACTATCCCACATATGAAACGCGCGGACTGGCATCTGGTTCTCGACCTCGGTGGCGTGCTGTTCACGTTCGACCATGCTCGCCGGCTCCGGGAACTGTCGGCCACCTGCTCGCTTCCACCGGATCGGCTGCACGCCCTGCTGTGGACGTCCGGACTCAGCGCCGACGCCGACGCGGGCCGGTTCCCGAGCGCGGAGGACTTCCGGGCCCGTGTACGTGCGTCGACCGGCTTCACAGGCGCCGACGACGACCTCGATCTCGCCTGGTGCAGCGCCTTCCGGCCGGACTGGCGGGTACGGGAAGTGCTGAACGCGCATCGCGGGTCGCTGACGCTGTTCACCAACAACGGCCCGCTGGAGGAAGAGGTGCTGCTGCGCTGCTATCCCGCGATGTTCGAGGGCTTCGGGCAGCTGCTGTTCAGCTATCGCCTCGGACATCGCAAGCCCGACCCGGCGGCGTTCGGGGCCGTGTCGTCCCGGCTGGGCGTCGGCGCGACGGCCGGGGAGATCCGCTTCGTCGACGACAGCCATGCCAACTGCGACGTGGCACGCAGCCTGGGCTGGACCGCGTACCCGTTCCAGGGCCCGGAAACGGTCGAGCAGGCACTCACCGCGGCCCGCGCGGGTTAGGGTCGATGTCCGTGCCCACACTCACGTTCCGGCCCGCGGCCCGTTCCGACCTACCCTCTGTGCTCGCCCTGATCGCCGGCGAGGACAGCGTGATAGACCCGGCGACCGTGGTCGTCTCCGAAGCGCATGAGCGCGCGTTCGCGGCGATCGAGGCCGACCCGCGCAACGAACTGCTGGTGCTGGCCGATGCCGACGGCGCAATCGTCGGTTGCCTGCAGGCGACGTACATCCCCGGCCTCGGCAGGGGCGGCGCCGAGCGGGCACTGATCGAGGCGGTACGCATCCGCGCGGACCGCCGCGGCGGCGGGCTCGGCCGGATCCTGATGGAGCGGGTGGCCGCTCGCGCACGCGAGCGTGGGTGCGCGGTTGTCCAGCTGACCAGCAACAAGCAACGCGAGGCCGCACACCGCTTCTACGCCGCGCTGGGCTACGCGCGAAGCCACGAAGGCTTCAGGTTCGCGCTCCAGGGCCCGGATTTCGGCCGGTAGGGTTTCTGAGTGACGAACCTACGCGACCAGATCATCGCCGAACTCGCTGTCAAGCCGAAGATTGCTCCCGATGCCGAGATCCGGCAGCGGGTCGACTTCCTCAAGGCCTACCTGCGATCCACCCACGCCAAGGGCTTCGTGCTCGCGGTCAGCGGAGGCCAGGACAGCACCCTCACCGGCAGGCTGTGCCAGCTCGCGTGCGAGGAGTTGCGCGCCGACGGCCACGAGGCCACCTTCGTCGCCGTACGCATGCCCTACGGCGTTCAGGCCGATGAGGAAGACGCGCAGATCGCGTTGAAGTTCATCCAGCCCGACCAGACCATCACGGCCAACGTCAAGCCGAGCGCCGACGCCGCAGCCGCCGAGGCCGCGCACGCACTGGGCGAGCTGCTGGGCGACGAGCCCAAGCTGCGCGACTTCGTACGCGGCAACATCAAGGCCCGCGAGCGCATGGTGCTCCAGTACGCCATCGCCGGACAGCTCGGCCTGATCGTCGTCGGCACCGACCACGCGGCGGAGGCGGTGACCGGCTTCTTCACCAAGTACGGCGACGGTGGTGTCGACGTCACCCCGCTGACCGGCCTGACCAAGCGCCAGGGCGCCGCGCTGCTGCAGGAGCTGGGCGCGCCGCCGAGCGTGTGGAAGAAGGTCCCCACGGCCGACCTCGAGGACGACCGGCCGGCGCTGCCGGACGAGGAAGCGCTCGGCCTCACCTACGCCGAGATCGACGCCTACCTCGAAGCCGCGGACGTCGCGCCGGCGGTTTCCGCCAAGGTCGAGTCCATCTACCTCGCGACCCGGCACAAGCGCGCCGTACCCGTCACGCCGGTCGACGACTGGTGGCGGAGCTGACCTGCTTCCATGGCAGCAGACCTGGGACAACGGGCCCTGATCGAGCGGGCCCGGCAGGTTCTCGGCGCGGACGACCGGGTGCTCGGCGTGTGGATCGTCGGCAGCCATGCCAGGGGTACGAACGACTCGTTCAGCGACGTCGACCTGTGGGTCGTCGTCGGCCCGGATGACGTCGAGAGCTTCTGCTCCGACTGGCCCAAGACGTCCGACGAGATCGCTCCGACAGTGATTCGACGGCAGGTCGGCAGCCTGCCGATCTTCAACCAGGTCACCACGGACTGGCTCCGCTTCGACGTCTCGGTGGCGACACCCGACCAGATCGCCGGGCGCACGCGGTCGACCACCAAACCCCTCCACGACCCGAACGGGCTGAGCGCCGGCCTCGGCGAGCCCCGTCCGCCCCTGCAGCCGGACCCGGAACGGGTCGAGTCGATCACCCACGAGTTCTTGCGCGTCCTCGGACTGCTGCCGGTCGCCGTCGGGCGCCAGGAGTACGTCGTCGGCGAGTCCGGCGCCGGCCTGCTGCGGGGCATGCTGATCGACCTGATGCTCCAGGACGTCGCGGTCGAGGACCGAGGTGGGGCGTTGCACCTCAACGACCTGCTACCCGCCGACCGGCTGCGGACCCTGACCGACCTCCCGCCGCTACAGGCGACCCGCGAGTCGGTGATCGCCGCCAACGTCGCCTGTGCGACGGCGTTCCTGCCACTGGCCCGCGACCTGCACGCCCGCTGTGGCGTGGCCTGGCCGCGGGAGCTGGAGGAGGCAGCCCGCCGGCACCTCGCCACCGCGCTGTCGATCGAACTGCCCGTCTAGTGCTTGCCGCTCTGGTCCGGCCTGATGAGAGCGTGGATCTGCTCGGTCGTGGGATCGTGGGCGCGGTTGGTGGAGACGATGTGCAGGATGAGGTCCGCGTCGGCCTGGAAGAGGCTTTCGCGACGGGACGGATCCGCGCCGCGTTCGAGCAGCAGTCGGACCACGTCGACCTTGCTTCCCATGATCGCCCAGTGCAACCCGGTCCAACCTTGGGACGGAGCGACGTCGGGTGAGACGCCGCGGTCGAGGAGCCAGCGCACGACCTCCGTCCGGCCGTGCAGGCAGGCGTAGACGAACGCCTCGGCGAGGAGCTCCTCCGGCGCGCCGGTCGGCGGCAGCTGGCGTGACATTCCTGGCATGGGAGCGACGTCGGGGCGCGCCTTCGCGCTCTCGGGGCATAGCCGGCCGTCGGCGTCGAAACAGGCCCGCACCAAGTCCAACCGGCCGCAGGCGGCGTACGTCCAGAGAGCCGGGGGCACGATCGCGTGCTCGGCGAGCACGTCCACCATCTCTGTGTGGCCGTGGTAGATCGCGTGCTCCAGCGGAGTGTTACCTGTCTGCCGGTTGCCGAGGTCAGCACCGGCTGCGAGCAGCAGCTGGACGTACTCGACCCGATCCAACTGGACGGCCCAGCTCAGTACGACGTCCAGACTGTCGGCCTTGTGCAGCAGCAAGTCCACTGCAGCTCGCGGTACCCCGAGCTCCCGGCCCAGGTGTCTGCCGGGGATCCGCTCCGGCATTGCGAGCATGTGGAGCAGGTCGGTGGCCTGCTCGGCGGAGAGTTCGGCGAGCCGGCCCGTGTCGCCGGCCAGCAGAGCCTCGGCCGCCGGCTCCAGACGCTCCCACCTCTCGTGGCGTTCGTCGAGATCGCGCCTGGCCTTCTCCGCGTAGGAGAGCAACTCCCTCCAGGTTGGAAAGCCGTTCTCCCGCGCTATGACCAGCTGCGCGTCCCGGCGTTCGACGTCGATGTCAGCAGGGTCGGCCGGATCAGCGTGGCGGGGTACGTAAGCCCGCAACCGGCGCAGCGCGGTCGGGTCGCCGCGGCGCAGCTCGACGAGGAGGAGTTTCACCTGGCCGGCGTAGAGGCTCGCACTCTGGCCCAGAAGGCGCGAGACCGGCCGGTCTTCGACGATGTTCGGACGCTCGATATGAGCCTTGAACTCTGCCCAGGTGCGGAATCCGTGTTCCTGCGCGAGCACGAACTGGGCGTCGCTGAGGAGGAACCGCTCGGCTGCTCGCTCGCCGAGGACGTCGGCGACTCTGGCCACGGCTTCTGCCGCACCGTCGGCGTAGAGGTGAAGCAGTTGCTTGGCCTGCTTCCGGTAGTACTCCAGGTTCGGATGGGCAGGCAGCTCGAAATGACGATCGGACATCACGACCTCCTTCGTCGCCGAGGTCCGCTTGCCCGGCCGGAAAGAGGCTGGTGGTGTTCCGGTGCGTCAGAAAGAAGTGCTCGAGGTGGGAAAGTCCCTGCCCGCGGACTGGCAGCGTCCTCGACCGCTCCGGTCAGCCTAGCCACCCGGGCCGGCCGCCGACAACGGATCAGGCGGTCGGCGGAAGGTTGCCGCCTTTTTCGTACGGCCGCCGGCCGGCTTGGGCCAGGCGGCGTTGCGCAACAGGCGCAGGCCGTTGAGGCCGACGATGACGGTCGAGCCTTCGTGGCCGGCGACGCCCAGGGGCAGCGGCAGGTGGCCGATCAGATCCCAGGCGACGAGCACGGCGATGAACGTCGCCGCGATCGCGAGGTTCGCGATCACCACGCGGCGAGCACGGCGGGCCAGCGCGATCACCGCGGGGATCGTGGAGAGGTCGTCGCGTACGACGACGGCATCGGCGGCCTGCAGCGTGAGGTCCGCTCCGGCGCCGCCCATCGCGATGCCGGCGTTGGCGGCGGCCAGCGCCGGTGCGTCGTTGATGCCGTCGCCGACGACGGCTACCCGGTCGCCCGCGGCCTGCATCTCCCGTACGGCCGCGACCTTCTGCTCGGGCAGCAGACCCGCGCGCAGCTCGCGGATCCCCAGCGGCCCGGCCAGGCGCTGCGCCGCCGCCAGGTTGTCGCCGGTGAGGAGTACGGGCGGGCGCGTCGTAAGACCGGCGAGCTGATCGACCGCGACGGCCGCCTCGGGCCGCGGCTCGTCGACGATCCCGAGTACGGCGACCGGCTGGTGCTCGACCGTCACCTGCACGGCGGTCATGCCGTCCCACGGCGAAGCATCCGCTGCGGCACCGACGTGCACGGTCTGGCCCTTCACGCGGGCGGTCACGCCGACCCCCGGCTGCGCGGTGAACGACTCGGCGGCCGGCAACGGCGCCAGTCCACGTTCCCGCGCCGCCCGTACGATCGCGGCCGCCAGCGGGTGCTCGCTCGGCAGCTCGGCCGCCGCGGCGAGCCGGAGCGCCTCATCCTCGTCCAGCCAGGCCTCCGGCAGCAGCCGTACGTCGACCACGCGCGGTGTCCCTCGGGTCAGCGTCCCCGTCTTGTCGAACGCCACCCGGGTCGTCGCGCCGAGCTGCTCCAGCACGACCGCGGACTTCACCAGCACGCCGTGCCGTCCCGCGTTCGCGATCGCGGCGAGCAGCGGAGGCATGGTCGCGAGGACGACCGCGCACGGCGACGCGACGATCATGAACGTCATGGCGCGCAGCAGCGTCGGCGTCAGCGGCCGGCCGAACAGCAGGGGGACGACGAACAGCAGCACGGTCGCCGCGACCATGCCGATGGAGTACCGCTGCTCGACCTTCTCGATGAACAGCTGCGTCCTGGCCTTGGTCCGCGACGCCTCCTCGACCAGCTTCGCGATCCGCGCGACGACCGACTCACCTGCCGGACGGCCGACCCGGATCCGTAGCGCGCCGGTGCCGTTCAACGTTCCGGCGAACACATCGTCTCCGGCGCGCTTGCCGACGGGCAGCGGCTCGCCGGTGATCGTGGCCTGGTCGACGTCGCTCGCGCCGTGTACGACGATGCCGTCGGCGCCGATCCGCTCGCCCGGCCGGACCAGGATCTCGTCGCCGACCGCGAGGTCCTGCACGTTCGTCACATGCTCGGTGCCGGTGCCGGACTCGTCGACTCTGGTCGCGGTCTCCGGGGCGAGATCGAGCAGACCGCGTACGGAGTCCTCCGTGCGCTTGGTCGCGACCGCCTCGAGCGCCCCGGAGGTCGCGAAGATGACGATCAGCAGCCCGCCGTCGAGCACCTGGCCGATCGCCGCCGCCCCAACCGCGGCGACGACCATCAGCAGGTCGACGTCGAGCCGCTTCTCACGCAGAGCCTGCAGCCCGGCAAGCGCCGGCTCCCAGCCGCCGGCGGCGTAGCAGGCGAGGAACAACGTCCAGGGCAGCCAGCCGGGCGCGCCCGCCACCTGCGCGGCCAGGCCGCCCAGGAACAGCGCCGTCGCCGCCACGGCCCCGCGCACCTCGGGCAGCGACCACGCGCTGCGCCACCATCCGGTCTGAGTAGACACGGGACACGATCGTACCTGCGCAAGCATGCAGGTACGCAGACAGCCTGGCCAGCGCCGGTAGAGTGCGGGCATGCACTCCTCGATCGAGAACTTCCAGATGCCCAGCGAGGAGCAGGTCCACCTGGCGGCCGAGTCGTTCCGCCTGCTCGCCGACCCGACGCGGATCAAGGTGCTGTGGGCACTCCTGCAGGGCGAGTCGTCCGTCGCGTGCCTGGCCGAGCTCGCCGGCGTCGCACCGACCGCGGTCAGCCAGCACCTGGCCAAGCTCCGGCTGGCCGGGCTGGTGAAGGGCCGGCGGGAGGGAACGTTCGTCTACTACTCCGCCGCCAACGAGCACGTCCAGCGGCTCCTGGACCAGGCGCTCAACCACGCCGGGCAACTGGACAGCGCGTAGCGGGCGCGGCGCGACTGGCGGTGGAATTTCTCGCGCCAGCGATGAGTTCCTCCCGTCCGTTGGCGTGGCCGTCCAGGGCCGATCCGAACGACGAGAGCGGTGAGCACGCGATGAAGGCGGTGCGGTTCCACGAGTACGGCGGCATCGACGTCCTGCGGGTGGAGGACGTCGAGCGTCCGGTGCCAGGGCCCGGGCAGGTCCTGGTCGAGGTCCGCGCCGCCGGAATCCAGCCCGGCGAGGTGATGATCCGCAGGGGCGCGCGGCACAAGCGCTGGCCGGCGACGTTCCCGTCCGGGCAGGGCAGCGACCTGGCCGGTGTCGTGGTGGACCTCGGTCCGGAGGTCCGCGGCTTCGCGGTCGGCGACGAGGTGCTCGGCTTCACCCACAACCGGGCGAGCCACGCGGAGTTCGTCGTGGCCGACGACGTGAACCTGACCCACCGTCCGGCCGGGCTGTCCTGGGAGGCGGCCGGCGCCCTCTACGTGGCGGGCACGACCGCGTACGCCGCCGTCTTCGCCGTCGACCCCGGACCGACCGACACGGTCGTCGTCTCCGGCGCCGCGGGTGGCGTCGGCTCCGTTGCCGTCCAACTCGCCCGCCGGCGCGGCGCCACGGTGATCGGGTTGGCCGGCACGCGAAACCACGCCTGGCTTAGCGACCACGACGTCATCCCGGTCGAATACGGCGATGGCGTGGCCGAACGAATCCGCGACGCTGCCGGCGGACCCGTCGACGCGTTCATCGACACCTTCGGGGAAGGCTACGTGGACCTCGCCGTGGCAATCGGCGTCCAGCCCGACCGCATCAACACCACCCGCGACTGGGAAGCGGCCGCCAGAGTCGGCGCACGTACCTACGGCGAGGGCGCTGCCGCGAGCGCGGTCGTCGTCGGCGAACTGGCCCGGCTCGCGGCACGGGGCGAGCTCGAGGTGCCGATCGCCCGCACGTACCCACTGGAACAGGTCCAAGCCGCATTCCGCGAGCTGGAAGAAGGCCACACCCACGGCAAGATCGTGCTCCGGCCGTAGTACTCGCCTGCGTTGCGGGGGCCGGGCGGTCTCCGCCCAGCCCCCGCACGTCTTCCGGTCAGAGTTCGCAGTTGACCTTCACGTCGAACTGCTCGTCGATACTGCACACGTCGACATCGGGGCCGCCGTCCACCGCGTCGTTGGAGATGAACGGCAGGTCGGTGGCGATCAGGATGTCCTGACCGGGTCCACCGCGTAGGATGTTGCGGGCGATTCTGCCGTTGCCCTCGCCGTTGATGCCGAAGATGCTGAGCCTGTCTCCGGCGGAGCCACCGGTGAGGTTCTCCACGTCGACGCGGATGTCGTCGCCCTCGCCCAGCGCGCCGTCGTTGGCGACACCGTCGAGTGCGGCCAACACCGTGGTGCTCCGGAATCGGTACGAGGCTTCGTCGAGACCGAATCCACCTTCGAAGACGTCCGCGCCGTCGGGACCGGAGTCGGCGTCGAAGCGGTCGTTGCCGTCCATGCCGAACACGAAGTCGTTACCCGGTCCACCGATCAGAGTGTCGTTGCCGGCGTTGCCCCACAGCTCGTCGTCGCCGCCACGACCGTCGATCCTGTCCGCGCCCTCCATTCCGTTGAGGAAGTTGTGCACGAGGTCACCGGTGAGGACGTCGTCGGCCGCACTGCCTTCGACGTTGACCTGGCCGATGTTGTCGCCCTCGCCGGTCTGCCCGTCGTTGGCGTTCCCGTCGAGACTGACGTTGACCGCCGTACCGCGGGGGGCGTACGTCGCGAGGTCGCCTCGGAAGCCGGCGTCGCCGCCGACGAAGGTGTCGGCGCCGTCCGCGACGTTCTCGGCCACGAACATGTCGTCTCCCGGTCCGCCGTCGAAGCTGTCGTCGCCGGCGCCCAGGCACGCCGTGTCGTTGCCACCCAGCCCCATAACCGTGTCGTTGCCGGCCCCGGCCAGGATCACGTCGTTTCCCGGGGTTCCCACGATGGTGTCGTCGCCGGACGTGCCGGTGATCGTCACCGTCAGGAAGCGGCAGGTTTCCGCTGCCATGGCGGGTGACGGTCCGGCCAGGCCGGCGACCATCAGAAGTCCGCACGCCAGCAGCCCACCTGTTGCCCATCGCTTGCGCATAGTTCCTCCTGCAGTTCGGTTGATGTTCGAGCTCGACACCGACCGTCCGGCAGCAGGCGGACTCGTCGCACGGATCCCGACCGAACCCGAATGTCCCGGGAGCTGATCAGCAGGAACCGGCGCCGGTCGCGGCATGTCCGGGAGTGACCCTAAAGTCAGGCGGGCTGTCCACGCGTTCGGATTCGGTCGGAGTTCTGTGCCGCGACCTGCAGGCAACAGACGATCGATGCCGGCCACGGTCGTTCGATTCCGAAGGAGATCGCAGTGGACAACCCAACGCCACCAAGAGACGAAGCAAAGCCCAGCCGCCGAGTACGCAGGAGGCTCCCGCGACGGGCGGCGGTCCTGCTGGCCGCCGTTGTGGGCCTGATCGCGAGCATCGGTATGACGAGCTCGGCCCAGGCCGGGCCGTTTCTCCACTTCGTCAACGACGTCAGCAGGAAGTGCCTGGACGTGACGGACGCGTCCAACATTCCCGGCACGCAGTTGCAGCAGTGGAAGTGCAATCAGGTGGACGAGCAGGTCTGGCTCCCGATCGACGTGGGCAACGGCTACCTCATGTTCGAGAGCAACAACACCTCCAACCAGTGCCTGGACGTCCAGGACGGTTCCGCGGTGCCGGAGACACCTGTCGATCAGTGGTTCTGCTCCGTCGGCGGGCCGCGGATGTGGTGGCGCTCCGCGCCCGCGGACGACCAGGGGCACGAGGTCCTGCAGTCGGCTCTCGGCAATCTGTGCATGGCCCTCGGCGGGGGATTCTCCAGCCGCAACGGCTGGCCGATCGTGATCCACGAATGCGCCACCACCAGCGGACAGTTCTGGCGCTTCACCTAGACGATTCGCCCATGCGCGAAGCCCGTCAGGCAGAGCTCATGCCGCCCGCGCGCCCGCGGGCGGCACCCTCATCCGTCGGCGCGGTCCGACGTTGGTTCGCTGACTGCCGCGAGGTAGGTGCGGATCTGGTCGGACTGGGGCGAGCCAACGTCGGTGTAGAGGTTCAGAGCGTGCTCGTAGTGGTGGCGGGCACCGGCCTGGTCGTCGAGAGCGTGGTGGGCGTGGCCGAGGCCGGTTCGTGCGCGGGCTTCCTGGGGGCGGGCACCGATGTCGGAGGCGATCGCGAGGGCGTCGGCGTGATACGTAAGCGCGTCGGCGGGTTGGCCGGTCGCGTGGACGGCTTCACCGAGACCGTTGAGGGCCCACGCTTCGCCCTCACGGTTGCCGGTCTCGTGGTAGATCGCAAGGGCCTGTTTGTGGCACTCGGTGGCTTGGGCGGGCCGGCCGAGGCGGGTGTGGAGGGTGCCGAGGCTGTCCAGCACCCAGGCTTCGCCCGTACGGCTACCAGCCTGCCGGAACAGGATCAAGGCCTGCTCGTAGCGCGCAGCTGCCGGCCCGTGCTTTCCCAGCTTCACCTCGATGCCGCCGAGGTCGTTGAGTACGGTGGCTTCGCTGATCCGGTCGCCAGCCTCCTGGGACAAGATCAAGGCCTGCTCCTGGTGCTCGACGGCCGGGCGGAAGCGGCCCAACCGCTCCTCGATATTGCCGAGGTTGTTCAACGCGCGGGCTTCGCCCGTACGGTCGCCGGCCTGCCGGTACAGGATCCGGGCCTGCTCATAGTGTTCGGCAGCCCATCGACTACGGCCAAGTCCCGCCGCGATGAGGCCGAGGTTGTTGAGTGTGCGGGCCTGGCCGAGTGGGTCGCCGGTTCGCTGGAACAGGTCCAGGGCCTGCCGGAGGCTTTCAGCGGCCGGCTCGTACCGGCCCAACTGCGCGTGAACGCCGCCGAGGTTGGCCAGTGCCTGGGCTTGTCCGTTCTGGTCGCCGGCTTGGCGACCGGCGTGGACGGCGTGCCCGTGAACGGTCAGGGCGTCGTTGTAGTGCCCGCCGCCGAGGTAGCGATGCAGGATGGCCGACAGCCGGGTGGCATGGGTGGGCCAACCGTGGTCGGCGGTGTGTGCTGCGACGACGACCAGGTTGGGGCGTTCGGTGTCCAGCCACGCGAGGGCGGTGTCGGTGAGGGTCGGGGCTGGGGTGCCGGCCGACGGGATCCGGGGCCGGCGTTGCGTTTCGGCGGGGTGCAGGACGTCCATGGCGGCCGCGGTGGTGGCCAGGTAGTAGTCGAACAGGCGAGTCAGCGCGGCTCGGCGGTCGGATGGGGAGTCTTCGTCACTGCCGCGGCCCGTGGCGTAGGCGCGGACCAGGTCGTGGAAGGTGTACCGGCCGGGTGCGGCCTCGTACGACAGATGATCGCGGCACAGCTGGTCCAGCTCGGCCGAAGCGGCCGGCAGGTCACGATCGGCCAGGGCCGCGGCGGCGTACACGTCGAAGTCCTGGCCCGGATGCAGCGCCAGCAGACGCAGCAGGCGCCGCCGTCCATCCGGCAGTTGCCGGTAGGACACGTCGAGCGCGAGCTCGACCCCGCCTTCCAGGCGCCCCTGTTGGAGCCGTTCGTCGAGCCGGTCGGCGTGGTCGGTCAACGTCCAGCCTGGTGTGCCGCGGATGTGGGCGGCGACCACGCCCAGGGCGAGCGGCAGGTGGCCGCACCGACCGGCGATCCGGTCCGCGGCCTGCCGGTCCGCGCCTCGCGGAACTCCGGCCGCGGCCCGGGCAAGGAACGCCGACGCGTCGGCCGGGCTGAACACGTCCACCGTCACGTGTGTCGCGGCGTCCAGCCCGGACAGCCTGCGCCGGCTGGTCACCAACACCGGACAACCCGGGGTCTCCGGCAGCAGAGCTTGGACCTGATCGGTGTCGGCCGCGTTGTCCAGAACGACCAACGTACGACTCCCGGCCAGCCGCCGACGATAGGCGGCGGTCAGGCCCGCCAGGTCGTGCGGAATCCGCCGGCCGGGTACGCCCAGCACGCGCAGAAAACCCTCCAGCACCGCGGCCGGGTCGGCCGGCGGCTGGCCGGGATCGGGATGGAACCCGCGCAGGTTGACGAACAACACCCGATCCAGGCGCGCCCGCGCGGCATACAGATGCCCGGCGCGGATGGCCAACTGTGTCTTGCCGACGCCGGCCATGCCGGCGATCGCCGAAACCACCACAACCTCACCGTCGACTCGCCCGGCATCGAGCGCCCGCAGGAGGCAGGCCAGCTCCACGGTCCGGCCGGTGAACCCATCCGGATCGGGCGGCAGCCCTTCCTGCACTCGCACCTGCGCCGCGGCTCGCGCCAGCCCACCGACCACCTGCAGCGCCTGCCGCCAGTGCGCGACGTACCCGACGTCCGGATGCAGTACCCGCACCACAGCCACCACCAGCTCGGGATTCAGCCGCCGCCGACCGGGCCGGAAACAATCCACCACAGTGGTTTTGCCCACCAGCTCGCCGGCCTGCCTGCCATCCGTCGCCCAGGCCGCGTTCACCCGCGCCGTGATCCATTCGTACGAAGGATCACCCGCCCACACCTTCAACCACCGCAGCTGCTCAATCAGATCATCCAGATTGCCGGCCCGCCCCGGATCCGGTACCGCCTCGAACACCGCCGCCAACCGCTCCGACGACTGCATGACAAGCAAACCTCCCCCGACCAGAATCCGCACTGACCAACGCATCCAAGGCCGGCGATCCGATCCTGCGATCGACGATACGCCCGCAAGGTCACCGCAGACCGATGAAGAGCCAGCCATGGTGAAAGCCGCGAAAGCGAACCGTGGCGCGGTCCGATGGCAGTCGGCCGTGGTGGAGCCCGATGAAGGCGTGCCGTGGTGGGGGTTGCGACGTAGGTGTGAGTGGCCGGTGGATTGGTGGCGGCGGCGGGTTGGTGGCGGTCAAGCTTGCTTGACCGCCAAGGGCTTCTCGATTTGGCGGCAGAGGCTCCGAAGTCAAGATGCTGTCTCACGGCGGCACAGGAACCCCAGCAGACAACTACAGGCCTGAAAACGATGCGCTCGCCGCCGTGAGACAGCGCGCCCCTGGGACAGGCCCCCAAAGCAATAGGCGTTGCGCTCTCAGCCCGGACGGTCGCGGTTCGAAGGACGCCAGCGCGCAGCCGGATCGCGCATCGCGGCCACGAGTACACAGGCCGCTCCAACCAGAATGCCCAACCAGCGCAGGTGAGCCGGCGTCCATTCCGTCCCGAGGCCCACCAGCATGGGCGCCTGCGGGATCGATGTGGCCGGCAACAACGCGGCCAGGAAGGCGGGCGTGGTGCTGATGCCGGGATGGTCGAATCCGTGGCGTCGGCCCCAGGCGGCCACCGCCCAGATGACGGCGAGCGCGGCGGCCACCTCGACCGTGAGCCCGACCCCAAGAGCCCACCGCTCCCCGGCCGGCGCCGAGCGGAGGAAACCACCGAGCAAGGCCGCCCACAGCGGCCCGACAACGGCCACCGCACAGCCGATGCGCAACCAGAGCCGGCGCGCCAGGCTGTACGGGCTGGCCTGCAACGTGACCGCCGCGCCATCGTCGAGTACGTACCCACAACCCAACGCCAACAGCAGCCCCAGCACGCGCAAGTCTCCGATGACGTCATGCGTCGCTCCACCGCGCGCAGCCAGAAACGCCGCGCCGGCAGCGATCCCAGTCACGAACGGCGCCAGGCGCAGGCTGCGTACCAGGTGGCCACTGCGGACGAGCTCCCACGCAACCGACGGTGTCACGGCAGCTGGAGCCAGCCGAGCACGAGGGTGACGGCCAGAAGCGGTCCACCGACCAGGGCCAGCCGCGGCCACTGCGCGCGATCGCGGTAGACGGCGGCGACGGTGGCACAGGCGCAGAGCCCGGCCAGGTAGGCGGCATGCAGCCACGGTTCGCCCGGCACCGGTACCCGGCCTTCGACCGGCCACCCTGTCGACCACCACATCCACCAGTAGCCGGCGTTCCATCGCCCGAACAGCACGAGACCGCCGAGCGTCGCGGCGACGAACATGAGCAGTACGCCGCCCGCGAAGGACAGCCAGCGGGCGGCGAGGACGCCGAGCAGCCCTGCCCCCGCGAGGATGAACGGAAGCTGGGCAAGCTCGCCGGCGGCCTGCAGATCGTTCGGCGGGATGGTGTAGAAGACGGCGATGAGCGCCATGGCACCAGCAGCGACGGCGCCGGCTCCGGCCAGTGGGAGCCCGATCCCCAGACTCATCGCCCAGGTCCGGCGGGTGCCCGAGGTCGGCGTGACGTTCAGCATCTCCTCGGCCCGGCTGCGGCGGGCGCTGCTGGCGACCAGGTTCGCGGCGAAGAGGACGAGCAGCGGCCCGAAGAACGCGACGGCGACGAAGATGGTGCCGTACCAGTAGCCGGCGTTGCGGCCGCCGCTGGCTCCGTCGAGCGCGGACGTAACGGCGACGACGACGGGTACCAGCCACAGCACGGGATGCCGGGCGAGGCGCCATGCCTCCCGGCCGATCAGTGATGTCAAGTTGAGCTTGCCGGTCGCACCTGGGCCGGTGGTAACGGGGGCCGCAGCGGTCATGGGTGGGTGACCTCCAACTCGGGTTCGCCCATGAGCAGGAGGTACGCGTCCTCCAGCGTGGGTGCGACCAGATCGGCGCCTTCGGGCGGCTCGCCGACGTTGCGGTAGGCGCCGTCGCCGGTGCGCCACGCCGCGAGCGCGGCAGGCGACCGCTGCGTGTCCGTCCACACGCGACCCGCGGCCTGCGCGGTCAGCTCGGTGGGCGTACCGGAGAATCGGGTCCGGCCCCGGTGGATCACGGCGATCCTGCTGCACAGGGCGGTGATGTCCTCGGTCTGGTGACTGGACATGACCACCGTGCGGCCCTCGCCGGCCTGGGAGATCATCTCCCGGAACCGCAGCCGCTGCTCGGGATCGAGGCCGACCGTCGGCTCGTCGAGGACGAGCAGGTCGGGTTCTCCCAGCATGGCCTGGGCCAATCCGACCCGCCGGCGCATTCCGCCGGACAGGGCGCGGATCCGCTTCGCGCTGACGGACGCCAGCCCGGTCAGCGTGATGACCCGGCGGACTTCGTCATGCCGGGACCGCCGGTCGGTCATCTCCTTCAGGATCGCCACGTAGTCGACGAACTCGAAGACCGTGAACCCTCGATGGAACCCAGCGTCCTGGGGCAGGTAGCCCAGGCGTTCGCGGATCCGCTTACGGTCGTCGGGGCGCGACGGGTCGCGGTCCAGCAGCGTCACCGTGCCCCGATCCGGCGCCAGGACGGTGGCGATCGTCCGGAGCAGAGTCGTCTTTCCCGCGCCGTTCGGTCCGAGCAGTCCGGTCACGCCCGGGCCGGCTTCGAAGTCGACGCTGTCCAACGCCTTCGTACGTCCGAAGGACTTGGTCGCGCCATGCACGCGCACTGTGGTCATGCGTTTCTCCCCAGCCTGATCGTGACGGTGTTACGGGTGACGGCGAGCCAGGTGGCGCCGCCGATGGCTCCGGCGAGCCAGCCGACCTGAGCGCCGACGCCGAAGGCGACGTCGAGGTGGCCGGCGACGGCGATCGGGGCGGTCACCAGCACCCACGTCGTGGCCACGACACCGACCGCGACCACAGGCGTCATACGGGCGGTCAGGGCCAGCGCGGCGCAGGTGAGCCCGGCGGCGGGCAGGAGCCAGGCAGCGGCCAGCCAGTTCGAGCCGGGCAACGCGAACCCGGCCGCGGCCACGATCGGAACGGTGACCGCCAGGACCGCGGCCGTACGGATCAGCAGCAGGCGCAGCCCGGAGTACGGCGCGGCGAGCCCGATCTCCCGGGTCGGGTCCAGGCCGCCCGCGAAGGCCACCGCGACACCCGCCAGCGGCCCGAGTGGGGCGCCCACGAGGAACACCAGGAGGAAGCGCTCATCGACCTGAGCCGCCCATGCCGCGAGCGCGAGTACACCCGCGACGGCCAGCAACCACGGCGCTCGCAGGGTCGGCGTCGCGGCGACGAGACGTGCCGTCGCCTCGCCGACGCCGAGCCGCACCAGCATTCGTTCCGGCCGGCTCCGCCGGGGTGTGTCCACCCGGTCGGCCACCTCGTCCCAGATCGTCTCTGCCCGACGAGCGTCCACGTGGGACGAGATCACGCCCCGGCAGGCCGCGCACTTCATCAGGTGCGCCTCGGCGGACGCGGCCAGGTCCGGCGGAGCGGCACCCTGTGCGTACCGGCGGATCGCCTCCGGATCCAGGTGCCAATCGGTCATGCCAGCCTCCCCGGTCATGCCAGCCGCTCCCGCAACAGGGCGCGGGCGCGCATCATCCGTGTCTTGACCGTGCCGGGCGGGATGCCCAGCAACCGGGCGGCCTCCCGTGTTGTCAGGCCGTCCAGGACAGTCGCCTGCACGACGGCCCGTAGCTCCGGTGACAGGCTCGCCAGTGCCGTCCCCACGTCGCCGTACTGGACGGCGAGCAGCACGTGCTCCTCGGCGGACGCCTCTACGCCGTCGAACGTCGTCAGCTCATGAGCCGGCGGCCGGCTACGCCGCAGCGCGTCGACCAGCCGGCGGATGCCGATCCCCCAGATCCACGCGGCGACCTCGCCCCGGCGATCCCACCGCCCAGCCGACCGCCAGACCGCCACGAACGTGTCCTGCACAACCTCATCGACAACCTCCGGCGACGCGCACCGCCGCCCGAGGCGCACCAACAGCCACGGCAGGTGCCGCCGATACAACTCGGCGAACGCCTCCCTGTCGCCATCGGCGATTGCCTCGAGGAGCTCTGAATCCGCCCGCGGATCCGGTGGTCGCGTCAGCATGCATGACCTCCCGGTATCGTGCGCATGACGCACGGTACCTCCAGGCCCCTCCGGGGGAGGCCAGGCAGCCGAACGAGGTAGCTCCCATCCACGCCTTGTTCGTCGTACCGAGCAAGGCAAACGGTTCACGGCAGCCGGTTTCGAACCGCCACACCCGCTGTCGGCGTCGCGGACATCCCCACCGACGACTCTCTCAGGCCATCGCGCAGCGACGATCCAGTCGATGCCGAGCTGTCAAGGCCAATGTGGCTCGGCTGGCCCGCCCGATCAGAACCAGCTAGTTGTTCGCTGTGTGCAGGGGATCTGGTCATGGGGCATCGCTGACTCGACGCCTGTAGGCCGACGGCGACTCCCCGCAGTGCCTGGCGAAGGATCGGGCGAACGCTCCGACGTCGTCGAATCCCACGGCGATGGACACCTCGAGGATCGAACCGTCCGGCTGGGCCAGCAGGGCCATCGATCGAAGGATGCGGGCACGTAGGAGGTAGCTTCGCCATGACATTCCCAGCCGAGCGTGGAAGTGCCGGCGCAGTGTTCGTTCCGAAACCCCGACTGCCCGAGTTACATCGGCGACCGTGACGTCGGCGAGGTGAGCTCGGGTGTAGTCGGTAACCGCTCTGACAAGCGGATCAGCCGAGACCGGCAAGCTCAGTGGCTGCTCGTCGTCCAGTGCCTCCGCGACGACGTACCCGAGAGCCTGGAAGAAGGAATCGGCCTCCAGCCCTGACTCGGTACGTGAGATCGGCCATCGCACTGAGTAGAGCATCATCTCGCGAAGCAGGGCGGAGACGGCGATGATCCGAACCCGGTCCCCGGCCGTCGGAACAAGCCGTGGCTCGAACAGCACCGCGATGGTACGCACATCGGCGTTCAACGTCGTCTGGTGCCGCAAGCCAGCCGGGATCCATGCTGCTTGGTGGGGTGGCAGGAGGTAATGACCAGCCTCGGTATTGACCTCTACGAGCCCTCGGCATGCGTACTCGATCTCGTGCACATCGTGGAGGTGCCAGCCAGTGCGCAACTGCTCACCTTCGTACACGGTGCTGCCGCCCAACCAGCGGCCGTTCTTCCGCAGATCCACCAGACCCGTGGTGGCCGTTTGGAACCGATCTTTGGCCGAATCAGCAGGGACGGTCATACCTCGGGGAGCCTACAGTGTTGCAGCAAGGCACCTCAGGAGAGGGAAACTGATGCGTACGCTGATTTACTCCATGTCCGTGTCGCTGGACGGTTACATCGCCGGCCCCGATGGCGCAATCGATTGGGCTGCGCCTGACGGAGAACTGATGCGGTTCCACAACGAGCAGACCAGAGAGCTCGTCGGGCATCTGTCCGGGCGAGGGCTCTACGAGGACATGCTGGGCTGGGAGACAGCCGAACAGATCCACACTGACCCAGTGGCCCTCGAGTTCGCTCGCTTGTGGACGGCGATCCCGAAGGTAGTGTTCTCGACCACGCTGACAAAGGTGGAGGGCAACGCCCGGCTGGCGCGGCGTGATGTCGCCGACGAGGTTGACGAACTGAAGAGTCAACCCGGCAGCGGCATCGTGTCCGTCGGCGGCGCCAGGTTCGCGGCTTCACTTGCCGAGTTGGGCCTCATCGATGAGTACCGGCTGTTCGTCAACCCCGTGCTGCTGGGCGGCGGCACACCGTTCTTCCCGCCACTGCCGAAGCGATTCGACCTCGAACTCATCGAGACCCGGAACTTCTCACAGGTCGTCTACCTGAGATATCGGCGGAGCTAGACTCCGCCCCCGCCAACACTCGCCAGCGTGCCCGAACCCGACACAAGGAGCCGAGGCCGGTATGTCCGGCCGCCATCCTCCGTGCAGGCTGCCGCCGCTCTACGAAAGCGCCGTGCAACACTCACCTGTGACCGAATGGGCACGGTGCAGAGTTTCTGGTCGGAGTCGTTTGATCAGGTTGGTAAGGCCGATCCGCTTGAACGCCTTGAATGTGCGAAGCGGTTATGCCGAATGCGCGTTTTTCCAGGCTCAGGCCTCGCCGGATTCATCCGCAGTCCGCCTTTGCCACTGGGCGGCATTTCTCTAGGTAGACAACAAGCCTGGAAGCGATCCGGCGGAGGACAAAAGCGTACGCCTGTATGGCAGACTGAGCCCATTGCCCGGTCAATGTCACTGGCAAGCGTCGACGTAGGCAGGATCGTGGAGTTTCGCGTACTGGGGCCGATGGAAATATGGGACAACAGGTCGCGAGTCGAGCTAAGAGCGGCCAAGCAACAGGCGCTCCTCGCGGCATTGCTGATTCAGGTCAACACTGTCATCGAGCCGGATCATCTGGTCGACATGTTGTGGTCTGGCGAGGCTCCGGCGACGGCCAAGGCTACGTTGCATTCGCTGGTCTACCGCCTCCGACGGACTCTCGCCACATCGCCGGATCCGCACGCGGCGGTGTTGAGCGGGAGCTCGCAGGGGTACATCCTGCGTGTCGTGCCGCAATCGGTTGATCTGTACCGGTTCGAACGGTCTGTCGCAGCCGGGCAACAGGCGCTCGACAGTGGAGATTATGGAGCTGCGTCCGAGCTGTTGGGGACCGCGCTGGAGCTGTGGCGAGGCGAAGCCTTCGCCGGTATCGAGGTCTCGGCAGTCCGGGAATATGCGAACGGGTTGGAGATGATGCGCCTGGACGCCACTGAGTGGCACCTGGCAGCCAATCTGCAGCTGGGAGGACGCCTGTCGATGATCCGCCAGCTGGAGTCTCTGACAGCGACGCACCCATACCGAGAAGGGTTCTGGGAGCTGCTGATGAGAGCGCAGTACCAGGCTGGTAGGCAGGCCGATGCGCTGGAGACGTACCAAAGGCTCTACCGGCTGCTCGACGACGACCTCGGCATCGAGCCAAGCCCATCGACGCGGGAGCTGCATCAGCAGATCCTCTCAGGTACGGCTGGCGCTACCGTCGCGCCTGTGGCACCGAGCCAGGTGGAGGACCTGGCGGAGGATCTGGCGGAGGAGCTGGCACCGGGCCCGCGAGAGAGCATCGAGCCACGGTCACTTCCGTTGGGCATCCGCGGTTTCGCCGGCAGAGTCGAGGAGCTGAAGACTCTTGACGCCCTGCTCCCCGATGCCGGCGATACGGCGCTGTCACCGCCGGCGGTCTTCCTGATCACGGGAACTGCCGGCATCGGAAAGACGACCCTCGCCGTGCACTGGGCTCACCGGGTTTCTGACTGTTTCCCAGACGGACAGTTGTACGTGAACCTCCACGGCTTCGCCCCGTCCGGAGGGGCTATGCGATGGTCCGAGGCGGTCCGCTTCTTCTTGGACGCCCTGGGCGTCATCCCGGCGCGGATTCCGCGCGAGCCGGTCTCGCAGGTCGCCCTGTACCGCTCACTGCTGGCTGGTAAGCGGGTGCTGGTGATACTCGACAACGCCGCGGACGAGGGACAGGTACGTCCCCTGCTACCCGCGTCGGTCGGATGTCTGGCCCTGGTCACCAGCCGCAGGCGACTGGGCGGGCTGGTCGCCGCGGAAGCCGCCCAACCGCTTGCTCTCGGTCCGCTCAGCGTCATCGAGGCGCACGATCTCCTGGTCCATCGCCTCGGCGGCGGGATGGTGACCGCGGAGCCGCAAGCCACCCGCGACATTATCGCCAACTGCGGGGGACTCCCGTTGGCCTTGGCCATTGTGGCGGCACGAGCCGCCACACACCCCGAGCTTCCACTGCACTCACAGGTCCGGCAACTGCGTGACTCACCGCCGAACCTCGATCCGTTCGGTGGTGGCGATCCTGCGACGAACCTCCGAACCGTGTTCTCCTGGTCCTACCAAGCGCTTCGTTCGGAAAGTGCCCGGCTGTTCCGGCTGCTTGGACTGCACCCTGGCCCCGACATCACCGTGCCGGCAGCGGCGAGCCTCACATCTACGTCCACCAAAGAGGTTCGAGCCCAGCTAGGCGAGCTCACCGACGCCCAGCTCGTCACCGAGCATCGACCCGGCCGGTTCGTTCTGCACGACCTGCTCCGCACGTATGCGTACGAACTCGCCCACAGCCAGCACACCGCAGCCGAGCGGCACCTCGCGATCCAACGGATCGCCCGTCACTACGCCGGCACAGCCTACGCGGCCGCCATGATCCTGGATCCGCGGCGACGTACTGACCTGGCTGGCCTCCTGCAACCGGATGGCCCGACGCAGCAGATCACCGACGAAGGACAGGCGATGTCATGGTTCGACGCCGAGCGGTCTGTGCTCTTGGCGGTTGTGTCTCTGGCGGCCTCCAACGGGCTGAGGGCACAGGTCCTGCAGTTGGTCTGGGCACTGAGCGACTTCTGTCAGCGCCGGGGTCTCTGGCACGACAAGGAGACCAGCTTTCGCATCGCGCTGGATCTGGCGCGACGACTGGACGACCAGGAGACGCAGGCTTGGGTGCACCGTGACCTTGGCAGGGTGTATGCGATGGTGGACCGTTTCGACGAAGCCGAGACACATCTGCGGCGAGCGTTGGAGATCGCCATCGCGTTGGGGGATTCGGAAGGACAGGGTGCCGCACTTCAGGATCTCGGCCTGGTACTGGGTAGACAGCAGCGCGATTCGGAGGCGCTCGACCACGACATGCGCGCGGCGGCGCTGTTTCGGGAGGCCGGATCGGCAAGGGCCGAATCCAGCGCACTGAACGCGATCGGCTGGCGTCTGGCTCAGCTGGGCGACTATCAGAATGCCCTGACGTACTGCCGGCAGGCACTGACGAAGCTGCAAGAAATCGGCGACGTCTTCACCCAACCTGACACCTGGGACAGCCTCGGCTACATTCACCATTTGCAGGGCGACTACCAACAGGCCACCGAATGCTACCGGCAGGCGCTCGATCTGTTCGAGAGACTAGGCCGCCGATACGGGCAGGCCGATACGCTCACCAGGCTTGGTGACACCCTCCATGCCGCAGATGATGTCGAGTCCGGTCGTCACCACTGGCGCCATGCCCTCGCCATCCTGAAGGAGCTTGACCATCCAGACGCCGACAAGGTCAAGGCAAGGCTGACAGACGGATCACGCAGGTACCCGTCCTGACGAGTTAGGCGCCTCACCCGAAAGGATTGCAGCTGTCACTACCGCGGCGCTGGCGCACCGATAGCGTCGACCAGAACGCCAGCGCCGCAGGCACGCATCTACGTGCAGGGAAGGGCAGGCTGTCTGAGGAGGCTGACGTCGATCTGGGTCAGGTTGATCCAACCCGCCACGCCGGTTGTGTTGTCGAGAGAATTGGCCCAGCTACTGCCGTTGGGCATCCCCATCAGGCAGAAGACGGTGACCGAATGCGGTGGCTCACAAGTGCCGTTGAGCGGCGCACTGGAAGACGGGCTGTTGCGAATTTCCGCTCCGGGGTGGCAGGTGCCCGTACTGGACACCGACGTCGCGGATACTCGCACTCCCGGCTGTGCGGCATTCGCCGATGAAGCAGCAACCGGTGTTAGCAGAGCCAGTGAAGTCAGTGCGAGGCCGGTCAGTGAGGAGCGGATCAGTTGACGCATCTTGATTCCCTTCTCTTCAGGAGAAACCACATTCAGGTGAGTGCTGGCATGCCGATGACCGAGCAACCCATCACCAGTTCGTGTGCGGCATCGATCTGCAGTAGATCTTCCAGTTTCTCGTCCTGGATCGCCGCGGTGAACGTGGTCCCGAGCCCGAGCGCGGCGGCCAGCAGATACACGGTCTGGCTGAGGTGACCTACGTCGACATGGAGCATGCGATAGGTGCGGGGGGTGGAATACTTCCACATGCTGCGCGCAAGCACGCTGGTGAAGAACACCACGCACCCACTGCCAGCCACCCATTCCTGGTCGCCCAGCAACTCCACGAGCTGTTCCATCGGCTGTGGTGGGCCGAGGAGCTCGAGTACGCCACGCTGGGTGTTGAGGTGATACAGCCCGGGCTCGAGCCCGCTGACTCGGTGCGCGTGGAGGTGGATCTCGGTGGGATGTCTGCCTCCACCGGACGCGGAGGTCTTGAACGCGGTCTGGGTGACCTGGTCGAGTTCGGTGATCCCGCCGCCCCAGTGCAGCAGCGCGCTGATCGACTCGAAGGACACAGGTTCACCGGTGAACCACCGGGTGCTGCGACGGCGTGACAGGACGTCCAGGAAGCCAGAATGGGACCACACCGCGGTCTCGGCCGACGCCAGCGGCACGCGGTGCGATGTCGGCACCTCCCGGCAGATCGGTGGTGGCGGTTCGTTGTCGAGACGTTGCCGCAGCCGCTGCTGGTTCTGCTCAGTGGTGAGGAACGGTTGGTCACGCAGGTTACGTGTCTCGGTATGAAACAGGGCGGCCAGTCGACCCCAGCGGCCCCAGCCGGCCTCGTTGGCGTCCTCGACACGGTGCCGCTGCGACCCTCGCGTTACAAGGATGTTGGCTGCACGCAGCCGCTCCACGATCGCGGCCAAGAACCGGGCGTGGTCGTCATCGCGTGCCCGCGACCGCAGCTGGCTCTGTGGCTGCCAGGTGGCGAAGCACCGCAGGACAGTGTCA
Source organism: Flindersiella endophytica (assembly GCF_054779015.1). Lineage (NCBI taxonomy): Bacteria > Bacillati > Actinomycetota > Actinomycetes > Propionibacteriales > Nocardioidaceae > Flindersiella > Flindersiella endophytica. The sequence continues at coordinate 249,630 of NZ_BAAGYY010000027.1, forward strand.
GCGTCGGCTCCCAGGGCGAAGCGGCGATGAGCCAGTGTGTCGTACCAGACCAGCTGGTCGGCCTGCCGCAGCAGCAAACCACACGACGAGATCCTCAATTGTGGGTCGTCCACGTGCAGCCATATTCCGTAGTGGCTAATCGTTGTTCACTGGCCGTTCAGCCCAGCTGAAGGTGTCTCCGCGCTCCGAGAAGACCACGCAGCCAGTATTTCGGCGGTCTGAGGAGCCCAGCTGAGCAGCTGCTCCCCGAGCCTGTAGTCGGGCTCCTCGTCGGTCAGTTCGACGATCACGTTTTCCAGGGCCATCATGTTCATCGTGCGCTCCTGTCCGAAGGCAACCACAACGGCTGCGAAGTGGTTGTGAGTCAAATCGGCATTACCCGACCTACCGAGCCGCTGACAGCATTCGAAAGGCCAGCAGTCCTCACCTAGAGATCGCGATCGCGCCTTCTCATCCGCTACCTCCTGTCGCTCTGTCCGACTTTCCGGCCAGACTAGAGACCGTCTCTAGCGCCGTACTGGCGCACCGCGCCAGCGCCGACCTGACCCGGACTCAAGCGATAGCGCGCATGCGGTGCTTCGCGCCAGAACGGCGCTAGCCGGCCGGCCTACGTTGATGCGTGACCGAGCCGGGCACGCCCGCATTTCCGTCAAGTCGTGCTCGCCGTCGTAGGAATGCTGTGTATGGATCTCACCGAGGAGCCGGAACGTGCGAGCGTCCAGCCGCCAGATGGCGTCGCCGTGGCATAGTCGCGCGTTCACAACCTTCTGGATAGGCGACACGACTTCTCAGGTCGGCACTCAGGTAACGTTCGTCGCGCTGCCGCTGGTCGCCATGATCACCCTGGATGCCGACGCGAGTGAGGTGGGCATCCTCCGTTTTGCCGAATACCTTCCGTACCTGTTGTTCACGCTCCTGTTCGGCGTGTGGGCGGACCGGCGCCGGCGTCGGCCGTTGATGATCGGCTCGTATGTGCTTCGCTGCGTCCTCGTCGGTCTCGTCCCGTTGCTCGCAGCACTCGCACTGCTCCGGTTTCCCGTGCTGGTGGTGATCGCCCTCGGAATCGGCATGGGCGCCGCCTTGTTCGAAGTCTGCTGGATGTCATACCTGCCGGGATTGGTCCCCCACGAAGGCTTGGTCGACGCGATGGGGAAAGTGGCCACGAGCCACTCGGCCGCGGATGTGGCCGGGCCGGGATTGGGCGGATTCGTCGTCCAGCTCGTCACCGCGCCCTACGCCCTGTTGGTCGACGCGTTGTCGTACATGGTCGGTACGGCAGCCTTGCTGAGGATCCGATGGCCCGAACCCGATCCTCCCCGCCGTCAAGCGACGCCCAAGCAAGTCGTTCGGGAGCTGGTGGGTGGACTGCGGTTCGCGTTCACCGAGATCCACATCGTGGCGATCGCGGTGTCGGCCATGACCGGCAACTTCTTCGCCACACTGACCAGCACAGTCTTCTTGATCGCCGCCGTCGGCGAGCTTGGGCTCAGTCCCACTCTGCTCGGCGTCGTCTTGTCGTCGATCGGCTTCGGCGGCCTGCTTGGAGCCGCGCTCGCCAACCGTGTCGTCAGCCGATGGCCGCTTGGCCGGGTCTATGTGGGAGCGTGGATCGTGAGCGGCACCGCTGCCCTGGTGTTGCCGTTCGCGGTGGCCGCCGCGTTCCCAGTTGTCGTTGTGGTGACGATGTGCATGATCAGCTTCGCACTGGTTCAAGCCGCTATCGCCATCATCAACGTCCTGAGTGTCAGCATCCGCCAGGCGCTCACTCCGGACCAGTTACGGGCGCGCATGAACGCCAGTGTCCGCACTCTGGTGTTCGGCGCACTCCCACTCGGCGGCCTCCTGGGCGGCCTGCTGGCTGACGCGGTCGGCCCGCACAGTGTCCTCTGGTTGGGCGCGCTCGGCTACGCAGCCGGGATCCTGCCGATCCTCCGATCACCGATACCTCGCCTGCGAGCGATCCCCCGAGCACGCGGCGGGGACGGTACCCCGATTCGGCAACCAAAGAAGGGAGGAGACGAGTCATGATGACGCCGTACAAGCCGCGCCGCGACAACCACTGGTGATACACGTGCGAGGGAGTGCGTCTCCCTGGCCGCGACACGCGCGGCCAGGGCTCCTCGAGCAATGGAGCACAACTCCACAGCTGCTGATCCCAGGTGTACGCCGTTGTGACGAGGACCTCGGGCCGTGGGACTGGTCCCGTATGGGCATTCGACGGCGCCGGCTGAGCTCTATCAAGACGACGGCGTCACGTCATACCGTCTGGCTGCGGTGCTCACGCCAACCGTCCAGAAGGATGCCGCATCGAACCTGACTGTCCGGGTTGGCTATCGCTGGGTGACTGGATCCCTTCCGACGCCGTCGTCTTCTGCGACGGTGACCGCGCCGTACTGGGGTTTGCCGGCCGGCAGGTAGGTGTGGGCAACGGCTCCGCGGCTGGTGGTCTTGGTCTCGACCAGCTGCAGCGCGGTCGGGGACGTGCCCTCGGCGAACAGCCGTTTGCCGTTGCCCAAGACGACGGGGTGGATAAGCAGTCGGTACTCATCCACCAGATCGTGCCGCATCAGGGTCCGAATCAGTTCCGCGCTGCCGTGGACCTGAAGTTCGTTGCCCGGTTGATGTTTCAGCTCCGCGACCGCCTCGGCCACATGCCCTTGCAGTAGTCTGGAGTTGGTCCACTCCACCCGATCCAGGCTGGTGGACGCGACGTACTTGGGCAGCCCGTTCAGCCGGGTCGCCCGCGGATCGTCAGGGTCGGTGACCTGCGACCAGTACCCCGCGAACATCTCATAGGTCCTGCGGCCAAGCAGGAACGCGTCAGCCGCGGCGATCCAGTCTGCGGTGAGGCTGTCCAGGTCCTGGTCGAAGTAGGGCACCTGCCAGCCACCCTGCTCGAAACCGTCGTTCAGCCCTGGCTCGGGCGCTCCGTTGCTCTGCATCACGCCATCCAGCGTCAGATGGGACATCACCGTCAATCGCATCGCACGCTCTCCTGTTCAAGTGGGCACTTGGTTCTGCCGCAGGATCAGACCGCCAAGGCACCGAAAAGTCATCGGTCATCCAATGGCGCCCGGATCGGCACCGGTCTGGTCTCGGTCCGGGTTGGTGACCGGAGAGCGGACGTCGTGCTGTGGAATGGACACCGGCCACCCTAAGGGCGGCAAGACCATGGTTTACGGGAGTCCTACCGCTCGCGACACCTGTCCGGAACCTCCGCACCACGACCGCTCAGATGCGTCGAGCTACAGCACCTTCTAGTGTTTCGCACAGTCTGTCTCGTTATCGAGATCGCTTGCTGATTGTGGATCTGGTCCTTCACCGGTCCAATAGGTGCCAGAGCGAAGGTTGCGGGGGATGTCCGACGGCTGGAATGACATCCCCGTTTCGGCCTGCCGAGTGTCAATCGCTATGTCGATCTCGTCCGTTGAGGCGATCGCCAGCGTGCCTTGCACACGTTCGAACTCGCGTTGGCTTCCAAGGTGGAATGTCCCGCGTCGAACGGCTTCTGAACGAGGCTTGCCAGCGCGGACCAGAGCAGGCTTGTCCGCTTCTCGTCTTCGACACGGTAGACACGAACCGCGACAAGCTCGTCGCCCTCGCACATGCCGACGTGGATCACAGAGCCAACGCTATCTCTGCCTACTCCGACCGCCGGCCCGAGAGGATCAGCCATGAAGCATCCGGCAAGCACCACCACGAGGACAGCCACGCCGAATCGGCCGGACACGATCTCGATGAGCTCACCGTCACCACCGTGCTCGACGACGATGTCGGTGACGAGCTTCTCGCGTTGCAGGCGACTCGACGGGTGAAGGTGGTCGAGCGCACCTTCTGAGGGCCGGAGTGTCGACGAACGTCGCGTTCAGGCTGCCTCGGTTGGATACGGACGCAGTTGGGCCGAATCGAGATGGCGGCGTGCCGCGGCGACGGCGAGGCGAGCGTGTTCCTTGGCGCCGACCTGCGCCACGTTGGTCGCGTGGGGGATTTCGAGGGCGTACGGGATTCCGGCCGGCAGGGCGGCGAGGATGCCGTGTACGTCGATTCCTCCCTCGCCGGGAAACAGGCGCTCGAAGCGGGCGGTGTAGATGAGCCCGGCTTCGGTGGTGGGCACCTCGGCCGGAGCGTCACACACGTGGGCGAAGTGGAACCACTCCGACGGCAGGTCACGCAGGTCGTCAAGGCTGGATCCGGAGCGCGCGAAGTGGAGGGCGTCGACCAGGATGCCGGCGTTGGGCTGGCCGGCCGCGCGCAGGACGCGGGTGGCCTCGGTGAGGTCGGGTGTCTGTGTCCACGACGGGAACTCGAGGTCGATGGTGAGGCCGAGCGGCCTGGCCATCTCACACAGCCGCGCGAATCGTTCGGTCTTGCGGCCGAAGTCCGGGTCGGGCAGCTGGGCGATGACGTGGCGCGCGCCAAGCTCGGCACCGGCTTCGAGGAAGCGCAGGTAGCTTCGCGGATCGGCAGTCGGGTCGATCCGGGCCAGCTCGACGTCGAGGACCTCGACGCCGGTGGCCGCGAGCCGGACCTTGGTCGTCCGCATCAGGGCAGGGTCGGTGGCGAGTGGGTAGTGCGGCTCGTGCGGGGTGACCCGGGTCAGGCGCAAGCCGACGTACCGGTAGCCGGCGTCGGCGGCGGCTCCGACCAACTCGGGCGGGGACAGGCTCAGCGCTGTCAGGTGTGCCAATGAATAGTCGTGCCGCTGGTCGCCCTCGGGCAGCACCTGAGACGGCACTGACGACGGATGTTTCAGCGTGACCAGCCGGCTCCGGCGGTGCGCTGCCATGCGTACAGCGACGCCGTTGGCCGCGCCGTAGCCGGCGTACTCGCCAGTTCGCTGCACCACTTCGAAGAACACGCGCGAGCCTGCCAGCTCGGTGTAGAAGTGCAGAAACTCGCCACCCGCGTCGCGGTCGTAGAGAACCGAGTAGGCCCGCATCGCCGCGAGCAGGTCTGGTGACAAGTCCAGCCGGGCTTCGAGGTCGTCGTAGTAGTTGCCGGGGATCGCCAGCAGCGGCGCGCCGATCGCCCGCATCGCCATCGCGCTCGCGATCGCGTCGTGGGTGGTGAAGGCGATGTGTTGCGGGCTTGGTACGGCCGGAGCCCAGTCGCCTCGCCGCAACGGTGCCGTGTTGAGCGTGATCCGGACATGGTGAGCCGGATCGGTCGCTGCCCGGCTACGGATCAGCCCGAACGGCGCGGGGATCTCGCTGGCGGGGTCTGGGCGCAGTCCGAGAACCGAACGGTAGAAGAGCACCGCCTGGTCGAAGTCGTCGACCTGCTCAGTGAACGAGACGTGGTCCGTCCCGGTCACCAGGTCGCCGCGGCGTGGTGTGTTGCCGGTGGGAGCGAAGTCGTCGAGCCAGTTGTTGTCTCCGCCGGTCCGGCAGAAGAAGACGGCAGTTCCGTCGGGTGCGGCCACGGATGCCAGGTCCGCCTCCCCACCTTGCCGGGTACGCGGCAGGACTGGAGCCAGCAGACGCTCCGCCCGCCGCGCGGAGGCGGACGGGTCAGAGCTCTCCACGGCCAGTGCGCAGATCCCCGCAGTGCTGGCCGGCACCGCCCGTTGCGGCGCGTAGTTCAGCAGGATCCGGGCGGCACCCTGTTGCCACAGCTGCACCGGCTTGGACAGATGTTGCCCGGCGTGGGTGAATCCGAGCGCGGTCAGTGTGCGCGCCACGGCCGGGCCAGAGACGTCGTCCACAGCCAGCTCGGTAAACACGTGCCCGCTGAGCTCGGGCGCGGGTCCTGGGCCGACCGCACCGACCATCTCCTGTAGCGCGATCAACGAGCGCATAGCGTCGATGGCGACGTGCCGTGGATCTGCCTGCCGGTAGACGTCGTTGAACACCTCGAGGGAGAGCGGGCCGTCGTATCCGGTGGCCAGGACGTGGCTGACGAACTCGGCCAGGTCGAACGAACCCTCGCCGGGGAACAGCCGGTGGTGCCGGCTCCACTCGCGTACGTGGGTGTCGAGTCGTGGCGCGTCGGCGAGCTGGAGGTAGAAGACCTTCGAACCCGGCACGTGCCGGATCCCGGTGGGGTCGTCGCCACGGGCCAGCACGTGGAAGCTGTCGAGGCACAGCCCGAGCGCAGGGTGGTCGCCGCGCTGGACGATCCGCCAGGCGTGCTCGTAACTGTTCACGTGCCGCCCCCAGGCGAGGGCTTCGTAGGCGATGCGCAGGCCACGTCGAGCGGCTCGATCGGCCAACGTGTGCAGGTGTTCGGCGGCGAGGTCGTCGTCATCCGTGGCGTCGGCGGCCGTGGACGAGCAGACCAGCATCGTGCCCGCGCCGAGCTGCTCGAGCACGTCGAGCTTCCGCTCGGCACGGCGCAGGTTCGCCTCGAACAGCCCGGGCGGGACGGCCTCGAAGTCGCGGAACGGCTGATAGAGGTCGATCGACAGGCCGATGGCGGCGCACTCCTGCCGGATCCGCGCCGGCGACCAGGGCGACACGATCAGGTCGTCCTCGAAGATCTCGACCCCGTTGAAGCCCGCCGCGGCGGCAGCGGTCAGCTTGTCCTCCAGCGTGCCGGACAGGCAGACCGTCGCGATCGCCAGGCGAGGACTCCGCGACGGCCTCTCGGCGAATCCTGTCGTGCCAGGTTCGGTGGTGAGCATGGACGTCTCACTCCCAGCGTCGACGTAATGTACGAACTAGATACTTAGTTATACGCCAACGCGCCGATAGGGGGAAGAGCATCCGGGGTTCATCGGCAGAAGGGCGCCATCCCCAGGGCGGACTTGATCCCGCCGAGCAGGTGCTGGCGGAAGTACTGGTCGCCTTCCAGCGGCTCGCCGGTCCACGCCTTCACGTCGTGGCCGAGCGTGGTGACCCAGGCCTTGCCGCCGTCGTAGTACTGGCACCAGCTGACCGGATGATGCTCCCCATGCCCCGGATGGCCGAGACCGCCGCGCACACCGCGCGCGAGCGTGCTCTCGTCGACCTCGAGCAGCACCCGGACACGCGTGGGATAGGGGATGAGGTTGTACCACTCGTCGGTGAAACCCCAGCGTTCCGGCAGGCCGCGAGTGGAGGCGTCGCGCCGGCCCACGGTCTCGACGACGCCGGCCTGGTTGGCGGCGTGGTCGTAGAAGTTGGCGTTGCCCAGCAGGCCCTCGTACCACGGCCAGTTGTACTCGGTTCCGAACGCGTTGTGCACGCCGACGAACGCGCCGCCGGCGCGGATGTACTGGCGCAGCGCGGTCTGGGCGGGGTCGTCGAGCGTGTCGCGGGTGGTACTGAGGAACATCACCGCGTTGTACGACAGCAGCCGGCCGGCCGAGGACAGCTGCGTGACGTCCTCGGTGTAGTCGACGGCGAAGCCGTTCTCCTCGCCGAGCTCGACGACCGCCCGCTGGGCCACGTTGTCGGCGTTCAACGGCGGGTTGAGCCCCGGCTCGAGCGGCGTACCGAGGTGCGCATGGCGAGGCCCGGCCGTTCGCGAGTAGACCAGCAGCCGGTAACCCTCGGCCGGGTCGAAGTTGCCCCAGTCGTGGTAGCACCGGACGTCGGTGCCGCGGCAGACGCCGTAGTCGGGGTCGCCCAGATTCCCCGCCGCACTGTGGTCGGCTGGACTCGCCGTTGTGCCCACAGCGGGATCGGGAGCGAGGCAGATGCCCAACAGCAAGGTGACGAGCGCGAGGCGCATGGAGACCTCCTGAACCACTAAATGGACCATGTGATCCGAACAGTGGTTTGAACGTAATCGTTGACCGCGGTCCGGACAAGACCTATCGTGCGTCCATTGCTTGGTTCTTCGAGTCCACCTGGTGGACCAATCGAGAGGACGGTCATGCTCCGTCGACGGGACCTACTCGCGAGCGCCGTCGCCGCGACCGCGTTCGTCCAGGCCGGTACGGCCGGCGCCGCCCCGCCTGCCCCCACGACGACTGGGAACCGGCCGGACCTTCCCGGCCGGGACTTTCCCAAGGTGGGCGGCAACCTCGGCAACCAGAACTTCACCACGCTGCGCCGGGTCCATCGCGGCAACGTCGGACGGCTCAGGGGTGCCTGGGTCAACAACATCGAAGGCGGGGCGATGGCGGGCAACAGCCAGGGCACCGCCATCGCCGTCGACGGTGTGCTCTACATCGAGTCGGCACTGGGCAACGTGACCGCGGTCGACGGCCGCACCGGCGCGGTCAGGTGGAAGTACACCCAGACCAGAGGGCCAGTCACCCGCCGGGGAGTGGCGGTCGGCGCGGGCAAGGTCTTCACCTGCGGCAACGACAACTGGGTCATCGCGTTGGACCAGCGGACCGGCCAGGTGGTGTGGGAGCGGCAGCACAACGGCTACGGCAACCTGGAGAAGGTGGCCGTCGTCCACCACGACGGCCGGCTGCACTGCGGCACCAACGACGGTCCGCGCGGGGCGGCGCTCTGCTTCGACGCCGAGACCGGTGACCTGCTCTGGCATTTCTGGGGCGCGGCGGGGGCGGGCGAGTTCGGCGGCGACACCTGGGAGGGTCAGTCCGCGCTGACCGGCGGGGCGACGCCGTGGATGCACTGCGCGATCGACCCGGACCTGGGCCTGGTCTACTGGACGTTCGGCAACGCCCGGGGCAGCCGTTCCTCCCAGGACGGCTCGGAGCGCGGCGGCCAGAACCTGTTCGCCAACTCGATCGTCGCGCTGGACCTCGCGACCGGCACCTACCGTTGGCACTTCCAGTCGATCCACCACGACATCTGGGACATGGACAACGTCATGGCCCCGGTCCTGGTCGACGCTCCGATCAACGGGAGGATGCGCAAGCTCGTCGTCTATGGCAGCAAGTCCGGCATGCACTACATCCTCGACCGGCGGAACGGCTCGGCGCCGCTGGGCATCGACGAGCGGCCCGTGCCGCAGGAGCCGAGGCAGCAGACCTGGCCGACCCAGCCGTTCCCGCGTCAGGGCGGTTGGACCGAGCAGGTCCCCGTGCTACAGCCGCTCGGCACCGAGATCCCCGGCGACCCGAACCGGGCTGTACCCAACTTCACCATCGGGCGGTTGTTCACGCCGCACTGGGACGAGCCGATCCTCACCATCCCGGGCCACGGTGGCGGCGCGGACTGGAACCACCAGTCCTTCAGCCACAGCACCGGGCTGGTCTACACAGGATTCGGCTACGTGGCCGCGGCGCATTCGCTCACCGAATCGTCCAACGGCCTGCGTCCACCCGGCGAGTACATGACCGGCGGCATCGTCGCCGTCGACCCGCGCACCAACCGCGTCCGATGGAAGAAACGCATGCCGTACTCACTGGCGCACGGCAACGGCATCCTCACCACCGCCTCGGATCTGCTGTTCATCGGCCAGCCTGATGGCAACCTGCTCTGCCTGGACGCACGCGACGGCCGCGAGGTGTGGCGCTGGCAGACCGGTGCGGCGGTAAGCAGCAGTCCGATCGCCTACGAGGTCGACGGCGAGCAGTACGTCGCGGTCTACGCCGGCGGCACCAGCATCCCTTACGGCGACTCGGCACCCAGGGGCGATCACCTGTGGGCGTTCAAGCTGGGCGGCAAGCAACCACCTGCGGCCACCCCGTCCGCGCCCGTCGTCCGGCGCCCTGTGCAAGGCGAGCCAGTCGAGGGCAGCGCCGTCGACAACACTGTGTTGCTCGGCCGGGTCTCGGGCCAGACCACGGAGTCCTTCGCGGTGAACGCCGTGACGCCGACCCACCTGCGAGTGCCAGTAGGGACGACGGTCACGTTCGTCAACCCGGCCGACAACCTCCAGGTCCACCGGGCGACGCAGTTCTTCGAAGGGCTCTTCGACGTCGTGCTGAAACCGGGCGAGTCCTTCCAGTGCACGTTCACCGAGCCGGGCGAGTACTTCTTCAACGACGGCCGCCCCGCCGGGAAAGTCGAGGTCTACTCCGGGGTCTCGAGGTAGGTCGGCAGGATGGACGGCGGCAGGGGCCCTTTGTTGCGGCGCCCCTGCCCCGACTCCTCCCAGGCGTGCGCGAGGATCCCCACGCTGCGGCTGAGTACGAACAGCCCTCTGGCGAGTGGTGCGGCGAACCCGAGCTCGGCGTAGACCACCGCGGTCGCGCCGTCGATGTTCATCGGGACCGGATGGATCATCTCCTCGACCCGGAGCGCCGCGCGGAGGTGGTCGCCGGCTACGACGCCGTCGGCCACCGCTTCGGAGACCAGAGCGAGCAGGGGGTCGCGACGCGGGTCGTGAGAGTGGAACCGGTGTCCGAAGCCCGGCAGGTAGCGATGGGATGCGCGCCACCGGGAGACAGCCTCGTCGCCGTCCACGACCACGTCGTCGAGGAGACGCACGCACTGCTCGCCAGCCCCACCGTGAACGTCGCCGAGCAGGTTGACGCCAGTGGCGACGGCGTTGTTGAGGCCGACGCCGCAGGTGATCGCCATCCTGGCGACGGCGATCGACGGGGCGTGCGGCCCGTGGTCCACGGCCGCGACGAGCGCCGCCTCCAGCAACGCCGCCTGCCGCACGGAAGGAAGGTCTCCACGGAGCAGGAGCCAGACCATCTGAGCGAAGCCGACCTGGCCGATCAACTCCTGAACCGGCCGGCCACGCAACTCGATCCGGTTGGGTTCGATCCGCGAGACCGCGGTTCCCCACCAGTCGGCAGCCTCACTCATGTGCCGTCCCATTGTGTTGGCCCAACAGGGGTGGCGGGTCCGAAGGCCGCAGGGCGGCACCATCGAGGAGTACGCCGTTGCCCGCGACGCGCAGGACACGGTCCGACCCGTCTGGGAACTTCAGGTCGGTAAGGAAACCACGATGGTGTAGCTGCTCCAGTGAAAGCGCCTCCGCAACGGTGAGGATGCGAGCCGCCGGTACTCCGGCCGGCGCGAGCAGTTCCTCCCACTCGCGCGCGCTCCTGGTCCTCAGCGCCTCGTTGAGTTCGACGTTGAGCGCCGCGCGATGCAGCTTGCGTGCCTCGCGCGCGGCGAAGCGCGGGTCGGACGAAAGGTCCGGGCGGCCGACGACACGGCACAGGGTCTCGAACTGCTGCTGCTGGTTGGCGGCGATGTTGAGCGGACCGTCGGCCGTCTCGAACGTGCCGGACGGGGCCGCGGTGGCGTTCTGGTCGCCCATCGGCTCCGGTTCGATGCCGCTCACCAGGTAGTTGGAGACCGCCCAGCCCATCGCGGAGATCGAGGCCTCCAGCATCGACAGGTCGAGGAAGCAGCCGCGGCCCGTACGGTGCCGGCCCGCAAGGGCAGCGCAGACGGCCAGCGCGGCCATCAACCCGCCCACCGTGTCGCACACCGGGAAGCCGACACGCAGCGGTGCGGTGGCCGGCGTGCCCGTGACACTCATCATGCCGGACAGCCCTTGGATGATCTGGTCATAAGCGGGCGCCTGGCTCATCGGGCCGTCCTGACCGAAGCCGGAGATCGCGCAACAGATCAGGCGGGGGTTCAGCTCGCGCAATCGCTCCCAGTCGTAGCCGAGCCTGGCGAGCACGCCCGCCCGGAAGTTCTCCAGCAGGACGTCGGCCGCACTGACCAGGCCCTCGAACTCCTGCCTGCCCGACGCAGACTTCAGGTCGATCTCGACCGACTGCTTGCCGGCGTTCTGCGCGAGGAACGACGCACCGAGGCCGGCCGCGTTGAGCCCCGACTCGGGACCGAGGTGCCGCGCGAGGTCGCCGACCCCGGGCATCTCCACCTTGGTCACCTCGGCACCGAACAGCCCCAACTGGTAGCTGCAGTACGGTCCAGCGAGGACGTTGGTCAGGTCGACGACCCTGACCCCAGAAAGCGGCAACTGCGGCGGCTCCTGCATTCACACGCTCCAGAGATGATGGTCGAGCCCTCGCTCCGACATCCGCTTGGCGACGTCACGCAGATCGGCCGCGAACTCCTGTACGCGGTCGTCGGTGAACCGCACCGTGGGCCCGCTGAGCGTGAGCGCGGCGACGATCTGTCCAGCGCCGCCAGTCACGGGGACGGCCACCGCCGACGTGCCCTGCTCGCGTTCTCCGTGGCTCACGGCGTAGCCGTCGGCCGCGGCCTGCGCGATCCGCTGCCGGAGCACGTCCACGTGGTCCTTGCCGTGCGGAGAGGTCCGGCACACTCGCGCCAGCACCGCTTCCGACGCGTCCCTGAGCAGGATCTTCGACGAAGCCCCACCCCACATCGGCAGCTCGTCACCCACCCGTACGACGTGCCGGAGCGGGAGCGTGCTCTCCTGCTGGGCGATGCAGACCCGGTGGATTCCCCTTGCCACGTAGAGATTGACCGTCTCGCGCTGTCGGCCGCCCAGCTCGCGCATGAGCTGCGTCGCCTCCGGAGGCAACTCCCAGGCTCGCTTGGCCAGGTGCGCCCACCGCCAGAGCGCGGGACCGGCGGTGTAGCCCTTCGACGTGGCCCACAACAGCCCCATCTGCTCGAGGGTCTGCAGCAGGCGCAGCGCCGTCGTCTTGGCCAGACCGGTCTCGTCGACCACCTCGCGGATAGTCAGGCTCGGACGGTCCTCGGTGAACAGCGACAGGATGTCGAACGCCCGCTGGACGCTGCGTACACCGGATTCCGCGGAGCCGTCTCTCATGCCGACGAAGCCTAACACCGGAATCCACGTAGCGGATCAGATGAGCCACTAAATGGACCTTGCCAGCCGCCGTGGCGGACGTCTACGGTGAGGTGAACCAGACTACGAACTATCTGGACCGTTCATCAGACGCGCGAAGGTGGGGTGGACGTGGTTTACGAAGCCGGATGCCTGGTCGCCGGTGAGTGGGTGACCGATGGCCCGAAGGCCGATCGTCTCGGCCCGTACGTGGGACAGACGGTCAGCCGAGCGCGGACGGCGCAATCCGAGGACATCGCGGCCGCTCGGGCCTATGCGCGTGAGAGCGCCAAGCCGGTCGGCCGCCTGGCTCCGGCCTCTCGCGCGGCGATCCTGGAGCGAGCCGCCGCCCTGGTCGGCGAACGGATACACGACTTCGCCCGGCTGATCGCGCTGGAGCTCGGCAAGCCGCTGAAAGACGGCCGCGGTGAGATGGTCCGGGTGGCCGACACGCTCGCGGTCGCGGCCGCCGAGGCGAGAGCGATCGGCGGCGAGACCTTGCCGGCGGCCGGCTGGGACCGGGGCGTGGGCCACACGGCTTTCACCCATCGTGCCCCTGCCGGGCCGGTGCTGGCGATCACGCCGTTCAACGCTCCCGCCAACCTGCTGGCCCACAAGCTCGCGGCCAGTTTCGCCGCGGGCAACACGACCATCGTCAAGCCACCACCACAGGCGCCGGCCGTCTCGACTGAGCTCGTCAAGCTGCTGCTGGACGCGGGTATGCCGATCGAGGCCGTGCAGGTGCTGCACGGTGGTGGCGAAGTCGGTGCAGCGCTGTGTGCCGCGCCGGAGATCGCGGTGGTGAGCTTCACCGGAAGCGCCGCGGCCGGCGCGGCTGTGGCCCACGCGGCCGGTCCCAAGCGGGTGCTGCTGGAGCTGGGCGGGAACGCCGCGACCATCGTCTGCGAGGACGCCGACATCGGTGCCGCGGCAGCGATCTGCGCGCGTACGGGCTACAGCAACTCCGGCCAGAGCTGCATCTCCGTCCAACGGGTCTACGTGCAGCGCGGCCGGTTCGACGCGTTCGTCGACGCGTTCACCACCCAGGTGAAGGGCCTGGCCGTGGGGGATCCGCTCGACGAGAGCACCGACGTCGGCTCGATGGTCGACGACGCGGCCGCCGAACGAGTGGTCCAGTGGAGCGCTTCGTCCGGCGGTACGGTCACCACCGGCGGCAGCCGGACGGGGGCAGTCATGGCGCCCACCGTCGTCGCCGCACCGGATCCGGACGCAACCCTCGTCAAGGAGGAGGTGTTCGGCGCCTGCGTCGCCGTCCTGCCGTACGACGGCTTCGACGACGTGATCGAGACCTGCAACCGGAGCAGGTACGGCCTGCAGGCCGGGCTGTTCACTCACGACGTCCGGCGCATCGTCCAGGCCTGGCGCGAGCTGGAGGTCGGCGGCCTGGTCGTCAACGGCTCGTCGAACTTCCGCCTCGACCACGTGCCCTTCGGTGGCGTCAAGGACTCCGGTATCGGCCGGGAGTCGCCGCGCTGGATGGTCGAGGACTTCACCGTGACCAAGACCCTCCTGCTGCGGGGGATGTCGATCTGGGGAGAACAGTGAGCACCGCCGCGGAAGCGCTCGTCGCGCAACTCGAGGACCTCGGCGTCGAGATCGTGTTCGGCACCTGCGGGCACACCAACATCGCCGTGCTCGACGCCTTGAGCCGCAGCTCGATCCGGTTCGTCATCGCGCGCCACGAGCAGGCCGCGGCCCATGCGGCCGACGGTTACGCCCGGGCATCCGGCCGGCCGGGAGTCGTGCTCGTCCATGTCGGGCCTGGGTTGACCAATGCGGTGACCGGCGTCATGACCGCCGCACTCGACTCCGTGCCGCTGGTCGTCATCGCCGGCGACATCCCGTCGTACTTCCGCGGCCGGCACCCGCACCAGGAGATCAACCTGCACACGGATGACGACCAGGCCTCGATCTACCGGCCGTTCGCCAAGCGGGTGTGGAACGTCCACACGCCCGCGGATCTCGGCCGGGCGGTCGAGCGGGCGTTCTGGACCGCGACCACGGGCAGGCCGGGCGCGACGCTGGTGAACGTGCCGATGGACGTGTTCTCCCGGCCCGGGGCGCCATACCCGGAACGAAGCCACGCCGACCGGCCCGACCTGCCCGCGACCACCGCCGAGCGGATCGCCGCCACGCTGGCGGCGGCCGAGCGGCCGCTCGTCTACGTCGGCGGCGGGCTGCGGTCGGAGACCGAGGCCCTGCTCCGCCTCGCCGAGCACTTCGATGTTCCTCTCACGCACTCCCTGATGGGCAAGGGCGCGGTCCCTGACGCCCACCCGCTGGTGATGGGCATGACCGGGTTCTGGGGGCTCGAGCTCACCAACGACTACGCGCGGCAGGCCGATGTCGTGCTCGCCCTGGGCACCCGTTTCGCCGAGACCGACGCCAGCTCCTGGGATTCTCGATTCACGTGGGATTTCGACGCCAGCACACTCATCCAGATCGATATCGACCCGGCCGAGTTGGGTCGCAGCTATCCCGTGGCGATCGGCGCGACCGCAGATGTCGCGCTGGCCGTCAAGGCGATCGCGGCCGCGGCCAAGTCGCACCCGGCCAGAGATCGTCCCGAACTCCGGGAACAGATCCGAACGGCCCGCGCCGGCCTGTTCGCCGCCAGCCGGGAACGCGGCCGAAGCGACGCGTTCCCGCTCCGGCCCGAGCGCATCCTGTCCGACCTGCGAGCGGTCCTACCGTCAGACGCCGTCCTGGTCACCGATGTCGGCTGGAACAAGAACGGCGTCGCGCAGTGCTACGAGCTACCGGCCGAAGGGCGGTTCATCACTCCCGGCGGCGCGTCCACAATGGGCTTCGGCCCGGCCGCCGCAGTAGGTGTACAGCTCGCCGAGCCGGACCGAACGATCGTCGCGTTGATCGGTGACGGCGGCATGAGCGCCCAGCTGCCCGCCATCTCCATGGCGGTCGAGCACGGTGCACCCGTGATCTTCGTCGTGATGAACAACCAGTCGCACGGCACGATCTCCGACCTGCAGACCACGTTCTTCGGCCGCAGCCACGGCTGCGACTTCGCCGCCAGCCCCGACTTCGCCGCACTCGGAGTCGCCTGCGGGGCGGACGGCTATGCCATCACCGCTCCACAAGAGCTCGGTACGGCACTGCGCCAGGCCGTCGCGAACCGGCGCCCGGCTGTCATCGACGTCCCCATGGTCAACGAACCGGTGCCAACCCCTGGGCACTGGAACATCAAGGACATCTACCAGGGCGTCTTCCCCGACTGAAACCGTTGCCCGATCGATATTCCCCTCACCGACTTCCGACGTTATAACTAACGTACTAGTTCGTGAATAAGTACTCACCACTTCAGAGGTGACCATGCGTTCCGCAAGACTGCCGATCACCGCAGCGGCGTTGGCCGCGCTGCTCGCGCTCGCCGCCTGCACTCCGCCGGGCGCCACTACCGAAGAAGAAGGCAAGGCAACCGGGCCGATCAAGATCGCCAATGTCAACGCGCAGAGCGGCCAGCTCAGCTCGCTCGGCAAGTGGGAGTCCAAGGGTGTGAAACTGGCCATCGACGAGGCCAACAAGGCGGGCGGAATCAACGGCCGCCAGATCAAGCTCGACCTCTTCGACGACCAGGGCGACCCGACCGTTGGCACGAACCTGGCCCGGAAGATCTCCTCCGAGGGTTACGTCGCGATGCTCGGCACCGCCGAGAGTGCCGTCACGCTGGCGATGGCTCCGATCCTCAAGACCAGCAAGATCCCCAACATCACCTCGGGTCAGTCGCCGAAGCTCGCCGAGCTGAAGAGTCCCTTCCTCTTCCTCAACGCGCCGACCAGTGTGACCTTCGACGAGACGCTGGCCACGTACCTCGTCGACGAACAGGGCCACAAGAAGATCGCCCTGATCAGCAACAACGGCGCGTACGGCTCCGGTGAGCACGATGCGTTCCTCGACTCTCTGAAGCAGCGCGGAGTAACGCCGGTCGCCGACGAGGTGGTCACCCCCGAGCAGAAGGACTTCAACAGCAATCTGGCCAAGATCCGTCAGCAGAACCCCCAGGTGCTGTTCGTCGGCGCCGAGGAGGTCCAGTCGGGACTGATCGCCAAGCAGGCGCGCGAGCTCGGCATCAAGGCGGTCTTCGCCGGTGGCGCGCCAATGGGCACCGACGTCTACATCGACACCGCCGGTGCGGCGAACGCCGAGGGCTCGGTGGTCAGCTCGCCCTATCTCAGCAACGAGGAAACCGCTGCCAGCAAGGAGTTCGCGGCCAAGTACAAGGCCGCGTACAACGAGGAGGCCGAGGCCCACGGCGCCAAGGCGTACGACGGCGCGTCGATCCTCATCGAGGCACTCAAGCAGACCAATGGTGAGGGCGGGCAGAAGCTGGCCGACGCCATCCGCGACGTCAAGCGCGACGGACTACTCGGCACCTACACCTACGACGAGTTCGGCGTCGGCATCCACGAGACCAAGATCGGACTGGTCAAGGCCGGCAGGGTCGTCGCCGGGGCAGCGAGCTGACCGTGCAGGTCCTGCTGCAGACCCTGATCGGCGGTATCACGTTCGGAGCGGTGTACGCGCTGGTGGCGATGGGCTTCTCGATCGTGTTCCGCACGATGGGCCTGGTCAACTTCGCCCACGGGAGCGTCGTGATGATCGGCGCGTACGCCGCCTCGACGTTCTACATGGCCACCAAACTGCCTTTCGCGGTCGCCATCGTGGTGGCAATAGTGGTGACCGGCTTGATCGGCCTGATCATCGAACGCTTCCTGCGCCCGCTGGAGAACAAGGACTTCACACTGATGCTGATCGGCACCATCGGCTTCGGTGCGGTCCTGGAGGCCCTGGCGATCCTGGTCTGGGGCGCGACGGGCCAGGCTGTCCCCAACCCGGTCGCCACCGAGCCGCTGAACCTCGGCGGGGTACGCGTCCCGACCTACAGCCTGCTGGTGATCTGCGTCGCCGCGCTGGCCACGGCGATGCTGGCGCTGTTCTTGCAGCGCACGAAGCTCGGTGCCGCCATGCAGGCGGTTGCCATGGACCACGAGGCGGCCACCGCCTGCGGCATCCATGTGGGCCGGAGCAACGCCATGGCCTTCGCCATCGGTGCCGGCCTGGCGGCGCTGGCGGGCAGTCTGATCGGGCCGATGTTGTACGTCAACCCGACCATGGGCGGCACGCTCGGCATCAAGGGTTTCGCCGCAGCCATGCTCGGTGGGTTCGGGAGCATGCCCGGGGCGATCGTTGGTGGCATGGCGTTCGGCCTGCTCGACTCCTTCGCCGCCGGCAACTTCCAGGAGTACTCCGAGCTGGTCACCTTCGTGGTGTTCGCCGTCGTGGTGATGTTCCGGCCGACGGGCATCTTCGGCGAGAAGACGGTGAACCGCGCATGAGGCACTGGAGGAAGGCGCCCTTCGCCGCGGTCGCGCTGGCGGCCTGGCTGCTGCCGTACACGCTCGGCGGGTATGTCATGCACGTGGTCGACGTCGCGATCATCTTCGCCATCCTCGCGATCGGCCTGGGTCTGACGATGGGTGTGGCCGGGCAGATCAACCTGGCGCAGGTCGCGTTCTTCGGCGTCGGCGCATACGCCGTCGCGATCCTCACCACCCAAGCGGGCTTCGGGTTCTGGACAGCCGCGGTGCTGGCGATGCTGACAGCGGTCGGCTTCGGCCTGCTGGTCGGGATCCCCGCGCTGCGCATGCAGTCCCACTATCTCGGCATCGTCACACTCGGGTTGGCGCTGGCGTTCACGAACTGGGTCACCAACGCCGACATCGCCGGTCGCGCCGAAGGGATCGGGGACATCCCGGTGCCACCGATGTTCGGCGTCGACCTGTCCAGCGCGTACTTGTTCTATTACGTCGAACTGGTCGTCTTCGTGCTCGCGTTGACGTTCGCGCTGTTCGTCACCCGCGCTCCGTTGGGCCGCCGGCTCCGCGCGATGCGCGACGACGACCTGGCCGCCAGTTCGCTCGGTGCGGAGATACCGCTGCTACGGATGACCGCTTTCGTCCTGTCCGGCCTGTACGGCGGGGCGGCCGGCGTGCTCTACGCCGGGCTCATCCGTTTCGTCGCGCCGGAGACGTTCAGCATCGGCAACATGTTCCTGCTGCTCGCGATGGTGATCATCGGTGGGCGCAGCAACGTCGTCGGCTGCATCGTAGGCGCGCTCGCGCTCGCGTTCGTCCGCGAAGCACTGCTGGACGTGTCCGCGTTCGCGCAACTCGGCTACGGCATCATCGTCGTGCTCGTCGTGGTCTTCTTTCCGAAGGGCCTCGCCGGGATCTCGCTGCGACGGCGAAGAACTGGTGAGCGCGCGCGGCTGGGACCGTTCCTCCCCTATGCCGAAGCGGCAGAGGTCGAGCCTTCCACGGTCCTGGAGATCGACGGCGTAACCAAGCGATTCAAGGGGCTGACCGCGCTGGAGGACGTCTCCTTGACCGTGCCCACAGGTCAGATCCGCGGCATTGTAGGGCCGAACGGCTCCGGCAAGACGACATTGTTCAACGTCGTCAGCGGTTTCTACACCCCGACCAGCGGACGGGTTCGGTTGCGCGGGCGCGACGTGACGTCGGCGGCGCCGTACCGGCTCGCCCAGCGCGGCGTCGCCCGTACCTTTCAGAATCTACGCCTGTTCGAGGACCTGACCGTCCGCGACAACATCCTGGTCGCGCTGAACCGCAACCCGGGCGCAGCGGCCGACGAGGTGCTCGGCCGGTTCGGGCTCGCTGATTTCGCCGACGCCATCCCGCGTGCACTGCCGTACGGCATCCAGCGCCGGGTGGAGATCGCCCGCGCCATGGCCATGTCACCCACCCTGCTCCTACTGGACGAGCCCGCCGCCGGGCTGAACGGCGAGGAGGTCCAGCAGCTGGCGCGAATCGTCCGCTCGATCCGTGATTCCGGGGTGACCGTCGTGGTGATCGAGCACAACATGGGCCTTGTCATGTCGCTGTGCGACCGCGTCACGGTGCTGTCGGGCGGCCGCGTGATCGCCGACGGCCTCCCGGAGGAGGTCGCCGTCGACCCTGCCGTCGTCGAGGCGTACCTCGGCGACTCCATGGCTGCCCCCACCGAGCAGGAAGCCGAACATGAGCACGCTGACCGTTGACGGCCTGTCCGTCCACTACGGCGGGATCCGCGCCACCCACGGCGTGAGCTTCACCGTGCGGCCCGGGCAGGCCCTGGGGATCATCGGAGCCAACGGCGCGGGCAAGAGCTCAACCCTCAAAGCCATCATGGGCTTGGCGCCGCGCAAAGCCACCGCCATCCAGTTCGGCTCGGTCGATCTCCTCCGTGCCGCACCACACACGCTGGTCCGGCACGGCATCGGCTACGTCCCCGAAGGCAGGCACGTCTTCCCCGGCCTGTCAGTGGAGAAGAACCTCCTGCTCGGCGCGTACGCCCGAAGCTGGAAGCAGACGCCCATCGACGAGATCTACGACCTGTTTCCGGTCCTCGGCGAGATGCGGAACCGTCTGGCCGGTGAGCTGTCCGGCGGCCAGCAGCAGATGCTGGCCGTCGGCAGGGCACTCATGTGCCGGCCCAACGTCATGTTGCTCGACGAACCGTCGATGGGCCTGTCGCCCATCCTCGTGGCGGGGATAGCCGACGTACTCAAACGACTCAACGCAGACGGTCTGGCCATCGTGCTCGTCGAGCAGAACGCCAAGCTCACGTTCGAGGTCACCACCACCTGCCTGGTCATGGAGAACGGTGAAATCGCTGCCACCGGTACGTCCGAGGAGCTTCGCCACGATCCCCAAGTGCGGCGTATCTACCTCGGCCTCTAGACGATCTATTCCAAGGGGTCGCCGGTCAAGCGCGCGGCGCATGGCGCCGCGCTGGCATGGCGGAGGAGGAGCCAGGAGGGGCCTCCGGCGATCGACGACAACGCAGCCGGCGTGGATGCCAGGCGTCGCGCGTCAGGCGACCCCTTGGAATAGATCGCCTAGCCGGCACTTACTCCTCATGGAGGGCTCATGCTGCTACGACCTCTTGTCGCGCTCGTCGCCCTGGCCGCCGGCATCGGAGCCCCGGCACCTCCGTCGCCGGAGTCTCCCGGCGCCTCGGCGCCGGCCGCCGCACCGACGGTCACTGGCTACACCTGGGTCGGCGTCAGCGCCCAGCGCAACGGAGTCAACTCCGCCACCGGACTGCGAGCCTGGAGCCCGAACCGGTACGGCAGCCTCGACCTCACCGCGGGCGGCAGCGTCACCGACGACTCACTCAGCTACGACGTCTTCAGCCAGGCCGCGATCGCCTTGCGGAGTGGGGCGATCGCCGGCTTTCGACCACGTGATCTGATCGCCACCGGCCAGTCCCAGTCGGCCAGCCGGCTGGCGACCTACGCCAACTCCGTGCATCCCCTCCACTCCGTCTACGACGCCATCACGGTCATCGACGGCGGCACCACGATCCGCTCCGACCTCACGACGAAGGTCTTCAAGACCGCGTCCGAGTACGACGTCCTCTCCAGCCAGGCCGGCCGCCGCCAGCCCGACACCGCGACCTTCCGGTACTGGGAGATCGCCGGAGCCTCGCACTCCGACCGGCAGGCCTTTCTTACCAACAACGCGGTCCGGCTGCGGGATGCCGGCGTACGCGGACCGCTGGCCGGGCCGACCGCGCCGTGCGTGTCACCCGCGCGCAGCAACCTGCCGTACCACTACGTGCTCGACGCGATGTTCGACCACATCGTGCGGTGGGTGCGGGACGGCCGTCAGCCACCCGCCGCGCCCGAGCTGGACGTCACCGACTTCAGCACCACCCCGGTGACGGTGAGCAGGGATCAGTACCAACTGGTTCGCGGAGGCATCCGCCTGGCCGCGATCGACGTGCCCGTCGAGCGCAACACCGGGTGGAACATCGGGCTCACTTCGGCGACGGACAGCAGCTGCCGGCAGAGCGGTACCTGGATCCCGTTCGACCAGACCACGCTGACCGAGCTCTATCCGTCCCACCGCGCGTACGTGTCGAAGGTGCGCGCCACCACCGAGCAGAACCTGCGCGACGGCTTCCTCACCCGGCGCGACGCCAATGCGACGATCGCCGCGGCCGAGCGTTCCCGCATCGGCGAGTAGACCAGCGTAAGGAGAATCCGATGCTCCGATCCGTTGTCCGGTTGGCCTGCGCATGCGTGCTGGCCCTGGCCACCACCCTGTCCTCGCCCGCGACCGCCCAAGGGCCACGGCCGACCACTCCCGTACCCTCGCTGTCCGGGCCACTCCCCGTCACCGGTGACTCGCATCCGTTCAACCTCTCCACCGTGGCGTTGACTCCGTACGGCTACGTCGAGGAGGAGTTCCTCGTCACCGGCCGGGCCAACGTCTACGACTACGACGCCGCGGGCAAGGTCGTGATCGTCAAAGCCGCGGTGCCGTACACCAACCGCATCATCGTGCGGCGCCCGGCCGATCCCCGGAAGTTCAGCGGGACGGTCGTTGCCGACATCATGAACATGACCAACGGCTGGGACCTCGACCGCATGTGGCTGACGTCGCACGACGAGTACCTGCGCCGTGGCGACGCCTACGTGGGCGTCACCAGCGCACCCAACGCGGTCGCGGCGCTGAAGACGTTCGACCCGGCGCGTTATGGCGCGCTGGCCTGGCCGGACCAGCGCGGCTGCGCCGGCAGCGCGCTCAACTCGTCCTCGGATACCGAAGGTGGGCTGGCGTGGGACATCCTCAGCCAGGTGGGTGCGGCGCTGAAGAGCCGCGGGCGGGACAACCCGCTGCGTGGCCTTCGAGCGGAGAAGGTCTACGCGACCGGATACTCGCAATCGGGTGCGTACCTGAACCGGTACATCAACGCGGTGCACCCGCGTGCGCACGTCTACGACGGTTTCCTCGTCGCTGCGGCAGCCGGCGGCGTCAAACCTCTGAACAAGTGCGGGGCGACGCCGTCTGACGGCGACCGCATCCGGCCCACTCGCGAGCCGGTCATCAAGATGCAGACGCAGACCGACTACTACATGGACCGGGGTGCTTCTCGCCGCGACGACTCCGACCGGCCAGGCGACAAGTACCGCCTGTACGAGGTGGCGGGCTCGGCGCACGCCTACTCCTACACGTCCGGCTTCGCCCCGTCGCCGGCGGACCTGGCAAGGATCGGCGTCACGTACAACTACTACAACTGCGACGGTGTGGGCACGACGTTCCCGATGCACTACCTGTACAACGCCGCCCACGTGAAGCTGGACCGCTGGGCTCGCACCGGCGCCTCCCCGCCGCAGGCCTCGCGGATCGAGGTCGACGCCGATGGTCGGACGGTGCTGGACGGGCACGGGAACGCCGTCGGCGGTGTCCGGACGCCGTGGGTCGACGTGCCGACCGCCACCTACTTTCCGTCGAGCATCGGCCAGGGCTGCAACCTGTTCGGTCACATGGCGCCGTTCGACCAGGCCGAGCTACTACGGCTGTATCCCAACCACGGCGTATACACGCGGGCGGTGATCGCCCAGGTCGACAGGCTCGTCAGGGAAGGCTGGCTGACCCGCGAGGACGGTGCCGCAACCATCAACGAGGCCGCCGCAGCACCCGTGCCCAAGTAGTCGCTAGGCGATCACGGCGACGCGGCCTCGAAGCTCGTCGGAGTAGGCGGGGAAGCGGTTCAGCACCTCCGGGTCGTGCCCGGCGACCACGAGGTGCGGCCCACTGGCCAGCTCGTTGATCCGGTCGAACGCGCCGTACATCCCCGTCATACTGTGCAGGATCGGGAACGGCCGGTCGGTCTCGATGTTCTCGAAGAAGTGGCTCGCGTCGGAGGCCAGCACCACGTGCCCTCCGCCCGTTCGGACGCGGGCCACCTGCATGCCTGCGGTGTGACCACCCACGAGATGGAGACTCAGGCCGGGCACCAACGTCACGTCACCGTCGACGAGATCCAGCCGGTCGCCCTGCAGCCGGGCGAGGTCGTCCTCGTCCAGCAGCCATTTCTCCCTGCCGACGCGACCGGCCCACGGGCCTGTCCAGTAGTCGAGCTCGGCCCGCTGCAGCACGTATCTCGCGGAGCCGAACTCCCGCGCGGTACCCGTGTGGTCGTAGTGCAGGTGGGTGAGCACGACGTGGCTCACATCGGAGGTGGCCACACCCAGGTCGGCCAGCAAGTCAGCAGGCGAGGCCAGGTAGGTCAGACCTTCGATCCGCGCGGCGCGAGCGCGGCTGATGCCGGTGTCGACGAGCACGGTGTGCTGGTCGGACACAGCCAGCCAGACGTAGTACGCGGTGGGATGCGGCTCCGCCGCCCGGTCGTCGTAACCAAGGAAGTGCTCGCCTCGCACTGCTTCGCGCCGGGCGTAGCAGAGGGCGTAGACCCGGAAATCGCTCACACGGAAACCAGGTCGCGGGAACCCAGCCGCTCGGTGGGGACGCGGAACGTCTCCTTCGCCGTCGCCACGGCGACGACGTTGACCAGGCAGAACACGGCCGTGATCGCCGAGACGCCCAGTCAGCTCTCCGGGCCGGTGCCGGCGACCCACGTGGCCAGGGTCGGCGCGAACCCGGCGATCGCGAAGCCGATCTGCGTGCCGATCGCCATGCCGGACAGGCGCACACGGGTGGGGAACATTTCGCCGTAGAAGGCCGGCCAGATCCCGTTCGTAGCGCTGTGGACGACACCGAACAGCACGATCCCGGCGACGAAAATCAGCACATAGTCGCCGACCGAGATCGACCACAGATAGGCGAACATCAGCACCGCGCAGCCCAGCGAGCCGCCGACGAACACCGGCTTACGTCCCACCCGGTCCGACAGCGACGCCCACAGCGGGATCGCCAGCAGCGCGACGGCGTTGGCCAGCACACCCACCCACAGGATCGCCGGGCGGTCCAGCTTCATGGTGTTCACCGCGTAGGACAGGGCATGGACGGTGAAGATCGTGCTCACCGACGCGATCACCGCGGCGGCGATCACCCGCAGCACGCTCTGCCAGTGCTCGCGGAGGAGGACGGCCAGGGGCGCCTTGGCCACGTTGTCCTCGGCGACCTCCTGCTCGAACGCGGGCGTCTCCTCGAGGTTGCGCCGGATCACCAGCCCCACTCCGGCGACCACGACGCTCAGCCAGAACGGCACGCGCCAACCCCAGCTGAGCAGCTGCTCCTCGGGCAACGCGGCGACAGGCAGGAACACAGCGGTCGCGATGATCTGCCCAGCCTGGGTCCCGTTCAGCGTGAAGCTGGTGTAGAACGCGCGGCGCTCCGGCGGCGCGTGCTCCAGCGTCATCGAGTTGGCGCCCGCTTGCTCGCCGGAGACGGAGAAGCCCTGCAGCAGGCGAAGCACCACCAGCAGCACAGGTGCCGCGACGCCGACCTGGTCGTAGGTGGGCAGGCAGCCGACAAGGAACGTCGACAGGCCCATCATCACCAGCGTGGCTACGAGGACCCTCTTCCGGCCGAGTCGGTCGCCGATGTGCCCCATGACGAATGCTCCGACGGGCCTGGCCAGATAGCCGACGCCGAACGTGGCCAGGGCCAGCAGCGTCCCTCTTCCCGGTGTCGACTGCGGGAAGAAGATCTTGCTGAAGACCAGCGCCGCGGCGGTGCCGTAGATGAAGAAGTCGTAGTACTCCAGGGCGCTGCCGATCCAGGCGGCCAGCGCGGCCTTGCGTGGCTTTCCTCGCATGGCGGGCTCCTCGGTGTGAGAGTAGCCCGAAATTAACTCACTGGTTCGTTCATTACAACGACACTGCCGGATCAGGCCACGCGATCAGGTGAGGCGCCGACGAGGCTTTCGAAATGCCGCAACATCCGGTCGACGTTCGGCGTGACGCCGGTAAACAGCTCGAGCGCGTCGGCGGCCTGGAAGACGGCCATCCCGCCGCCGTCCAGTACCTGGCAGCCGCGAGCGCGTGCTGTGAGGACGAGTTCGGTGCGCAGCGGGCGGTAGACGATGTCGGCGACCCAGAGTCCGGGCCGGAGCGACTCCGGAGGCACCGGCATGCCTGGGTGGTGCGCCATGCCGGTGGGAGTTGCGTGCACGAGCCCGTCGGCGTACCCGAGCCGTGTGGGGAGCTCATGCAGGCTACCGGCGCGTGCCCGGCCGGCGCCGAACCGTTCGCACAGGGACTCGGCGAGGGCGGCACTCCGCCCGGTGTCGACATCCAGTACATGCACAACACCGGCGTCGAGCGTCAGCAACGCGTGCGCCGCTGCCGCGCCGGCACCGCCGGCCCCGAGCAACACCACGTCATCGAGCTTCGCGCGTGGGAGCCCGCGGCTGACGCTCTTGGCGAATCCGGACCAGTCCGTGTTGTGGCCGATGGTGCGATCGCCGTCGATGACGATGGTGTTGACCGAACCGATGGCGGCGGCGTCAGGTGCCAGCTCGTCCACGTGACCGAGGACGAGCTGCTTGCACGGATGGGTGATGTTGAGTCCGTCGTAGCCAAGGAGCCGGGCACCCGCGACGATCTCGCCAACCGCTTCGGCGGGCCGGGCGAGCATGCCGAGGTCCAGCAGCCGATAGACGTAGCGCAGGCCCAGCGCGCTCCCTTCGCGCTCGTGCAGCGCTGGGGACAGGGACGGCCCGATCCCGGCGCCGACCAGGCCGATCAGGTAGCTCACGCCAGGCTCCCCTTCCCAATTATGAACGAACTAGCTAGTTACTAGCATCGTACGTGCCAAACCCGTCCACCCCCTAGAGTGGAAACCGAAACTCTGGCTTAAGAGGGAGTCCGTGCCGAACGTGTCATCCGCACCGCCGTCCAACCAAGCGCGTGCCGTCAAGTCGCGCGACGCCGACCGCACACGTGCCGAGATCCTCGACGTGGCGACCGCGGAGTTCGCCCAGCTCGGGTACACCGGCGCGCGCGTAGACGAGATCGCTGCGAAGACGAGCACCACCAAGCGGATGATCTACTACTACTTCGGCAGCAAGGAGCAGCTGTACGTCGCGGCACTCGAGCGCGCGTACAGCCTGATCCGGTCTCTGGAGCAGGAACTCGACGTCGAACACCTCGACCCCGCGGACGCGATCCGGCAGTTGGCCGAGCTGACGTTCGACCACCACGAGGCGCACCCCGACTTCATCCGCCTGGTGAGCATCGAGAACATCCACCACGCCGAGCACATCGCGCGTTCCGACGTACTCTCCCGCCTGGCCAACCCCGCCGTTGACGTACTCGGGCGAATCCTGGAACGCGGCCGCACCGCCGGCCAGTTCCGCGACGACGTTGACGCGCTCGACGTGCATATGCTGATCAGCTCGTTCTGCGTGTTCCGGATCGCGAACCGCTACACCTTCAACGCCATCTTCGCCCGCGACCTACTGAATCCGAAGCGGCGCAAGCACTACCGGCGCATGCTGGGCGACGTGCTGCTGGAATACCTCACCGCCAAGCCGGACCGCTGACCGCGGCCGTGGGCGTCAAGCCGAAGATGTGGCGTGTTCTCGGCGGGTGTTGCCGGGGGTGAGCTCGCTCTGCAGCACCAGCGTCGCCGCACCGATGGCGGCCGCGTCGGATCCGCTGACTGACGGCACGACTCGTACGGAGTGTGCCTGCCGCGCGAAGGTGCGGCGATCCAGCTCCTGCTGGATCAGCGCCTGGTACATCGAGCCGGCCACGGTGAAGCTCGGCCCCGCCAGAACGACCAGATCAAGGTCGAAGAGGGTGGTGAGGGTGACGGCGGCGACGCCGAGGTAACGAGCGGAGCGTCCGATCAGGTCGCGGGCGTCCGGGTCGCCGGCGTAGGCGGCCGCGGCGACCCGCGCGAACTCCGCGAGCAGGTTCGTTCCGGCCGGGTCGAGGCCCCACCGTTCGGCCATCGCAGGGATTGCCAGCGCCTGCCTGACCACCGCGGACGGACCGGCGTAGTTCTCCAGGCAGCCGAGGTTGCCACACGGGCACTCGTCGCCTTCTGCGTCGACGGAGATATGGCCGATCTCCACACTGTTGGAGGAGCTGCCGCGATACACCTCGCCGGCGACCACGACGCCGCCACCGATCCCGGTGGCCATGTAGATGCAGCCGAGCGTGCTGTCCGGGTCCACCGCACCCATCCAGTACTCGCCGATCGCCGCCGCCGCGGCGTCGTTGTCGAGCAGGACGGGAAGCTCCAACCGTTCGGCGAGCCGCTGCGCGACGGGAAAGTCGCACCACTCCTGCGTGGGCTGGGGTGTCAACAGGACACCGGCGTGCCGATCCTGCGGGCCGTAGCTGACCAGGCCGACACCCAGCACCTTCGCCCGGTCCACGGCCGCCGTGGCGAGCAACGCGTCGACCTGGGAAGCCACCAGCGCGAGCGCCTGCTCGGGCGGCATCAGCGCCGTGCCGTGAAAGGAGGACCTGGCCACCGGCCGGCCGGACAGGTCGGCGACCACGATGACGCAGGTGTTCCGCTCGAGTTGCACGCCGACGCTGTAGCGGCCCAGCGGGTTGAGCTGCAGCAGAGTGCGAGGCTTGCCGCCGGTGGACGCTCCGCGGCCCGCCTCGACGACCAGACCGTCGGCCACGAGCTCGCGGACCAGCTCGGAAATCGTCGGCGCGGTCAGACCAGACCTGGCCGCCAGCTCGACCCGGCTGATCGTGCGAGCGGCCCTGATCAGATCGAACACCCGTCCGCGCGTCTTCGGCCTGCTTGACCTGATCGCGCTGGCCGCCATCTGACCTCCCGGGACCGGGCGCTTTGTAAGCCAGCCTACTTTACGCGGGACGTCCGTTAGACCGATGTGCCGCGCGTTCCGATCGCTTCGAGCCACTGCCCATCGATGGTCGATTGACTTTGGTAGGTGGCCTAACTAAGTTGTTGGGAGCGCTCCCATCGACACTCTTGACGAAGGAGGAGATCGATGAAGTATCGGCAAGCCCTGCTGCGGGTCGGCGCCGCCTCGCTTCTCGCGATGACCACCGCCGCAGCGTTCACACTTCCCACCTCTGCCCAGGCCGCCGGATGCTCGGTGACGTACACGGTGCAAAGCGCGTGGTCGGACGGGTTCACCGCCAACGTGGCCATCACCAACCTGGGCTCGGCTGTCACCAGCTGGAGCCTGACGTTCGACTTCCCGGACTCCAGCCAGCGGGTCACCAACGGCTGGGCCGCCACCTGGTCGCAGTCCGGCCGGCAGGTGTCGGCGGCCAGCCTGGACTGGAACGGGTCGCTGGGCACCAACGCGTCCACCTCGATCGGTTTCGTCGGGGCACGCAGTGGCACCAACCCGGTGCCGACCTCGTTCGCGCTCAACGGCACGACCTGCACCGGCACGGTGCCTACGCCCGACCCGACCCCCACGCCGACGCCGAGCGGTCCGGCGCCGGAGCTACGCGTGGCAGGCAACCAGATCGTCACCTCCGACGGTCGCCCGTACCGGCTGCTGGGAGTGAACCGCTCCAGCGGCGAGTACGCCTGTGTGCAGGGCAAGGGCCAGTGGGACTCCGGCCCGGTCGACCAGGCCTCGGTTGATGCGATGAAGACCTGGAACATCCACGCCGTCCGGCTGCCACTCAACGAGGAATGCTGGCTCGGCCTCAACGGCTCACCCGGCGGTGCCAGCTACCAGCAAGGCGTCAAGGACTATGTCAACCTGCTGGTCGCCAACGGAATCAACGTCATCCTCGACCTGCACTGGAACCAGGGCGCCTACACCACCGGGCCGGACTGGCACTGCACCGACGTGCATGCCACCTGCCAGAAGCCGGTGCCGGACGCTCAGTACGCGCCACAGTTCTGGAGCAGTGTGGCAACGGCGTTCCGTGGCAACGACGCCGTGGTCTTCGACCTGTTCAACGAGCCGTACCCAGAGATCGGCAGCGACTGGAACAAGACGCTGGGTTGGCAGTGCCTGCGCGACGGTGGAACGTGTACCGGCATCACCTACGAGGTGGCCGGCATGCAGGACCTGGTTGATGCCGTCCGGGCCACCGGTGCCACCAACATCATCATGGTCAGCGGCCTGGAATGGACCAACGACCTACGAGAATGGCTCACCTACCGGCCTGCCGACCCGCTCGACAACATCGCCGCGTCCTGGCACGCCTACAGCTTCAACGCCTGCGCCAGCGTCTCCTGCTGGGACAGCCAGATCGCGCCGGTCGCCGCCCAGGTGCCGGTCGTACTGGGCGAGTTCGGCGCCGACAACTGCGGCTACGACTACATGAACACCCTCACCACCTGGGCCTCCGCGCACGGCCTGTCGTACCTGGCGTGGACCTGGAACCCGTGGGGCTGCACCGGAGGAGCGGTCCTCATCACCGACTGGAACGGCACCCCCGAACCAGGTATCGGCGAGGGATACAAAGCACATCTCCTCACCCAGGACCCGTACTCCTGACGGCACTCCCAGACGGACTCGGCCGGCCCGCGCGAAGTGGCGGGCCTGCCGGGGTGCTGGCACGTTCCGCAACAAGCATTCACACTACTTCGACCCGTCAACACCCGCCGGCATGCCGTGTAGAAACGCAGTCGACCGAACCGAGTCTCATCCTCCAGACTCATCTTGCGCGTCCAGATCCAGCTGCCCGCGCTGGGCCAGCAGATGCGCACAGATCGCGGTAGCACCCTTCGCCGTGGACGCGACCTGCACGATGGTGTCCGCACTCCATGGCCGGTTCGCCTCCCGATCGGCAAGCCCGCCCCACAGATTGACCACGGGGCGGCCGCCGACGTACACGCTGCACGCCGCGCCGATCTCGCCGGGGTCGTCGACGTTCGCGCGGAACGCGTCGGCGACCCTCCCCCACCCCTCCTCGACGTGTCCAGGCTCGGATGCACCGCTCATCGTGCCTGCTATGCCGTAATCCTTTCTGGAGGTCCTGTCACTTCTCGGCAGTGCCGGGTTTCGTCCTGAGCGACTCTTGATAGATGTCGGCGTAGGTACGCGAGTCCTTGATCAGGTCGTCGCAGAAGGCGGCGACGTCGGTGCCGATGAGTTCGAGGACGCCCTTGCCCGACGCGACGCCCTCTTCGAAGAAATCTACGATCCCTGAGAGCAGGTTGCCTTCGGTCAGGTCAACTGGTCCGACCTTGAGGAGGTATTTCTGCATTTCCTTGTAGACGATCTGATAGTCCGCAGGGAGTGCCTTGACCCGCGCCACGTGGGCACGCCACTGCTTCTTGCCTTCGATGATGTCCTGGATACCCACGTCAACCTCCCAGCCGGCCGAGTTTCCTTGCGACGTTCCTGTTCAACTGCTCGCGCCACCGGTCGCGATGGCTTCGGCCGCCTTCGCCGCCGGCCAGCGCCGCGCAGAAGCCCTTGACGTCGTCACCGAGGACTTCCTGAATGTCCTGCCCGTCCGCCGCGGCTTGTTCGAGCAGCCCCAGGGCGCTGTCGAGAATCGGCATCAGGTTGCGGCCGGTGAAATCACCGTAGGGGAACAGGTGAGCCTTGATCTCTTCCCAGGCCGCCCGATAGTCGGCCGGCAACGCCTCGGCCCGGGACTCGAACGCCTTCCATTCCCTGGTGAGATCGCTGCCTGTGATGGTCTCCCAGAAGCTCATTTCCCACCTTCCTTGAGCTTGTCGATGCGTGAGGACACGTACTCCCACTTCTTCCAGAACCGCACGAGCTCTTTGCGGCCAGCCCCGTTGAGCGCGTAGAACTTGCGCGGCGGACCCACCCCGGACGGTCGTTTCGTCACCTGGACGAGCCCGTTCTTCTCCAGCCGCAGCAGGATGGTGTAGACCGTCCCCTCCACGACGTCGGCGAAGCCGAGCTCGTTCAGGTGGCGCGTGATGGCGTACCCATAGGTCTCCTCGCCGCTGATGATCTCGAGCACGCAACCCTCCAGCGTGCCCTTCAGCATCTCCGTCAGGTCGTCCATCCGAGCCCTCCACAGTCGCAGTACTGCGTGCCACTTAGTACCGCTATACAGTACCACTTCCTAGCGATCCAGCGGTGGACTCGCCGTCAGGGTTCGAAGCGGTATCCCATGCCGGGCTCGGTGATCAGATGGCGAGGATGGGACGGGTCGGGCTCGAGCTTGCGTCGCAGGCCGGCGATGTAGACGCGCAGATAGTTGGTTTCGGCGCTGTAGTTCGGTCCCCAGACCTCCTGCAGGAGATCTTTCTGCGCCACCAGCCGGCCGGGCGCGCGTACGAGAACTTCGAGCAGGTGCCATTCGGTCGGTGTGAGCCGGACGTCCGTCCCTCCACGTCTGACCTTCTTGGCGGCGAGGTCGATGGTGAACGCGTCGGTCTCGACGATCGCGTTCTCGTCGTGGTTGGTTTGCTGGGCGCGTCGGGTTGCGGCGCGAAGGCGGGCGAGCAGTTCGTCCATACTGAACGGCTTCGTGACGTAGTCGTCGGCGCCGGCGTCCAACGCTTGCACCTTTTCCTGGGAGGTGTGCCGGGCCGACAGGACGATGATGGGGACCTGGGTCCAGCCGCGCAGGCCGCGGATGACCTCGATGCCGTCGATGTCGGGTAGTCCGAGGTCGAGGACGACGACGTCAGGTTGGTGCCGGGACGCGAGGTCGAGTGCGGTCTTGCCATCCGGCGCCACCGCGACGGCGTACCCGCGCGCCCGCAGCGTGATGGACAGCGCCCGGGCCAGAGCGGGCTCGTCCTCCACGACCAGAACCAGCGCCTCACTCGACACGGTTCACCTCGACACTGGTGGGTTGCGTGGCCGGCAAGGACAGGACGAGCGTGAGCCCACCGCCGGGCGTGTCCTCCGGCGTGAGCGTGCCGCCGAGGATCTCGGCGAAGCCGCGGGCGACGGCCAGCCCGAGGCCGACGCCGGTTCCGTTGGGTACGTCACCGAGGCGCTGGAACGGTTCGAAGATGCGGTCCTTCGACTCGTCGGGCACACCGGGCCCGCGGTCGACGACGCGTAGCTCCACGTGGTCGCCGAGTGCCGAGGCCGATACGACGACGGGCTGGCCGGGCGGGTTGTGGCGGATGGCGTTCTCCACGATGTTGCCGACGATCCGTTCCAGCAGGCCTGGGTCGACGTGCACGGCGGACAGGTCCTCGGGCAGGTTCACCTTGACGGCATCGGCCGGTACGTCCAGCAGCGCGATCGGCACGACCTCCTCCAGGCTGACGGCGCGGAGTTGTGGCTGGATGGTTTCGGCCTGGACGCGGCTCATGTCGAGCAGGTTGGCGACCAGCCGGCTCAGGCGGTCGGTGGAGTTCTCGATGTCGGCCAGCAGGTCGGCGCGGTCCTGGTCCGACAGTTCCAGATCGAGCTGCCGCAGGCTGCTGACCGCGGCCTTGACGGAGGCGATCGGAGTGCGCAGGTCGTGCGAGACCGCTGCCAGCAGGGCGGTTCTGATCCGGTTGGCCTCGGCGAGGCGGCGGCTGGCCTTGGCTTCTTCGGTGAGCCGACGGCGTTCGAGGACAACACCGGCGTGCGCGGCGAACGCTTCCAGCACGCGCCGGTCGGCCGCGGGCAGGACCCGGCCGCGCGCGGAGAGTACGAGGGTGTCGCTGACCTTGGCGTCGACGTCGCCCTGCTCGGGAGTGGCAGCGGGGTTCGCACCGACTTGCCCGCAGCTGCGCCAGCCACCGTCGGGAACCCTTTCCAGCAGGACGACGGAGTCCATGCCGAAGGCTTCGCGGACCCGGTCCAGCATGGCTTCCAGGCCTTGTTCGCCGCGCAGGATGCTGCCGGCGAGCGTGGACAGCGTGTCGGCTTCGGCCTGGGCGCGCGCGGCCTGCGACGTACGCCGGGCGGCCAGATCGACCACGAGAGCGACAGCCACCGCGACGATGGGGAAGACGACGACGGCGACGACGTCCTCAGGATCGGACATCCGCAACGTATACAGCGGTTGGGTGAAGAAGAAGTTCGCCAGCGCGGCACCGAACAGCGCGGCGAACAGCGCGGGCAGGATGCCTCCGAGGAGCGCCACGCCCACCGACAGCGTGAGGAACAGCAGCAGTTCGGTCTCGAGATCGTGAGCGTCCTTGGTCGCCACGAGGACCAGACTCAGCAGCGGCTGACCGAGGACGGCGAGGATCCAGCTGGCGACGTATCGGCGGCGGCTGATGCTGCGCCGGGGAATCGGCAACCTACCCTTGCCGACCTCCTCGTGGGTGACGATGTGCACGTCGATGTCGCCGGACAGCGGCGTGACGGTCGCGCTGACGCCGCGGCCGAAGAACTGCTGCCACGTACGCCTGCGGCTGCTGCCCAGCACCAACTGGGTGGCGTTGACCGCCTTTGCGAAGTCCAGCATGGCCGTGGCCACGTCGTCGCCGACGACCTGGTGGAAGCTGCCGCCCAGGTCCTCGACCAGCTTCCGTTGCCGGGCCAGCGCCTGTGGCGCGGCGCCCGTGAGCCCGTCGCTGCGGGCGACATGGACGGCCAGCAGCTCACCGCCGGCACCACGGGCAGCGATCCGGGCCGCGCGCCGGATCACGGTGTCGCTCTCCGGCCCGCCGGTGATCGCGACCACGACCCGTTCCCGGGCCGGCCAGGTCGCCTCGATGCCCTCGTCGGCCCGGTACTTGGCCAGCCCTTCGTCCACCCGGTCGGCCACCCACAGCAGGGCCAGCTCGCGGAGTGCGGTCAGGTTGCCGGTACGGAAGTAGTTGCCCAGCGCGGCGTCGATCTTCTCCGGCGGGTAGACGTTGCCGTGCGCCAGCCGCCGCCGCAGCCCCTGTGGCGACATGTCGACCAGCTCGATCTGGTCGGCCCGCCGGACCACCTCATCGGGGAGGGTCTCCTGCTGCTTGATCCCGGTGATGGACTCCACGACGTCGTTCAGCGACTCCAGATGCTGGATGTTGACAGTCGTGACGACCGTGATGCCCGCCTGAAGCAGCTCCTCGACGTCCTGCCAGCGCTTCTCGTTCCGCGAGCCAGGGATGTTGGTGTGCGCCAGCTCGTCGACCAGCACGACATCCGCCTTGCGGGCCAGGACGGCGTCGACGTCCATCTCGCTGAACGAGCCGCCCCTGTACTCCAGGAACCTGCGGGGTACCACCTCCAGCCCTTCCACCATGCGCGCGGTCAGTGGCCTGCCGTGGGTCTCCACGACGCCGATCACCACATCCTGGCCGCGCTCCAGCCGACGATGCCCCTCACCGAGCATGTCGTACGTCTTGCCGACCCCAGGTGCTGCGCCGAGATAGACGTGGAGCTTTCCGCGTGCCATAACCTCCATTGTGTGCTCTGGGCCAAAGTCGCTAACGCAGCCGCTGCAGCGCGAGATTGAGCTCGACGACGTTCACGCCGGGCTCACCAAGGAATCCCAGCGACCTGCCGTCGGTGTTCTCCCGGATCAGCTTGCGTACTGTCGCCGGGTCGAGGCCCCGGGCCTCAGCGACTCGGTTGACCTGGATCTCGGCGTACGCCGGCGAGATGTGCGGGTCCAGCCCGGAACCACTTGCGGTCACCGCGTCCGCCGGAACGTCCGACTCGGGCACGCCGTTCTCCTTGGCGATCTGGGCCTTGCGTTCCTGGGTCGCCTTGATCAGCTCGGGGTTGTTGGGACCAAGGTTGCTGCCCGAGCTGGACAGCCCGTCGTAGCCGTCCTGGCCCGCGGCCGAGGGCCGCGAGTGGAACCACCGCGGCCCAAGGAAGTTCTGTCCGATCAGGTTCGAGCCGACCACCTGGCCGTCCCGTTCTATCAGCGACCCGTTCGCCTGGTCGGCGAAGGCAACCTGCCCGATCCCCCAGACCGCGAGGGGATACAGCAGCCCGGTGATGACGGTCATGGCCAGCAGAGCCAGCAGCCCAGTGCGTAGTTGACGAATCATGCTCATGAGAGGTTTACCCGATTCCCGGAATCAACGAGATCACGAGGTCGATGAGTTTGATGCCGACGAACGGCACAATCACGCCGCCCAGCCCGTAGATCAGCAGGTTGCGGCGTAGCAGCGCCGACGCGGACGTGGGCTTGTACCGCACGCCGCGAAGGGCAATTGGGATCAGCGCGATGATGACGAGTGCGTTGAAGACGACCGCGGACAGGATCGCGGAGGTCGGGCTCGACAACTCCATGAGGTTGAGCTTGCCCAGGCCTGGATAGACGGCGGCGAACATCGCCGGGATGATCGCGAAGTACTTGGCGACGTCGTTGGCGATCGAGAACGTTGTCAGCGCGCCGCGGGTGATCAGCAGCTGCTTGCCGATCTCGACGATCTCGATCAGCTTGGTGGGGTTGGAGTCGAGGTCGACCATGTTGCCGGCCTCTTTCGCCGCCGGCGTACCGGTGTTCATCGCCACCCCCACGTCGGCGGCAGCCAAAGCGGGGGCGTCGTTGGTGCCGTCGCCGGTCATCGCGACCAACTTGCCGCCCTCCTGCTCCTTACGGATCAGAGCCATCTTGTCCTCGGGCTTGGCTTCGGCGAGGAAGTCGTCGACACCGGCCTCGTCCGCGATCGCCTTGGCCGTAAGCGGGTTGTCGCCGGTGATCATCACCGTACGGATGCCCATCGCGCGCAGCTCGTCGAACCGTTCCCGCATGCCCTCCTTGACGATGTCCTTCAGGTGGATCACGCCGAGCACCCTTGCCTGGCCGTCCCGGCTTTCGGCGACCACCAGTGGGGTTCCGCCTACGCTGGAGATCTCGTCGACCACAGCGGCGGTCTCGGCCGGAACGACGCCCTGATGGCTCTGCACCCAGCCGACGATCGTGCTGGCCGCACCTTTGCGGATCTCGTGCTCGCCGGGCAGATCGATCCCGCTCATCCGCGTCTCGGCGGAGAACGGGACGCTCACCGCGTCGTACACTTCGCGACCGCGCAAGCCGTACTCCTGCTTGGCCAGCACCACCACCGAACGCCCCTCCGGCGTCTCGTCCGCGAGGCTTGCCAACTGAGCGGCGTCTGCGACCTGCTCAACCGTCGCGTCGCCTACCGGGATGAACGCGACTGCCTGCCGGGCGCCGAGCGTGATCGTGCCGGTCTTGTCCAGCAGCAGCGTGGACACGTCGCCCGCGGCCTCGACCGCCCGGCCGGACATCGCCAGCACGTTGCGCTGGACCAGCCGGTCCATGCCGGCGATGCCGATCGCCGACAGCAGCGCGCCGATCGTGGTCGGGATCAGGCAGACCAGCAACGCGACCAGCACGAGCACCGACTGTTCCTGGCCGGAGTAGGCGGCCAGCGGCTGCAGCGTGACGACGGCGAGCAGGAAGATGACCGTGAGGCTGGACAGCAGGATGTTGAGCGCGATCTCGTTCGGCGTCTTCTGCCGGCCGGCGCCCTCGACCAGCGCGATCATCTTGTCGATGAACGTCTCGCCGGGCTCGCTGGTGATGCGGACGACGATCCGGTCCGACAGCACCTTCGTACCACCGGTCACCGACGAACGGTCACCACCGGACTCGCGGATCACCGGGGCCGACTCGCCGGTGATCGCCGACTCGTCGACCGTCGCGACGCCGTCGATCACCTCGCCGTCACCGGGGATGATGTCGCCGGCCTCGGCGACCACCAGATCGCCTTTGCGCAGCTTGGTCGCGGCCACCCGGGTCTCTTCGTGGCCGTCGATGTCGGTGACCTTGCGTGCCTCGGTCTCGGTCTTGGCCCGGCGCAGCGTGTCGGCCTGCGCCTTGCCCCGGCCCTCGGCCACCGCCTCCGCGAGGTTGGCGAACACCACCGTCAACCACAGCCAGACAACGGTGAGCCACCCGAACAGGCTCGAGTCGACGGCGGTGAACGCCGTGGCCAGGGCCGCACCGAGCTCGACCACGAACATGACCGGGTTGCGTACCGTCGCACGCGGGTCGAGCTTGCGGAACGCCGTCGGCAGCGACCTCACCAGCTGTTTGGGATCGAACAGCCCCGCACCGACCCGATGCGGCTGCACGGGGTGTTTCGCTTCGTCCGGGACCGCCGGAGCCTGGGTTTGGGTAACGGTCACTGGAGTCCCTCCGCGAGCGGACCGAGAGCGAGCGCCGGGAAGAACGTCAACCCGGCGACGATGATCGTGACGCCTACGAGCATTCCCGCGTACAGCGTCGAAGAGGTGCGCAGCGTGCCGGCCGTCTCCGGTACGGGCTTCTGCTTGGCGAGCGAGCCCGCCAGCGCGAGTGCGAGCACGATCGGAACGAACCGGCCGAACAGCATGCAGAGGCCGAGCGCGACGTTGTAGAAGTCGGTGCCCGCCGACAGGCCGGCGAACGCCGAACCGTTGTTGTTGCTCGCGGAGGCGAACGCGTACAGCACCTCCGACAGGCCGTGCGCGTCCGGGTTGAGGATCGACGAACGCCCTTGCTGCGTTGCGAGTGCGACTCCGGTGCCGATCAGCACGAGTGCCGGCACGGACAGGATGTAGAGCGCGACCAGCTTCATCTCGCGGCCGCCGATCTTCTTGCCCAGATACTCCGGTGTCCGCCCGACCATCAGGCCCGCGACGAACACCGTGAGGACGGCGAGGACGAGCATGCCGTACAAGCCCGCCCCGACACCGCCGGGCGCGACCTCACCGAGCAGCATGCCGAGGATCGTCACTCCCCCGCCGAGCGCGGTGTAGGAGTCGTGCATCGAGTCGACCGAACCCGTCGACGTCAACGTCGTCGACACCGCGAACAACGGCGAGCCGGAGACGCCGAACCGCGTCTCCTTGCCCTCCATCGCGGCACCGGCGAGCTGTGGCGCGGTACCGGGGTGGGCCATCTCGGCCGCGTAGATCGCGACCGTGAAGCCGACCCAGATCACCGCCATCGCACCCAGGATCGCGTACCCCTGCTTGAGGCTGCCCACCATCCGGCCGAACGTCACCGGCATCGAGAACGGGATCACCAGCAGCAGGAAGATCTCGAAGATGTTCGTGAACCCGCTCGGATTCTCGAACGGGTGCGAGGAGTTCGCGTTGAACGGGCCACCACCGTTGGTACCCAGATCCTTGATCGCCTCCTGGCTGGCGATGTTGCCGCCCGGCAGCTGCTGCGTGCCACCCAGCAGCGTGTGCACCTCGGTGGGCGCGTTCAGGTTCTGGATCACCCCGTTGGCCAGCAGGATGATCGCGGCCACGAACGCCAGCGGCAGCAGAATCCGCAGCGTCCCGCGCACCAGGTCGACCCAGAAGTTGCCCAGCTCCTGCATCTGACTGCGGATCAGCCCGCGGACCAGGGCGACGGCAACGGCCATGCCGACCGCGGCCGAGACGAAGTTCTGCACGGTGAGCCCGGCCATCTGCGTGAGGTGGCTCATCGTGGACTCACCGGAATACCACTGCCAGTTCGTGTTGGTCACGAACGACACGGCCGTGTTGAACGCTCCCGCCGGCGGCACCGGCCGCATCTCCAGGTTCCACGGCAGCCACGTCTGCACGCGCATCATGACGTAAAGGAAGAGAACCGACACCAGCGAGAACGCCACCACGCCGGCCGCGTAGCCGCTCCAGCGTTGCTCGGAATCGGGGTTCACCCGCAGGAGCTTGTAGAGCCCACGCTCCACTGCCAAGTGCTTCTTGCTTGTGTAGACCCGGGCCATGTACTCACCCAGCGGACGATGCACCACTGCCAGCAGCACAACGAGGAACGCGACCTGTACGAAGGCCGCGAGACCAGGACTCATCTCTAGAATTTCTCCGGTCGAATCAGGGTGTAAATCAGATAGGCCACCAGGGCGACGGCCACGATCAGGCCGACGACGTTCTCGGCGCTCACAGCCTGGCCACTCCCTTGACCAAAGCGGCGACGAGCGCGAACGACACGATCGTCAGCAGGACGAACAGCACATCAGCCACGCTGAAACTCCTCGGAAGCACTTGGTTGGTCGCCGAGCTGATTGACCACGAACCCGGTCGCGAACGCCCAGCCCAAGGCGCCAACGACCAGCGCGGCCGGCGGCGTGGATCGTATGCGGCAGGTCGATGCGAAGATCACGCTGAACCCCACAGCGATCGACATCCAGGCAGGCACGACGGTACGAGCATCGGTCAACACATCAGTCAGTCAAGCGCCGTCCCTCACCGCTGCAAAGAGCCCTTTACGGCCCCTTAGCGCCGCTGCGGCAAACCTTGACGGCTCCTTAACGGGCTGCCTCCGAAGTACGCCCAGCCGAACCGGAGCGCGGTCAGCAGAAGCACCTACTCCTGGTCGTCCAGATCGTCGTCGGCACGATCGCCGCGATCCTGGCGGCAGTCATCATCGCCCTGTTCGTTCGCTGAACCGATCCCCTCGAGCTTCGCCGCAGCCCGCTGCCGTAGCTGACGCACCGGCTGCGGGAGGCCAGTGGTGTTTGGGCTCCTGGGATTTCTTCAGAAACTATTGAAACTTCTGAGTGGCCTATGTTGAGTTGGCAGGCGTGAGCGAACTGCAGGAGTACGTGGAGGAGATCGGCCTGTACTTCGCCGGCGTCAGGCTCCCCCGCATGCCGGGCCGGATCCTGGGCTGGTTGCTGGTGTGCGATCCACCCCATCAGTCGGCCGAGGAGTTGGCTGCCGCACTGCAGGTCAGCAGCGGCTCGATCAGCGTGCATGCCAGTACGGCCATGGAAACAACCAGCCATCCGCGCTTGCGCACCGATCCCCTCCACACCCTAATAGCTCGCCTTGTCAGCGGATAGCTCGCCACGGCAACCGCCCATTGCCGATGGACAGGTTCCATCGATCCCGGCGGGATCGATGGAGTTTCGTGTGGCCGCTCCGTACCCGTGGTGGCCGAGACTGGACTCGCAGCTAGGTGCTTTGCGTGGGTTCGCGCGTGTGTTTGTCCGTCTTCAGCATCTTTTCAGTGGGCTCGAGCTCTGTCAGCAAAGGCTTGACGGACAAACATCAGCGGCC
This sequence comes from Flindersiella endophytica, assembly GCF_054779015.1. Classification (NCBI taxonomy): domain Bacteria; kingdom Bacillati; phylum Actinomycetota; class Actinomycetes; order Propionibacteriales; family Nocardioidaceae; genus Flindersiella; species Flindersiella endophytica. The sequence continues at coordinate 289,776 of NZ_BAAGYY010000027.1, forward strand.
GTAAAGATGTTGTGCGCTTCTGTTCGTCGTGAGGATCCGGCCGGTGTGGCCGGTGGTGCGGCGGGCGGTGGCGGATGAGTCAGGGGCGGTTATCAGGGAGGGGCGCGAGGTGTCTTCTCGTCGGTGGAGTGTGTCTGTTTTCACTGGATCGCGGCGTCGCGTGCTGGTCTCGCGGGCTTGGCTTGCGTGGTTGCGGCGAGCGCGTTCGGTGCTGGTTGTGGTGCTGGTGGCGTGTCTTCTGGCTGGGGTTTCGGCTGTGGTGTCGGCCGCGCCGGAGGGTCGTCGGGCGGAGGCTGCGACGGGTCCGTTGGAGTTCGTGCCGCTGCCTCGGATGCAGCAGCTGCAGGCGTTGACGTTGGGTGCGGGCCAGACGGCGGCGGACGTACCGGTATGGAATGCCGGTAACGCGAATGTGCCGTCGACTGCTCGGGCTGTGTTGCTGGATGTGACGGTGTCGAATGCGTCGGCGTCGACGTTTGTGACGTTGTGGCCGTCGGGCACGAAGCCGTCTACGTCGAATGTGAACGCGCCGGCGGGCACGACGGTGCAGAACACCGCGGTGGTGGAGTTGTCGGCTACGGGCTCGATCCAGGTGTTCAACAACGCTGGCACCGCGACGATCGGTTTGTATGTGCAGGGCTATTTCGTCGATGACGGTGCGGGCGCGTCGGGCGGGTTTGTGCCGGTGGAGCCGGATCGGTTGCTGGACACGAGGAAGTCGACGCAGATCCCGGCGGGCGGCTCGCTGGACGTCAAGATCGCGGATACGGCTGGGGTTCCGGCGGACGCGTCGTCGGTGTTTGTGAACGTGATGGTGGTGAGCCCGGATGGTTCGGGCTCGGTGGGGATCTTCAAGCGTGGTGTGACGCCGATCGGTGCGGGTCCGGTGTTCTTCGCGGGGGCGACGACGGCGCAGGCGGTGAATGTCGCGCCGGATGTGGATGGTTTCGCGACGGTGCAGAATTTCTCGACCACCGTCGCGATCGACGTGGTTGTGGACGTGCAGGGCTATTTCACCGGCGCCGGGGAGTCGGGTGGGGCGTTCACCCCGACGACGACACGGATCCTGGACACCCGCACCACGGGCGGGCAGATCCAGGCGGGCACGGTGCGCACCGTGGACGTCGCCGGTGTGGCCGGCCTGCCCGCGGACGGCATCGGTGCGGTGTTCGCCAACGTGATCACGGTGGCGCCGCAGGCGCGTGGCGGCCTGCATGTGTGGAACCCGGACGAGCCGGAACCGACGATCGACAACGTCCGGTACCCGGGCGGGGTCAGCAGCTCGGCACTGCTGGCGACGAAGGTGTCGGCCGACGGGAAGGTCGCGATCGGCAACCGGGGTGCGTATCCGGTGCAAGTGGTGATCGATATCCAGGGGTGGTTCACCGGCACCGGCTCAGCGGTGAAGAGCGAGGGCGGTGAGTACCGGGCGTTGCAGCCGGTCCGGATCGTCGACACCCGTAACGGCCTGGGCGGCTACCAGGGAACGATCGGCGCCGGAGCGTCGAAGTCGTTCAAGGTCACCGGCGTCGCGGGCCCGGGGGTTCCGGCCAGTGGGGTGTCAGCGGTCGCGGTGACGGTGACCGCCACTGACGCGTCGGCGGACTCCCTTGTGACGGTGTGGCCGACCGGTCAGCCGAGACCGAGCGCCGCGCAGTTGAGCGTGACCCAGGGCAAAGCCGTGGCGAACACGGTGATCGCGAAGGTCGGCGCGGGTGGCCAGGTCGATGTCTACAACGCCACCGGTGCGTTGAATGTGATTGTCGACGTGCAGGGCTATTTCACCGACACTACTGTGACACCGGGTGGTGGCACGTTCGTTGCGACCGACGCGACCCGGATCTACGACACTCGCAGCGGGCTGGGCGGCAACAGCAACCCGTTGACCGGTGGGCAGATCCGTGACGTTCAGGTCGCCGGGCAGGGCGGGGTCCCGGCCACGGGTGTGTCGGCGGTCGCGGTGAACGTGACCGTCACCGACCCGACGACCGCTGCCGGGGTGCAGGTGTTCCCCGCCGGTGGTGTGCAGCCGGGGATCTCGAGCCTGCAAACCCAGGCGGGACGGAACATGTCGGCGCTGGTGCAGGTGAAGCTCGGCACCGGGACCGCGGCCGGCAAGATCAGTGTGTTCGCCAACTCCGGGCAGATGGCCCTGATCGTCGACGTCGCCGGATACTACTTGGACAACACGCAGTCCGGCCGCGACCTGTTCGTCCCGATCAACCCGCAACGCATCTACACTTCGACCACCGACTGGACCTCGGGAGCCACGCAGGCCATCAAGGTCGCCGGCGCGAAAAACAGTAGTGGTGACGTCGTGGTGCCGGCCACCGGCGCTACGGCAGTCGTCCTGTCGGTAACCGCCACCGACCCGGACGCGGCCGGATTCCTGACGGTGTGGCCGGCCGCCTCCGGGGCGCGCCCAGGCGTGTCGACGATGAGCTACGCGAGTGTCGACGCGGCGATGTCGGCCACGGTGATCACCAAGCTCGGGCCGGACGGTTATGTGAACGTCTATGTCAACGGCGGCACACCCGGCATCCGCGTCGATGTCCAGGGGTATTACCAGGCACCGAAGCTGCCGCCGGTGGTGCTCGCGGAACCGACCCTGATTCATGCGACTGGGCCGGACCTGTCGTGGTCGGTCTACGACGACCCCAGCAATACCAGTGATTTCGACGATCTGGTGGAGTACCAGGTGCACCGTGGCACCACAGCGGACTTCACTCCGTCGGCGGCGACGCTGCTGGCGCCGGTCGAGGCGGGCGTCACCAACTTCACCGATACGACCGCGACCCCGACACCGGCCAATGATCCGAACCCGACCGGTGCGGTCTACTTCTACCGGGTCGTCGTGAAGACCAAGGGCGGGCAGCTGACCTCCTCGGCGCCGCTGCGGGTGGCCCTGCCCAAGGCCGGCCAGGCGATCCGCGTTCTCCAGGGCCCGCAGGCTGGTTCTGGGGCCACCGACACGACGTTGACGGCCAACCAGCCCGCAGCCGGGCATGACGTGCTGGACGGTCAGCAGCAATTGATGGTGGGCAACGAGTCCACCACGTATGGCCGGTCGCGTGCGCTGCTGCGGTTCGACACGTCTGCGATCCCGGCGGGCGCGATCATCACCGGCGCGGAGTTGAGCCTGTTCACCGTCGGGGCGTCCGACGCGGCCGGCGCGACCTACCAGGTACACGCACTGACTGGTGCGTTCACCGAGTCGGCTACCTGGAACACCAGCAACGGGACCACGGCCTGGACCACAGCCGGCGGCGACTACACCGCAACCCCCGCGGCCTCCGCGACGGGTGTGGCCGAGAACCCGCCGGCCTGGCAGTCCTGGCAGATCCGCGACGCCGTACGGGCGTGGCAGGCCACCCCGTCTAGCAACCACGGCCTGCTGGTGAAACTCGCGAACGAGACCACACCGATCGAAGGTACGAGATTCGCTTCGTCAGAGTCCGGCGGGTCTTCGGCGGGGTTGGCGCCGAAGCTGGCGGTCACCTATCTCGAGCAGTCCACCAGTTCGGCCTACTACGCGCCTTACACGCCGTCGCGAATGATTCCCGGTGACACCTACACCGTGGATGTGACGGTGTCCAACCCCACCGGCGCGAGCCTGCCGTCGGCGGACTGGGTGCTGTCGTATCGGTGGCGGCTGCCGGACGGCACCGACGTCACCACCGCCGGGAACCAGGTGCAGACACCGCTGCCTGGCACGCTCGTCTCCGGTGGCACGGTCACGGTGCCGGCGCAGGTGAAGACACCGATCCAATCCGACGCGGGGAACAAGCGCACCGAGTACGTGCTGGGCTGGGAGCTGTTCAACAAGACCACCGGGAAGTGGCTGTCAGAAACCGCCACCCAGATCACCGCACTGCAGCAGTCCGTGGCGGTGGAGGACCCGACATCGAACCAGCTCGGGTTGGAGAAGTTCTACTCCTACACCGGCCAGGACACTGGCGCCGGCTCGGCCGTCCTTACCAATATGGCTGCGGGGAACGCGGTGTGGTCCTACGACGTGTTCTCCAACCCCTCCAGGGGTTTGGCGACGTTCCTGCGGCTGGCCTACAACTCCCAAGACACCTCCGACAGCGGCGCGGGGTTCGGGTGGTCGCTGCAACCGTCGTCGCCGACCCGGCTGGGTACGCCGCTGGACTTCCACCCCAATCCCAACCCGACCACGGTGACGTTGACGGATGGGGACGGCACCAGCCACACCTTCACCAAGAACGCCACCAGCGGGGTGTGGGAGGCGCCGGCGGGTGTGCACATGTTCCTCCAAGAACTCGTCGACTGTGCAGGTGGTCCCGGCGGCCCGGTGGAGGATGATCGGGCGTGGTTGATGACGCGACCGGACCGCACGCAGTTCTTCTACGACTGCGACGGCTACCTGTCAGCGATCGTGGACAACAACGGCAACCTGGCCGCGTTCACCTACGAACAGCGGCAGTCCGCCAACAAGCCGACCAAGTTCCTGAAGACCATCACCGACCCGGTAGGGCGGACCACGCTGACCCTCGACTACTTCGAGAAGGGTGAGTCCTACACCTGGATCGACGGTGCGGGCACCGAGCAGTCGGGCAGCAACCTGACCGACCCGGACATCATCGACCACGTTCAGACGGTGACCGACATCTCCGGCCGCGCGGTGAGTTTCACCTACAGCGACAAGGGTCTGCTGGCCCAGTTGGTCGATGGTGCCGGTGATCCGCTGGCCAAGACGTTCGGGTTCGGTTACGACGCCACGCAGGGCAACAAGAACGTCAAGCTCGTCTCGGTGGTCGACCCGCGGGGCAACGACACCCGGCTGGGCTACTACGACCGGCCCGAGGACGACCCGACGTTCAAATGGTGGGCGAAGACCGTTACCGACCGGCTCGACCACGCCACGAGCGTCGCGTACACGGATCCTGATGGTTCGGGAGGGTCGCAGATCCAGGCCGTTGTCGAGGACGCCGAGCAGCATGACTCGACGTACCTGCACGACGGGTTCGGCCTGCCTGTCCAGACGACCAACGCCAGGAATCAGGTGACGAAGTTCGGGTGGGACGCCGACAACAACCTCACCCGGCTCGAGGAGGCTGCCAATCCCACCGACCGAGCTGTCACGACGTGGACCTACGACCAGCTGACCGGGTATCCGACCGAGCAGAAGGACGCCAAGGCCAACGCCAACGGTACTTCTGGCACGTCGTTCGCCTATCAGCGGTCCCTGGACGGGCACATCGCCGAGCTGACAGGGAAAACGTCACCGGAAGGACGGTCGTGGGTGTTCGGCTACACCCCCGAGGGTGACCTGGCCTCGGTCACCGACCCCGCCGGTATCGCCAGCCCGGAGGTCGGCGATTACACCACCCGCTACGGCTACAACGAGCTCGGCGAGCTCCTGGTCGCCACCGACGCCAACGGGCACGCGACCAACTACAGCCCCTACGACGTCACCGGCTACCCGCTGACCATCACCGACCCGCTGGGCAACGAAACCAGCTTCGTCTACAACCGGCGCGGTGGGGTGAACAAGGTCACCGACGCCTACGGCAAGAACACGTTGCAGGAGTACGACCTGTTCCTGCGACCCGGTAAGCACACCGAGCCCAAGGACCAGGCAGCCGGGCAGCTGATCGTCACCCCGGCGCCGGTCTACGACGCAGGCGACAACATCACCCAGGCCACCGCCCCCAACGGCGCCGTGTCCACCGCCGTCTACGACGCCGCTGACCGGGTCACGTCCTCGACGATGCCGAAGGACAACACCGATGGGCCGGCCCGCACCACCGCCTACACCTACGACAACGTGGGCAACCTGAAGACGGTGACCGAGCCGAAAGGCACCCTCACCACCGGTGTGCCCGACGACTACACCACCAGCTACGACTACGACGAGATCTACCAACTCACCTCGGCCACCGACGCCGACGGCGGTCTGACCACCTACGGCTACGACAACGTAGGCAACCTCACGCTGGTCGTCGATCCGCGTAAGAACGCCACCCCCGACCCGGCCGACTACACGACCACCTACGCCTACAACGTCGTGCACCAGCCGACCACCGTCACCGATGCGGCCGGGAAGACCGTCAAGACCGGCTACGACAACGACGGGCTGGTCACCTCCACCACCGACGCCGAGAACAACATCACCACGTATGTGCTGGACGACCGCGGCAAGGTGTCGGAGGTGCGGGTGCCGCACAAACCCGACGCCGGGTCGGGTGTCATCCAGAACACCACCCGGTATACCTACGACCAGGTAGGCAACACCGTCAAGGTCACCTCCCCGCGAGGCGTCGCTACGACTGGTGTGGCGAACGACTTCGTGGCGGAGACGGTCTACGACGAGCTGAACCGCGTCAAGAAGCAGCTGACACCGTTCAACCCGAGCGACCCCACGTACAACACGGCCAACGAAACCGTCTACAGCTACGACAACGTGGGCCGGCTCGCCAAGGTGTCGGCGCCGCCGTCGCAGAGTCAGACGGTACGCAACGACATCACTTTCTCCTATTTCGACAACGGTTGGACCAAGAGCTCCGCGGACGCGTGGGACATCACCACCGCCTATGACTACAACCCGCTCGGGCAGCAGATCTCTCGCACGCTGACGCCCGGCGGAAGCAGCGGCGATGACGCCGACCGCACGATGGGCTGGTCCTACTACCCCGACGGCAAACTCGCCGCCCGCAGCGATGACGGTGTGCCGGCCGGCGTGCAGGTCGTCCTCGCCGACAACTCCGACACCCCCAACACCACCGTCACCGGAACCTGGGCCACCGGCAGCACGGCGTCGGAGAAGTACGGCCCGGACTACCGCACCCACACCGCCGGAGCTGGCACCGACACGTTCACCTGGAAACTGCGGATCCCCCAGGACGGCACCTACCAGGTGTATGTGCGCTACCCCCAGGTCACCGGCGCCGCCACCGCCGCGTCGTACACCGTTACTCACGCCGGCGGTAACACCGCCAAGACGGTCAACCAGACCACCAACACCGGCCAATGGGTGTCGCTTGGCTCGTACACCTTCACCGAAGCGTCGACTGGGCAGAAGGTGTCGCTGGCGCAGAACACCGGCGGCGTGGTCGCCGCGGACGCGATCAAACTCGTCCGCGACAACACCGGTGATGCCGACAGCGAGAAGATCGACTTCTCCTACGCCTACGACCCCAACGGCAACCTCACCAACCTTGCCGATACCAGCCCGTCCGCGGTCATCGACGCCTACACCGTCACCTACACCGAACTCAACCAGCCCGACGTCGTGACCGAGAAGGCCGGCACCACCACCCGGCACACCACCAACCTCGACTACGACCCCAACGGCAACCTCGCCCAGCGTGTCCACGACGGCAAGACCGTCACCTACGACTACGACGGACGTGACCTGCTGTCCAAGGTGACCGACCCGAAGATCACCGCCTACACCTACACCGCGCGCGGGCAGCGGCTGCTGGAGACCAAGCCCAACGGCAACACCGTCGACTACACCTACTACCTCGACGGGCGGCTGCACACCCAGACCGAGAAGAAGCCCGGCGGTGCCGTCGTCGCCTCCCACGTCCTGTCGTGGGATCCCAACGGCAACCGCGCCGAAGACATCGCGGCCAAGATGAACGCCGACAACCACGCCGCGACTCTCAACACCACCAGCACCTACACCTACGACCCCCTCGACCGCATCGCCCAAGTCACCAAGACCGGCACCGGCGCCGGGGTCGAGACCTACACCCACGACGCGAACAACAACGTCGTCTCCCAGACCGTCGACGGCACCACCACCAGCTACACCTACGACCGCAACCGGCTCCAAGCCGCCACCGTGGCCGGGTCGTCGACCGCCGCCTACAACTACGACCCCTACGGCCGCCTCGACACCGTCACCGGCACCGCCGGTGGCACCGACCAGGTGCTCGAGGCGTACCGGTACGACGGCTTCGACCGCATCACCACCCACCGCAAACTCACCGGCACCGGCACTACCGCCAAAACCTCCTACGTCTACGATCCGCTCGACCGCACCACATCCAAAACCACCAACGCCGGCACCCCGGACGCGAAAACCGCCAGCTACGACTACCTCGGCCTATCCGAGCAGTTGCTGACCGAGTTGAACGCCGCAGGTGAAGCGGTCAAGTCCTACAGCTACGACGCCTACGGCCAACGCCTCTACCAAACCACCCACGACCCCGACGGCACCAACCCCGACGAAGACACCTACTACTCCTACACCCCCCACACCGACGTCGAAACCCTCACCAACGCCGCCGGCGACACCAAAGCCACCTACGGCTACACCGCCTACGGCAACAACGACGACGACCAGTTCACCGGCATCGACAAACCCGACGCGCAGGATCCGACCAAAGAGCCGTACAACCCCTACCGCTACACCGCCAAACGCTACGACCCCACCAGCGGCACCTACGACATGGGCTTCCGCGACTACAGCCCAAACCTCAACCGCTTCCTCACCCGCGACACCTACAACGGCGCCCTCAACGACCTCAACCTCACCACCAACCCCTACACCGGCAACCGCTACAACCTCGCCGCCGGCAACCCCATCACCCGCATCGAACTCGACGGCCATTACGCCATCGACGAAAGCGGTGCCCCGCTTCCACCGGCCTCCGCAAGGACGGCGTCTGACGGCGGCGACATCGTGCTGCCGGGGAACCGGTATTACACAGAGACCTACACCGAGAATGTGGAGGTAACGAGAACTACAACGGTGCATGTCAACCAAGGTGTCGTGAAGGCTGCATTGTCCTTTGCCGCCGTCGCCCCCTTGGCGGACGGCCCTTTCCCAGCAGGGGACGCGGCTGCGATCGGGGCGGTGCTGGTGGCCGGGTTCGCGGCTCTCGCGGCTATAGAGGCCGGTACGACCACGACAGTCGAGAAGGTGGAGCGGACCAGGCTCCGCGAACGGCCGTTGACATACGTGACGTACACGAAGGAGGACCCGGTCACAGGCGAGATCTATGCCGGCCGAACACGTGGCTACGGGACCCCGCAGCAGATCGTGGCGGCGCGCGACCGTGGCCATGTCGACCTCAAGAAGCGGGGATTCCTACCTGCAGAGGTGGACCGATCACTGAACGCAAGCATGCTCTACCACGCCCGGTCGGCAGATCCCGCCTATCACGCGATCCGTGGCCGCGAGCAGCAACTCATCGACGCCGCTGGCGGCGCGATCAGCGACGCACGACGCAAGGGAGCGTCCACAAACTCGGCCAACAACATCCGCGGAGTCAGCCCGTACAACCCGATGGGTTGGCTGTACCATCAGGCGGCGTCGGCTGCGTTCGGACAGATCGCTCCATACACCGGCTACTTCAGGTAGGGAAATGCAACGCAGGAAGCGCAAGGGCCAACCGGGCGACATCGTACGGATCGACATAGGCGACGACCAGCACGCCTACGGCGTGTTACTCGCCGACCCCCATGTGGCGGTCTATGACATCCTCACCAAGGACGGATCGGAGGTGGAACCGATCGAACTACTCGGCCGATCGATACTATTCATCGCCGCAGTCTATGACGACGCTATCGGCAGGGACTGGCCGATCGTGGGCAGAGTGCCCACAGACAGCCACTTACCAGCAGTGCCTGAGGAGTTCACACAGGACCGGTACAACCCGCAGAGCTGCCAGATCATCGACGCTGACGGCAACATCCGGCCCGCAACACCGCAGGAGTGCGTGGGGCTGGAACGAGCTGCGGTATGGGAGCCGGAGCATGTGGTCGGACGGATCCAAGACCACTATGCCGGCCGCCCAAACTTCATCGTAGAGCGCTTCAGGGTGAAGCTCTGAACAGTTCCCGACGGCGCCATTGGCTAGATTCGGCAACAGCGCAGCTGGCTCGCTGCGTCCTCGACGGTGAGCAAGGGAGGAACGTATCGGTGCCTGGGGCGTCGGCCCGTTCGACAACGACGATGCTGGCGACTTCCTCGCCGACCTGGAAGAAACCGACCCTGGCGAACGCGTCAACCTCCTCAGACAGACACTCACCAATGTCGCCGACCAAGAGGACTACCTGGATATCTCCGACGGCCAGATCGCCGTCGCTGCGGCGACCGTACTGGTCCTACAGCTGCGCCCTGCCGCCTTCCCGCCCTCAGCCGATGTGCCGACGTTCCTCGCCGAAAGCCCTAGGCTTGAGGTTACGCCTGACCTAGCCGCGCTCGCAGTACGAGCTCTGGACCGGGCGATGGGACAGCGATCAGAGTGGCGCAGCGAATGGGAAGAGGCCGGAGAATGGCCGACCATTGTCGAAGTCACCACCCATATGCGCGACGCTCTCTCACGCTAACAAGCATTAGGTTCGGTCGGCAGTCGCCCCGGACGCGTGACGTCAGCCTGGACGGCCTCGTACGGTCAGCGCGACCTGCCGTCTCACACAGCCATGAGTCATCCAACTCGATTGCACCGACACAGAGTTGAGTGCGGAGACCGGCGGCAGCTATCATCTTGAGACCTACGGACAGCGATTGGCCCGAGGTAACGCGAAGAGTCATGAATGTCCCCGGTGACCTTTACTCAATATCTGCTTGCGGCGCTTCGCCCTGAGCACTCGGACCACCCTCGTCAGGGAGGGCGTCACATGACTTGAAGCGCTCGACGAGCACGGCAGGCCATAGCCAGGTCACGGCGTACTCGGCAACTCCTCGGCCACCGAATAGGGACTATCGCCCAAGGTTGAGCCAGCTGCAGGAAGACCACGCTGGCGGGGAGGTCCGCCCGCTTGAGCTTGAGCCTCACGCGGGCGTGGGTGAGTCCGCTACCCGTTGTCGGCGGCTTCGATGTAGTAGGCGATGTCGGGCTGGAACTGGATGCCGAGAATGGCGGCCACGCGATCGCGGTTGGCTGCGGAGACTTCGTAGGACCCGGCGTACATCTGTTCGTCGTCGCCGTAGTCGAAGAGGGGACGCAGCTCTGTCATCTTGTCCTCAGGGAACTCCTGGGAGAACACGAGCTCATCATCCTTGTCGAAACCGACGATCTCACGTACTACGGCCATCTCTGTTCCTGCTCACCTCTATGGTTCGACCTTGCGATTCGGGTCGGCTTCCTTGGTCTGCTTGCCGTTCGTATCGTACTCACCCTGGTGCCGGCCGCGCCTGTCGTACTTCTCGAACGTGCCGTGCTGGCTGTCCCACTCGTAGATGTTCCCATCCTCGTCCTTCCAGCGTTTCCGCGTACCACCGCCGCCCTGGACAGGGGTCTTGCCGCGGGCACGTTTAGCGCCGGGGAACGGGGTGGTGCTGGGTGCCGGATGGTACTTCTGGCCCTTCGGCGGCTGGCCTTGCCGGGTCGGCGGCGCCTTGTCTCCGGCTTTGGGAACCGACTCCTCGGCACGCCGCCCGATCTTGGAGCCCAGACTCTTGGCGGCCTTCTTTGCGCGCTTCTTTCCCTTACCCAACGAGGGCCTCCAGCGCCTGGTCGATGAGAAAGTCGATCGCTAGGCCAACGGCGTATTTGGCGGCAGGGATAATGAGCAGCGACGCGCCGAACGTTTCCGGCGCCGCAGCGATCGCTTCGGCGATGGTGATGGCCAGCATGACCAGCTGGGCGATGACCAGAATCTTGAGGAGGAGTACAGCGGCCGCGCAGATCAGGATGACCGTACCGACGAAGGAGACGCCTTCGGCATCCTTGCGCAGGATGTCCATCGCCTCACCAGACTTGGCCCAGCTCTCCTTGAACTTGTCGATCGCCTTGTCGTCGTTGTTGTTCCAGACGCTCTCGGCGGCCTTCTGCGCCTGTTCGGCTGCATCGTTGAGCTTGTCCTGGAAGTCCTGCCACTTCTGTCCGATCTCCATCATGCGGACTTCGTCGGCGTCCGGCCAGGTGTAGCCGAGTATGTCGAGCAAGCTGATCGCCCAGTCGGGAAGGACCATGCCTTGCGCCATGTCACTCACCCGGCCATACGTCGTTGACGATCCTGGCGTTCGCGTCCTCGATCTGGTCGTAGTTGTCAGCCATGATCTTCAGCGTCTCGGCGTACCAGTGGAGCCCGTCGACGACCGACTCCAACGCCTCGATCAGAACGACCTCGGCCTCGTCCAGACCGGATCCGATCACCTGACCGACCATCTCCGCCTCACCAGCGGCCTCCCCGACCCCGTAGACGTCGCCCAGGAACGCGTCGAACTCGTCATCCAGGCGGTCGGCGGTCTTCTCCAGTTCCTTGGCGGAGTCTCGGATCTTGTCCGGGCTGACGTTGGCCATCAGGACTACCGCCTCCGATCCAGCCGAGCCATCGCCTCGTGCACCGCACCAAACAGGTTCCGCGCGGCATCCAGCGATTCGGTCTGCATCCGCTCGAAGTCTTCCTGCACCTGCTGGACGTTGTAGCCACCCGCCTCGGCCGCGGCCTTGGTCCGCAGGTCTTCGAGCGCCGCGTTGACCGCGGTCGCCAGCGCGTCACAAACGGCCTCCGAGCCATCCCGCATGACCCGAGGATCCATCTCGAGTTTCTCCACCTGGCCAGGGCTCACAACGACGGCATGCACCCGGCCATCCAGCGCTGTCCCCTCGCCCGCAAGCGGCTCGGCACCCCCCGGGCTGCCGGACCGCAAACCCTCGAACATCCGCCGAGTCTCCGACAGCACCGCGTCAACCGACGTCGACGACAAGTTCTCCGCCACTGGGCTCCCCCTCGCACGAACGGAAACGGATGCGCACCATTGGAATCGGCGTGCTCGCACCCTCACCAACGGTCACATTGCACGCTACCAGTTCCCGACTAACGCGGGAGGGTGCGAGTTCCGCCTGTGGAAAACGTCGGAGCCGCCGCTGGGGATGTCACATCCCAGGTCACACACGCACTTACCAAGGGTGTGACGATCTACTACCTCACCGGTCCCCGGGGACGACAGACTGAACATAACTCCTGGTCCAGCGTCGAAGACGTGGCCATGGTCGTGTCGTTCGTCTGTGCCGGCCCGTTCGCTGTCACCGATCAGAGCGGCCAACACCTGGGCGAGTGGCGCCACGGTTGCTGGCATCCGGCCTCCGGCTGACCACGGCGTACACGGCGTACACGGCGTACACGGCGTACACGGCGTACACGGCGTACACGGCGTACACGGCGTACACGGCGTACACGGCGTACACGGCGTACACGGCGTACACG
>NZ_BAAGYY010000027.1:302993-316316 GCF_054779015.1 Flindersiella endophytica
GGCTTATGAGAAATGCCGGAGTCAGCGATGCCGACAAGGAGCAGTTCGTCAACCGCTGCAGTGAGTACCTGTACACCGCATGCCCGGACGGCGATCACGTCCACTACGTCTTCGGGTTCCCATGGGGACAAAGTTGGGTCAGAGCTTGAGCGATGCCTTCCTGCGGGCGGTGTACGTTAACGGCGGATACAGCCAGAACAACGGACAGCCGTGACACGTGCGCAAGGCGCCGGATTAGGAGATCGTCGTCAGTCGGAGCCGTCATCTGCCTGATCGGTACCTATGTCGAGCGCATGGTAAGCGTCGAGGAAGGCTCTCGCCTGCCGGGCAGAGTTGGCGATGTCGATGGATTCCTCACGTTGAGCAAGTGCTCGTGGAGTCCAATCGTCCGTCAGGACGTCCGCGACGCCGAGTACGACCTTGAAACCCAGCTCCCATAGAACTGTGTTCACGGCTAGACAGGCGATCGCCAGAGCGTCGATGTCGACGGCGTACCAGGTGACGGTAGTGGGGTCACCGCCTTGCGCGCGGATGGCCTGCGCGGCAGCGCGGAGCATGCCGCCAGTGCCGGCAGTGGGTTCGTGAATCACACTGTGGTCGTGGATATCGGTGAGGCGCACGATGATGTTGCAGATGTCCGGTGGTGTGTAGATCTGGCCGCGCGCAGACCTCGCCGAGGGTGGGCGAAGTTCGGAGAGCAGGGCACCGAAGAGGTCGGTTTCGGTTCGCATGGCCGTACCGGTGAGCTCAAGCTGCCCTGCTCGGATGGCGGCGTCAAACGTGAGCTTGGCCGCCTTTACGGTGCCATCCTCGAGTGGGTGGTCGCCGGGCCAGACGTTGATCAGTGGCCAGGCTGGGTTGACAAGATCGGGACGCGTGTGGACGAGGTGGCGCCACTGGAATCGCATCAGCTCGGCGAAGTTGCCGATATCGAGGCCGTGAAGCGCGGATTCGAGATCGCCGCGTTCGCCCGCTGGCGGTGAGATGAACGAGAGCGCGGCGACCACGGAGAGCGGCACTTCGACGCTGCCGTGTCGTGAGCACCGTGCCAGGCGCCGTTGACAGCTTCGGCGATCTTGCGGGCATGCTGATGAGGGCTGTGCATGAAAGGTTCCTTGAGCTCCCGTCGCGCGCTCGGCCGGGGACGGGTGTGTTGCTTACGGTTCAGTTGCTGGAGTGCCGGTCGATGGCCCCAGGGATGGCACGTATGTCTCCGTTGGCGACAAGATCGGCGATCGTGGCGTCACCCGGAGGGGCCAAGGCAGTGAGGAGGGCGCGTCAGGTCTGCTCGTCGTTCCGGCTCGTGCTCATGGGGCTCCCGCGTCCCTAAGTGAGGCGCCGTGCGAGGTCGAGGACCTGCCAGGGCAGATCGATCGGGTCTCCGGCGTCATTGGTGCCGGCGAGGAGCACTTGGCCGCGGACGACCTCGGCGAACGTGGGATGCACGTGGCGCACCAGTCGATTGGCCAGCGGGGTCTACCGGCGCATCCTTGCGCTGAGCGTCCCGGTCGAGGTACAGCTGCCACTCGGATACGGCGTGAACGCTCTGGGGTGCCCCGCCGATCAGGTTGAGCAGCGTGCCAGGATCGAGCAGCTTGCTCAGGACGACAGGCGGTTCGGACGTTGAGATGTAGAGCGTACGAATCGTCGTCGTCATCGCGGATCTCCTTCGCCGGTGTGGGTCTCGTGGGTCCAGGTGCCAGCGGTCAGGACATGGCGCCACGCGGTGTTCTTTCGGCCGGACTGCGCCGACCGGAACGCGATGCTGGACCGCGTGTCCTCGGACGGGTTGTGCGCCAGGAGGGACAGCCCTGTGTCGTCCGCGTCGCGGATGACGTAGCCACCGTGATCGAGGAGCCTGAGCAGGCACTGGAGAAGTGATCGTTCGGCGGCGTGAGCCTGCGGCGAGCGTGCGCCGAGCCGTCCGGCCAGCTGGCGCAGATACGTGGTGACGTCGCGGAGTGTCTTGCGGGCGTCGCCGGTCAGCGTCAGCGTCACTTCGGCCAGCGTGGCGACGGCGGCGTTGGCGACAAAGGCCGAGTACTGGCCGTCGGTTTGCAACGCTGACAGGGCGGTGTGGGTGCGTGCCGGACTCGTACGCGGCGCGCCATCGCTGGTCGGCGATGTCGCGGTAGCCGATGGCGAATCGCTGGATGAGGAAGACGTCGGCGAGAATCAGCCACGCCGCATAGTCGGCGTCACCCTGGCCTCAGCCAGATATCTCTGCCCGACGCTGCACTCGAGCATCATCATGATGGCCGAGTGCTGGACGGGATCGGGGTTGGTCCAAGGCATGACGAATGTTCCTTTCATGCCGTGAGGGGAGTTGCGTGAAGAAGGGGATGAGCGGTCAGATGTGGAGCGACCACACTCCGGCTGCTTCGGCTGCCGGCTGATCGGTCCGGCGGCGGTGGAACACGACCTCATACGTGCGGCCGTCTTCGGTGAGCCCGGTCAGGCAGTGCTCGTCGGTCCAGCCGAGCCGTCCACCCAGATGCAGAACGCTCAGCAACACGCGCATCAGAGACCGCAGCGCCTCCCGATGCTCTCGGGAATCGTCGCCATGCACGAGCGCCAACTGTGCGGCTTCCGCCGCTGCGCGGTCCAGCACCGTCAGCGCTGGCGGCGTCACGTGCAATATGACAGGTCGATCAGCCACCTCGACCTCATCACCCTCCGATACTTCACCTGCATTACGCCTACGACGTTACGTCAGGTCAACAACATCGCAAGCTTTATGCCGGTATAGTTTTGTCAAACTACTCGGGCTCATGTGGTGGAGTAGGTCTCAGCTGCTCGCATTCGGCGTGTGCCACGCGCGCAGGCGTGTGAGGCTTCTATCCTCGCTGCTGTGGAGCAGCCGGCGTATCTCGACATGGAGGCAGTTGCTGAGCATCTGGGCCTGTCCTACAAGACAGTGCGTAGCTACCACAACATGGCCGAGAAGCGTCGGCGCGAGCAGAACTCCCGGCCCGGCGACTTCCCACCGCCCGACGCCCAGTTCGGTCGCAGCCCGGTCTGGCTACCTGAGACGATCGAGATCTGGAAGGCCAACCGCCCAGGTCGAGGTGTCGGCGGCGGCCGCCCTCGGAGGTCCTCCTCATGAGGTATCACTGGCCAAAGTCGATGTTGCGCCCCACAATGCAACTGGCCTACGCGCCCGCCAACTCCGGCGGGCGAGAGTCACATCCACACCGCGTCGGCGATCCATGCGGCAGCTGTCGGAGTACCGGTCCAGCAGATGGAGCGCGCGAACGACGTGATCGCCGCCTGGAACGAACCGGCGTCGAGGTTCTTGGGGTGACGGGTGCGATGACCGCTCATGCCCTGGGGAAAGCGCTGGCGAGCGTGTCTGGTGACGGCAAAGTCTTCCTCTGTCCCAGCGGTGTACACCGCTTCGGGCTTGATCGCCTAGAGGAGTTTTCGCAGGTCACAGATGATGCGGTGGGCAGGGGCGGGTTCGAACCGCCGACCTTCCGCTTTTCAGGCGGACGCTCGTACCAACTGAGCTACCTGCCCCTGTAACGACCGGTTGCCCAGACGTTCCAGCGACCCAGACGGGACTCGAACCCGCGACCTCCGCCGTGACAGGGCGGCACGCTAACCAACTGCGCTACTGGGCCATGCAACTTGACGCGCGGAAAATGTTACCGCACACCGAACCAGTTGACCCAACGGGATACCCCTCCGGAACGCTACCGTCCAAGGGTGACCTCTGGGCCGCCGAAACTATAGCTTCCAGCGCGCCCGCACGCAAAGCAGCAGCTACAACGACCGGGCGGAGTCGATGAAGTCGTCGAGGACGCCGTCGCCGAGGCGGACGCGGCCATGGGTGCGCATCTCGCCGCGGCGGGTTTGGATGGTTGAGGCGCGGTCGGCGAGCTTCGCGGCGGAGGCGAAGCGCCTCGAGGCGAGGCCGGAGTCTCCCGCCGCGCGGGCGTCCAGCCCGTCGACCGTCGCCGTGAAGGCTTGGCCCCACAGCTCCAGCGCCGACAGCCATGGTTCGCAGTCCGACACGAATCCCCGGTCGCGTACGGAGCGGATCCGTGCGGCCGCGCCGTCCACGACCTGGGCGTACGACCGCAGCGACGCCACCGCTG
This sequence comes from Flindersiella endophytica, assembly GCF_054779015.1. Lineage (NCBI taxonomy): Bacteria > Bacillati > Actinomycetota > Actinomycetes > Propionibacteriales > Nocardioidaceae > Flindersiella > Flindersiella endophytica. The sequence goes on from NZ_BAAGYY010000027.1 coordinate 307,094, forward strand.
CCGCCCGCGCGGCCCGGTCACCCGAGGACCAGGCCTGACGGAACGCCTCCAGCCGCCGCGCGAGGGACGGCGCCTGCGGCTGCCACGAGCCCCAGCCCGCCGTCGGGGCGCGGTGGGAGAGGTCGAAGAACGCCAGCAGGGCCTCGGTCGTCCCCGGATCGCCGCCGGAGAGGTACGTGGCCGCCGCTCGCGAGGTCTCCGACGCCACGTACCCGGTCGAGTGCCACGCGAAGTCCGCGCCCCCGAACAGCGCTACCTTGCTCGCCGCCGCCTGGCTCATCGGGTTCAGGACGAGCCCCGACAGCTGCGTGTGCAGCCCCGGCGAGCGCCGCGCGTACGGACCCAGCAGCAGCCGCCCGACCGCCGCGTCGAAGTCGTTGACCGGGTAGTTGTCCCACACGAAGACCTTGCGCCCCCACACGTCCGCCGCCCGCCGCGCGTCGGCCACCGTGATCGAGGGCGAGACCACCGACGGCCCCGTCCACATCACCTCGATGCGCCGGTCCAGCCGGTCGCGCAGGATCCGCTTGTACGACGTCGGCTCCACGTCGCCGTACTCCGTCGGCACCATCTGCAGCGGCCGCGCCCCCGCCCACCGGTCCAGATGGTCCCGCTGCACCTTGTTGAGCAGCTCCACCTGCGCCCGCGCGGCGCCGGACGCCGAGGGCGAGCCGTACGCGTCACGGTCGCCCGAGCAGTTCCACCGCGTGTACGTGATGTCGTCGAGCGGGACCGAGAAGCTGCGCACCCCGAGGTCGTAGACCGCCCGCAGCTTCTCGCTCAGCGCCCGTACGTCGGCCGGGTCGCTGTAGCAGATCGAGACGCCCGGCGACAGCGCGAACGTGAACCGCACGTGATGCGCGGTCGCCTGCCGCACCAGCGCGCGCAGGTCGTCGAGCTCGCCGGCGGGGTACGGAGTGCGCCAGCGCTCGCGGTGGTACGGATCGTCCTTCGGCGCGTAGATGTAGGTGTTCAGCTTCAGGCTGCCGTAGAACGCGAGCTGGTCCAGCCGCTCCTGTTGCGTCCACGGGCTGCCGTAGAAGCCCTCGATCGCGCCCCGCAGCCGCATCAGCGGGTAGTCCACGACCCGCGCCGCGGCGATCACCTGCCTCCGCGCGAGCTGCCGCAGCGTCTGCGCGGCGTAGTACGTGCCGTCGGCGTCGTCGCCGGCGAGCACGACCAGGCCGCCGTCGCCTTTCGGGTACGCCCGGCCCGCCAGCGCGTAGCCCTCTGCCGGACGTCCGGCAGAGAGCCGCCCGCCTGCCGAGCGCAGCGCCGCCGCGACCCTGGCGTCACCGGCTGGCCCGACGACGACCGAGAGTCCGGTCTTGCGTACGCCGGCCAGGCCTGTCACCGTCACCGTGCCGGCGCCGGCCGAGCGCAGGATGGACGTCACCAGGTCGCGTGTCGGCTGGTCCACGCCCGGAGCCAGATGCAGCCGGACGGTCCCGTGGACGGGCAGGCCGACGCCATTACGTTCCAGCGACTGCGGTCGCGGCGTGACGGCCGGTAACGCAGCGCCGGTCTCCGCGAAATCCGGCGCCGGCCGCGCCGACGCGGCAGGCAGGAACGGCGCCAGCGGACCGAGGGCCCCAGCCAGCCCGAACGTCACCAGGCCGGCCAGTACTACGCGGAGCCGTCTACGCATGCGCCCCAGTCTCCACGAGGTCAGGCCGCTGACAAGCCTGCCCCCGGCCCGGCTCGGAGAACGACCTCGCTGGCACCGGCTATCGCTGCGGGCCGGATAGGGTTTGGGCTGGCGTTAGTGTCCGGCCGCGCTCCTCATACCAGGCCGCCTCGGGTAACGGGAGGTGCACCCTTCACATGCTGTTTCGCGTGCTGGGCCCGGTCGAGGTCGACGGAACCGAGGCCGTCAACTACATCGGCGCACGCAAGCCGCGGACCCTGCTGGCGGTCCTGTTGCTCAACGCCAACGTCTGGGTGAGTGTCGACCAGCTGGTCGATGCGATCTGGGCGGATCAGCAGGCACCTATCTCGGCCGAACGCAACGTCGGCACCTACATCTGGCAGCTCCGCAAGCTCCTCCCGTCGCTGCCCGGCGACGGCCAGCGGATCGAGAGCCGGTCGGGTGCGTACCGGATCCGCGTCGAGGCCGGAGAGGTCGACACCGACCGGTTCGAGGCTCTGCTGGCCGACGGCACCGAGGCGCTCGCCGCCGGCGAGCCGGCGATAGCCGTCGAACGGCTCGAGGCGGCTGCCGCCCTCTGGCGCGGCACGCCTTTCGAGGGCCTGGTCACGGCGACGGACCAACCGCGGATCGCCTGGATCGTGGAGCTGCACTGGACCGTCCGCGAGCGGCTGGTCGACGCGTTCCTGGCGGCAGACCGGCTGCCCGAGGCGATCGCGCTCGGCGCCAGCCTGACCACCGAGGATCCCCTGCGCGAAAGCGCCTGGGTCCGCCTGATCGTCGCCCTGCGCGACGCGGGACGCAAGGCCGACGCGCTGGCCGCGTACCGGCGGGCCAGGGCCGCGCTGGTCGAGGAGCTCGGCATCGAACCCGGCCCCGAACTCCAGCGGCTGCACCAGGACCTGCTCACCGAAGGCCGGCCGGAGACCCGCCCGGCCCTGCGACCTGAGCAGCCCGAACGGCCCGAGCCCGGGCGCCCAGAGGCGGCCCTCGAAGCGAGACCACCCACGTTGCCGGCCCGCCAGGAGCCGTCAGAGGACTACGTCCGTACCGCGCTCGCCGCCGCCGACGTACTCACCGGCCGCCGGCCGAGCTCCGTCTTCGCCGAACTCTCCGCCGCCCTCAGCTGGTTCGACGCCGAACGCACCCGCCTCACCGGCGCCATCGACGCGCTGGTCACCGGAGGTCGAGCCGCCGGTGCCTGGCAGCTCTGCAGCGCCGCCCACGAATACACCGAGGCCGGCGGCCGGCTCGACAACTGGCCTCAACTGCTGCCCCGGGTCGCCTCCGCCACACAGGCGGCCGGCGACCGCTACGGCGAGCTGGTCACGCGCAACATCCTCGGCGTCGCCTACACCCGCGACGGCCGGGTGCCGGAGGCCTGCGCCGAGTTCACCTCCGCCCTGGGCATCGCCGCCGCAATCGGCGACCGCGACGCCGAAGGCATCGTGTTGATCAACCTCGCCATGGCCGAGGCCGACTACGGCGCACCCCGCGACGCGGCCATGCACCTGCAGAGGGCCTTGCGCGTACTCGAGGACCCAGCGGCAGCGGAGACGGCCAGGCAGGCCCTGGCCGAGCTGGAGGTCGAGGCCGGCACCGAACGCCGGCAGGCGGTCCCGGCTACGGCCGCACCCGGCAACGAGGGCGACGAGGGCGCACCAACCCAGGCGGCGGCCCCACGTCTCACGACCGCACGGGGCGGACCGGACAAGTCGCGGCACCCGCTCGCCGTTCCGGCGCAACTGCCCGCCGACACTGCCTCCTTCGTCGGCCGCGAGTCCGAGCTCGCCCACCTCGACACGCTCACCGGCTCGACAGCCGACCAGCCGGGTACGTTCACGACGCTGGCACTGTCCGGCACCGCCGGGATCGGCAAGACCGCGCTGGCCGTTCGCTTCGCCCACCGAGTTGCCCACCGCTTCCCCGACGGACAGCTCTACGTCAACCTGCGCGGCTTCGAACCCACCGGCCAGGTGATGGATCCCGCCGACGCCGTACGCGGGTTCCTCGACGCGCTCGGCGTCCCTCGTGGGAGTGGTGGGCGGGGGATCCCCGCCGAGCTCGACGCCCAAGCCGCCCTCTACCGCAGCCTCGTCACCGGGAAACGCCTTCTGGTGCTGTTGGACAACGCCCGCGACAGCGAGCAGATCCGTCCGTTGTTGCCCGGCTCGCCAGGCTGCCTGGTGATCGCGACCAGCCGCAACGACCTCGGCGGCCTGGTCACCAAGGAGGGTGCCCGGCCGCTGGCGCTCGACCTGCTCGGCCCGGCCGAAGCGGGCCGGCTGCTGGAGCAGCGGATCGGCACCGAACGGGCAGCCGCCGAACCGGACGCGGTGCGGGCCATCGTCACCGCCTGCGCGGGCCTTCCGCTCGCCCTGGCGGTCGTCGCCGCGCGGGCCGCGGCCCATCCACGGTTCTCGTTGCGCTCGTTGGCCGACGAGCTCAAGGATGCCCGGAGCAGCCTGGACGCGTTCGCCGGCGCCGACGCCGACACCGATGTACGCGGCGTGTTCTCCTGGTCCGTTCGCCAGCTCAGTGTCGAGGCGCAGCGGGTGTTCCGGCTGTTGGGCCTGTACTTCGGACCCGATCTCTCCATGCCCGCGGTCGCCAGCCTGTCCGGCCTTCCACACAAGGAGGTTCGGCCCGTGCTGGCCGAGCTGGCCCGCGCCCATCTGGTCGTCGAACAGGCGCCGGGCCGGTACGGCATGCACGACCTGCTGCGCGCCTACGCCGGCGAGCTCGCCGATCGCACCGACCCGCGGGACGACCGTACGGCAGCGACGTATCGGCTGCTGGACCACTACGTGCACACCGCCTATCGCGGCAACCAGCTCCTCGATCCGCACCGAGACCCGATCGTCCTCGCCCCGCCTCGGGAGGGCGCCGGACCCGAACAACTCCAGACCGACGAGCAGGCGGCGGCCTGGTTCAGCGCCGAACACTCCGTGCTGCTGGACTGCCTGAGCGCGGCCGCCGACGCCGGGTTCCACACCCACGCGTGGCAGCTGGCCTGGACCCTGGAGACCTTCCTGTACCGGCGCGGGCACTGGCACGACCTGGCCGCGGCCGGCCAGACCGGACTGAGTGCCGCGCAGCGCCTGGGCGACGAGCAGGCCCAGGCCAAGGCCCTGCTGAGCCTCGGCGTCGCCGAGATCCGGCTGGACCGCGTCGAGACCGCTCACACCCGTTTCCAGCAGGCCTTCGCTCTGTTCGGCGGACTCGGCGATCATGCCGGCCAGGCGCTCGCCCACCGTACGCTCGGCCGGGTCTACGCACGGCAGAAGCGGTACGCCGACGCGCTCGAGCACAACCAGCACGCGCTCAGGCTGTACCGGCAGGCAGCGCATCAGCCCGGTCAGGCCCTGGCGCTCAACGCGATCGGCTGGTACCACGCCGAGCTCGGGCAGCACCGGGAGGCGCTCGACTACTGCACCGAGGCCCTGGCCCTGCAGCAAGAACTCGGCGACCAGGACCGGGCGGCGTACACCTGGGACAGCATCGGCTACGCCCACCACAACCTCGGCCAGTACCCCCACGCCATCAGCAGCTACCAGCAGGCGCTGGCCCTGTACCGCGACTCCGGCGACCGCTACTACAGGGCGGCCACGCTCACCCACCTCGGCGACAGCCAGCACGCCGCCGGCGACACCGCCGCCGCCCAGGCCACCTGGCAGCAGGCCCTGAGCATTCTCGACGAGCTCGACCATCCCGACGCCGACGACGTACGCACGAAGCTGCGGCAGCCTTCGACGTCGCCCGTCGACGAGAGTGACCAGCCTCCGTCGGCCGTTCCGGCTCCGCGCTGAGAACCACGCTGTCCCTGGTACGTAAGGAGATGCGACCACCTCGCCACGCGAACGCGACGTCCCAGCTCTTCTGCGAAGCCCGGCGCGCGGCCGAAATCCGCGTGCGACGGACGGTGGCCGGCGGATACCGTCGGCGGCAATGGGTGAGCTGACCGCATCGCAGCAGTACGCGCGCGACGTCATCGCCGGTGAGTGTGGCGAGCCTGTCGACGTCTGGCCGTACACCGTCTTCCGGCCGCGGTCGCTGGTGGTCGGGGCGCGGCTCGCCGCCGGCGAAGAGGTCGTACTGAAGGCGAGCGGCGATCACTCGGTCGCCGCGGAGGCGAACACGCTGCGCCTGGCGGCCGCGGCCGGCGTTCCGGTCCCGTCTGTGCTGGCCGAGGGCGAGGGCCCTGAGCTTCCCGGCGGCCGGTGGATGCTGATCCGCAAGGCCCGCGGGCGGCCGTGGGCGCTGCCCACCCCGAACGAGCGGGCCTCCGCCCGCACCCGGGACGACCTCGGGCGGATCTTCGCCCGGCTGCACGCCTGCGAGCTGACCGGCTTCGGTCCGCTCACCGCCGAAGGCGAGGGCAGCTTCGCGCGCTGGTCCGGCTATCTACGTCATGCGCTGGGAGAGCCGCTGGACTTCCTGCGGACGAACGGGCACGTCGATCGCGAGCTCGTCACCCGGGTCGAGCGGCTCTTCGACGAGTACGCACCGATGCTGGATCGCAGGCCTGGCGTGCTCGTGCACGGCGACCTGGGCAACATGGAGATCTTCGTGGACCGCCGCAACCGGGTCGTCGACATCGTCGACTTCGGCGGTTCGGTTGCCGGCGACCCGCTGTACGACTTCGCACACTTCGTCCGCGGCGGGCCGGCGGACGACCCGCGTTCGGCAGCGATCCTTCCGAGAGTGCGCGAGTCCTACGTCGCGAACGGTGGTGCGGAGCCGGACAACTGGGACCTGCTGTTCTCGATCTACGATGTCTTCAACGCCGTACTCGGCGCCGAATGGTGTGTCAGGACCGACTTCCCCTGGCTCCCTGGACTCCGGACGAAGATCGTCCGGTTGCTGGATCGGATAACGGAATCGTATGACTGAGACTGCGGCAAGCGAGGCTGACCAGGTACTCGCGGTCCTCGAGCGCAACCGGCGGACCTTCGCCTGGAAGACGTTCGGGCTCGACGAGAAGGGACTGCGCGCGACCACGGCGGCCAGCACGATGACGCTCGGCGGGCTGGTCAAGCACATCGCCCTGGTCGAGGCGGACTGGCTGGCGGTGAAGCTCGCCGGGCAGGGCTACGGCGATCCGTGGGATGGCGTCGACTTCGACACCGATCCGGACTGGGAGTGGCGCACCGGCGCCGAAGACGCTCCAGAAGACCTCTACGCGCTCTGGCGCAGGGCCGTCGAGCGCTCCAGGCAGCTGGTGGCCGAGGTGATCGAGGAACGCGGGCTCGACGGGCCGGCCTCGTTCATGTGGCCGGACGGCAGGACACCGTCCGTACGCGTGATGCTGCTGGACATGATCGAGGAGTACGCACGACATGCCGGCCACGCCGACATCCTGCGCGAAGCGGTCGACGGCCGCACCGGCGAAGGCGCACCCGCCGACTTCACGATCTAGGCCCGCGGCGGCAGTCCGTTCGGTTCCCGCGCCGAACTTCCGCGGCGATTCGTGTCCAGAACGCCGGCCGGGCTTCGACCATGGTGCGAGGGCACCTCGTACGCGTCGGGGTGCGCGGAAACTGGAAGGTGTGTGCGCATGAAATACATGATCATGATGTTCGCCGGAACGGGGATGTCGATGGAGGGCCGGTCCGCCGAGTGGATCCGGGACTTTCAGGACTCGATGATGAAGCTCGACACCGCACTGCGGGAGGCGGGCGAGGTCCTCGAAGGCAGGAAGCTGATCGATCCGAGCCAGGCCACGACCGTGCAGTTCCGCAACGGTGCTCCCGTACCGACCGACGGTCCGTTCGCGGAGACGAAGGAGTCGCTGGCCGGCTACTGGATCGTGGAGGCAACCGAGGAACGCGCGGTCGAGATCGCCTCGCAGGTGGTCACGCTGACGGAGTACCCGATGGAGGTACGCCGAGTGATGGACGAAGCCGCCGAGATGTGACGGGAAGCAGCGAGGTGAGCGGCGAGGCCGGCTCGGGCGGATTCGAGCACCTGCTGCGCGAACTGGCGCCGCAGGTGCTCGGGACGCTGTTTCGCCGGTACGGGCAGTTCGACGCCTGTGAGGACGCCGTGCAGGAGGCGTTGCTGGCCGCGCACCTGCAGTGGCCGGCGGAAGGTCTGCCGGACCAGCCGCGGGCCTGGTTGCTCACCGTCGCCGGACGGGAGCTGGTGGACGCGTGGCGGAGGGAGTCGGCCCGGCGGCGGCGGGAGGAGCGGGCGTTCACCTTCGAGCTCCCCGGTGACCGTGGCCAGCCGGGCTCCGAGACGGACGACACGCTCGCCCTGCTGTTCCTGTGCTGCCATCCGGCGCTCTCGCCACCGTCGCAGCTGGCCCTGACGCTGCGGGCGGTCGGTGGCCTGACGACCACGGAGATCGCTGCGGCGTACCTCGTGTCGGAGGGCACGATGGCCAAGCGGATCAGCCGGGCCAAGCTGTCCGTACGGCAGGCGGGTGCCACGTTCGAGTTGCCACCCGAGCCCGAGCGCGCCGAACGACTGGACGTCGTGCTGCATGCGCTCTACCTGATGTTCAACGAGGGGTACACCTCGAGCTCCGGCCCATCCCTGCACCGGCCCGACCTGACGGCCGAGGCGATCCGGCTGACCAGGCTCGTACGACGCCTGCTGCCCGCTGACGTCGAGGTGGCCGGTCTGCTCGCGCTGATGCTGCTGACCGATGCCCGTCGTACGGCGCGGACGGACGCCGACGGGTGGATCGTCCCGCTCGCCGACCAGGATCGCTCGCGCTGGGACCGGAATCAGATCGCCGAGGGCCTGGCGCTGGTCGCCCGGACCCTCGGCACCGGGCCGATCGGGCCGTACCAGGTGCAAGCGGCGATCGCCGCCGTGCACGACGAGGCGGACCGAGCCGCTGAGACGGACTGGGCGCAGATCCTCGCGCTGTACGACGTACTGGAGCGGGTTGCGCCCGGCCCGATGGTCACGTTGAACCGGGCCGTCGCCGTGGCCAACGTGCACGGCCCGACGGCCGGGCTCGCGCTGCTGGGCACGCTTGACGCCGACGACCAGCTGGCGCACACTCACCGGCTCGAGGCGGTACGAGCCCATCTGCTCGAACGGGCCGGCCAGCCCGATGCTGCCCGCGAGTCCTACCATCGGGCGGCCCGGATGACGGCCAGCGTTCCCGAGCAGCGCTACCTCATGCTTCGCGCCGCCGAACTCGGCGAACGCGGCCGCGCCACCTGAGCCGCGGTGAGCCCTGGAAATACAGAAAGGGCCACCCAAACGGGTGGCCCTTTCTGAAATGTTGTCCGGCGGTGTCCTACTCTCCCACAGGCCTCCGCCTGCAGTACCATCGGCGCTGAAGAGCTTAACTTCCGGGTTCGGAATGGGACCGGGTGTTTCCCCTTCGCTATGACCGCCGTAACCCTATAGAGATATCAACCAACACACACGCAGGTGTGGGTGTGTTCCCGGCCGTATCCCGGGAACCGCACAGTGAACGCGAACAAAAATTCTTGGCCCCACACGCAAAGCGTGGAGGAAAGTAAGAATATGTGTGGTGACAAGCCCTCGGCCTATTAGTACCGGTCAGCTCCACACGTCTTATGGTCCGTGCTTCCACTTCCGGCCTATCAA
>NZ_BAAGYY010000028.1:0-227274 GCF_054779015.1 Flindersiella endophytica
GTCGCCGACGCGCCTTGCTTGTCCGAGTGTGCCGGCACAAGCGCGGCATCCAGATCCACCGTCACCAGGCCACCTTCCCGGCTGCCTGGTGTCCCGGCCAGCGGGCGGCGCTGCTCCCACACCGCTTGCCGGGCGCCTGCTCGGGCTGAGCGGATCGCCGGCAGCGCCGCGTCGATGTCGGCCGCCAACGTGCTGAACAGCCTGGACACCGTGGGATCACTGGCGACCGGGCCGAACAACTCCGGCTGAGCCCGCAGCACCGCCACATCGGCCAGACAATCCCCGCCCAGCGCCACCGCCGTGGCGACATCCAGCAGCACCTTGCCCGGGTCATGGACCGCGCGCCGGCCACGCCACGGCGCCAGCGCCTTCGACAACACTCGATCCAGCCCCGACAACCGGGACACCTGCCGCAACAACACCCCGCCCGAGGACGACACCAACGACTCGCGGACCGAATCCAGAACCACACCACGGGCTCGGCTATTCTTCACCTACGGAGTGCCTTCCACTCGGAACGACTTGGACCTTCGACAAGCCCAATTCTTCCAAGCAGGACAGGCACTTCCGTACTCTCAGGCGCGTGTCACCACAGGCCAGGCGAAATCTCGAGGCTAGAGCGTGTCCTGCGCTACTCGTCTCGTACGGCGCCGTCGACCAGGTGCAAGCGCCGGTCGGCGGCGTCGGCGACTTCGGGGTCGTGTGTCGCGATCACGACGGCGGCGCCGGCCGCCGCGGCCTCCCGCAGGCACGCCACCACCCGGTCGCGGTTGTCGGCGTCCAGCTCCGAGGTCGGCTCGTCGGCCAGCAGCAACTGCGGCTCCACGCACAACGCCCGCGCCACCGCCACGCGCTGTTGCTGGCCGCCCGACAGCTGGTCGATCGGGCGGGTACCGAGCCCGGCCAGCCCGACCCGCTCCAACGCGGCAGCGGCCCGCCGTCCGGCTTCCCGGCCGCCGACACCACGCGAACGCAACCCGACCTCGACGTTCTCCTGCGCGGTGAGCACGCCGAGCAGCCCGTACAGCTGCAGCACCATGCCCACCTGCAACAGGTGCGAACGATCGCCCGGCCGCAACACCGTGCCCTCGGAGGCCCCACGCCCGAACCGCACCGAGCCGTCATCCGCGGCCACCAGCCCGCCCAGCACGCTGAGCAGGGTCGTCTTGCCGGACGCCGACGCTCCCGTCACCGCGAGCACTTCCCCGGCCGCGACCGTGCACGACACTCCGGAAAGGATCCGGCGCCCGGACCGGACGACGACGACCTCCGAGGCCGACGTCCACCAGCCGGTGACGGTACGCGTGGACGACTCCATCCCGTTCACCTCTCGACCTTCGTCAACCGCGCCGCCCCCAGCTCGGGCTCCGGCTCGACGTGGATCAGCGTGCCGGCCGGCCAGTGCGCCAGCAGGCGTTCGGGCAGATGGATCGACCCGTCGACGCCGACCACGGCGTACTCCTCGCCATGCATGCCTTCCGCGCCGACCCGGCCGTCCCTGATCGTGACGGTACGGCCGAGCCGCTGCGCCACGTCGGCGTCGTGGCTCACCACGATCACGGTCGTGCCGAACTCCTCGTTGACGCGTTCCAGCAGCTCGATCACCTGCCATCGGTGGTCGGACGACAGCTGCGAGGTCGGCTCGTCGGCCAGCAGCAGGCCGGGCCCGTTCGCCACGCCGACGGCCAGGGCCACCCGCTGCTGCTCACCACCGGACAGGAAGTGCACGGGCCGGCTCGCCGACGCGTCGAGCCCGAGCGACGCCAGCAGCTCGCGCGCGGCCGGCAGCCGCCGGCGTACGCTGCGCGACAACGCCCGGCGGACGAACTCCACGTTGTCGAGCGCCGAGCCGTACGGCAGCAGGTTGCGCGCGGCACCTTGCAGCAGCGTGCTGACCCGGTTGGCCCGCAGCCCGACCAACGCCGACTCGGCACGGCGGGAGATGTCGTCGCCGTCGATCAGGATCTGGCCCGCGCTCGGCCGCTGCAGCCCGCCCAGCAGGTTGAGCAACGTCGACTTGCCGGAGCCCGAGGGACCGAGCAGCGTGAGCCGTTCGCCGGCACCGATGTCGAGGTCCACGCCGCGCAGCGCCACGACGTCCGTACCGTCGTCGGCGCGGTAGATGTGGACGACGCCGAGGCAGGTGACCGCGACTCCCGTGGTCGTGGTCCCAGTCCCACTTGTGGTCCCCGTTGTGGTCATGGCCGTGCCTCCCTGAGTACCTCCGGCCGGCTGGTCCGGATCAGCCACACGGCCACCAGCCATCCGATCCCGAACAGAACGAGCGTCATGCCGGCGGTCAGCCCACCGAGCTGCGCCCATGGCTGGCCGGGCGCCCGCGGCCCGAACAACGCCGACACGGCGTTCGGTGCGGCCACCGAGATCAGCGGCGTCGACAGGTACGCGCAGCCGAACATCAGCAGGCCCGCGGCCCAGAACAGCGTGATCGCCTCCGCCGCCTCCGCCCACCGAACGCTGCGAGGACTCACGCCGGCCACCGAGAGCGCCGCCACCTCGTAACGCCGTCGCCGGGCCGAGATCACCAGCAGCAGGACCGTGCCGCTCAGCGCCAGCCCGAAGGCCGCGATCGACGCGACCAGGAACACCGTCTGTGCGATCGCGGCTCCGCTGCCGTCGAGCTGGTCCAGCCTGGCCTCGATGCTGCGCTCCGGCCCGATCAGGAAGCCTTCGGCCTCGAGCGTTCGCAGGATCGACGCCGGCGCATCGGCGGTCATCCAGACCTCGGCCTTGGCGCCGAACGGCAGCGGCTGCGCCTCCCGCTCGGCGTACTCCAGATCCATCAGTACGCCCTCACGGCCAAGCCTCGGCAGCAGCTCCGCCTGCCCGGCGCTCCGCACCGGCCGGCCCGCGCTGTCGACACCGCGGCCCGCCAGCAGCCCGCCGGCCGGCCGCTCGATCCCGTCGTACCGTTCCAGCGCCGACTTCTCGGCTCCGTAGAACTGCTCCAGCTGGGTCGTCGACGCACGTACGACCGGCAGCACCGCCGGCAGGTCGCGCGGGGTGAGGCCGAGCTCCTGCGCGGACTGGCCGACGTGCAGGTCGGCGACCAGGCCCTGCCGAGCAGCCGCACCTGCTTTGCCGGCCGGGACCACCACCGCGCGTGGCGGCTGCGACTGCATGCCGCTCAGCGCGAGCGCCGAACGCCAACGGTCGGCGCCGGCGGTGAAGCCCGCGTCGACCGGCTTGCCGTCCACCCGGAGCTCGCGGAACACCAGCCGGGCGTCGAGGGCGACGGGTGTCAGGCGTTCCATCGTGAGCTTGCGCAGGCGGCAGCCGACCTGGCAGCTCGGCAGCTCGGCCCGGTAGGTCCGGACACCGGGACGCAGCTTGCCCAGATCACCCACCAGCTTGGATCCCGGCTTCGATCCGCCGGTCGTCTCGGCCTCGAACCGCAACGAGACCGGCTCGGCGGACTTCAGCTTCGCGGTGTCGACGGTCAGCTCGATCAGGTTGCCCTTGAACAGCACCGAGGACTGGGCCGGCTCGCGCAGCCGCTTGGCCAGATCCGCGAGCGGGCTCGGTCCCCAGCCCGGCGCCCAAGCCGCGACGTTCGCCAGCCGGCTGCTGTCGACGGCGAGGAGCCGATCCCCGCCCCTGCTGTCGCTCGGGGTGTTCTCGACGACGGTCATGGCGTACCGGCCGGCCGGGTCGGCCTGGCGTACCGCCGCCATCAGCTCGGCCGGGCTGCGCAGGTTGAGCTGGACGTCGCGGACGACCGGCGCCGACAGCTCGAAGTACGCCTGCGAACGCCTGGTCTCCATGCCCGTCAAGAGTGCATTGGCACCGAACAGCACCAGCACACCCGAGGTCACCAGCAGGATGACGACCCGTCCGTTGCCGCGCCGCCGCGCCAGCTGGCGTGCGGCCAGCCAGCCCGCGACGCCACGCCTCGCCCGCGACAGTCCGATCCAGCTCCGGGCAAGCAGCATCACCAGCTGTGTCCCGAGGATCCCGGCAGCCATCGCGATCAGGGCGGGCGTCAGCAGCCCGAGTCCGGACGCTGTCACGGTGTCGCCGAGCGAACGCAGCTGATAGATGCCCGCGGCCGCCAGCGTCACCAGCACGGCACCGACCACGAACACCGCGATCCGCCGGCGTACACGCGTGCCGCCACGCAACTGCTCGGCCACCGGATCCCGCGCCAGCCGCCAGCTCGCCAGCACGATCGCGGCCAGCCCACCCACGGCCGTGATCGCGAGCGCCGCGAACGTCGGCCAGCCGAGCGTCACCTCCGTGCCGGGCGGCAGCAGCTGGCCGCGTAGTGCGTTGACCGCGGCCCAGCCGAGCACGGCTCCGATCGGCACGGCCGCGACGAGCACGAGTACGGGAAGCGAGACGCCGAACACGAGAGTGCTGCGCAGCCGGTGACCGCGCAGCTTGGCCAGTGCGAACTGCGCTTCCCGGGCCTCGCTGAACGCCTGCACCATCAGGTAGAGCAGGTACCACGACAGCAACAGGATCTGCAGGACGACCAGCAGGCCGGCGCGCTCGACGAGGATCCGTTCCTTCTCGAACGTGTCCAGCACGGGTACCAGATCGGCTTTGTAGCGCGTGTTGTCGACCCGTGGCGCCTGGCTGAGCGCAGTCAGCTTGGCCGTCAGTACGGACAGGTCGCCGATGTGGACCTTGTCCCGCTGGAGCATCCAGTCGGTGACCGGTATCGCCAGCAGCCGGCGAGCCTGCTCCTCCGAGAGGAGCGGCGATCCGATCCGAGGTGGGGTGGGGGGAACCTGGATCTCCCTGCGGCGCTCGAAATAGCTCCGGTCACCCCAGTACGGATCCTTGGGATCCTTCGGCTGGTACCACCCGACAACCTTGCCCAGGGGTTCCGGGTAACGCGGATCGTTGAGCACGAAGCCGAGCTTGATGCCGAACTGCTTACCGTCGGCAGCCAGCACGGCGATGCCGTCGCCGGCGGTCGGACACGTGCCCCGCACCATGACGACGTGCTCGCACTGGTTCTCGCGCCAGGCGGCCACCGTCCGGGCCTCCTGGGTCTCACTGATCGTCAGCTTGACCGTCCTGCTCTCGATCCCCCGGACAGGCGGCGCGAAGTAGCGGGTGAGCTCCGGATCGGCCACCTTGCGTACGGCCTGGGCGGAGTCGACGTCCGTGATCGACAGCCGGGCGGCCGCGTCCGACGTCTGCGCCAGCCGCTCGCTGAGCATCGCCTCCTGCACCGATGCCGCGTAGATCGACGTTCCCACCGCAGCCGCCACACCGCCGACGGCGACCACCAGCAGCGCCAGCGAAAGCCCTTTCCCCCACAACACGGCTCGCAGGGTCAGCCAGAGTCCTCCCATGGCCTAAAAGCCTGCGGTATGGCAGGGGAAGGTTCGAGCACGACGGACGAATGTGGCTGAACAGTTATGTCGGCAGGCGCATATTACCCGTACATTTTCGACGCTTTTCAGCCCTTCGAGGCACCGCTGGCCAGGCCGCCGATCAGCTGGCGCTCGGCGACCGCGTAGAACGCGAGCGCCGGCACCATCGACAGCGTCACGTACGCCAGGATCTGTGCGGTGTCCTGCCCGTGCTCGGTCGAGAACTGCGTGACGCCGAGCGGGATCGTCCACCATTCCGGGCTGATGAACACGACCAGCGGCAACATGAAGTTGTTCCAGCTCGCCACGATCGCCAGCACCGACACTGTCGCGAGGGCAGGCCGCGCCATCGGCAGCAGGATCCGCCAGAAGAAGCCGAACGTCGTACAGCCGTCCAGCGTCGCCGCCTCCTCGATCTCCGCCGGGATCGCCCGGAAGAACGCGCGCAGGATGATGATCGTCACCGGCAAACCGAACGCCGCCTGCGTGAGGATCACGCCCATCGGATTGTCCAGCAGGCCGAGACCACGCAGTATGACGAACAACGGCAAGATCGCCACCGCGAACGGAAACATCAGCCCGACCGTGAACAGCATGAACAGGAACTCCCTGCCGCGGAACGCGAACCGGGCGAAGACGAACGCCGCCAGCGCCGCGACCCCGACCAGCAGGACCGTGGTGGCCAGTGCGATGAACGCGCTGTTCCACAGCGGTCGCCAGAACGCCGTACCCGAGCCCAGGATCTCGCCGTACTTGGAGAAGATCCACGGGTTGGGCAGCCCGAACGGGTTGGTCGCCAGCTGCCCGTCGTCCTTGAAGCCGCTGATCGCGCCGTACGCGATCGGCACGACGACGAACGCGCTGACCAGCGCGGCGATCACGTACAACACGAACACCTTGGTCCGGCTCATCCCGATCATCGCTGGTCTCGCATTCCGGTGATCGCTCCTTCGATGTCCCTGCGCATGACGAACCGCTGGTATCCGATCGCGAACAGCAGGCTGATCACGAACATCACCATGCTGATCGCACCCGAGTAGCCGACCTGGCGACGGACGAAGCCGACGTCGAACATCGTCACGGCCAGGGTTTCGGACGAGTGCAACGGCCCGCCCTCGGTGAGTACCCACACCAGGTCGAACAGTTGGATGGTGCCGATCACCGAGAGGAAGACGCTGATCCGGATCGTCGGTCCGAGCAACGGCAACGTGACGTAGCGGAAGATCTTCCACTCGCTGCCGCCGTCGATGGCCGCCGCCTCGATCAGCTCGTTCGGGATGTTCTGCCGGCCGGCCAGGTAGAGAATCATGTGGAAGCCGAAGTACTTCCAGGTCATGACGAAGAACAGCACGTACACCACGATCGACGGGTCGGCCAGCCAGGTGATGCCGAGATCGGCCAGGCCCAGCACCTTCATCACCTGGTCGGCGAGTCCGGTGTCCGGCGCGAAGATCATCGTGAACAGGACGCCGGCGATGACTTCGGACAGCACGTACGGCGCGAAGAACAGCAGCCGGAAGAACGCGCGGCCACGGATGCGCTGGTTCAGCAGCAGCGCGATGCCGAGCGCCATCGGCAGCTGGACCACGAGCGACAACACGATGATCAGCCCCGCGTTGCGCAGGTCGCCGAAGAACACCGGGTTGCCGAACAGCTTGGTGAAGTTGTCCAGGCCGACGAAGTCGGTCGGCATCCCGCCGTAGCCGTTCCAGTCGAACAGGCTGGTGTACGCCGCCACCAGGATCGGCGCCAGTACGAGCAACCCGAACAGCACCAGCGCGGGTAGCAGGAACAGTGCGATCGTCACCAGGTTGACCAGCACCCGGCGACGGCGAGCCGGCGAACTGGTTGCCGGCTCAGTCGTCGCGGGTCTGGGCTTTGTCGCCAGGCTCATCTATCGGTCCTCGGGTCGCGTCTGCCCTTGGTTGCCGCCGGTCGCACGCCTCTCCACGCACGACCGGCGGCTGCTCGAAGGTGTTCCACTGTCAGTTGCTCTGGGCTGCTGCCGTGATGTCCTTGGCGACATCCTCCGGACTCTTCTGGCCGGCGATCAGCGCTGCGACCGCATCGTTGACCGTCGAACCGACCTCGGGCGGGTACGCCTGGTCGAGGTAGAGCTGGAACCCGGACGCGTGCGCCAGCGTGTCGGCGATCACCTTGCGGCCCGGGTCCTTGAGCGCGTCCTCTGCACCCTTGGTGACCGGCAGAACGCCGTTGACGGGTGGGGCGGCGAGGTGGCGCTGGTTTTCGACGCTGGAGATGAACTTCAGGAAGTCGACCGCCTCCGCCGGCGCGTCCTTGCCGACGGCGAACCCGCCGCCGCCACCGAACACGTCGCTCGCCGAGCCCTTGCCGCCCTCGACCGCAGGGAACGCGAAGAAGCCGAGGTCCTTGCCGAGGCCCTTCTTGTTCTTGGCGTTCTCGGCGTGCGCGCCAGGTGCCCACTGCCCCATCAGCTCCATGGCCGCCTGGCCGTTGCCGACGATCGCGGCCTCACCAGACGTCGTCCCGTAGGCCGTTCCGAGGTAACCCTTCTGGAACGGGTCGAGGTCCGCGAGCTCCTTCACGTGCTGGCCGGCCTTGATGAAGTCAGGCGTGTTGAAGTTGCCGTCCTCGGCGGCCTGCTTGAGCGCGTCCAGGCCGGCGACGCGCATCGCGAGATACGCCCAGTAGTAGTGGCCGGGCCATTTCTCCTTGCCGGCAAGGGCGATCGGCGTGATGCCGGCGGCCTTCAGCTTGCGTACGGCGTCGAGGTACTCGGTCCAGGTCGTCGGCGGCTGCGTGATGCCGGCCTGGGTGAAGAGCTTCTTGTTGTACCAGAAGCCGACCATGCCGATGTCGTACGGAATGGCGTAGGTCTTGCCGTCGAACTGGTACGGCGAGACGCTCGCCGGCGTCAGCGTGTCGAGCCACGGCGCGACGTCCTTGCTGATGTCCTTGACCAGCCCGGCGTCCAGCTGATCCTTGAGCACGCCGCCGCCCCAGGTCTGGAACAGGTCGGGCGGCGTACCGGCTTGGGTGACTGTGGTCAGTTTCGCCTTGAACGCCTGGTTTTCCAGGGTTGTGATCTTGATGTCTACGTTCTTGTGCTTGGCCTCGTACGCCTTGGCCAGCTTGGCCCATTCCCCCTTCATGGGGTCCTGGTTCTGGATGTGCCACCACTCGATGGTCACCTTGCCGTTGGCGGCTTGTCCGGTCTCGCCGCCACCGTTGTCGCCGCAGCCCGCGAGGAACAACGCGGCCGCGGCTCCCACAATCAGAACAGTCCGTCGAAACCGCGAGATCACAGCTATCACACCACGCCTCACCCAGCCGAAAACTTTCGGCCCTCGATCGGTATTTTTCAGTGGACGCCGGTCACGCTACCGCCAGGTTTCCGCGAGGGTCAAGACTTGTTACCGCAACGATTCGAGTGGCGTTTCGACAAAATGGGAGCGAGACCATTTCCGGCTCGGGACGGGCTCTGCTTCCGGTAATTTTCAGTCGAGTTGCCCAGGTGTACTACCGGCCAGGGCCGATCTAGTCTTCGATGTTGTGACCGATTCGCTTCGCGCTCTTGAACCCGAACTAGCCGCCGTGCCCGGAACCGTGTCGATCTGGTGTGGTTCGGTCTCTTCTGCCGAGCCCGCGTACGCCCGTGTACCCGATGCCATCCACTACGCCGCCAGCACGATGAAGGCGGCCGTGATGGTCGCGGCGTACCGCCTGTCCGACGCCGGCAAGCTCGACCTGGACGACGAGGTGCTCGTCCACGACAACTTCGTGTCGGCGACCGGCACGGGCACGTACCACTCGACGGCCGACTACGACAGCGATCCGGAGCCGTGGGAGCGGCTGGGCAAGACCGCGCCGCTGCGGTGGCTGATCCGGCGGATGATCGTCCGCTCCAGCAACCTTGCGACGAACCTGGTGATGGAACGCGTCGACGGGCTCGCCATCGCCAGTGCCTGGCACCGCGCGGGTGCGAGGCGTTCGGTCGTCTCTCGGGGCATCCAGGACTACGGCGCGCAGGAGGCCGGCCTGTCCAACCTCGTCACCGCGGCCGACCTCGCCGCGTTGCTGCGGTCGATCCAGAACGAGACGATCGCGGAGCCCGAGTCGTGCACGCAGATGCTCGGTGTGCTGCTCGCGCAGGAGATGGACGCCGACGTCGTACGCGGGTTGCCGGCGGGCACTCGGGTGGCGCACAAGAACGGATGGGTGGACAACATCCGGCACAGCGCCGCCCTCGTCCTGCCCGACGACCGGGCACCGTACGTCCTGGCTACGTGCATCTCCGCCGAGATGGACGAGGCCACGGGCCAGGAGTTGGTCGCCAAGGTCGCGGCCGCCAGCTGGGCGGACCGGCACTCGATCTAGAGCGGCGTCGATCACACACGACGAGGGCGGCACCAACCACGGGTGCCGCCCTCGTACAAGTTCACGGGCTTCAGCGGTGCCTGCCGAAGCCCCACTTCTCGATCGCGTCCTTGCGGCCGGTGACGTCCGCGACCTGCACGGCCGTGGCCTTCTCGTCGGCGACCGTGGCGAACACGCGTACCTCGTCGTCCTTCTTCACCGCGCTGATGCCGTCGCGGGTGGAGTTGACCAGGGTGTCGGCGGTGACGGTGTAGGTACGGGAGTAGCCGTCCTCGCTCTTCAACGTGATCGAGGAGGAGCTGACCGCCGTGACCTTGCCGACCTGGGTGGCGACGGTTTGGTAGCCGGAGCCGTCGGACTGCTTCACGACGAACTCGCCGTGCAGGCCCATGCCCATGCCGAAGCGGCCGGGCATGCCGCGCTTGACGTGCTCGCCGGGTTTCGGCGCGTCGGTCGGTGCCGGCGTCTCGGGGCCGGTCAGTGCGGCCGGTGCGGCGTCGTTGGTCTGGTTGCCGCCCTGTCCACCGCTGCCGAGGGCGCCACCTGCCCAGGCGACGCCACCGGCTGCCAGTGCGCCGATCAGGCCGACCGCCGCGACCGTGCCGGCGACCTTCGCCCTTCGAGACCCTGAGCCCTGCTTCGGCCCGGACTGCGGCTCGAACGGGCCCATGGGCGGGGTTGGCTGTTGGTCCATGATTTCGTGGTCCTTCGTGTGGGGTTCCACAGGTTCACCAGAGCATGGACCACCAACCTATGAGAAAGCTGGGTGTTTGCTGGACGGTACGCGAAACCCGTCTGCTACAGCGCGCCACCGGCGGCGTGCGGGGAGTTCTGGTCGGAACCGTTGTCACCGACGGCTTCCCTGGCCAGGAAGTCCTCGACGTGGAACAGGTTGTCGCCCGCGCGGTCCATCACGGCCAGCAGCGTCGACATCGAGGAGACCTCCTCGACCTGTTCCTTGAGGAACCACTGCATGAACTGCTCGCCGACGTAGTCGGCCTCGTCGCGGGCGGCCTTGGCCAGCGCGACGATCTGGTCGGTGACGGTGCGTTCCTGCGCCAGGGCGAGCGCCACCAGGTCGCGGGCGCTGGTGAAGTCGTTGCGCACCTCGTCGACAGCCGGGATCGCTACCTTGATGCTCTGGTCGAGGAAATACTGCACGATCATCATGGCGTGGTTGCGCTCTTCGAGCGCCTGGCGGTAGAAGTGCGCCGCGAGCCGGGGCAGGTCCTGGGCATCGAACCAGACCGCCAGAGCGATGTACTGCTGATGTGCGTTGAACTCGTGACGAATCTGCTCTTGCAGCAACGCGACGAATTTCGAACCGCTGTCCTTTTGCCTGTGCAGTATCGACATGCGCACAACATACAGCGGCCGCAAGCGCGTATCCAGCAAGGTTAGGCATCGCTTTCAGAGGTTGGGCATTGCTCTCTCCCGCGCTTCAGAATCGCTCCCACAGCGGGCGAAGGGCGTCCGCCGCCGCGACGAACGTGTCGTACCGCCGGGCCAGTCGCGCCACACCAGCCGGGTCCGGCTCGTGCCGGCGTCCGATGTCGACGCCCTCGGCGGCATCGCCGAGCGAGTCGTACCACCCGATGCCGAGCGCGCCGAGCAACGCGGCACCTCGTGCACCGGTCTCTTCGCAGGCAGGGACCTCGATCTCCAGGTCGAGTGCGTCAGCGAACAGTTGCGACCAGACGGCACTGCGGGCGGCACCGCCGGACAACCGCGCCACCCGGTCGATGGCGAACCGCTCCCGCAGGCTGTCGACATGGACGCGATGCCCGAGCACGACGCCTTCGTACACCGCGCGCGTGACCTCTCCCCTCCCGTGCCAGCCGCGTAGTCCGAGAAAGGCGGCATTCGCCTTTTCGCCGTACGGAGAGCCGTAAAGGAAAGGATGATAAAGCGGCCCGTCGGATCGCGACAACGCTGCGCGTACGTCGTTTTCCAGTGTGGCGTAGCTTTCCGGCTCGCCGGCCATTCCGAACAGCTCGCGCCACCATTCCAGGTTGGTCGCGGACGACGGCGAGGTCGACATGTTGAGCCGGGTGCCCGGGGTGAGGAACGTCCTGGCCTGCCAGCGCTCGTCGACGCTGACGTCGGTGCTCACGACCTGGTTGATGCTGAACGTGCCCGCCACCAGGCTGAGCCGGCCGGGCGTCACGACGCCCATGCCGAGCGCGGTGCCGTCGACGTCGTGCGCGCCGGTCACGACGGGGGTGCCGGCGGCCAGGCCGGTCTGCGCCGCGGCCGCCGCGGTGACCACGCCCGCGACCTCGTGCGATGCTCGGAGCGGCGGCAGCCGGTCGGCGAGCGAGGCCAGGCCGTAGAGCTCCCAGACGTCGTCCGTGTAGTCCTGCGTACGGACGTCGGTGAACGCGCAGCTCGCCTCGCTCGGATCGGTCGCCAGGCCGGCCGCGCCCGTCAGCCGGAGGCGCAACCAGTCCTTGCAGAACAGGATCCAGCGCGTCCGGGCCAGGACCTCCGGGTTGTGCCGCGCGAACCAGGCCAGCAGCGCCGACGGTGAGCCGGGGTACGGCACCTGGCCGGTCAGGTCGAGCATCCGGCGCCAGCGGGCCGGGTCGGCGCGCCACTCCTCCAGTACGGCGGCGGCGCGGGTGTCCATCGCCGTGACCGCCGGGCGTACCGGTGAGAGCGATTCGTCAACCAGGTAAAGGCCGTCGTTGTGGCCCACGATCCCCACGGCCGCGATCCGTGCGCCGTCGGTTCCGGCGCCGGCGCCGGCCAGCGCGGAACGGATCGCCGCGGTCGTCGCCCGCCACACCTCCTCCAGATCGCGCTCGACCCAGTGTGGTGCCGGGCTGGACACCGCGACCCGGCCGGAGCCCTCGCCGACGGGCCGGCCGGTGCGGTCGAACACGCAAGCCTTCGTGACGGTCTGCCCGGCATCGACGCCCAGTAAGAGATCTGGCTGCATGTAGCGTGCTTACCATGCCCGAGGACTCTTCTCCCGATTGCGTCGGCGCGTTCATCCGCGACGGCCACAACCGCGTCTACGCCCATCGCCGTACCAACGACCGGCGGGTGCTGCCCGGCATCTGGGACGTCGTCGGCGGCCACGTCGAGCCGGGCGAGTCCGCAGAGCAGGCGCTGGCCCGCGAGATCGAGGAGGAGACCGGCTGGCGGCTGCGGCACATCGAGGCCGTGATCGCCGACTGGCAGTGGGAGTACGACGGCGTGGTCCGGCGCGAGCTCGACTACCTCGTCGAGGTCGACGGTGACCTCGACGAGCCGCGGCTGGAGGAGGGCAAGCACGACGCGTACGCCTGGGTCGGGCCGGACAACCTCGAGCAGATGATGGTCGACCGTACCGACGGCGATCGCCGGCTGCGCGACATCGTGGCGAAGGCGACCCGGATCCGCCTGACCTCACGCCTGCGGCTCGAGCCGGTCGGGCCGGAGCATGCGGGCGACCTGTTCCGCGTGCACAGCAACCCGGGAGTCGCGGGATGGTACGGCGACCTGAGCCCCGCCGACATCGACCGGCTCGCGGCGGACATGGGTTCGGCCTGGGAGCAGGCAGGCGTCTCGAAGTGGATCGTCTACGACCGCGGCACCGGCGAGCTGATCGGCCGCGGCGGTCTGTCCCGGATGTCGCCCGACCAGATGATGGCCGGCCAGATCAGGACGGCCCTCGGCCCGGGCAGCACCTGGGGCGACACACGGCTCGAGCTCGGCTGGGCCCTGATCGACACGCATTGGGGCAACGGCTACGCCACCGAAATCGGCCAGGCCGGACTCGACTACGGCTTCGACGTCCTCGGCGGCAGCGAGGTGGTCGCGTTCACGGAGGTGGACAACTCCAAGTCCAGCGCCGTGATGGAACGCCTCGGCATGGAACGGGTCGGCGAGATCACCGGCGCCGGCCAGATCGCAGGCCTCTCCGTCACCCACGACGACGCACCGTTCGTCCTTTACACGAAGCGCCGCTGAACGCGTGGGCGGCAGGCAGCAGCCTTAGGCGCGGACGATCCGCGCGCCATCGACCCGGTCGTGCACCGCAACCCGCTCCAGGTCCTCTGGGCGGATCGCGCGTGCTCTGCTCCCCCACGTTTCCACGGCCACCGAGGCCCAGGCCACCGCTCGCGTCAGGGCGTCGGCTCGGTCGGCGTCGCCTGCGAGGAAGCCGGCCAGCAGGTTGTCGCCCGCGCCGACCGCGCTGCTCACCGCCAGCCGCGTGTCCGAGCGGACCTCCGCGTGCAGCGGCGGCTCGCCGTCAACCAGGACCGCGCCTTCCGGGCCGAGCGTCACCAGCACCGCGCCGCCCGTACGACTGTGCACAGCCTCGGCCGCCTTGACCACCGCGCGCAGCGTGGGCAGCGGCCGCCCGGCCAGCTCCGCGAGCTCCGCGATGTTCGGCTTGACCAGTGCCGGCCGTGCTGCCAGGCCTTCGGCGAGCGCCGATCCGCTGCTGTCGAGCGCGAACCGACCGCCGGCCGCGACCACCCGCTCGCCAAGCCGCGCGTAGAAGTCCGCGCCCACGCCCCTCGGCAACGCGCCCGAGCCCACCACCCACTGGCCGGCCGTGAGCTGCTGCTCGACGGCCTCCACGAGTGCCGTCGCCTCCCGTTCCGAAAGCTTCGGCCCTGGCTCGTTCGCCTTGGTGACGGTCGCCGACGCGCCGGCTCGCCCCAAGTCCAGCAAGGAGATGTTGACCCGGATCGGCTGCTCGATCGGCACCGCGACGTGGGCCACGCCCTCCGCGTCCAGCAGGCCGGCCAGCTGCGCGCCCTCGGCACCGCCGACCGGAAGTACCGCTACGGTATCGATGCCGTTGACCGTCAAGGCACGGCTGACGTTGATTCCCTTGCCGCTCGGCTCGACGTGAACGGCGACCGCCCGGTTCACCTCGCCGGTACGCAACCGGACGAACTCCAGCGTGCGGTCGATAGCGGGATTCGGGGTGACGGTGACGATCACGTCTCGACCTTAGAGGGTCGGCCCGCCCGGACCGCGCAGTACAGGCCGGGGGTACGACGGGCCCGGCGGCTCCCGTAGATTCTTGTTCGTTGGCCCTGAGGGCAGGCTACAGATGGAGGTCGATGTGAAAGCGGTCGTGATCGAGGCGCCAGGAAAGATCAGCGTCGAAACCGTCCCCGACCCCACGCCCGGGCCCAAGGACGTCATCGTCAAGGTCGCCGGGTGCGGCATCTGCGGCACCGACCTGCACATCCTCGAGGGCGAGTTCGCGCCGAGTCTGCCGGTCGTACCCGGTCACGAGTTCGCCGGCGAGATCGTCGAGCTCGGCAGCGACGTCAAGGGCTACGCCGTCGGCGACCAGGTGGCCGTCGACCCGTCGCTGCACTGCGGTGAGTGCTACTACTGCCGGCGCGCCCGCGGCAACCTCTGCGAGAACTGGGCCGCGATCGGCGTCACGACATCCGGTGGTGCCGCGGAGTTCGCCGTCGCACCGGCCAAGAACCTCTACAAGCTCCCCGAGACCGTCGACACTGCCGACGCCGCGCTGATCGAGCCGTTGTCGTGCGCCGTACGCGGCTTCGACGTGCTGCCGCGCGAGCTGGCCGAGCACTACCTCATCTACGGCGCCGGAACGATGGGCCTGATGATGCTGGAGCTCGCCAAGCGCGTCGGCGCGGCCAGCGTGTGCGTCGTCGACGTCAACCCCAACCGCCTCGAGACCGCCCAGCTGCTCGGCTGCAGCTCCGCCGTCGTCGGTGCCGACGAGCTCGCCGAGTCCTACCCCCGCGGCTGGGACGTCGTGATCGACGCCACCGGCGTCGTGGCCGCGATCCAGGACGGCCTGTCGAGGGTCGGGCGCGGCGGTACGTTCCTGCAGTTCGGCGTCGCCAACGAGGCCGCGCAGGCCGTCATCGAGCCGTACAAGATCTACAACCAGGAGATCACAATCACCGGCTCGATGGCCGTGCTGCACAGCTTCGAACGCGCCGGCGACCTGTTCAGCCAGGGCGTGCTGCGGCCGGACGTGATGATCAGCGACCGCTTCCCGCTGACCGACTACGCCGCCGCGATCGAGCAGTTCAAGGCCGGCATCGGGCGCAAGATCCAGGTCGTTCCGTAGCCGCGGCTCCGCTGGCAAAGGCTGCCCGAAAGGGCAACTCCCACTCCCGTTCCCACACCTGAACTTTCCGTGACTGGTGGGGTGAGAGAGCGGCATGGGTTTCTGGCTTGGCTGGCTGGAGCAGCGGCGATCGTGGCGCTCGTCCGCAGTCACCGGGCTGCTGTCGTCGGCGACCGCGATGGTCGCCGGCCAAGACCTACGTGAGCTGACGCCGATCGTCGCGGGACGTTCGGCATCGCTGGCGTCGCCGTGGTCGCCAGCGCGGAGGCGACGCTCGGCGCCTTCGAGCCGGAGCCCAGCCGTGTACCCGCGTCCGGTGCGGGCGGCGGCGTGGACGCCGACAGCGGTGCCGAGCCCCCGGCTCAGGACGAGCTCTTGCAAGCGTTCCTCACAACGGCCAGGGCACCGGTCTCCGCGGCGACGCCTGAGCCGGACGCGTCGTTTGGTCCGCATCGGCCCCGGGCCGGTGCACCCGCGCAGCTCGAGGGCTTCGTACCGGAGTTCATGCGCCACTGGAAGACCAAGATGAGCATGGACGCACAGCTCAACCTGCTCCTGCAGTTTCGTCATGATGATCCTGACGATGGTCGGGCTGCTGTTGTCCATCATCCTGGCGATCGTGACCTGAGCCGCCACGTGTGTCCGTGCCATGTGGCACGCTGTGCGCATGTCGTCTGAGAGTCCCGGCCAGCTGATGCTGCTCGACACCGCTTCGCTCTACTTCCGCGCGTTCTTCGGCGTGCCCGGCACGATGCGGGCGCCCGACGGCTCGCCGATCAACGCCGTACGCGGGCTGCTCGACTTCATCGCCACGTTGGTCGGGCGCTACTCCCCGACCCACCTCGTCGCCTGCTGGGACGACGACTGGCGGCCGGCCTGGCGGGTCAAGCTGATCCCGTCGTACAAGGGTCACCGGGTCGCCTACACCAGGTCCGGCGAGCCCGACGTCGAGGAGACGCCCGACGAGCTCGACGTGCAGGTGCCGGTGATCCGTGAGGTGCTCGCGGCGCTCGGGATCGCGGTGGTCGGCGCGCCCGGCTGCGAGGCCGACGACGTGATCGGCACGCTGGCGACCCAGGCCTCCGGCCCGGTCGACGTGGTCACCGGCGACCGCGACCTCTTCCAGCTGATCGACGACAAACGGTCGGTGCGCATCCTCTACACCGCCCGCGGTGTCGGCAAGCTCGAGGTCGTCGACGAGTCCGTCGTGGTGAAGAAATACGGCGTGACCGGACACCAGTACGCCGACTTCGCCACCCTCCGCGGCGACACGTCGGATGGCCTGCCGGGAGTGCCGGGCGTGGGCGACAAGACCGCTGCCTCGATGATCCAGAAATACGGCGACCTCGAGGGCATCGTCTCCGCAGCCGCCGACGAGAGCTCGGGCCTGTCGCCAACCCTCAAGCTGAAGATCCGCGACTCGATCGACTACCTCGGCAAAGCCCGCGAAGTGGTCCGCGTCCTCACCGACGCCAAGCTCCCCGCCGTCGAGACGGCCCGCCCCGCCGAACCCGCCGACCCCGACCGCTGGTCGGAGCTGGTCGAACGCCTCGGCCTCGGCTCCTCCGCCACTCGCGTCACCGAAGCCCTGGCCGGCGCCTCCTGAGGATCGACTGACTCGCCACCCGGCTTGCCGTCATCGGGTTGGTTCGGCGGCCCTGGCCAGGGCCGCCGTCAGCAGCGCTTGTGCTGACTCCCGCATGAGGCCTGCGGCCTCCGACCGTGACACCGCGGCGACGTCGACCAGCCAGGCCCAGGCCTCGATTCCACAACCGGCGCGAATGGCGACGGCGAGCCGCCTGCGGTCGATGCCCGGATGCGACTCGGCCAGCGGTGCCAGCGCGTCCTCGATCCACGCGATGGCCCTGCCCTGCCGCAGCACCGGACGGGCGTCGCGCGGCGCCTGGGGATCCTGATCGAGCGACATCCGCAGCGCGGCTCGCAGTTGCGGCTCCCACGTTCGCAGGATCTCCGTCTGCTCGGTGATCACCAGGTCGAGGCGCGCGCGGACGTCAGCCGGCGCGTCGTGGGTGAGCAGGCTGGACCGGTCGATGCTCGGCATCGCGGACGCCACACTGGGGCCGTCCACCTCCTGACCCCTGCTCATTCCACGGGAATGGCGGGACCAGCGCAGGTCAGTGCGACGCCATGACCTCGACGCGCTCGCGGACGGAACCGCCCGTGCCCACCCACACCTGATGGATGGCCAGGACGGTCAGCGCCACCAGCAGCGCGTCCCGGATCAGCAGGAGTACGACCATGTCGGTCTCGAGGGCGAAGATCAGGCGGTCGTACAGGATCGGGAAGATCAGCTGGGTCAGGGCGCACAGGGCCAGGAACAGCCAGCTCGCGAACCGCACGGTGCGGCTGCCGTCAGCGGCTACCGCGCCCAGGGCGGCCAGCGCCGCCGCCAGCCAGACGAGGTACTGCGGGCTGAACACCTTGTTGGTCAGCAACATCAGGCAGATCGTGACGATCACCATCCAGGCGATCGTCGCCGCCGAGGGCTGGCGGCCCAGCAGGCCGCGGACCCACAGCACCGCGAGCAGCGCCACCGCCAGCACGGTCGCCACCGTCGCCGCGGTCAGGAGCGTGCCCACCCACGGGCCGAACACCTCGATCGCGACGTACTGTGACTGCGCGCTGGTCCACCGGCCGCGGTCGAACACGTTCGCCACGAGCACCGGCAGCGCGAACAGCGACTCGATCTGCAGACCACGCCCTCGCTGCCAGGTCAACGGCGACAACGTACGGTCGGCACCCAGCAGCAACCAGCCGATCCCGATGCCGGCGACCGCCGTCCCGGCGAACCCGGCCACCAGCCGCCAGCGCCCCTCCCGCCGCAGCCAGAGTGCCGGCAGCACGATCAGCGGGAACAGCTTCACCACGAAGCCCAGCCCGGCCAGCACCCCCGCGACGACCGGACGGCTGCCCGGAGCGTACGACCGCAGCATCACGATCACGGCCGCGCCCGCGAGCGCCGCCGGCAGCAAGTCGAGGCGGGAGTACATGATCGGGCCGAGCGCGGGCGCGAACCACACCCACACGAAGACCCCGGTGCCCGGCCTGCGCCCCGCGCCACGCCACAGCAGCCAGGTGAACCAGATGTCGACCCCGACCATGAACACGATGAACGCCGCCGCGTACGCCTGCTGGTTCGAGCCGGACACCAGCTTCAGCCCAGTGGTGAGCAGCACACTGCTCGGCGGGTACTCCTTGAGTGTCTCGCCCCACCCGACCGCGCCGGACAACAGCTCCGACGCCTTCTGGAAGTAGTACCGAAGGTCGCCGGTCACGGTGCCGTACGTGTACCACAGCAGCAGCGCCACCAAGGCCCGGCTGACCAGCCAGCGCCAAACGATCCACCACGAAGCCCGCGTCACGATCCACCCTCCGGTTCGACCCGCACCCGCCGCCGCCCGCTGATCCACGCCTGCCGGATCGCGACCGCGGTGAGCAACAGCAGCACCGCGTCCCGGAGCGTGATCACCACAACCATGTCCACCTGCATCCGGTACAGCCGGTGATAGAGCGTCGGGTAGAAGATCTGCGTCAGTACGCACGTCACGAGGAACAGCCGGCCGGCTCGAAGCACCGAGGGTGCGTCGGCCACCACGCCGAGCGCGGCCAGCGCGGCCGCCAGCCAGACGAGGTACTGCGGGCTGAACACCTTGTTCGTCACCAGCATCAGGCAGATCGTCGCGACGAACAGCCAGCCGATCGCGGCACTGGACTGGGAGCCGCCGAACGCGCTGCGAAACCACAGCACGGCGAGCACCAGGATGGCCACACCGGTTCCGACGGTGGCCGCGGTCACGAACTGCTCGACGCCAGGCCCGACGACCTCGACGGCCAGATAGGCGCTGTAGTCGCTCTGCCACCGGCCCGGCTGGAAAACGTTCGCCACGAGCAACGGCAGCGCGAACAGCGACTCGATCTGCAGGCTCCGGCCCGACTGCCAGGTCAGTGGCGACAGGGTCCGCTCGCCACCGAACACGACGTACGTCACGGCCACGCCCAGCACCGCGGTGGCTGCGAACGCGCCGGCCAGCCGCCATCGGCCGTCCCGGCGCAGCACCAGTGCGGGCATCGCGACCAACGGGAACAGCTTGACCAGGAACCCCAGTCCGGCGATCAGCCCGGCCAGGACCGGCCGCGCACCGCGCGCCGCCATCGGCCCGGCGCGCCGCAGCGTGAGCACCACGGCCGCACCGGCGAGCACGGCAGCCGCCAGGTCGAGCCGGGCGTACATGATCGGGCCCAGCGCGGGCGCGAACCACAGCCAGACCCAGATCCCCGCGCCCTTACGTCCGTGCGAGCTGCGCCACAGCAGCCGGGTGAACCAGACGTCGATGCCGATCATGACCAGCAGGAAGCTCACGGCGTAGACGTCCTGCTGGATACCGAACACCAGCTTCAGCCCGGTTGTGAACAGCACGCAGAGCGGCGGATACTCCCGCATCACCTCGTCGAACGCGCCGCCGGCCAGCAGCGCGCCCGTGCTCCGGAAGTAGTAACGAACGTCGCCGGTGACCCGGGCGTACTCGAAAGTCAGGAGTAACAACGTGAGGCCGCGGCCGATCAGCCAGCGCCGGACGATCCAGCGCTGCCAGAAGCTCGGCGCGGTGGCCGGCTGCGCGCTGTCGTCGGCGGCGCCGGTGTCGGCGCCGGTTTCAGCATCGGTCGATTCGGCCGTCACGACAGGCCATCCTGCCGGACGCCGCGGTCGAGCGCGACCCGGCCCAGCAGCCTCAGCCGTGCGCCACGACCTGCGCCATCGCCCGGCGGGCCCGCTCGAGACTGCGTGCCAGCGGTTCGTCGAACCGGACAGGGTTGAACGGCGCACGGGTCGAGACGTAGATCCCGCCCGCGACCGCTTCGCTGTAGGCACCGGTGTAGGCGGACGCGACCGTTCCGTGCAGCCGATCCAGGTCGAACCAGACATCCAGGAACAGATCCGGCTCCGGCGTGACCAACAGGTCCTTCGGCGACAGGAACGGAGCTTCCAGCACGATCGATGCGTACAAGGGCCGTAACGTGACCGCGAGCGCCAGCAGGACCTCGCGCAGGCGGTCGCCGAGGTTGTAGGCGGCCTTCTCGTCGGTGTACGGACGTTCCAGCGCGGACCCGTCGACCACGACCTCCACCGGGTCGGCGTCGAGCAGGGCCAGGGAGGTCATCGGCGAGCACCGGCGTACGACCGGGCTGTCGAGGCCGTCGAGTCGTTGCACGACTTCCCTGACCTCCGCGACCAGGGCTTCGTCGCGGCGGCCGGGCACGAACAAGCCCACTCCCGCTGGCTGCCACCCGAGCTCGTGCACAGCTCCAGTGTTGCCCCTTTACTCGCCAGAACACAGTGGTTCGCGCTATAACAAATCCGTGGCTACCGAGGAGATTCCCCGCGACGAGGCCGAAGCGGCCCTGGAGGCGCGGCGCGAGCTCGGCCGCGACTACGAGCCGGCGGTCGTCGACTCGTTCGTCGACCGGCTCGACAAGGTCATCCAGGCGCGGGTGGAGGAGGCTGTAGCCAAGCAAGGCACCGCCGAAAACGCCTCGGCGGCCGCGATCAAGGCCAGGGCGAATCTGGAGAAATCACACGCCAGCTACCGCCTCGCACTGATCATCGTGTCGATGGGCGCGGGCATCCCGCTCACCGCGATCGCCGGGAGCATGATGGGTCCCAACGGGATCATCCTGGTCTGGACCGCGATCGTCATGCTCAACGTCATCTTCGGTCTCGGGAACCGCCGCCGAGACTGAGCCGCGCCTTCAGCACGTCTTCCGGCCGTAACGGCGGCTCGGGGTTCTCGTGCGCGGCTTCGGCCCGCAGACCGTCCAGCAGGAAGTTCAGGTGCCGCCGCCAGGCGTTGGGTGAGCTGTCCCGCGTCGCTTCGATGATCTGAGCGTTCGCCCAGACGATGAACGGCAGGTCCTCCGGGCGGAAGTCGGCCCGCAGGACGCCGCTGCGCTGGGCCCGGCGGATCACCTCGAACGCCTGCTCATGCCCGCATCTCGCGAGCTCGTCGATGGCGGGTGTGTTCTGGAGCTGCCGCGTGAGCAGGTCGTTCAGGCCGCGGTCGGTCGCCTGCAGCTCGCAGATCCTGGCCAGAAACCCGGCGAACGATCGCCACGGGTCGTCGTCGGCCAGCGCCTGCTCCCCCGCCTCGACGTAGGCGGTCAGCCGTTCGGAGAACACGGCGTCGACGAGGTCCTCACGGCTCGGGAACCGGTTGTAGAGCGTGCCGATGCTCACCTGCGCGCGCCGGGCGATCTCCTCCAGCGAAGCGTCGAGCCCGCGCTCGGCGAAGACCTCGGCGGCGGCCGCCAGGATCTTCTCCCGGTTACGTCGCGCGTCGGCGCGCAGGGTCTTCGCGGGCATCTGCCGAGTCCGTTCCAGAAGTTGAGGGCATACTCAGATTATCTGCTACGCTCCCTGACGTGACCTAACTTGAGGTACGCCTCATGTTGAGTCGGACCTGTCGAGCGCAGAGAACGAGGACTTCATCGTGCCCAAGGTACTTGCCATCTTCGGCGCCGGCCCTGGCCTCAGCCGGTCGGTCGCCCACCGGTTCGGACGGGAGGGCTTCCGGGTCGCCCTGGTCGCCCGCGACGCCGCTCGCCTGGAGGGCTTCGTCGCCGAGCTCACAGCGGCCGGCGTCCAGGCCCTCGCCGTGCCGGCCGACCTGCGAGATCGCGACCAGCTCCCCGCGGTGGTCGCCTCGATCCAGCGGGAGCTGGGCGACATCGACGTACTGATGACCAACACCGTCGGCGAGTTCGGCACCCGAACCGGCATCATCGACGCCTCGGTCGAGGACATCCAGACGGTCTTCGACACCGCGGTGCTGTCGACCGTCGTACTCGTTCGCGAGGTGCTGCCCGGCATGCTCGACCGCGGCGACGGCGCGCTCCTGCTGAGCAACGGCGTGAGTGCGACCGTTCCGGTCCCCCAACTCGGCAACGTGGGCGTGGCGTCGGCGGCACGCCGGTCGTACGCGCTGAACCTGCACACCGCCCTCTCCGACCGCGGCGTCTACGTCGGCAGCCTCTCGGTAGGCGCCCTGATCGATCGCAGCGTCCCCGCCCAACTCATCGACGCCGGCGACTTCCCCGGCATCTCCGACCCGGCCACTCTCGAACGCCTGAACCCCGACGACCTGGCCGACACCTACTGGGACATGTACACCAAGCGCGACCGTTTCGAGGTAACGGCCGGCAGCTTCGGCACCTGAGCCGCCGCAAGGCCTGGCTCGGGTCATCGGGACGCGCTCGCGCTGGTCGGCGAAGCGTGGTCGCGCGAGGTGTCAGTCGGCGGTTGGCACTCCGCGCTGGTGCGGGCACGCGGAAGGGCCCCCGCCGTAGTGGCGAGGGCCCTTCCGATGCTCAAGCGAGCTGTGAGCCTCAGCTCTGGCCGGTGAGCTTCTCCCGCAGGGCAGCCAGCGCCTCGTCGGAGGCCAGCGTGCCGCCGCCGGTCTCGTTCGGACGTTCCGGCTCGGTCGAGGAGTAGGACGAGGCCGGCGCTTCGGCGTCGCCGGCGTCGGAGCCGGCGGCCTCTGCTTCGGCCTTGCGGGCCGCCTCGATCTGGCGCTTGTGCGCCTCCCAGCGGCCGTGCGCCTCGGCGTACTCACGCTCCCACTGGTCACGCTGCGACTCGTAGCCCTCGAGCCACTCGCCCGTCTCCGGGTCGAAGCCCTCGGGGTACTTGTAGTTGCCCTCGTCGTCGTAGTCGGCGGCCATGCCGTACAACGTCGGGTCGAAGTGGTCGCCGATCGCTTCGGCAGCCTCGTTGGCCTGCTTCAGCGACAGCGAGATCCGGCGACGCTCCAGCTCGATGTCGATGATCTTGACCATGACATCGTTGCCGACCTGGACGACCTGCTCCGGGATCTCCACGTGGCGCTCGGCCAGCTCGGAGATGTGGACCAGACCCTCGATGCCGTCGTCCACGCGGACGAACGCACCGAACGGCACCAGCTTGGTGACCTTGCCCGGCACGATCTGACCGATCTGGTGGACACGGGCGAACGCCTGCCACGGGTCTTCCTGCGTCGACTTGAGCGACAGCGAAACGCGCTCGCGCTCGAGATCGACCTCGAGCACCTCGACCATGACTTCCTGGCCGACCTCGACGACCTCACTCGGGTGGTCGATGTGCTTCCAGGACAGCTCGGACACGTGCACCAGGCCGTCGACGCCACCGAGGTCGACGAACGCACCGAAGTTGACGATGCTGGACACGACGCCCTTGCGGATCTGCCCCTTCTGCAGCTGGTGCAGGAAGCTCTGGCGAACCTCCGCCTGAGTCTGCTCGAGCCAGAGCCGGCGAGACACAACCACGTTGTTGCGGTTCTTGTCGAGCTCGATGATCTTGGCCTCGAGCTCACGGCCGACGTACGGCTGCAGGTCGCGGACGCGGCGCATCTCGACCAGGGAAGCCGGCATGAAGCCACGCAGCCCGATGTCGAGAATCAGACCGCCCTTGACGACCTCGATGACCGTACCGGTGACGACGCCGTCCTCTTCCTTGATCTTTTCGATCGTGCCCCAGGCGCGCTCGTACTGAGCCCGCTTCTTGGAGAGGATCAGGCGCCCGTCTTTGTCTTCCTTCTGCAAGACCAGGGCTTCGACCGGGTCGCCGACCTTCACGACTTCGCTCGGGTCGATGTCGTGCTTGATCGAAAGCTCCCTGGCGGGAATTACGCCCTCGGTCTTGTAGCCGATGTCGAGCAGGACCTCGTCCCGGTCGACTTTGACAACGGTGCCATCGACAATGTCACCGTCGTTGAAGTATTTGATCGTCTCGTCGATCGCGGCGAGGAAGGCCTCTTCCGAACCGACGTCGTTGACCGCCACCTGTGGGGTCTTCGTCTGGTCCGGGGTCGAGGAGTCGAGCGGGGCCTCAATGCTGCTCGTCATGTGGTTGGTGGCTCCGATTATGGATATTCGTCGGGTTTTCGCGCGGAGGGCCCTTGGATCCGTACTGCCGAGGCTGTGTGTCCGGGCCATGCCGCCATGGGTCGGAACCGGTGATTCGACAGAGCAGAGCGCGAGCCTACTCCGTCCGAGGTCGCGCAGGCCCACAACGCTTGTCAACCAGGATACGGGGCAATGCGGAGCGGGGTCAACGCAGCCCAGCGGCGCGCCGCGATGTGCGCACCGTCTGTGATCAAGTCTTGCACCTTTTAGGGTGAAG
The DNA here is from genome assembly GCF_054779015.1 of Flindersiella endophytica. NCBI lineage: Bacteria > Bacillati > Actinomycetota > Actinomycetes > Propionibacteriales > Nocardioidaceae > Flindersiella > Flindersiella endophytica. The sequence goes on from NZ_BAAGYY010000028.1 coordinate 24,962, forward strand.
ACTCCCAGTCTGGCCGTCCAGCTGCCAGGTTTCCGCTTTCGACCGTCGAACGAAGGAGCACATTAGCGAGTTCCACCACTCTGGTGGAGCGTTCCCTCCCAGCCAGATCGACTAACGCGAACAGGTCGGCCGCCCGGCCGAGCTCCAGCATGCCGTCCGAGATGTTCGGAAGGTGCGTGCGGTAGCTCGCGACGACATTGTGGCAGAACTCCCCAACAGTCTCGAATCGGAGCAGGTTGCCGAGATCGGAATGGGGCATGCCGGCATGGGCGTACTCCCAGTCGATCAGGCCGGTGACCTCGCCGGTCTCCGGATCGACGAGGAGGTTCTTCGGGTTGAAATCGCTGTGGCAGAGACACACGCGGTCGTGCGTGTCGAGCAGCACCTGGGCGTCGACGGAGATCTCGAGCAGCGCGGCGAAGTCCTGGGCGTTCCAGCCGGCGAGCCGGCCCTTGGTGCGGTGCGACTCGACGAACTCGGGCAGCCCGTCCATCCCCGGCGGCCAGGGTCGGATCGTCAGATCTTGGTCGGCGAACTCGCCGGACGTCAGGAACGGCATGCCGGACAGCCGGGCCAGGATCGCGCCAGCCTCCTGCCCGGCCCGGGTGAGCAGCGCGGGGTCCTTCTCCTCGGTGATGAACGTGTCGAGCCGGATGCCGGGGAGGCGCTCGAGCAGGACGTAGGCCGGGCCCTCGCCGGTCGCCGGCTTCGCGTCGAGGACGCGTGGCACCGGCAGGATGCCGCGAACCAGCCGCAGCAGCGCGGTGTCGATCTGGGCGCGCTCGGGCTGGCGGTTGTAGAACCGCAGCACGGCCTGCTCGCCGGCGGCGGTGACGAGGAAGGTCTCGCCGCTGTAGCCGCCCTCGAGTGGCCGGACGTCGGCACCCAGCAGCTCTCTCGCCTCGAACACCAGGTCACTCGCGCCGTCGGACATGCGGACGATCCTCGCATCCGGCACCGACATCGACGAAAGTCGCTCAGGTTCTAGCCTCCTGGTTACTGCCGGGCGGGCCTGGGCCGGCCGTACTGTCGCGGCATGCGACAGGCGATCCGGAACAGCCCGTGGTGGCGAGTCGTGATCGTGTTCGGCGCGGTCACGCTGGCGGCCCGCCTGGTCTTCTGGCTGGCGAACGCGTTGTTCGGGCCTTCGTACAGCGTGGTCCGGCACGCGTTCGTCGCCGTCCTGACGGCTGTCCTGCTGGTGACGATCTCGGCGACCGCCCGGCGGTTCGCCGAAGGGCTGCCGTTGCGTCCCGCCGACCCGGCCGAGCGGTCCGGGCCGCGGCGGGTCTGGCGGGTCTGGCGGGTCTGGCGGCAGATCCTGCTCGGCATGGCCTGCTGGCTGCTGCCAGCGGCCGCAGGTGTGGCGGCCTGCCTGGTGCTCGGGCTGGCCGAGGTCACGGCTCTGCGGCCGGCCGGCGAGATCGCCCTGTTCGCGGTCGCGCTGCTGGTACTCGTGTTCTTGTCCGAGGCGCTGCCCGAGGAGCTGGTGTTCCGCGGATACGTCTACCGCAACCTCGCGCAGGTGCTTCCGGTCTGGGCGGCGGTCGTTACGCAGGCCGGCCTGTTCACGTTGTGGGCCTTCCTGACCGGCGTCGTGGGTTCGCCGGTCCGGGCGGTGCTGCTGTTCACCTTCGCCGTACTGCTCGGCGCGGTCCGCGCGATCACGGGCAACGTGCGCTTCGGCGTCGGCTTCCATCTGGCGTTCCAGACCGTGGCGCAGCTGATGTCGCCCGCGCATCCGTACTTCTCTGTCCACGGGCTGGAGCCGCTGCGCGCGGTGGCGTTCTCCCTGCTGCCGTTCGCGCTCGCGATCCCGCTGCTCTCCCTCGTACGGCAGGGGCGGCGCTCGGCTCGCGAGTGGGCAGCCGACGCCGGGGGCATGGTCGGCGGCCTCCTGGTGGGGACGTTGTTCCTGTTCGGGGATCTGATCACCGAACCCGGCAAGCCGATCGACGTCGCCTGGGAGCTCGTGCCGGGTGGCCTCGGATGCCTGCTGCTGTTGCTCTTCCGGCGGCGCCGGCCGGTCGGGGTGGCGCTGGCGCTGCTGCCGATCGCGGCGATGTCGGCGATCGGCGTCGGTGTGGCCGCGATCGCGTTGTTCACCGTCGCCGCGTACCGCTCGCGGCGGATCACCGCGGGCGTCGCCGGGCTGTACGCCGTCACCTTGACGGGTGTCTACTGGCTCGCACTGCCGGGACAGGACTTCTGGGCCGCGGTGGTCTATGTCATGTTCCTGCTGGCGATCTTCGTGGTCTCCGGGCTGCTGGTACGCGCGCAGCGGCAGCTGGCCAGGCGGGCCGAGCTGAACCAGGCACTGCGGATCGAGGAGGCACGCCGGCTCGAGCGCGAGCGGATCGCGCGCGAGATGCACGACGTACTCGGGCACCGGATCTCGCTGCTGACGCTGCATGCCGGAGCACTGCAGTACGCACCGTCCGCACCGGCGGAGGTCGCGCGGGCTGCCGGCGTGATCCGCGAGTGTGCGTACGCGGCGGCCGAGGACCTGCGCGAGGTGGTCCGCGTACTCCGGGCGCCGGACACCGACCGGCCGCAGCCGGCGCTCACCGACCTGCCCGGACTGGTGGACCAGACGCGGGCGACGGGGACTCCCGTCACGCTGGACAACCGGCTGGACTCGCCGGCGGCCGTTCCGGAGAGCGTGGGCCGGCACCTCTACCGCGTCGTACAGGAAGGGCTGACCAACGCGCACAAGCACGCGCCGGGGCGAGCCGTCCGGGTGACCTTGGACGGCTCGCCAGGTGAGGGCGTCTCGGTGTCGTTGCGTAACCCGGCCGGCGGCACGGTTGCCGCCGGTGCGGACGGTGCCGGACTGGCCGGCTTGCGTGAACGCGTCGAGCTGGCCGGCGGGCGGATCTCGCACGGCCGCGTCTCGCCCGGCGGCGACTTCCGGCTGGAGGCGTGGCTACCGTGGCCGCCATGATCGGTGTCCTCGTCGTCGACGACGATCCGCTGGTACGCGCCGGCCTGTCGATGATCCTCGGCGGCACCGACGACATCTCGGTGGTCGCCGAAGCGGGCGACGGCTCCGAGGTCGCGGCGGCGGTCGCCTCGTGCCGGCCCGACGTCGTGCTGATGGACATCCGCATGCCGGGGCTCGACGGGATCGCGGCCACCTCGGCGCTGCTGTCCCGGCCAGATCCGCCGGTCGTGCTCATCCTCACCACGTTCGACACCGACGACCACGTCGTCCGCGCGATGCGGGCGGGCGCGAGCGGCTTCCTGCTCAAGCACACGCCACCGCCGGAGATCGTGCGGGCGATCCGCCGCGCCGCGGCCGGCGAGCCGGCCGTCTCGCCCGGCGTCCTGCGCAAGCTGATGGGTTACGCGGCGGGCGCCGGCCTCGACCCACGGCAGGCTCTCGCCCGGGAGCAGCTCGCGCGCCTGTCCGACGCCGAGCGGCGTACGGCCGAGCTCGTCGCCCAGGGCCTGACCAACAGCGAGATCAGCCAGGAGATGTACGTCAGCGTCGCCACGGTCAAGGCCTACGTGTCGCGAGTGCTGGCCAAGCTGGAGCTGGCCAACCGGGTCCAGATCGCCCTCCTCGTCCACGACGCCGAAGGCGGCTGATCCGTCTGGTCTACGCGGGTGCGAGGAAGGCGGCCAGCGCGGCGGCGTAGAGCGCCGGGTCGAGTGCGCCGGTCAGCTCGCGGGCCGAGTGCATCGACAGCTGGGCCGCTCCCACGTCGACCGTGGTGATGCCGGTGCTCGCGGACGTGATCGGGCCGACCGTGGAGCCGCAGGGCAGGTCCGCCCGGTGGGCGTACCGCTGCAACGGAACGCCGGCCTGCCCACACGCCTGCGCGAACAGCCCCACACCGCGGGAGTCGGTGGCGTAACGGAGGTTCTGGTTGAGCTTGACCACCGGGCCGGCGTTGATCTGGATGTGGTGCTGCGGCTCGTGCCGCTCGGAGTAGTTCGGATGCGTCGCGTGCGCCATGTCGCCGGACGCCACCACCGAGCCCGCCCGGGCCCGCAGCAGGTCCTCGCGATCGCCGCCGGCGGCCAGCACGATCCGCTCCAGCACCGACGGCAGCAGCGTCGAGGCCGCGCCGCGTTCGGAGACGCTGCCGACCTCCTCGTGGTCGAACAGCACGATCACCGGCACCGGAGTGGTCGGCGCCTGCACGGCCGCGACCAGAGCGCGTGTCGCGGCGTAAGCCGTGCAGAGGTTGTCGAGCCGTGGCGCCGCCAGCAGCTCACCCTCGCGGCCGATGCGCCGAGCGGGCTCGACGGAGTGGAGCATCAGGTCGTACGCGACGATCGAGTCGGCGTCGATGCCGAGCTCCTTGGCGATGAACGCGTCGAGGTCACCCGGACCCGTGCCGATCCCCCACACCGGGTCGAGGTGCTGCTGCGGGTTCAGCACCAGACCCTCGCGGACGCTGCGATCGAGGTGGATGGCCAGCTGGGGTACGCGAGCCACCGGCCGGTCGACGGTCAGCAGCAGCTCGGTCGGCCCGCCCTCGGCGCGTACGCTCACCCGGCCCGACATGCCGAGGTCGCGGTCGAGCCAGGAGTTGAGCAGCGGCCCGCCGTACGGCTCGACGTCGAGCACCTGCCAGCCGGCCCGCGCCGCGTCGGCGTTCGGCTTGACCCGCAGGTTGGGGCTGTCGGTGTGCCCGCCGACGATCCGGAACGGCGTGGCCGGCCCGAGCGATGACGTGGCGCCATCGAGGTGCGCCGTGCTCCAAGCGACCAGCGACCCGCCACGGATGACGTAGTAACGTCCCGGCTCCCGAGGCCACCGATCGGTCTCGTTCAGCTGCGTGAACCCGGCCGTGGCCAGCCGCCTGCCGGCCTCGGCCACCGCGTGGAACGGCGAGGGAGAAACGTCGATGAACGCGCCCAGATCGTCGGCGACGGCAGAGGGATCGAAGTCGGCCATGGCCACGATTGTTTCAGGTAACGGCGAGCAGCCCCGTCCCCATGAACTGTGACCAGCCGATGCTCACGAACGCACAGTGACCTTCTCGTCGGCTTCGTCCGAGGTCCATCGCCGCCCGCCGGGTCCTTCGCCGGCCTCAAGCTTCCGGGCGTCCAGCCCAGCTGCCGCGCAGATGAGCCACGTGCCTGCGCATCAGGTCGGCCGCGCCCTTGGCGTCGCCCGCCAGCAGGAGGTCGAGCAGCTGGAGGTGCTCCTTCGCCGAGTCCACCAGTACGCCACGGTCCGCCAGGGACTGCAGGCCATACAGGCGGGACCGCCCGCGTAGTTGGTCGACCAGCTCGACCAGGCGGCGGTTGCCCGCCAGCGCCAGCAGCTCCAGGTGGAACCGCCGATCGGCTTCCAGGTAGGCGATCAGGTTGCCCTCCGCAGCCGAGTCGACGATCTCGGCGGCCAGCGGCCGCAACGCTTCGAAGGCCGACGGCGGCTGGGTTTTCGCCAGCTGCTTGACCGTCGGCACCTCGATCAGCTCACGCAGGTGGGTGATCTCGTCGAGCTCGGTGTCGGACAGCTCGCGTACCCGGAAGCCCTTGTTGCGTACGGTTTCGACCAGCCCCTGCTTGACCAGGTCGAGCATCGCCTCGCGTACGGGGGTCGCCGACACGCCGAACCGGGCAGCGAGCACCGGCGCGGAGTAGACCTCGCCCGGCCGCATCTCGCCCGAGATCAGCGCGGCCCGCAAGGCCTCGGTGACCCGGTCGCGCAGGGACGGCTGGTCGCCGAACGACGGCAGCCGCAGCTGCTGGGCGTTCACAAGAGGAATCCCGCCGGGAACGGGTCGGTCGGATCGAGCATGTACTGCGCGGTCCCGGTCACCCACGCCCGGCCGGTGATCGTCGGCACCACGGCCGGCAGCCCCGCGACCGACGTCTCCTCGACCAGTCGTCCGATGAACCGCCCGCCGATGAACGACTCGTTGACGAACTCCTCGCCCAAGCCCAGCTCGCCAAGTGCGTGCAGCTGTGCCATCCGCGCCGACGTTCCCGTGCCACAAGGTGAACGGTCGAACCAGCCAGGATGGATCGCCATCGCGTGCCGCGAGTGCCGCGCCGTCGACCCGGGCGCCAGGAACTGCACGTGGTGGCACCCGGAGATCTCGGGATTCCCAGGATGCACCGGCAGCCGCTGCTCGTTGATCGACGCCATGATCGCCATCCCCGCGTCGAGGATCGGCTGCTTGTACGCGCGGTCGAACGGCAACTTCACCTGATCGAGGTCGAGGATCGCGTAGAAGTTGCCGCCGTAGGCGATGTCGTACGTCAGCTCGCCGAAGCCCTTCACGTCGACGGTCTGCGAAAGCGCCAGCGAGAACGACGGGACGTTGGTGATCGTCACCGCCTGGGCGGCGCCGTCGGAAACCTCGACCGAAGCCACCACCAGCCCCGCCGGCGTGTCGAGCCGGATCGTGGTCACCGGCTCGGTCACCTCGACCATGCCGGTCTCGACCAGCACCGTCGCGACCCCGATCGTGCCGTGCCCGCACATCGGCAGGCAGCCCGAGACCTCGATGAACAGCACGCCCCAGTCGGCGTCCGGCCGGGTCGGCGGCTGCAGGATCGCCCCGGACATCGCGGAGTGCCCGCGCGGCTCGTACATCAGAAGCGTGCGCAGCTCGTCGGAGTTGGCGACGAACCACTGCCGGCGCTCGAACATCGTCGCGCCCGGCAGCATGCCGACTCCCCCGGTGATCACCCGGGTGGGCATGCCCTCGGTGTGGGAGTCGACGGCGTGGAAGACCCGTTTGGCGCGCATGTGAGCCTCAGCTTAGTCCGGCTGCCAGCGCCTGCTCGGTCGCCGCGCGGACGGCCTTCTCGGCGTCGGGCAGCAACGGCTGCCGCGGCGGCCGGCACGCTCCGCCGTAGCGGCCCACGAGGTCCATCGACAGCTTGATCGCCTGGACGAACTCGGGCTTGGAGTCCCAGCGCAGCAACGCGTGCAGCGTGCGGTACAGCGGCAGCGCCGTGACCAGATCACCGGCGGCAGCGGCGTCGAACAACTGGACACAGGCCCTCGGGAACGAGCTCGGGAACCCCGCGATCCAGCCGACCGCGCCCGCCAGCGTGAGCTCGAGAACCAGGTCGTCGGAGCCCGCGATCAGCTCCAGCCCGGGCGCCTGCTCCGCGATCTCGTAACCCCGGCGGGCATCGCAGCTGAACTCCTTGACCGCAACGATCAGGCCTTCGCCGTGCAGCCGCCCCAGCAGGGAGGGCACCAGGTCGACCCTCGTGTCGAACGGGTTGTTGTACGCCACGACCGGCAGCCCGACCTTGGCCAGCTCGGTGTAGTGCTCGAGCACGGCCCGCTCGTCGGCGCGGTACGCGTTCGGCGGCAGCGCCATGATCGCCGGTGCTCCGGCCTCGGCGGCCTGCTCGGCCCAGCTCCGCGACTCCCGCACGCCGTACGCGCCCACGCCCGGCATGACCGTGAAGCCCTCGGGCGATGCATCGACGGCCGTACGCACCACGGCAGCGCGTTCTTCCTGCGTCAGCACGGGATACTCCCCCAGCGAGCCGTTCGGCACGATGCCGGAGCATCCGCCCTCGGCCAGAAAGCGAACGTGCTCCGCATATCGGTCCAGGTCGAGCTCGCCGTCCTCGCTCCAGGGAGCCGGCGCGGCGACGAGCACCCCATGCCAAGGCTTGACATCGGCCGCCATAAGGGATCCTCTCGATAGGAATAGCACTAGTCTGTGCCATGTACCATTGCACAGGCTACAGGGAGGGTCGAGTGAGCGAACCAGGCAACAAGGCCGGCGAAGCCAAAAGCACCGACGGCGGCGGTACCTCCGGCAACAAGCCGGCAGACGGCACCCGTACGCACGACCCGCTGATCAGCGAGGCATTGCACGAGTTCATGGCCTCCGGCTGGGCTCCCGAGGAAGATGCTTCCGGCGGGCCGCTCGAGGTCGCCGGCTGGGCCGCCAAGCGGCGCGCCAGGCTGTCGGAGTCGTTCCCCGGCGAGCGGCTGGTCATCCCGAGCGGGCCGCTCAAGGTCCGCAACAACGACGTCGACTTCCGCTTCCGTCCGCATTCGGACTACGTGTGGCTTACCGGCGCGCAGGACAGCGACGCGGTCCTCGTCCTGGAGCCGGCCGGGAGTCAGGGCCACGACGCGATCCTGTTCTACCGGCCGCGGCAGCCGCGTTCGGAGTCGATGGAGTTCTGGCGCAACGGCCGCTACGGCGAGTTCTGGGTCGGCCGGCGTCCCACGCTGGCCGAGCTGACCGCCGCGTACGACCTGCGCACGCGGCACATCGACGAGCTGGCAGGCCTGCTGGAGTCCGGTTCGGTGCGCACCCGGGTGAGCCGCGACGTCGACCCGATGGTCGACGCGCTGGTCCCCTCCCGTGACGACGAGGGCGCGGCCGACAAGGAGCTGCGCTCGCGGCTGTCGGTGCTGCGCCTGGTCAAGGACGCGTACGAGACCGAGGAGCTGCAGCTCGCGGTCGACATCACGGTCCGCGGCTTCGAGGACTGCGTACGCGAGCTCCGCCACGCCATCGCACTGGGCGACCAGTCCGGTGAGCGCTGGCTCGAGGGCACGTTCTGGCGGCGCGCCCGGCTGGAGGGCAACGACGTCGGCTACTACTCGATCGTCGGTGGCGGCTCGCACGCGACCACGCTGCACTGGATCCGCGACGACGGCCCGATCCGCGCCGGTGAGCTGCTGCTGATGGACATGGGCGTCGAGACCCGCGGGCTCTACACCGCCGACGTCACCCGTACGTACCCCATCTCCGGCACCTGGACGTCGCTGCAGAAGGACCTCTACTCGCTGGAGCTGGCCGCTGCCGACGCCGGCATCGCCGAGGTGAAGCCCGGCAAGCCGTTCAAGGCCTACCACCAGGCCGCGATGCGGGTCATGGCGCAGGGTCTCGCCGACCTCGGGCTGCTCCCCTGCTCGGCAGACGAGGCGCTCGACGAGAGCAGCCAGGTCTACCGCCGCTGGACGTTGCACGGCTCCGGCCACATGCTCGGCCTCGACGTACACGACTGCTCCGCGTCGCCCAAGGAGGCCTACACCGAAGGCACGCTGGAACCGGGGCACGTCCTCACGGTCGAGCCGGGCCTGTACTTCCAGCCGTCCGACCTGCTGGCGCCGGCGGAAGTACGCGGCATGGGCTTCCGGATCGAGGACGACCTGCTGGTCACCGAAAGCGGCTCCGACGTACTGTCGGCCGGTCTGCCGCGAGACCCGGATCAGATCGAGACCTGGATGGGCAAGCTCACGTAAGTGACAGCCAGGAAAAAGGTGGACGTCGTTGTCGTGGGCGCCGGGGTCGTCGGTGCCGCGTGCGCCTACTTCGCCGCCAAGGCCGGGGTGTCGGTACGTGTGCTCGACAAGGGCCCGGTCTCCGGCGGCACCACCGGTGCCGGCGAGGGCAACCTGCTGATCTCCGACAAGGTGCCCGGGCCCGAGTTCGACCTGATGGTGCTGTCGTTGCGGCTCTGGCAGGCCATCGGCGACGACCTCGGAGCCGACCGGATCGAGCTGGAGACCAAGGGCGGCGTGATGGTGGCGCGGTCCCCGGCCGCGATGACCGAGCTGGCCGCCCTGGCCGAACGGCAGCGCGGCCAGAGCGTCACGGCGACGGTGCTGTCCGGCGACGAGCTGCTGGAGTACGAGCCGCAGCTCGCGCCCGGCCTCGCGGGTGGCGTCTTCTACCCGCAGGACATGCAGGTGCAGCCGATGCTGGCCGCCGCTCATCTGCTGGCTGCCGCCAGGGCGCTGGGCGCGGAGGTACGTACCGGCGTCGAGGTGACCGGGATCAGGCGGTCGTCCGGCGGTGCGGTGACCGGAGTCCTGACGCGGACCGGCGTGCTGTCGTGCGACGCGGTGGTGAACGCCGCGGGAACCTGGGGCGGCGAGGTCTCCTCCAGGCTTGGTGGCGCCCTGCCCATCCAGCCCCGGCGCGGCTTCGTCCTTGTCACCGAGCCGCTGCCGCCGCTGATCCGGCACAAGGTCTACGAGGCGGAGTACCTCGCCAACATCGCCTCCGACGACGCCGGCCTCGAGTCGTCGGCGGTGGTCGAGGGCACCCGCGGCGGCACGGTCCTGATCGGCGCGAGCCGCGAACGGGTGGGCTTCGACCGCACGGTCTCGGTGCCGGTGCTGCGGGTGCTGGCCCGGCAGGCGGTCGCGCTGTTCCCCTTCCTGGCGGACGTTTCGGCGATCCGCGCGTACCGCGGGTTCCGGCCGTACTGCCCGGACCACCTGCCCGTGATCGGGCCGGATCCCAGGCAGCCGGGCTTGTTCCACGCCTGCGGGCACGAGGGCGCGGGCATCGGACTGTCCGCCGCGACCGGTCACCTGATCGCGCAGGCGCTCACCGGGCAGCCGGCCGACCTCGACCTGGCTCCGTTCCGGCCGGACCGGTTCGTGGAGGCGGTCGCATGAGCGCATCCACGGTCACCTCCACGTCCAACTCCACGTTCGACTTCGACGGGCGCGAGATTCCTTACGTGGAAGGGATGACGGTCGGCGCGGCGTTGCTGGCGGCCGGCGTCCGGTCGTGGCGGACGACCAGGGTGGGCGGGCGGCCGCGCGGCATCTTCTGTGGCATCGGGATCTGTTACGACTGCCTGATCACGGTCGACGGCCGGCCGAACCAGCGGGCCTGCCTGACATCGGCCGCGCCCGGGCTGCGCGTGGCGACCCAGGAGGGAACCGGTCATGCCGGCTGACGACTCACACGACGTACTGGTCGTTGGCGCCGGGCCGGCCGGGCTGAGCGCCGCGGTGGCCGCTGCCGGCTGCGGCCGGCACGTCGGCGTGGTCGACGGCGGTACGCGAATCGGTGGACAGTACTGGCGGCACTCCCCCGGCGCCGAGCCCGGCGACCGGGGGTTTCGGCGGCTCGCCGAGGCGTTCCGCGACCACGTCGCCGCCGGCCGGATCGAGCATCTCCCGCAACGCCAGGTGTGGACAGTGTCGAAGCCCGGCGCCGCGTTCGTCGTGCACACGGCACAGGGCGATCTCACGGCTCCGGCGCTGGTGCTCGCGCCCGGTGCGTACGACCGGCAGATTCCCTTTCCAGGCTGGGATCTGCCCGGTGTCTACACCGCCGGTGGGGCGCAGGCGCTGCTCAAGGAGCACGGCGTGCCGGCCGGACGGCGGGTGGCTGTCGCGGGCACCGGGCCGTTCCTGCTGCCGGTCGCGACGGCGCTGGCCCGGCACGGTGTGACCGTCGTCGGAGTCTTCGAGGCGAACCGGCCCACGGGCTGGCTGCGACCCGGCGGGCCGCGTGCGATCGCGCGGCATCCCGGCGCGCTGGCCGACGCGGCCTCGTACGGTGCGACGCTGGCGCGGCATCGCGTACCCATCCGGCTGGGCCGGACGATCGTCGCCGCGCACGGCGAGCAGGCGGTCTCGGCCGTCACTGTGCGCGGGCGCGGAGGCGCCGAACACCGCTTCGACGTCGACGCGGTGGCAGTCGGCTGGGGGTTCACGCCGCAGCTCGAGCTTCCGCTGGCGCTCGGCTGCGGGACGAGACTCGACGTCGACGGCTCGCTCGTCGTCGAGGTCGACGACCAGCAGCAGTCGTCGGTGCCGGGTGTCTTCGTCGCCGGCGAGGCGACCGGCGTCGGCGGCTCTGAGCTCGCGGCCTGTGAGGGCGAGCTCGCCGGGCTCGCGGCCGGAGGTGCACCCTCGGCCGCACCGAGCGGGCTGGTGCGTCGGCGCTCGGCGCTGCGCCGATTCGCCGCGGCGATGCATCGCGCGTACCCCGTTCCGGCGGGCTGGACCGAGCGACTGCCGGACGACACGCTGGTCTGCCGGTGCGAGGAGGTCACCGCCGGCCGGCTGCGTACGGCCGTCGAGCTCGGCGCCGAGACCGCCCGGACCGCGAAACTGCTGAGCCGGGTCGGTATGGGCTGGTGCCAGGGCCGCGTGTGCGGCTACGCCACCGCCTGCCTGACCGCGGCCTGGACGGGCACACCGTACGACCCCTCGGGCCTCGCCGAACGCCCGATCGCCACGCCGCTCACCCTCGGCGACCTCGCCGAGGGTGAGTGACGACAAGACACGGTCGTGGTGAACGGTGGGTCAGCACACGTAGTACGGCGAGTTGGCCCAGTAGGTCAGGGAGGACCAGGTCTGCGGACCGATGATCCCATCGACACCGATTCCGGCGCAGCGCTGGAACCTGACCGTGGCGTTGTAGGTCAGCGGCCCGAAGTCACCGTCGATCGCCAGGTTGTCCCCTGTCATCGACCAGTTCAGGTAGCACTGCGCCTGCCTGACCGCCGCGCCCGTGGACCCTCTGGAGATGGTCGGCCGCGCGGTCGTGTAGTTGCAGATGTCGGCGGCCGTGATCTGCTTGGCCTTCACCTCGGTGGCCGGCGACGGCGGAGGGGCGGCCGACGCTGACGAGGCGAACAGCGGCACTGCCGCAAGCACCAGCCCTGCAAGGACGATCGCGGCTCGCCTTGGGGCGAGCCGGTTCAGGAATGTGTTCATGCCGAGGAGTTTCGGGCCCGGACGTTGGCACTACGTTTGCCGCGCGTTGGCCAACGCGGAGCCAACATCGAACCAACGCGTCGACAACGGCCGCCGGAGAGCTTGCGGACATGGAAACCACGCTGAAGCGGCCCGCCTGGCGGCCGGCCGCGATCATCATCAGTCTCATGCTGGCGGTACTGACCCTCGCCGCCACGTCCACATCCGCATCCGCGTCCGACGGCGGCACCACCGGTACCGGCCTGCGGCCGGACGGCACTCGAATCACCGCCACCGCGGCGCCGGCCACCGTGACGCCGCAGGACAACGAGGGCGCCTGGGTCTCCGGCGTCGGCCAGTGCGACATCAACCAGGCCCGCGACTGCTGGACCTGGGTCAACACCAGCACCGGCACGCCGTGCCCGAGCAGCCACTTCTGCATCTACACCAACGACACCCTCGCCGAGGGCGGCAAGGTGTTCTCGTTCTACCACTGCACCAACGGTGGATCGGAGTGGGCGCTGCAGAACTGGACCGGATACGGGTTCTACAGCAACAGCAACAGCGGCGGTGCCCACGCCCTCATCAAGGACGTGAACCACCGCACCCTGCCGGGCGGTGACATCCCGCCCTACCCCGCCAACGGCTACCACGGCTCGTTCTACTTCCGGCCGGCCTGGTTCATCCGAGCCTGCTGACCTGACCCCTTTCCCGGCCGGCTCAGATGTTCGTCCAGAAGCCGGCCGGGACCGCGGGGCAAGGGTCGGCGACGATCGCGGCCTTCTCCTCCCGCCCGATCCAGCCCAGCTCCACGAGCAGGTCGACCGACTGTCGCCTGCTCTCCGTCGCTCGTACGCGGTCTCCGCGCTCGTGCAGGATCTCCGAACGGCCCCACAGGCACTCGGCCTCGACCAGACGATGGCCGGACACGCGAGCGAGCTCGAGTGCCTGCTCGTAGGTGCGGAGCGCTGCGTCGAGCTCTCCGAACACGTGCAGGCCGGTCGAGAGGCAGCCCGCCGCGATGACTTCGCCGCTTCGGTGCCCGAGCTTCCGATAGAGCTCGAGACTCTTCGCGTACGCCGCGATCGCCTCCTGCTTGCGGCCGAGCCGCTGGTAGGCCAGACCCTGGTGGCCCAGCCCTGACGCCTCGGCGTACGGATCGCCGATGGCGCGGGCGAGCAGCAGGCTCGCGTCGATGCAGTCCAGCGCCAGGTCGTACCTGCCGAGGCTGCCGTAGGTCGTACCGAGATGCCGCAGTGCTGCGGCTTCACCGTCGCTGCGGCCGAGGTCCTGCCACAGGTCTCGCGCCGCGCAGAGGTTGGCCACGGCCTCCTGCGGCTGTTGCGCGTGCAGGACCAGCCCGCTGACGAATGCGGTGATCGCCAGGTGCACAGCGTCTCCCGTCGTGGCCGCCACGTCGCTCGCGATCCGGTTGAAGCCGGCTTGTTCCATGCCCATGCCCGCGTGTGCCAGCGGCGACAGCAACGCGGCGGCCAGGCCGACCGCGATCGCGGGACCGTCACCTGGGAAGTCCGCGGCCTGTTTGACGACTTCGAGCAGATTGCCGTGCTCGAGCTCGACCCAACGGCGCACGTCGTCCCTGCCTGCGAGGTCTGCGCCGGACTGGAGGAGCTTCGACGGCTCGCAGTCGACGCGCCACTCCGACATCGGTTCGACGATCCGCGCCGCCGTACGAGCGGTCGCGAGGTAGAACTCGAAGGCACGCCGGAGCGCGGCCGACCGGTCCGGTTCGGCCTCTTCGGCTCGCGCGCACTCCCTGGCGAACAGCCTCAGCAGGTCGTGCATGCGGTAGCGACCGGGAACGTCGTTGTCCATCAGTTGCGCGTCGACCAGCGCGTCGAGCAGGATCTCGGCCTGCGGAAGCGAACGGTCGGCGATCGCGGCAGCCGCGGGGACACCGAGGTCGAGTACGTCGAGGAGCCCGATGAGGCGGAAGAGCCTGGCCGCCTCCGCGCCGGACGGCTGTTCCCGCAGATCCCGGTAGCTCACTCCGAAGCTGGCGCGGACCGCCCGATCACCGTCGACGAGCTCGTCCAGCCGCCTGCACTCGTCTCGCAGCCGCTCCGCGAACCGCTCCCAGGACCAGCCCGGCCGGGCCACCAGCCTGGCTCCGCTCACACACAGCGCGAGCGGCAGACCGTCGCACAGTCCGCTGATCTCGGCGATCGTCGCGGGATCGCCCGGCGCCCTCTCGTCGCCTGCCACCCGGGTGAGCAGCGCTTCGGCGTCGTGTTCCGGCAACGGCAACAGCCGGAAGTGCGGAAGTCCGGCCGACAGTGCCCGCCGTGCCGTGATGACGACCGCACAGCTCGCCGTCCCCGGCAGCAACGGCCAGATCTGGGACGTGCCGGCCGCGTCGTCGAGCAGGATCAGCACCCGTTTCGACGCGATCGCCGACCGGTACGCCGTCGCCAGCTCGTCGACGCTCGCACCACCGAGCTCGGCACCATCCGCGCCGAGTGACCGCAGGAACCGGGGCAGTACCTCGCTCGGATCGATGGGTTTCGCCCCTGGCGTCGAGCTGTGCAGATTCACGTAGAGCTGGCCGTCCGGAAATCCGTCCGCCAGCCGGTGTGCGAGTTGAACAGCTGTCGCGGACTTGCCAATGCCCCCCGGTCCGCATATGACGACCGCCGCGCCTTCTTCGGTCAACAGCGATGTCAGCCTGCCGATCTCGGCTGATCTACCAGTGAAGCCCGGTGGGGGGATTGGCAGTTCGGCCGGTCCATTCACGACGGAGGCGGGCTGCACCTGGATCGGAGGCGCGGACAGCTCGAGTGCCGGATCCGCGGTCAGGATCGCTTGTTCCAGCTGGCGAAGCTGTGGGCCGGGGTCGATGCCGAGCTCGTCCAGCAACAGGCGCCTGGTGTCCCGGTAGACCTCGAGCGCCTCGGCCTGCCGTCCCGAGCGGTACAGCGCGAGCATGAGCTGCGCGCGGAACCCCTCGCGCAGTGGGTGTTCGACGGCCAGGCGACGAAGTTGCGCCGTCACAGCGTCGTGCCGTCCGAGCCGGAGATCTGCGTCGACCTGAAGGTGGAACGCCGACAGGCGCAGCTCGTCCAGCCTTGCCACCTCGTCGTCGAGCAGCCCGGCTTCCACCTGTACGGTCAGCTCGCCGTATGCCGAGCCTCGCCACAGCCCGAGGGCCTGATGGAGAACGGCGCTCGCCTGGGCGACGTCGCCTCCGTCCATGCTGGCCCTCGCCTCGGCGTACAGGCGCTGGAACCGTACGGCGTCCAACTCGTCGGGCTCGACGACGATCTGGTAGCCGAACGTGTGACGCACCACCCGGCTGTCGTCGGCCAGCGACTTGCGGAGCTGATGGACGTGCCAGCGCAGCATGTTGTCGGAGGATCGTGGCGGCGACTGCCCCCACAGAGCTTCGGCCAGCAGGTCGGCGGACACACCCGAATTCGCTCGACTCAGCAGCACCGCCAGCAAAATCGCCTGCTTGAGCCCCCGTGGTGCGATTGTGTGGCTGCCATCATTGGCGATAACCGGACCGAGCACCCCGAACAGCATCGCTCCCCCATGACGACGGCTGCAGCCCTCCCCAGGGCTGTTTATTCACCCGTCCGAAACCACAGCCTAGCAATGCGGCCAATTCGCGACTCGCGCCAAATTCCAAAGATCCGGGCAAACCTAGCCGTCGCCGTTCAACACTGGTCGCAAATATCCAAGCATCAGCGCCTTCACCTCCGCCAGTAGTGCCGTGCGCATACCGGGCTCGGCCTCCATCACCATCGGCATGGTGGCCTTCCCGGTCGCTACCGACATCGAGGCAACCAGGTGGGCACGGGCCGGATCCAGGCCAGGGCTCCGCAACCGCAGGAGTTGCGCGATCCGGGCGGCGGACCGCTCGTGCAACTCGGCGGCCTTCGCGGCCAGATGGTCGGAGTTGGGCGAGCCGTACAACAGCGACCAGAACGCTGGCCGTTCGGTCTTGAATGCCAGCAGCGCCGACAGCAACCGTTCGACGAACTCCTCCAGCGGAAGCTTGGCCGTCTCGTCGCCCAGGTGAGCCGACCAGACCGAGCCGAGATCCTCGTAGTAACACTCGACCAGCGCGTCGAGGATGTCGTCCTTGTTGCGGAAGAACTGGTAGAGCGAGCCCGGCGACATGCCTGCCCGCGCGGCGATCGAGTTCGTCGTCGCCGCGGCGTAGCCGGCCTCGGCGATCACGGCCTCGGCCGCGTCCAGGATCGCGGCGATTCGGGCCAGGCCGCGCGCCTGCCGGCGGACCGGCTTGGCCGGCTGGCCGTCCGGCTCCCGTTCCGGCTCCCCCGGCGACCCGACCTTCGACATGTCGTCGCGTACCTCCATTGACAAACGCGAGTCCTTGCTCGTATTTTTCCAATCAGGTTCAAACACGAGCACTCTATCGCCTTCTGGGAGGGCACTCCATGCCTCGTACCGTCTTGATCACCGGCTGCAGCAGCGGCTTCGGCCAGCTCACCGCGTTGACGCTCGCCCGCCGCGGCGATCAGGTCTTCGCCACGCTGCGCGACCTGAACAGCCCCGGCGCCAAGCTGCTTCGCGACGCCGCCGAGACCGAGCGGCTGCCGTTGACCGTGCACCGGCTGGACGTCACCGACCCGTCGTCCGTGCAGGCGGTCGTCGACGAGATGGGCCGGATCGACGTCCTGGTCAACAACGCCGGGTTCGCCTACCGTGCGCCGATCGACGCGCTCACCGACGAGGAGCTGCGCCAGCAGTTCGACACCAACGTGATCGGCGTCGCCCGGATGGTTCGAGCCGTCCTGCCGGCGATGCGCGAGCAGGGCGCCGGCACCATCGTCAACCTCTCGTCGGTGGTGGGCACGGTCACCATCCCGTTCGACGGCGCGTACTCCGCCAGCAAGCACGCGCTGGAGGCGATCACGAAGGCCATGCGGTTCGAGCTCGCTCCGTACGGCATCAAGGTGTTCGTGGTGGCGCCCGGCGTGTTCGCGACGTCGTTCGGCGAGAACGCGAAGCTGGGTTCGGAGTTCGGCGCCGAGCATCCGCTCCGGGCGCGTTACGACGAGGCGGTGGAGAAGTACTTCGCGAGCTTCGAGGCCGGCGACCCCGCCGACGTGGTGGCCGCGATCGCGGACGCGATCGATCGTCCGGACGGTCCGTTCCACCGGTTCGTCGGGGCGGAGGCGGACCAGGTCGTCGGGCTGTACCAGCAGCACGACTACGACACGTTCCTCGCGGGCGTGCTGAGCCAGATCGGCGTCGCGGCACCGTGAGACGGCTGGGTTGGTCGTACTCCTCGGGGTCGGCGCGTTCGCGTGCTGGTGCCCGCGTTCATGCGGCTTGCCGGCCGGGCGAACTGGTGGGCACCGGCGCCGCTGCGGTGGTTGCACGCCCGCTTCGGTCTGCGCGAGTCCTGGGCGTCCGCAGCTAGCCGAAGCTGACCTTCGCGTGCCAGGTGTCGAAGAACTCGCGGTCGCCGAGGATGTCGACGCCTGGGGCAGTCGCGGGCCGGCGGCGGTAGAGCAGCAGGAGCAGGTCGGTGAGCGGGGCGCGGACGGCGACCTTCGCCTTCTCGTGTGCGCGGCGCCAGGTGAACACGTCGCCGGTGAGGTCGAGGACCCACTCGGCCCGCAGCTCCGCGGGCGTGTCGGTCGCGTGGAGGTGCAGCGTGTTGCCGGGGCCGATCAGGTCGCGCAGGGCGGGGTTGTACTCGAAGTGGAACGGCAGGCAGCCCAGCTCCAGCCATTCGTCGATGCCGTCGACCGCGACCGCCGGGTCGAGGGTGTAGGCGGCGCCGAGAGCGAGCGTGGCATCGGCGCGGTGGATCACCGTCTCGTGCGCCATCCGGCGGGAGTGGAACTGTGTGGTCTGCGGCAGGTCCGGCACCGGAGCCGGAACCGGCGCCGCCTCCCCGACGGCGACGAGTGTGTCGCGGAGCTCGGTCGCCCCCTCGACCAGCCAAGGCCCGACGACGGCCGGATCCTCGTTGGGGTAGGCGGACAGGTCCCGCCACGACTGGTCCACCTCGGCGAACTCGATCTGCCCCCGGATCGTCTCCACCGCCGACCGGTGAGCACCACCGAGATGCCGGAGCAACTGGCCGACGTTCCATCCGGGACAGGACGGAACGGGCCTGGTGAGGTCACCGCCCTTGATCGTGTCGGCCAGGATCTCGGTCTGGGCGACGATCTCGGCGCAGTAGCGGTCGTAGCTGAGGGTCATGGAGTCGCTCTCTCGTCTCTTCGCGGGCGCGCTTGTCATGAAGACTGTCGGAGCCGGCACGCGGATCTCGACATGCCCACGGGTCGCGGACAGCGGCCTGCTAGTGACCGGCTTCGTGCCAGCTGTTGCCGATGCCGACCGAGACGTCCAAGCCGACCGTGAGGTCGGCCGCGGCTCCCATTTCGCGGCGGACCAGCTCTTCCAGTGCCTCCCGCTCCCCCTTGGCTACTTCGAACACCAGCTCGTCGTGGACCTGGAGCAGCATGCGCGACTTCAGCTCGGACTTGTCGAGCGCCCGCTCGACGTTCAGCATGGCGACCTTGATCAGGTCGGCCGCGGAGCCCTGGATCGGTGCGTTGAGCGCCATCCGTTCGGCCATCTCGCGGCGCTGGCGGTTGTCGGAGGTGAGGTCGGGGAGGTAGCGGCGCCGGCCGAGGATCGTCGAGGTGTAGCCGGTCTTGCGGGCCTCGGCCACGATGCCGCGGAGGTAGTCGCGGACGCCGCCGAAGCGTTCGAAGTATTCGTCCATCAGGCCGCGTGCCTCTTCGACCGCGATGTTGAGCTGCCCCGACAGGCCGTAGGCCGACAGACCGTAGGCCAGGCCGTAGTTCATCGCCTTGATCTTGGCCCGCATCTCGCCCGTGACCTCGGTCGGCGGAACCGAGAAGACCCTGGAGGCGGTGGCCGCGTGGAAGTCCTCGCCGGAGTTGAACGCCTCGATCAGGCCCTCGTCGGCCGACAGGTGCGCCATGATGCGCATCTCGATCTGGCTGTAGTCGGCGGTCAGCAGGCAGTCGTAACCCGGCCCGACGATGAACGCCTCCCGGATCCGCCGGCCTTCCTCGGTGCGGATCGGGATGTTCTGGAGGTTCGGATCGGTGGACGACAGGCGGCCGGTCGCCGCGATCGTCTGGTTGAACGTGGTGTGGATGCGGTTGTCGTCGGCCACGGTCTTGAGCAGGCCCTCGACCGTGGACCGCAGCTTGGACGCGTCGCGGTGGGCCAGCAGGTGAGCCAGGAACGGATGCTCGGTCTGGGCGTACAACCCCTGCAAGGCGTCGGCGTCGGTGGTGTAGCCGGTCTTGGTGCGCTTGGTCTTCGGCATCTGCAGCTCGTCGAACAGCACGACCTGCAGCTGCTTCGGCGAACCGAGGTTGATCTCCTTGCCGATCACTTGGTAGGCCTCGTCGGCCGCGCGCTTCACCGCCGACGCGAAGTGCGACTCGAGCTCCGACAGCCGCTCGACGTCGACCGCGATGCCGGCCTGCTCCATGCGGGCCAGCACGCCCTCGAGCGGCAGCTCCAGCTCGGTGAGCAGCCGCGCGCCTTCCTGCTCGTCGAGCTTCTCGTCGAGAGCCGCGGCCAGGTCGACCACGGCCCGCGCGCGCACCATCGCCGACTCGGACAGGCCGTCGTCGCCCATGCCCTCGAGCGTGAGCTGCCCGCTGTCGGTCTCCTCCGAGCGCAGCTCGCGGCGGAGGTAGCGCAACGTCAGGTCTGCGAGGTCGTAGGACCGCTGGTCGGGGCGTACGAGATAGGCCGCCAGCGCCGTGTCGGACGTCAGACCGGCGATCGACCAGCCGCGCGCGGCCAGGGCCAGCGCCGGCCCCTTGGCGTCGTGCATCGCCTTCGGCTTGGAACGATCGGCCAGCCAGGCACCGAACGCCGAGTCGTCCTCCGGCGTGAACTCGGTCGGGTCGGCGTAGACCGCGGCGCCGTCATGGACCGCCAGCGCGATGCCCGCGACGTCGCCCGTGCCCCGTCCCCAGCTGCCCTGGATGTGGACGCCGGTTCGCCCATCGGTCTTGGTGTTGGTCTCGAGCCAGCCGCCCAGCGCGCCGGGCGCGAGCGTCTCACCGGTGACGTCGAAGCCTTCCTCGGCCTCGGGCTCGGGAGCCTGCAGCGTCTGGAACAGGCGGTCGCGGAGCACGCGGAACTCCAGCGCGTCGAACACCTCGTGGACGGCCTCACGGTTCCACTGGTGGTGCACCAGGTCGCCCGGCGCCACCGGCAGCGCGAGGTCGCGGATGAGCTCGTTGATCTGCCGGTTCTGCAGCACCTGCCCGAGGTGAGCGCGCAGGTTGTCGCCGGCTTTGCCCTTGATCTCCTCGACGTGGTTGACCAGCTCGTCGAGCGAGCCGAACTGGTTGAGCCACTTCGCCGCGGTCTTCGGCCCGACCCCCGGCACGCCCGGCAGGTTGTCGGACGTCTCGCCCACAAGCGCGGCCAGGTCGGGATAGCGCTCGGGCGGGATGCCGTAACGCTTCTCCACCTCGGCCGGGTCGATCCGTGCCACCTCGGACACGCCACGCGTGGGGTAGAGAATGTGGAGCTGGTCGTTGACCAGCTGGAACGTGTCACGGTCGCCCGACACCACCACGACGTCGAAGCCGAGCTCGCAGGCCTGCGATCCGAACGTGGCGATGATGTCGTCGGCTTCGTAGCCCTCGACCTCGAAGTAGGGAATCACCAGCGCCTCGAGCACCTGCTTGATCAGCGCCACCTGCCCGCTGAACTCGTCGGGACTCTTGCTGCGGTTGGCCTTGTAGTCGCTGAACACCTCTGACCGGAACGTCTGCCGCGACACGTCGAACGCCACCGCGATGTGGGTGGGCTGCTCGTCGCGCAGCATGTTGATCAGCATCGAGGTGAAGCCGTAGACCGCGTTGGTGTGCTGGCCGGTGGCGGTGGAGAAGTTTTCCACCGGCAGCGCGAAGAACGCGCGATAGGCCAGCGAGTGGCCGTCGAGCAGAAGCAGACGTGGGGCCGTGGTGGCAGCGGGGGCGTTGGTGCTCACGCGGCGAGCCTAGTAGGCAGCACCGACAGCCGTGACGCGACGCGGCGGGCGGTAGCGTTCCCGCTCATGGACCTGTCCGATCTGCCCGACCAGCCGCTCCACGACAAGCTCGGCATCAAGATCACCGAGCTGACGCCGGAACGGGTGGTCGCCACCATGCCGGTCGAGGGCAACACCCAGCCGTTCGGTGTCCTGCACGGCGGCGCGTCGGCGGTGCTCGCCGAGGGCCTGGCCTCGCTGGGTGCCTGGGCGCACGCCCAGCGTCAGTCGCCGGGAGCGTTGGCCCTCGGCGTCGACCTGAACGCCACCCATCATCGCGCGGCGACGTCCGGGCTGGTCACAGGTGTGGCGAGCGCCATCCACCTCGGCCGCACCACAGCGTCGTACGAAATCGTGATCACCGACGACCAGGACCGGCGGATCTGCACCGCCCGGCTGACCTGTTTCATCCGCCCCGCCTCCGCCTGACGCATCCGGAGGTTGTCGATGCGCCGGCTTCTGCTCCGTCTGGAGCCCGTCCCACGGGCGTGGCTGGCGGAGTTCGTCACCGGCATCCTGCACGCGGTCGAACGGTTGCCGTTCAGGTCCGGACCGCTGGTGTTCGGTGGTGACGAGCCCGTTCTCGACGTCAGACGGCTGACCGACGCTCACGCGATGGCCGGCTCGCGATACGAGTACCGCGTGATCGCTGCTCCCGCCGACCATCCTCCACCCGAAGGCCATCTCACCGTACGGTCCAGGGACCCAGCCGGCACCACAGCGGTGGGCGCCGCCATGACCAACGTGCTGGGCGCCGGAGACCTCGCGACGGCCCAGCTGGAGGTCGGCCCGGACGCCCTGGCCTGCACCGCCTCCTACGACGCGGTCGGGTCGGTGGAGTCCCGGATCGCGGAGTGGCTGCGGCTGCGCGCCCGGATCGACGTCGACTTCGACGGGTGGTGGGACGGCGGCGGCGACGCGGTTCCGCTGCGGATCAGGCTGTCGCACGCGGCGGCCTCGATGATGCTCGGCGCCGAGGTGACGACTCTCCCCGATGGTCGGTGGGAGGTCACGCTCACGCTGGAGACGGACGGTCAGTGGTGGGCGCAGCCGCTGCTGCGGATCGCGCTCGAGTACGTCCAGCGCAGGCTGAGCCATCGCTTCGGCTCCGAGCCCGGCGAGCCGGTGTCGTTCGAGAAAACCGTCGCCGCCATCGAGCAGGCCTGGAACGACGGCATGCCAGGCCTCACCGCGCAGTCACCCAGCCGGCTGGCCGACCAGCTCCTGGCCGACGCCAGGTTCAGCGCAGGCTAGGTCGCCGCGGCGATAGTGTCCCGGCGCGACGCCGAACTCCCGCTTGAACGCGTTGGCGAACGCGAACTCCGAGCTGTAGCCCACCTTCTGCGCGATCGTGCTCAACGGCACGTCGGACTGCCGCAGCAGCAGCGCAGCCGCCGTCATCCGCCACCAGGTGAGGTACGCCAGCGGTGGCTGCCCCACCAGCCCGGTGAACCGCCGCGCGAACGCCGCACGGGACAGCCCCGACTCGGCGCCGAGCGACTCCACTGTCCACGGCCGCTCGGGGTAGTCGTGGATCCCGGCCAGCGCCGCGCTGATCGCGGGGTCGCGCATCGCCGCCGCCCAGTCGACCTCGTGTTCACGGCAGGGCTGGTCGGCGAACCACGCCCGCAGGATCAGCAGCAACAGGACCTCGAGCAGCGCCGGAACGACCACCTCGGCGCCGTTCTGCCGCTCCTGGAGCTCGCCGCTGAGCAGGTCGACCGCCGACCGCAGCTTCGGATGCTGCCCGAGCCGCGCCGGCATGTGGATGACTTCCGGCAGCTGGTCCAGCAGCGGGTGCCGGCGGGCCTGGTCCAGCTGGTACATCCCGCACACCATCACGCACGACGGCGCCGATCCGGCGGCCTCCCCTTCGTCCGGCCCGAGCCGGAAGACGGTGGAGGTGCGGGCCCGCTCGCACTCGGACGAAACGTCCTGGACCGTGACCAGCGGCCGGTCGAGGCTGTCGGCCATGCCGTGCCGCTGCCCGTGCGGCAGCAGGACGACATCGCCCATCGTCAGGTGGACCGGCTCGCCGTCGCTCGGCAGCAGCCAGCACGAGCCCTGCAGCACGATGTGGAAACCGGCGCCGGGAACCTCGGCGTAGCCTCGTCCCCAGGGCGCGTGCGCCTCGATCTGGTACGACCGCGGCTGGCCGGCCCGCATGGCGGCGATCACGGAGCTGAGTACATCCACGCCGACGATCCTACGTCGAGTCTCCAACATGAGACGTTCGCGTATGAAAGGGCGACTCTGAATTATGGGTCGTCTCTCGTTGACGCCGTACGGTCGTACACCATGACGAAGATCGGAATCATCATCGCCAGCACCCGTCCCGGCCGGATCGGTGAGTCGGTCGGTAAGTGGGTCCTCGACCAGGCCGAGCAGCACGGCGGCGCCGACTACGAACTGGTCGACCTGCGCGACTTCGACCTGCCGCACCTCGACGAGGAACTGCCTGCGGCGGCCGGCCAGTACACCAAGCCGCACACTCATCGCTGGGCCGAGAAGGTCGACTCGCTGGACGGTTTCGTGTTCGTGGTTCCGGAGTACAACCACGGGATGCCGGGCGTGCTGAAGACTGCTCTCGACTTCTTGTACAACGAGTGGAACAACAAGGCAGCCGGCTTCGTCGGCTACGGCGTCGACGGTGCACCGCGGTCGATCTCCCAGCTGCGGGCAGTGATGGGCTTCCTGAAGATCGCGGACGTACGCACGCCCGTCGGCCTGTCGCTGTACACCGACTTCGTCGACATGAAGGAGCTCAAGCCCGACGCCCGGCACGAGACCTCGGTCCAGACCATGTTCGACGAGGTGCTCGCCTGGTCCGAGGCGCTGGCGACCCTGCGCACCCCCGTCGCCGCCTGAACCCCGGTCGGCAGACCGCTGTGGACACGCACGAGTACCCACGTCCCGGCGAAGCGGCGTGGGCACTCGCGCGTACGGACGACGAGGCGCTTCAGGACCTGGGCCAGGTCACGTGACCAGGTCCTCGAGGTAGCGGAGCACGGGCGGGTCGGTTCGCAGATCGAACTCGACCCGGCAGCCGAGCGGGAACTGGATCCTCCGGCGCTGGTGGCCGAACGGAACGTCCGTGATCACCGGGAAGTCACCGCCGACGCAGCGCAGCACCAGCTCGCCGACGCCGGGATCGGCGACCAGCCCGACCTCCCAGTCGGCCGGTGCACCGATCACGAGCGCCGCGATCCCGTCGAACAGGCCGAGCAACCTGAGATGGGTGAGCCAGCTGTCGATCTCGGCGAAGCTCGCCCGCTGCGCCTCGAGCAGCAGGACGGTGCCGTCGGTCGAGGGCATCCACCGGGTGCCGGCGATCGGCAGGATCGACGGCAGGTTGCCGCCGACGACCGGCCCGGAGACCGTGCGGCCGGCCGCCCGGTGCACCTGCCACCCCTCGCCCGCGACCTCGCGTCCCACGATCGGGCCGGACACCATCGCCCAGAAGGCCTCCTCGGTCCGCCGCTCGATCTCGGGCTCGAAGAACTGGAAGCCGGCCGTGCCGTGGACGTTCGGCAACCCGGCGCGGGCCAGGAGGGCGTTGCCGAGCGCCGTGGGATTGCTGAAGCCGGTGAAGACCTTCGGGTCGGCCCGGATCGCGTCGTAGTCGAGCAGGTCGACCAGGTGCGCGGCTCCCCAGCCGCCGGTCGCCGGGAGCACCAGGCGTACGTCGGGATCGGTGAACATCGACAACACGCCGGCCGCCCGCCGCTCCGCGCTGCCCGCGACGTGGCCCTGCGCGTCGAGCAAACCGTCGGCCAGCCGGACGGGATGACCGCGACCCTCGAGGTAGCCGACCAGCCGCGCCAGCTTCGCCTCGCTCACCGGCGACGACGTGGCCACCACGCCGACCGGATCTCCGGGCTTGATCCGTGGAGGTTTCAGCACGTCCATGGCCAATGTCCTACCAGTGGCCCGCGAAGGGCACCGACAGGTATCGACTGGACAGCGCTTGTATTCTTGGTCACGAAAGGCATCGACCCGGCCATCACCGGTGAGCCTCCGGAAGAACGGATTCCCTCGGGACTCTCAGTAGAACCGGACGGGTTCGGCCCGTCACAGCCGGCCAACGAGCGGGCGTTCCGCAAGGGCGTCAAGCGAGGTGGTACCGCGGGCAGCGCACCACGGAGGGCGCCGTTCGTCCTCGCGTCCTACGAGCACCACCGAGACCAGGACGAGCGCCCGCAGATGTCAGCTTCCAGTGTTCCCGGCCGCACAGTCACCCCTGCTCCCGATCTCCCCAACGTCGAGCAGGCCGTGCTCGACTACTGGCAGGCCGACAAGACGTTCCAGGCGAGCATCGACAACCGGCCCGCCGACGACGAGTTCGTGTTCTACGACGGCCCGCCGTTCGCCAACGGCCTGCCGCACTACGGCCACCTGCTCACCGGCTACGTCAAGGACGTCGTTCCGCGCTACCAGACGATGCGCGGCAAGCGGGTCGAGCGTCGCTTCGGCTGGGACTGCCACGGCCTGCCCGCGGAGGTCGCCGCCGAGAAGGAGCTCGGCATCTCCGGCAAGCCCGAGATCGTGCAGATGGGCGTCGGTGCGTTCAACGACGCCTGCCGCACCTCGGTGCTGCGCTACACCCAGGACTGGCAGCGCTACGTCAACCGCCAGGCCCGCTGGGTCGACTTCGAGAACGACTACAAGACGCTCGAGACGCCCTACATGGAAAGCGTCATGTGGGCGTTCAAGTCGCTCCACGACAAGGGGCTCATCTACCAGGGCTTCCGTGTCCTCGCGTACTGCTGGCGGTGCGAGACCCCGCTGTCCAACACCGAGACGCGGATGGACGACGTCTACAAGGACCGCCAGGATCCCGCCAGCACGGTGTGGTTCGAGCTGGAGACCGGCGAGCGCGCGCTGGCGTGGACGACGATGCCGTGGACTCTCGTGCCGAACGTCGCGCTCGTCGTCGGCCCCGACATCGACTACGCCGTACTGGAGAAGGACGGCCAGCGCTACATCCTCGCCGAGGCGCGCCTGTCCGCCTACGACAAGGAGTTCGGCGACGCCGAGCGGGTCGGCACGCTGAAGGGGAGCGAGCTGGTCGGCCGCAAGTACACCCCGATCTTCGAGTTCCTCGCCGACCGGATGGCCGGTGTGCCCTCGGCGTTCACCGTGCTGGCGGGCGACTTCGTCTCCACCGAGGACGGCACCGGCATCGTGCAGGTCGCGCCCTCTCACGGTGAGGACGACTTCAACATCTGCACTGCTGCCGGCATCCCGACGGTGATGACGGTCGACGACCACACGCGGTTCACCTCGCTGGCACCGAGGTTCGAGGGCCTGCAGGTGTTCGAGGCGAACAAGCCGTTGCTGCGTGAGCTGCGCGAGCGCGGGATGCTGGTGCGGCAGGACTCCTACGTCCACTCCTACCCCCACTGCTGGCGCTGCGACACACCCCTTGTCTACAAGGCCGTCGACAGCTGGTTCGTCGAGGTGACGAAGTTCAAGGACCGGATGGTCGAGCTCAACGAGCAGATCAACTGGACGCCGTCACATGTGAAGGACGGCTCGTTCGGCAAGTGGCTGGCCAACGCCCGCGACTGGGGAATCAGCCGGAACCGCTTCTGG
The DNA here is from genome assembly GCF_054779015.1 of Flindersiella endophytica. Lineage (NCBI taxonomy): Bacteria > Bacillati > Actinomycetota > Actinomycetes > Propionibacteriales > Nocardioidaceae > Flindersiella > Flindersiella endophytica. Next base: position 52,000 of record NZ_BAAGYY010000028.1, read on the forward strand.
GGCTCACCGATCCCGGTGTGGAAGTCCGACGACCCGAACCACCCCCGCGTCGACGTCTACGGCTCGCTCGACGAGCTCGAGCGTGACTTCGCCCCCCATGGATTCAGTCGGCCGACCGACCTGCACCGCCCGTACATCGACGAGCTGACCCGTCCGAACCCCGACGACCCGACGGGCAAGTCGACGATGCGCCGGGTGCCCGAGGTGCTCGACTGCTGGTTCGAGTCGGGTTCGATGTCGTTCGCCCAGGTGCACTACCCGTTCGAGAACACCGACTGGTTCGAGAGCCACTACCCCGGCGACTTCATCGTGGAGTACACCCCGCAGGTGCGCGGCTGGTTCTACACCATGCACGTGCTCGCGACCGCGCTGTTCGACCGGCCGGCGTTCCGCAACTGCGTCGTGCACGGCAACATCCTCGGCGACGACGGCCGCAAGATGAGCAAGAGCCTGCGCAACTACCCCGACGTGTTCGAGATGTTCGACCTCTACGGCTCGGACGCGATCCGGTGGGCGCTGAACTCCTCGCCGGTGCTGCGTGGTGGCGACCTGTCGGTCAGCGAGACGCTGATCCGCGACAGCGTGCGGCAGGGAATCCTCCCGCTGTGGAACGCCTACTACTTCTTCACGCTCTACACCAACGCGGAGCAGGCCACGGCGCGCTGGCATACCGACTCCTCGCACGTGCTCGACCGTTACGTGCTGGCCAAGCTGCACGACACGGTGGCGGCGGTGACGTCGAGCCTGGACGCCTACGACATCGCGGCCGGATACTCCGAGGTGCGGGCTTTCCTCGACGTGCTGACCAACTGGTACGTCCGGCGTTCCAGGGAACGCTTCTGGGCCGGCGACCAGGACGCGTTCGACACGCTGTTCACCGTGCTCGAGGTGCTGTGCCGGACGGCCGCGCCGCTGCTGCCGATGGTGACCGAGGAGGTGTGGCGCGGGCTGACCGGTGAGCGTTCGGTCCACCTCACCGACTGGCCGTCGGCGGCTTCGCTGCCGGCCGACTCCGAGTTGGTCACGGCGATGGACGCCGTACGCAGCGTCTGCTCGACCACGCTCGCGCTGCGCAAGACGCGCGGGCTGCGGGTGCGGTTGCCACTGTCGACGCTGACGGTGGCCGCGCCGGACGCCGGAGCGCTGCGGCCGTTCCAGGACCTGATCCGTTCGGAGGTCAACGTCAAGCAGGTCGTGCTCGACGAGAACGTCGGGGCGCACTGCCAGCGTGTGCTGTCGGTCGTGCCGAGGGCGCTCGGGCCGCGGCTCGGCAAGGACGTCCAGCGGGTGATCAAGGCGGTGAAGGCCGGCGACTGGTCGGTGCCGGAAAACGGGTCCGACGGCGCTGTCGTCGCGGGCGGAACGGCTTTGCTGGAAGGCGAGTACGAGCTGAAGCTCGTGCCGACCGACCCGGAGTCGTCAGCGGCGCTGCCCGGCGAGGTCGGCGTCGTCGTACTCGACACCGAGGTGACGCCCGAGCTGGCGGCCGAGGGCCTGGCCCGCGACGTGATCCGCGCCGTGCAGCAGGCCCGCCGTGACGCCGGCCTCGACGTGTCCGATCGGATCCGGCTCGTCCTCGACACCGACGCCGACGTCCAGGAAGCCCTCGAGGCCAACCGGGAGCTGCTGACCGGCGAGACACTGACGACCGAGCTGGTGTTCGGCGAGGCCGAGAACGGTGAGTCGGTCGAGATCGCCGACGGCTCGGCGCTCCGGCTGAACATCACCAAGGCGTAGGTCTGGCTCCGAGCCTCACGCAACCGCGCACCGCTGCCCGCGTCGAACCCCGGCCGAGGTTCGACGCGGGCAGCGGTGCCGGAAGAACACCTAGACGCGGGGCGGATACCAGTACGGGTACGGCACCTCCGGCGCGCTCGCCTTGTCCAGACGTGCCAGGTGCTCGTCCGTGAGCTCCCACTCCAGTGCGGCGAGGGTGGCTTCGAGCTGCTCGAGCGTGCGGGATCCGACGATCGGCGCCGTCACGCCCGCCTGCCGGCGTACCCAGTTCAGCGACACCTGAGCCGCGGGCCGGCCGGTCTCGGCGGCCAGCTCATGTACGATGTCGAGGACTCGCCAGGTCTCCTCGCGGGCGTAGTTGTCCCACTTCATCGTCGAGCCGTGCAGGCTGGCGGCCTCGACCCGGCCGCCCGGCAGCGGCCCGGTGCTCCCCCGCCGGTAGCCACCGGCCAGCCAGCCACCGCGCAGCGGGCTCCACGGGATGACGCCGAGCCCTTCCTCGACGGCGACCGGGATCAGCTCCCATTCGGCCTGCCGGTCCAGCAGGTTGTAGAGCGGCTGCAGGCTGCTGAACGGCTCCCAGCCGTTCGCCCGCTGGAGGTCGACGGCCTTCTGCAGCTGGGCCGGCCGGAAGTTGCTGACGCCGAGATAGCGCACCTTTCCGCTGTCGACCAGGCCGTTCAGCGTCCGCAACGTCTCCTCCAGCCGGGAGGCGCTGTCCCAGTTGTGCACCTGGTAGAGGTCGATGTGATCGGTCTGCAGCAGCCGCAGGCTCCGGTCGACGGCGGACAGGATGTGCTTGCGGGTGAGGCCGGTGTCGTTCACGCCGTCGCCGGTCGGGTAGTGCACCTTGGTGGCGATGACGAGGTCGTCTCTGCGTTGCCGGCGAAGCCAGCGCCCGAGCAGCGTCTCCGACGTGCCGTTGCCGTAGACGTCGGCGGTGTCGATGAAGTTGCCGCCCGCTTCGACGAAACGGTCCGCCACCGCCTTGGCGGCGGCCTCGCTCTCCTCGCGCTCGAACGACATGAATCCCAGGCAGAGCTCGCTGACCTTGAGGCCGGTCGTTCCGAGGAAGCGGTACCGCATGAGATCGCCCTTCTCGCGTTTCGTGGCAGCGGTGGTGGCGGCCGTCGTCGACCTTCCGAAAGCGACCGCCGGAAGTCCCGGGCCAATCCCCGAGCGGCAAACCGGCCCAATTCGGATGGACGCGCGCCAAGCCCGCGTCCGGACGTGGACAGCGCCTGTCCGGTCTTGTCCGGCGGCATCCAGAATGCCTGCGTGGCCTGCGGGAAACCGGTTACCGTAAGCCCATGATCAGCCGGAGAACCTTCAGCCAGCTCGCCGGCACAGCGGCCGTCGGAGCCTTCGTGGCCGGCGGTCAGCCGGCACCGGCCAGTGCCGCCACGGCGCCGCCGACCGTGACGGAGTCCGACACCGAGATCCAGGTCGACAACGGACCGGTGCAACTTGTCGTCGACAAGTCGAACGGCCGCGCCACCGGCATCAGGTTCGGCGGCCAGAACCTCGTCGGCGCCGGTGGACGCGGCAACTACGACATGAACAACGCCCGCGAAGGCGCCGCGCTCCCCCTGCCGCCGGCCGACAACGGCTTCGCGATCCGGCAGCAGGACGACTTCGTCGATGTCGTCTTCGGTTACAGCCCGACCGACAGCGGGCCGTTCTGGCTGGAACGCCACCACATCCTCCGCGGCGGAGAGCCCGGCATCCACCTGGCCAACACGTTCCACCACACCGCCGACCTGCACGGCTTCCGTTCCGACCAGCACCGCTACGTCTTCTATCTCAACCGCGACATCTTCACCCACGGCTGGGTCGGCGACGACCCGATCGGCGTGCGCTGGCGTTCCGCGGCCGCCGAGCTGCCGACGCCGGACGACCTCGCCAACTCACCGATGGTCATGGACGCGACCCACGACCTGCAGGCTGTCGGCTCCCGTTACGCCCGGCGGTACTACACGAAGTACGACTGGGCGGTCTATCTCAAGGACCACAAGCTGCACGGCCTGTACGGCAACGGCCTCGGCATCTGGCTCGTACTCCCCAACAAGGAGGCGTTCAGCGGCGGCCCGGTCCGGCAGGACCTCACACTGCACCAGACCGCCGACCGTCCGGTGCTGCTGGTGGAGCCGCAGGCCACGCACTACGGTTCGCCTCCGGTCCGGGTCGCGGCCGGGCAGGAGTGGCGCAAGACGTACGGACCGTACTTCGTCTACTTCGCCCAGGGCGACGATCCGGCGCGGATGCGCGCGGAAGCCCTGTCCTATGGCGGTTTCGGCGCGCACGCGGCGTTCTACGACCGGCTCGCGCTGTCCGGCTGGAGCGCCTCGACCGAACGCGCGGCCGTCACCGGCCGCGTCCGGATTCCCGGCGCGCGGCGGATGAACGGCGCCGTCGCCGTGCTCTCCGACAACGGTGCCGAGTTCCAGCGCACCGCGCTCGGGCACTGCTACTGGGCGGACGTCGAGGACACTGGCGACTTCCGGGTACGCGACGTCCGGCCGGGCACGTACCGGCTGACGATTCATCGGCCGGGCGTCTGGGGCGAGTACGTCCAGGACGACGTGGTGGTCACGGCCGCCCGGACGCTGCGGCTCGGCGACCTCACCTGGCGTCCGGTCGGCAACGGGCAGACGGTGTTCCAGATCGGGACGCCGAACCGGACCTCGGTGGAGTTCCACAACGGCTCGATCTTCCGGCAGTACGGCCTGTTCCAGCGTTACGCGACGGAGTTCCCGGACGGTGTGACCTACACGGTCGGCAAGAGCACGAACGACGACTGGAACTATGTGCAGTACCAGCGGCCCGGTGGTCCCCCTGCCGTGCCGGAAGGCTCCGCGGTGGTGCCGCCGGGCACACCAGGCGTCTGGCTGTTCGACTGCGGTGGGGCCGGCAGCCCGGTCGCGGCCGGCTACACGCGGCTCGCCAACTCGACGGTCTACTCCGCCGGCCTCGGCTACGGCCTCGACCACGCCGTGGACTTCCGTGACCGCGGTGCACCGGACTCCCTGCGCGGCGACTTCCTGGTCGGCGGCGGCTACACGTTCACCCTCGACGTACCGGCCGGGTCGTACGACGTGACCGTACTCTCCGGCGACGCGATCGCGGCCAACCGCACGACGCTGTCCGTGCAGGGCGGACCGGAGGTGACGCTGAGCACGGCGACCGCGGAGTACGCCGTGCACCGCACCACCGCGACCGTGTCGGATGGCACGCTCGTGCTGGCGTTCGGCGGTGACGGCCGCGCGAACGCGATCGAGGTGACGGCAGCCGGTGCGGCGTACTCCGCCCTGTCGGACCTGTCGGTCGCCGGCTTCGGCCTGACGCCGGCGTTCTCGCGGTTCCGTTCCGACTACGTGGTCGAGGTGCCGTACGACGTCACGTCGCTCGAGGTCACGACGACGGACGCCGGCGGCAGCCACACCCGTACCGTCGAGCTGACCGCGAACGACCAGACGGTCGAGCTCGTCACCCAGGCTCCGGGCGCGGCACCGGCGACGTACCGGCTGCGCGTGCGACGGCAGCAGGCGCCGTGGCGGATCCGCTTCGACCTGGCGGCGAACCCCGGCTCGGTCGCGACCCTGACGATCGCGATCGCGGCCTGGGCGATGGACACCGCCCGCGACGTCCCTGGCGTACCGAGCAACCTGACCATCACGTTGAACGGCGACAAGCAGGTCTGGACCTTCGACCCCGACGAAACCCGCGGCGCGACCTACCGCAGCGGCTGCGGCGGCCGCACGTTCCGCCGCGAGTTCCGCTTCGACAGCGCGATCCTGATGCCGGCCGGCAACGAGATCGTGCTGCGGCTGAACGAGGGCACACCGCCCCAGGTCGGCACCGAGGTCGCCTACGACGCGATCCGCCTCGAGATCGGCGACTAGGGGCACGAGGCGCACCGATGAGTTTTCCTCCCTCTCTCCGTCATAGCTTTCATGACCGAGAGAGGGACACCCATGAGCACACCGACCACCTCACTCGACTCCCGGTTCAGCCAACCGGGCGCCACACCGACCTCCTGGGACGACACCCTGCGGGTAATCGAGACCGCTGAGCTGTTCTGGATCACCACCGTCCGGGCGGACGGACGACCGCACGTCACCCCGCTCCCAGCCGTCTGGCTCGACGGCGCCCTTCACTTCGGCACCGGCGCCGCCGAACAGAAGGCGGTCAACCTGCGTGCGAACCCGCACGTCGCCCTCACCACCGGGCGCGACGACTGGGACCGCGGCGTGGACGTCGTCGTCGAGGGCGAGGCCGTTCAGGTCACCGACGACGCCACACTGCACCGGCTCGCCGCCGCGTGGCGCGCGAAGTGGGACGGATCCTGGCAGTTCGAGGTCCGCGACGGCGCCTTCCACCACGACGGCGGTGGCCAGGCGCTGGTGTTCGCCGTCGCCCCGGTCAAAGTCCTCGCCTTCGGCAAGGGCACGTTCTCCCACACCCGGCACCGCTTCTGACTCCGGGCGCGGTCCCGCCCGTTAGTCTCGGCTGGTGTTTCGCGGAATCGGGACGGTCGTCAACGTCGTTACGGTGCTCGCCGGGTCGAGCCTCGGGGTGCTGCTGGGCAATCGGCTGCCCCAACGTACGCGGGAGGTGGTCACTGACGCGCTCGGGCTGGTGACGCTGCTGATCGCCGCCACGTCGGCGTTCGCGGTCGGTGAGAGGGTGCTGGCCGCGGCTGTGGGAGACAGTGCGCCGGTGCTGATCGTGCTCGCGTCGCTCGTGATCGGTGGGGTGGTGGGCTCGCTGCTCCGGCTGGAGAACCGGCTGGAGGACGTCGGGCAGGTGCTGCAGAAGCGGCTCACCCGCGGCGCCGCCAGCGAGGAACGCCGGCGGTTCGTCGAGGGCTTCGTCACCGCGTCCCTGGTGTTCTGTGTCGGCCCGCTGACCATTCTCGGCTCGGTGTCGGACGGCCTGGGCCGGGGCGCGGACCAGCTGTTCCTGAAGGCGACGCTGGACGGCTTCGCGGCGATCGCGTTCGCGGCCTCGTTCGGCTGGGGCGTCGCCGCGTCGGCGCTCGCGGTCCTGGTGATCCAGGGCGTACTCACCCTCGTCGGCGCGCTCGCCGGCGACTTCATGTCGGAGGCCCAGATCGTCGCCCTCACCGCGACCGGTGGCCTACTGCTGGTCGGTGTCGCGCTGCGGCTGTTGCGGATGAAGCAGTTGCCGGTCGGCGACCTGCTGCCCGCGCTCCTGGTCGCCCCACTGATCACCGCGCTGGTCGCGGCGTTCCGCTAGCCCGCTCCCGGCACCTCGGCCGACGAACTCCGCGACCGCCAGCGCGGACACGCCGGCGAGCAGCGCGACCACCGAGAACGCCGACGGCGCGAACAGCCCATCACCGGTGAAGACGAGGTACGCGAGGACCGAGCGGGCCAGCGACGCCAGCACGTACGCCGTGAGCGAGCCGAGCACCAGCACCCACCCGACCCGCCGCAGGCCGGCGGCGAGGACCGTGGACTCCACCCGCCCACCGACGATCCGCAGCAGCCACCACAACGTCAGCAGGCCGGTGAGCACCCCCGGCAGCCACGTCATCAGGTAGATGGCGGCGCCGGCCATCGCGAACAACGCGACGGCCAGCAAGCCCTCGAACAGATCCAGCCGATGAGCCCGCGAATTGTCCCGCATCCTGCCGATTCTCACCGGCGATGACATACCGCGGGTTTGACGCAGGCGAAGCCTGGAGGACCGGAACGTGGCCAGCCGGCGTCAGGCCACGCCGAGGTAGGCGTCCTTCACCGCGGGATCGTTCAACAGCTCCGAGCACGGCGCCGTCTTCGTCACCCGCCCGGTCTCGAGCACGTAGCCCCGATGCCCCACCGTCAACGCCTGCTGGGCGTTCTGCTCCACCAGCAGAACGGTCGTCCCCTGCTCGTTGATCTCCTTGATGATCGAGAAGATCTGCCGGATGAACTGCGGCGCCAACCCCATCGACGGCTCGTCGAGCAGCAGCAACCGCGGCCGCGCCATCAGCGCCCGCCCGATGGCAAGCATCTGTTGCTCCCCACCCGACAACGTGCCACCGCTCTGGCCGCTGCGCTCCTGCAACCGCGGGAACAGCCCGAACATCCGTTGCAGATCCGACGCGATCTCCTTGCGGTCCTTGCGGGTGTAGCACCCCATCTCGAGGTTCTCCCGCACGGTCATGCCGGGAAAGATCCCCCGCCCTTCCGGCGCCAGCGAGATCCCCCGGACGACCCGCAGGTCGGCCCGCAACTTGCTGATGTCAGCTCCGTCGAACGTGATCCGCCCTCTGCTCAACGGCAGCAGGCCGGAGATCGCCTTCATCGTGGTGGTCTTGCCGGCACCGTTCGCACCGATCAGCGTGACGATCTCGCCCTGCTCGACGCTGATGCTGATGTCGCTCAGCGCCTCGATGCGGCCGTAGTGCACCGACACGTTCTCAAGCTCGAGCAGACTCATGGCTCAAGAACCCCCAAGGTAGGCCGAGATGACGGCCGGATCGTCGCGTACGTCGGCGGGTGTGCCCTCGGCGATCTTCTTGCCGAAGTCGAGCACCACGATCCGGTCGGTGACACCCATCACCACGCGCATGTCGTGCTCGATGAGCAGGACGGTGTAGCCGTCCTCGCGGATCCGGTTGATCAGCTTCATCAGATCGTCCTTCTCAGACGGTGTGAAGCCGGCGGCCGGCTCGTCGAGGCACAGCAGCTTCGGCTCGGTCGCGAGCGCACGGGCGATCTCGAGCCGGCGTTGATAGCCGTACGGCAGGTTCTTCGCGCGGTCGGCCGCGCGGTCGGCGATGCCGACGAACTCCAGCAGCGCCATCGCGCGCTCGACGCCGGCCTTCTCCTCTGCCAGGTGCCGCGGCCAGCGGACCAGCGCGCCCGGCACGCTGGTCTTGTGTCGCGCGTCGGTGCCGACGACGACGTTCTCGAGCGCGGTCATCTCGGCGAACAGCCGGATGTTCTGGAACGTACGGGCGATCCCGGCCCGCGTGATCTGGAAGCGCTTGCGCCGGTTGATCGCCTTGTTCTCCAGCAGGATCGTGCCGGACGCCGGCCGGTAGACACCGGTCATGGCGTTGAAGCAGGTGGTCTTGCCGGCACCGTTCGGCCCGATCAGGCCGAGGATCTCGCCACGCTTGATGTCGAACGAGACCGAGTCGACCGCCGTCAGGCCGCCGAACCGTACGGTCACGTCGCGCATCTCCAGCAGCGTCTCGCCGACTTCGACGACGACCTCGCGATCGGCGGCGACGGCCTCGGCCACCTCCGCCTCGTGCGCCGCACGTTCCTCGGCGCTCATCTGCTCGACTTCGGCGACGATGCCCCCGACGACGGGCGCCGGCTCCTCCTGCGCGTCGCCGGTCTGCTCGTCGCGGGGCTGCTCGGGTGTCGGGTCCGTCATCGCGTCTCCGCCCCCTCACGGTGCTCGGCCAGCGCACTCTCGGTGGCCAGTTGCTCGGGCTTGCCGATCAGCCGCTGGTAGGCCTGCCGGCCGTAGGAGAGCAGGCGTTGCCGCGCCCCCAGCAGCCCTTGTGGCCGGAAAATCATCAGAATGATCAGGGCGAGACCGAAGACCAGGAACCGCACGCGCGGGTTCATCTGGAACCAGTCGGGGACGTAGGAGATCACGAACGCGCCGAGCAGCACGCCGACCTTGTTGCCGGACCCGCCGAGCACGACCGCGGCCAGGAACAGGATCGAGGTGACCACGTCGAACTTCTGGTTGTTGATGAACCCGATCTGACCCGCGTACAGCGCGCCGGACAGGCCGCCGATCGCCGCGCCCATCACGAACGCCCAGATCTTGAACCGGACCGTCGGGACGCCCATCAACTCGGCCGCGTCCTCGTCCTCCCGGATCGCCACCCACGCCCGTCCGACCCGGCTGCGCTCGAGGTTGCCCACGAAGACGAGCACGACGATGATCACGGTGACCATCAGCCAGTACCACGGTCGGCCGTCGGTCTGGGTGAAGATCGGGGTGCCGTTGGAGTGGGTTCCCGGCGGGCCCGCGACCTCCCGGAATCCCAGGTTGCCGCGCAGCGGTGTGAGGTTGTCGGCCAGCAGCCGGACGATCTCGCCGAAGCCGAGCGTCACGATCGCCAGATAGTCGCCGCGCAATCGTAGGGTCGGCGTGCCGATGATGACGCCGGCGACCATCGTGACGAGCATCGCGACCGGGATCACCACCAGCCACGGATAGCGCGACTCCAGGAACGAGTCGACGCTGGTCATCACGGCGGCGACGTAGGCACCGATCGCGAAGAACGCGACGTAGCCGAGGTCGAGCAGGCCCGCCTGGCCCACCACGATGTTCAGGCCGATCGCGATCAGTGCGATCCGGGCCGCGTTGTACAGCGCGAGGTCGTAGTCGGTGCCGGCGGGCGGCGCGAGGAAGCCCAGGAACGGCAGCGCGTAGACCAGCGCGATGAGCGGGATCAGCAGCGCCCACTGCTCGAACCGGCTGCGGGAGTTCCACCAGTCGCGGGACGCCTGGCCGAACGGACGCCTGCCCTGGCTCGCGGTGGTCGTCGCGTCGCTCATGCTCGTGACCTTCCTAGCGACTCACCCAGGATGCCGGTCGGCCGGATCATCAGGATGAGAATGAGCAGAACGAACGCCACGACGTCACGCCACTCACCGCCGAACAGCGACTGGCCGTAGTTCTCGGCAACGCCGAGGATCAGCCCGCCGAGCAGGGCGCCGCGCAGGTTGCCGATGCCGCCCAGCACGGCCGCCGTGAACGCCTTGATGCCGAGCAGGAACCCGCCGTTGAACAACACACCCTGCGGGATCTGCATGATGTAGAAGAGCGCGGCGGCACCGGCCAGCAACCCGCCGACGGCGAACGTCAGCATGATGATCCGGTCCTTGTTGACACCCATCAACGTCGCGGTGTCGGGATCCTCGGCGACCGCGCGGATGCCGCGGCCCATCCGGGTCCGGTTCACGAACATGTCGGTGATGAACCACATCAGGATGGCCGCGATGAAGACCGTGAGCTGGATGTTGGTGACCCGGGCGTCGAACAGCTCGAAGATCTTCTCCGGCTTGACCAGGCGAATCGCGGGTTCGGGGTTCGCGCCGCGCCAGAGGTAGATGCCGTACTGAATGGCGAAGGAAGCGCCGATCGCGGTGATCAGGAACACCAGGCGAGGTGCGTTCTTGCGACGCAACGGCCGGTACGCGACGCGCTCCAGGATCAGGGCCGTTGCCGCCGAACAGATCATCGCGACCAGACAGGCGGCGAGCAGGTTGATGACGAGTGCCGCGATCCCTGTCTGCAGGGTAGGACCGGGTTGGTAGCCCAGGAACGTGAACGTGAAGTACGCGCCGAAGGCTCCGACGATGAAGACCTCGGAGTGCGCGAAGTTGATGAGGCGTAGCACGCCATAGACCAGCGTGTAGCCGATCGCCACCAGTGCGTAGATCGCACCGTAGGCCAAGCCGTCCACGGTGTTGAGCCAGAACAGATCCTTCAGCAGACCGACGTTGAAGTCGATCCACCCATCACCACTCTGGGCAAGGTAAATCAGCTGAGAACTCAATCCGATCGCCCATTCTCGTCAAGGAGAAGACTCAAGGAGCACCACTCCGGTTACGGCGGCGGTGGGGTGCGGTTGTGATGACCGCACCCCACCGCGCGACTTGCCGTCGTTTACTTGGTGATGTCCTTGAAGTGGACGATCTGGCCGTTCTGGACCTTGTAGATCCAGACCGGCGTGTTCTTGCCCTCACCGGTCGGCTCGAACTGGAAGAACTTCGTCAGGCCCTGGCCCTTGTAGCTCTTGACGTAGTCGAGCAGCTTCGGGCGAGTGTTGAGGCCCTTGTCGATACCCGACAGCAGGATCGTCGCGGCGTCGTAGGCCTCCGGCGAGTACGTGCTCGGCTCCTTGCCGTTGGAGACCTCTTTGTAGGCCGCCGTGAAGTCGGGGAAACCGGCCGACGGCAGGCACGGGCAGCTGAGGTAGACACCCTCGGCCGCGTCGCCGGCGTTCTTCACGAAGTCGGCGTCACGCACGCCGTCCGGGGCCACGATGTTGCCTTCGAAGCCCTGGTCCTTCAGCTGCTGGATGAACGGTGCGGCCTCCGGGTAGTAGCCGGAGTAGAACACCGTCTCGGGCGCGTCGTTGACGATCTGGCCGACGACCGCGGAGAACTCCTTCTGACCGGTCTTGACGTCGCCGGTGCCGGTGAGCTTGTCACCGAGCGCTCCGGAGATCGTCTTCGCCAGGCCCTTGCCGTAGGCACTGTCGTCCTGGACGACGTAGACCTTCGACGACTTCAGGTCGTTCTCGATGAACCGGGCGACCGCCGGACCCTGCACCGCGTCGTTGCCCAGCCCGCGGAAGAAGTGCTTCCAGCCGTGGGTCGTGAGGTCAGGGTTGGTCGCGGAAGCCGTGACCGACACCAGACCGGCGGTCGACAGGGACGCGCCGACGGCCTCGGACTCACCGGAGAACGCCAGGCCGACGTTGCCGAGGATCGTCTTGTCGTTGATCATCTGCGTGACCGGGCCGGGCGCGGTGTCGGGCGTGCCACCGGTGTCGAACTTCTTCAGGCTCACCTGGCAACCGGGGTTGGCCTTGTTGTGCTCGTTGACGGCGACCTGGACGCCGTTCAGGATCGCGATGCCGAGCTGTGGCGCCTGACCGGCGATCGTGCCGGAGTAGGCGATCGACGTGCCCTTGGCGCACTTGCCCTTGCCGTCACCGGCGGCCTTGACCACGTTCGCCGGAACCTCCGGCGCCGGGTCTGCCTTCAGGTTGGCCGCGCCGGTGTCGCCGGGCGATGCCGACGACGTGTCTTCCGGCTGCGTTCCATTGTCAGCGTTCTGTGCGCACGCGGCGATGCTGAGCGACAGTGCCGCCGTCAACGCCAGAACCGGCACGATTCGTGCCTTATACACGCGAACCTCCCTTTGCCAACGCACGTGTCATTGGAGTTGCGGCAGTTTTTTCAGCTTCGTACCGCACGTCGCGCGAAAAAATATCGTGCGCGAGATGCTCACGACAAGTCACCGTGACCACTCCGTAGCCGGAGTCAGGGCACACGGTTCCTCCTTCGGCCGCCCATAATCCGGCTGGTCGCCGGACCTGCCCACGGATCTCGTGGGTGTGCCGAGACTAGCCCTACGTGGATACCGAAGTGAACGAAGCACACGCGGCTCTTACAGTGTTGTAACCGAACATCGCGGAACGGTCACGACTCGGCTACGGCCTGGCCACCCTCGTCGCTCGCGGCGTCACCGTCAGTGGTGGCGTTGTCCGTTTCGTCGATTACGTGCTGGGCGACGCGGGCCATCGAAAGCCGCTTGTCCATCGCGGTCTTCTGGATCCAGCGGAACGCCTCGGGCTCGGAGAGGTCGAACTTCGCCTGCAGCAGCCCCTTGGCGCGGTCCACGAGCTTGCGGGTGGCCAGCTGCTCGGTGAGGCTGTCGACCTCCTTGGCGAGTTCGCGGACCTCCTCGAATCGCGAGACCGCGATCTCGATGGCCGGAACGAGCTGCTCCTTCTTGAACGGCTTCACGACGTAGTGCATCGCACCGGCGTCGCGGGCCCGCTCGACCAGCTCGCGGTCGCTGAAGGCGGTGAGGATGATGACCGGGCAGATCCGCTCGGTCGCCACCTGCTCGGCGACCGTGATGCCGTCGACCTTGGGCATCCGGACGTCGAGGATGACGAGATCGGGCTTGAGCTCCTGAACCTGGGTCAGGGCTTCCTCGCCGTTGCTCGCCTGGCCGATCACGTCATAGCCTTCCTCGCGTAACATCTCGGCGAGGTCCAGGCGGATGATTGCCTCATCTTCGGCAATGACGACGCGTCGGGGCGTGCGCTCGCTCAGGTCCGGCACGGCGGGCTCCCTCAAACTGGAAACAGGGGTGATTCGGTCGGCCGGGCGAATCCGGCCGCCGCCAGCCTACCTGCCATGCAGGTCGGACCTGTCAGCATGCCGCCCGGTGTGCCCGGTACTATTTAGCAGCTATCTGGCCGGGTTGGCGGAACGGCATACGCGGTGGTCTCAAACACCACTGCCCGAAAGGGCTTGTGGGTTCGAATCCCACACCCGGCACAGACAGTTCTTCACTCTCACGAACGCAACAGGGCCGGCGCACGAAGCGCCGGCCCTGTTCGGTTTCTGGACGTCCTCAGGTCTGGTAGCCCGGCACGTCGGCGGCCACAGCGTCGCCGATCCGGTGGACGCGGAGGGCGTTGGTGCCGCCCGGGATGCCAGGCGGGCTACCGGCGACGATGACCACGGAGTCGCCGCGGCGGCAGGAGCCCACGGCCAGCAGCGCCCGGTCGACCTGCTTCACCATGTCGTCGGTGTGCGCGACCATCGGCACGAGGAAGGTCTCCACACCCCACGTCAGCGCCAGCTGAGCCCGGGTGTCCTCCACCGGCGTGAACGCCAGCAGCGGCACGTTCGAGCGATAGCGCGCCAGTCGCCGCGCGGTGTCGCCGGAGTGGGTGAACGCCACGAGATAGCGCGCTCCCAGCCGCTCGGCCACCTCCCACGCCGCCTTGGCGATCACGCCTCCCTTCGTACGCGGCTCCCAGTCGATCCGGGCGATCCGTTCCAGGCCGTGCTCTTCGGTGGTCTCGACGATCCGGGCCATCGTGCGGACCGACTCGATCGGGTAGATGCCGACGCTGGTCTCGCCGGACAGCATCACCGCGTCGGCACCGTCGAGGACGGCGTTGGCGACGTCGGACGCCTCCGCGCGGGTCGGGCGGGCGGCGTTGATCATCGAGTCGAGCATCTGGGTGGCGACGATCACCGGCTTGGCGTTGGTACGGGCCAGCTCGACGATCCGCTTCTGGACCAGCGGCACCTCCTCGAGTGGCATCTCCACACCGAGGTCACCGCGCGCGACCATGAAGCCGTCGAACGCGTCGATGATCTCCTCGAGGTTGCGCACCGCCTGCGGCTTCTCGATCTTGGCGATGACCGGCAGCCGGACCTTCTCCTCCGCCATGACACGCCGCACGTCCTCCACGTCCCGGGCGGAACGCACGAACGACAGCGCGATCATGTCGGCGCGCAGATGCAGCGCCCAGCGCAGGTCGTCGGTGTCCTTCTCCGACAGAGCTGGAACGGACAACGCGGCACCAGGCAGGTTGAGGCCCTTGTTGTTGGACACCTTGCCGCCGACGACCACTCGCGTGACCACATCGGTTTCGGTGACGTCCTCGACCTCCAACGCGAGCCGGCCATCGTCGACGAGGATCGGGTCACCGGGCTTCACGTCGCCCGGAAGCCCGTCGTAGGTCGTGGAACAGACGTCCTTGTCGCCGGGCACCTCCCGGGTGGTGATCGTGAACCGGTCGCCGTAGACGAGGTTCGCCGAGCCCTCCGCGAAGCGGCCGAGGCGGATCTTGGGTCCCTGCAGGTCGACGAGGATGCCGACACCGCGGCCTGCCTCCTCGGCGGCCTCCCGGACCAGGTTGTAGATCCGCTCATGCTCAGCGTGCGAACCGTGGCTCAGGTTCAGCCGGGCGACATCCAACCCGGCGTCGACGAGCTCGCGAATCCGCTCGGGAGTGGAGGTTGCGGGACCGAACGTACAAACAATTTTCGCGCGACGCACGTCCCCGAGCTTAGAGGTGCACGCTACGGACGGGTGCGGCGGAGTGCGGCATAGGCCAGAAACAGGGCAGCGGCCCAGGCCAGCATGCCCAGCGAGACGAGCGTCAACCCGCCCATTCCATCGACCTGAGCGGCCGCGAGCACCGGCGGCACCAGCCACTGGACTGCCGAGCCCGTACGCGTTCCGAGTATGAGCACTAACGCAGAGACACCAACCAGGATCACCACTCCCCAGCCGCTCGAACGCACGACCGCCCGGCTCGCCAGGACACCGAACCCAGCACCGCAGGCAGCGGTCAGCGCGTGCAGCAGGAAGCCGAACGCCAGCGCGCCGCCGAGTCCCATCGACGGCAGCAGCGCGCCGAGCAGCGCGGGAATCACAGTGGCCAGCACGACCAGTGGAACGGAAGCACCCAGAGCCGCCAGCACGCCGCCGACGATCTCGCGGCGGGCCCGACCGACCGCGGCCCGCGCAATCGAGCGTTGCTCGTCCGGCTCGACGTCGAGCAGCAGCTTGGCCTGCCAGGCGTACGCGGCGAGCAGCAGAGCCGCGGAGAAGCCGTACGCCTGGGCCGGTTCGGACGGCCCGCCCGCGTAAGCCGTCATCAGCAACGCCAGCGCGAGCAGCAGCGGCCCGAGCGCGCGCTGGCTGCGCCAGTACGCCAGCACCCGCATCCGGGCCAGTGCGACCACGCGGTTCACGGCGCCTCCCCCTCCTTCAGCGCGCGGGAACCCCGCACCTCGTACCCGTCGGCCGTGAGCCGGGAGACCGTGTCCTGCACCTCGTCAGCGCCCGACAACACTTCGATCACGTGGAGGTCACCGCGTTCCCAGCCCACCTGGGTCTGCGTCAGCCCGCCACCGCCGACCTGCCAGCGGTAGGTCAGGTCGATGTCGGTGATCCGGTTGCGGTGGTCGGTCACGGCGACCGATCCGCCGGCCCTGACGACCTCGGAGATGATCGCCGGGATCTCGGCCTGCGCCTGTACGTCCAGGCCTTCCCACGGCTCGTCCATCACCAGCAGCCCGGGCGGCTCGAGCAGCGCCTGCACGAGGTTGACCTTCTGCGCCGAACCCTTCGACAGGTTGCGCAGTGGCGTGTCGAGGTAGTCGCCGAGCGCCAGCCGCTCCGCCCAGTGCCCGATCCGCCGTTCGGCCGCGTGCTTCGACAGCCCACGTACCGCCGCCATCGCACGCAGGTATCCCCGCGACGTGAACGGCTGTGCCACCGGGAACCGCTCCGGCAGGAAGCCCACGACCGGAGGCCGCTGGCGCACACTCCCCCGGCCGATCGGCAGCTGCCCGGCCAGGACGCGAAGCAGCGTGGACTTGCCGGACCCGTTGCGTCCGGTCACCACGACCGTCTCACCCGGCTCCAGGGAGCAGCTCACATCGCTGAGGACCCAGGGCGCCCCCCGCGCGTACCGGACGTGTACTCGACTAAGCCGCACGCCTGGATTTCTATCAGGAGGACCTGAGAGCCGCTTCCATACGCCAAGATCGGAACGTCGAAAACGGGCCGGCAGGCCAGGCAGGCAGACAGGAGAGGCCACGATGAGCAGTCCCAGCGCGGAACCGTCCCGACCGCAGGCCGAGCAGCTGGCCGACCGGCTGGAGGCGAAAGGCGTACGCGCGGTCGCGCTGACGTTCGTCGACAACGCCGGGATCACCCGCGTCAAGACCGTGCCGGTGCGCCGCCTGCCGCATGCCGTGCGCTGGGGCGTGGGCATGTCGCCGGTGTTCGACGTCTTCCTGCCCGACGACTCGATCACGACCAGCACCCACATCGGCGGGCCGGTCGGCGACCTGCGGCTGTATCCCGACCTCATCCAGCTCGCCACGCTCGCCGCCCAGCCCGGCTGGGCGTGGGCGCCGGCCGACCGGCGGCAGCAGGACGGCTCTCCGTACGCCGGCTGCCAGCGCACGTTCGCCAAGCAGCAGGCAGAGGCCGCGGTCGACCGCAAGCTGACGTTTCGGATGGCGTACGAGATCGAGTGGATCGTCGGCCAGGACGGGCCGGACGGTTCGTTCGTACCGGCCGCGACCGGTCCGGCGTACGGCATGACCCGGATCGTCGAGCTCTCGAACTACTGCCGTGACCTGATGGACGCGCTGGCCCGGCAGGACGTGCCGGTCGAGCAGTTCCACCCGGAGTACGTCCTGAGCCAGTTCGAGCTGTCGGTGGGCGCCTCCGACCCGGTGACCGCCGCCGACCGTGTCGTGCTCGTGCGGCAGACCATCCAGGCGGTCAGCCAGGCACACGGGCTGAAGGCCTCGTTCGCGCCTGTGTTGTCGCCCGACCTGGCAGGCAGCGGCATGCACCTGCACGTGTCGATGTGGTCGGGCGGGCGCAACCTGCTGGCCGGCGGGCCGGGCCCGTACGGCATGACCGAGCGCGGTGAGAGCCTGCTCGCCGCGCTGCTGCGCCGGCTGCCCGCGTTGTCGGCGCTGGGTGCGCCGAGCGTGCCGGGCCGGATGCGCCTGCTGCCGGGTCGCTGGGCCGGGCCGTACCAGTGCTGGGGCCGGGAGAACCGCGAGGCCGGGCTGCGGTTCGTCACCGGAACGTCGGGCAACGAGTCGCAGGCCGCCAACGTCGAGCTGAAGTGCGTCGACGGCAGCGCCAACCCGTACCTCGTCGCAGGCGCGGTGATGGCGGTGTCGGCCGCCGTGACCGAGGGCAGCCGGTTGCCGGACGAGTACCGCGTCGACCCTGCCTCGCTCCCCGCCGCCGGCCAGCCACCGCGGCTGCCGGAGACCGTCGAGGCGGCGTGCTCAGCGCTCGAGCAGGACGACGTGTTGTGCTCCGCACTCGGCGAACCGCTGCTGCAGGCGTTCCTGGCCGTCCGGCGCGCCGAGGTCCAGCTTTACGCCGAGAAGGAGCCCGCGGAGATCGCCGCCGCTACCCGCTGGATCTACTGACACAGCCTGTCGACAAGATTGTCGCCAATCCTGCCCGACAATCTTGTCTGCGACACTGGCGACAACATCGCCAACAATCTCATCGCCAATCCTGTCGCCAATCCTGACCACAATCCTGTCGCCAATCCTGACCACAATCCTGTCGCCAATCCTGACCACAATCCTGTCGCCAATCCTGACCACAATCCTGTCGCCAATCCTGACCACAATCCTGTCGCCAATCCTGACCACAACCCTGTCGCCAATCCTGACCACAACCCTGTCGCCAATCCTGACCACAACCCTGTCGCCAATCCTGACCACAACCCTGTCGCCAATCTTGTCGACGGGCTTGACGGCCGGCTTGGCTTGCGGGGTTTACTGGCCGGGCGGAGTGAAAGGAGCCCTGCATGCTCGGTTTCACGATGGTCGACTTCGCCCTGGTCGACGGCCACTGTCACGGTGTCTTCGGCGGCACCCCCGATCCGGCGACGTTCGCGCGCTGGAGCACCGAAGCCGACCGGCCGACCGACGGTCTCGCGTACGCCAACAGCCCGGTCGGGCACGCGATCCTGCGCTGGTGCGCCGAGCCGATGGGCCTGGAGCCAGGGCTGTCGCTGGAGAACTACCTCGACCGCCGCACCGAACTGGGTCCGCAGGAGTCGATCCGCCGGCTGATGACGGCGGCCTGGCTGTCGGACCTCCTGGTCGACACCGGCATCTCCGGCGAGGGGTTCGCCGAGCCGTCTGTGCTAGGCGCGGTCACCGAGGCCGGCGTGCACGAGGTCGTCCGGCTCGAGTCGGTCGCCGAGCAGGTCGTCGCCGACGGCGCCGACGCGGTCGGGTTCGCCGAGGCCTTCGTCGACGCGCTGGCCACCGCCACGGCGCACGCCGTCGGGGTGAAGTCGATCGTCGCGTACCGGCACGGTCTCGACATCGAACCCACGCGACCTTCGCCAGACGACGTACGCGAAGCCGCCAAGCAGTGGTTGACGGCGGGCGACCCGGCGCGGCTCACCCACCCCGTGCTGCTGAGGTTCCTGCTCTGGTGCGCGGTCGACCGCGGCCTGCCGATCCAGTTCCACACCGGCTTCGGCGATCGCGACCTCCGGTTCGCGCGCGCAAACCCCGCGCTGCTGCAGCCGTTCGTCGAGGCCGCCGAGCCGAGTGGCGTGCCGATCGTGTTGCTGCACTGCTATCCGTACCACCGCGAGGCAGGCTGGCTCGCTCACGTCTATCCGAACGTCTACCTCGACCTCGGCCTCACCATGTCGTACGTCGGTGCGCAGGCGTCGGCCGTGCTCGGCGAATACCTCGAGCTCGCGCCGTTCGGCAAGGTGCTGTTCTCGACCGACGCGTACGGCCTTCCGGAGCTCTACTGCGCGGGCGCGACGCAGTTCCGGCACGCGCTGGACGCCGTGCTGCGACGCTGGGCCAAGGACGGCCTGGTGAGCTCCGCCGACACCGAACGGATCGCCCACGCGATCGGCGCCGGAAACGCCCAGCGGCTCTACGGCCTCCGCGCTCGGACCAGGTAAGACCAGGTAACAGCTCAGCTCGCGGGAGACGCGGGTGTGGACGGTCGTCGACGGCGCCGGAGCACGACGATGACGACCGCCGCTATGCCGATCGCCAGTACGCCGAGGATGATCAGGCCGGTGATGTCGCCGCGGTTGCGTTCGATCACCTCGACCTGCTGGTAGGGCGTGTCGGCCTTGGCGCGGGCGAAGACGTAGTCACCGTCGATCTTCTCGGGCCGGCCGATGTAGTTGGTCCAGTGCGTCAGGAACGCGCCGTCTCCGACGAAGGCGCGCAGCGCCTCCCCGGTGCTGCCAACCTTCACCCGGCCGGCGTACGCCAGCTCTGGCCGCTCGTCGGTGGCCGGCACCGACCGTGGGTCCATCCGGTGGTCAGCGAGCACGTAGAGCTCGACCTTCTGCGGGTTGTCCGCCGCCTTCGACAGCCGCATCGGATAGACCAGCGTCGACGACGCGAACGAGAGCCGGAGCGGCTGCAGCTCGCCGGCCAGCGAGGCGTCCTTGCCAGCGGGCAGGAGCCGGATCGCGACGGTCTCCCAGCCGTCGGAGACGTACGGCGCGAGGTTGTCGTCCAGGCCCTCCGGGTGCGGGAAGCCGTTGTCGGCGAGCCAGGTCGCGAGCGCCGACGGATCGCCGGCGGACAGCCGGGTCACGTCGAACGGCCCCAGCTGCTGCCGCCCCAGCACCTGCACAGCGCTGTCCCGCGGCGCGCCGGCCATGCCGTCGCCCTCGTCGAACAGCCAGGTGAACGTCGGCCACCAGGAGTCGCGATACTCCACGCGCGGCTCGGTGAGCTCGTCGAGCTCCTCGAACACCTCGGGATCGCCGAGCGTGACCTTGGCGGCGGACGGAACCGGCATCACCCACGCCGCGGAGTGCGAGCTGCCGTCGACGTTGAACGACATCAGGATGTCCTGCTGAGAACCGTCCCAGGTCACCAGCGCGCGTTCGTCGACGACCGCGGCCTCCGCCCGGTCGGGAATGTACGCGCCACACCCGCACGCCCAGGCCGGTGCCGCGACGCCGAGTGCCGAGCAGGTGACCAGCAGCAGCACCAAGGCGCAGACCGATCGGAACATGCGTGCCATCAACGAATCCTCTTTCCCCTGTTCGCGCATCCCCGCCGGGGTGCGGAACGAACCTACCGGCACTACGCTGACTGCGCATGGCCGACGACGTGGATCTGCATCCGCCTGAGGCGGACCAGGCGCTGCTCACCGCCGTGGAGGCGGTCGAGGCAGGGCGCTGGCAGCCGATGCGCGATCTGCTGGCCGAGCAGGCGGACTGGGACGAAAAAGCCGCCCGGTTGAACGTGCTCGCGAGCGCGACCGATCCGAAGGTCGCGCAGGCCTGGACGACGGCCGAGCCCACCAACCCCGACGCGCTCAACCTGCTCGCTCGTGTCTGCGTGCAGTGGGCGTGGCCCACGTCCAGCTCGCCGCCCTGGCTGCGCGAGCCCGTACCCTCTGGCGGCGACCGGCTGCTCCACCAGGCCGAGGACTGC
Organism: Flindersiella endophytica; assembly: GCF_054779015.1. Taxonomy (NCBI): domain Bacteria; kingdom Bacillati; phylum Actinomycetota; class Actinomycetes; order Propionibacteriales; family Nocardioidaceae; genus Flindersiella; species Flindersiella endophytica. Next base: position 73,260 of record NZ_BAAGYY010000028.1, read on the forward strand.
GCGTCGGCCGCCGCGGGCCTGGCGCCGGAGGATCCGACCGCTTCTGCACTCCTGATCCTGCTGGCCGTCGCGCGCGGCGAGCCGAAGGAGGAGTTCTGGCGCCGGCTCGGCAACACGCTCGACGCGCACCGGTGGAACGTCGAGGCGCATGAGTACGCCCTGATGTACCTCTGCCGGCGCTGGCACGGCTCGCACAAGCAGATGCTGGAGTTCGCCAACGACACCGCCGCCGCGGCACCGCTGGGATCGCGGCTCCACAACCTGCCGCTTGAGGCCCACTGCGAATGGGAGACCGCCGCCTTCGCGACCGAGGGCCGGGTAGCCTCGCGGATCGCCAACTGGCGGCTGGAGCGGCGCTGGAGGAGCAAGGCGCTGCGGACGGCCGTCGACCGCACGATGATCAAGTGGTTCCGGGTGGCCCGTCCGGCGGGCGCGCGGCACAGCCGTAGCCTGCACGTGCTGGCGTATGTCCTGGTCCAGGCGGACCGGTTCACCGAGGCGGCCGAGGTCTTCGGAGCGATCGGACGGCATTACCACCCCTATCCCTGGGATCGGATCCGGCCGACCGATCCGGAAACGGTGTTTCGCGCGGCTCGCGACCATGCTTGTGAACACGTGCGTGACAGGTCCGGAACCACGTGAAGGATTAGTACCCCGCTTCGTGGGATAGTTCCCCACCATGGCCAGGCACAGTTGTCGCACCCGGTATGCGCGCAGGTTGCTCCCCCTGCTCCTGCTGGCGTTGCTGGCCATCTCGACCACGGCGGCCTGCGGGCAGCGGCCCGCACAGTACGGCAAAGCCGGCGAGCCCTCGGTGACGATCGCGGTGGGGGGAAAGACGCTGCTCGCCTATCTTCCGCTGACGCTGGCCGGGCGGCTCGGCTATTTCGAGCGTGAGGGCGTCAACGTCGAGATCGACGACCGGACCAGCGGTGCCACGGCGCTGCGAGCGATGCTGGCCGGCGATGTCGACGTGGTGAGCGGCTACTACGACCACACGATCCAGATGCAGCCGCAGGACAAGGACCTCGTGGCGTTCGTGGAGATGATGCGCTATCCGGGGACCGTCCTGGCGGTCTCGCCGCGGGCGTCCGCGCGGATCCGGTCGATCGAGGACCTCGAGGGTCGCACGGTCGGTGTCACGGCCGTCGGGTCGTCGTCTTACTTCTTCCTCAAGCAGCAACTGCGGGCGCACGGCATGCGGCCGGACGCCGTCCGGGTGCGCGGCATCGGCGGTGACGCGACCGCGGTCATCGCGATGGAACGCGGCTACGTCGCGGCCGCGGTGATGGTGGATCCGGCGCTCTCGCAGCTGGAGGCCAAGGGCGGGGTCCGGGTGCTGGCCGACACGCGTACGGCATCGGGACTGCGGGCGGCGATGGGCGTCGACAGCTATCCGGCGGCCGTGCTCTACACCGACCGGCGATGGCTGGACGCCAACCCGGACACCGCCAACCGGATCGCGACGGCGATCGTCGACACCCTGCGGTGGATGCGCGGGCATTCGGCGGAGGAGATCGCCGCGAAGATGCCGTACGGCTACGACGGCGGGGATCCGGAGGTCTACGTGCGAGCGATCGACCGGCTCAAGCAGGCCTACTCCACCGACGGCACGGTCGACCCGGAAGGCGCCGAGGCCGTCCTGCGCGTCCTCGAAGGCGTGATCCCGTGCGTCGGCAACGGGTCGGTCGACCTGGGCCAGACCTATACCGACCGCCTGCTGCCCTAGGCCGCCGGACAGCGGCCGTCGTACTCCCGCCGCTCAGGCGCCGTCGGACAGCAGCCGGAAGTCGCTGAAGTCGAAGCCCGGCGCCACCACGCAGCTCACCAGCACCGGCTGGTCACCCAGCGGGCGGGCGGCCTGCCAGTAGCCGCCGGGTATGAGCAGCTGCGGGTGCTCGCCACCCTCGACGTCGGTGCCGAGGACGAACTCACCCGGCTCCGGGTCGGGCTCGTTGCCGACACCACCCAGCGACATCGCGAGCGGGCCGCCGTGGTGCCAGAACCACATCTCGTCCGACCGCACCTTGTGCCAGCGCGACTCCTCGCCCGGCTGCAGCAGGAAGTAGATGCCGGTGGCGGCGTTGCGCTCGCCGGAATACCCCTCGGGAACGAACGTCGGCGCCGCGCGCCAGGTCTCCCGGAACCAGCCGCCCTCGGGATGCGGCTCGAGGTCCAGCGCCTCGGCGAGGGGCGGGCGTTTGCTCGACATGCGACCTCCGGTAGTTGTTGGACGTGACGCAGACCATGGGAATCCTGCCAACCGTCCCCGCGCTCGAACGGCTCGACCTCCTCGCGGAGCCAGTCGCCAAGGCCGTACAAAACTGGCCCGCCGGCGATGTACCCGTCGCGGAGCTTCGTACTGCTGAGATCGACCCCGAACTCGCCGACACCGCGGCGTTCTGCGAGGCGTACCAGGTCGGAATGGAGATCTCGGCCAACTGCGTGGTCGTCGCCGGCAAGCGTGGCGGCGAGACGACGTACGCGGCCTGCATGGTGCTGGCCACGCAGCGTGCCGACGTCAACGGCGTCGTGCGCCGCCACCTGGGCGCGCGCAAGGTGTCGTTCGCGCCGATGGACACCGCGGTGAGCCTGACCGGGATGGAGTACGGCGGTATCACGCCAGTGGGCCTGCCCGCCGACTGGCCGATCCTTGTCGACCAGAGCGTCGCGGCCGCGCCGTACGTCGTGATCGGAAGCGGACTGCGCAGGTCGAAGCTGCTGCTGCCGGGCCGCGCGCTGGCCGGGTGGCCCGGGTCCGAGGTGCTCGAGCTCGCCGGCTGAGAAATTCCTCGAGATTTTGCGGATCGATGTCGAGGACGGCTCGACGCCTCCGTCCTGAGGTCGAGAAGCCCAACCCGGGCCAGCTGCGAAGGAGCCATAAGTGACCGAGTACAAAGCGCAACCGAACGTCGTCTCCGCCGAGGAATGGCAACGAGCCCGCGACGAGCTGCTGGTGGCCGAGAAGGAGGCCACCCGCGCGCTCGACGCACTGGCGGCCCGGCGGCGGCGCCTGCCGATGAAGCCGATCGCGAACGATTACGTGTTCGACGGCCCCGACGGCAAGGTGACGTTGCTCGACCTGTTCCAGGGCCTCAAGCAGCTGGTCGTCTACCAGTTCATGGACGCCGGTCCGGGCAACTACTGCCCCGGCTGCACCTGGTTCACCGACGCCATCCCGGCCGGTGCGCTCGACGCGCTGGCGGACCGCGACATCAGCTGGGCCACGGTGTCGGACATGCCGCTGGAGCAGATCGAGCCGTACAAGGAGCAGAAGGGCTGGAACATCCCGTTCGTGTCGTCGCACGGCACGACGTTCGCCGACGACTGCGGCGTGATCGGATTCCAGCTGAGCGTGTTCGTCCGGGACGGCGATGAGGTCTACCTGACCTACGCCACCATGTCGCGCGGCGTCGACCGGATGATCTTCGTGCACAACATCCAGGAGCTCACGCCCTACGGCCGCCAGCAGGACTGGGAAGACTCCCCCGCCGGCTGGCCGCAGCAGCCGACCTACGGCTGAGCAGGAATGCCGACGCCGAGTGCCCTGACCGGCTGCGAACCGGCCAGGGCCACGGCTCGGGATCAGTCGTCGGAGCGGTTGTTGTTGCGGTTGCCGCCACCGAAGAAGCCCGACACGCGGTCGCGTACACCGTCCATGGTGCCGCCGAGGTCGGAGATGATCTTGGCCAGCGGGTCCTGCGACCGGGAGAACGACTCCTTGTACGAGTCGGCCGCCTTCTTGGCCTCCTCGCTCATCCTGGCGTTGGCGTCGTCCTCACGGCGGGCGTAGTCGCCGCCGAGGATCGTGGCGTACTCGCCACTGTCGACCCAGTACTTCAGCTCGGCCGCGCGCACCGCCAGGAACGGGTGCGACTGCGCCTCGAGCAGGAGCAGCTTGAGAATGCTGTCGCGCAGGTCGCCGCCCACCGCGTCGTATTCGGCCGCCTGCTGCAGGAACGCCGTCGCGTCGATGTCCTCCAGGCGCCCGCCGCTGGCCAGCTTCATGTGGGTGCGCATCGCGGCCTGCGGGTCCTGCGCGGCCAGCAGACCGGCGCGGTCGCCGGACAGCTCGGCCTTGCGCGACCACTCCATCAGCGCCGCGATGATCGCGCGGATGCCGAGGGCCCCGAGCGGAACCCACCCGATCACGCCGGTCAGGCGGATCAGCCAGATGAGCAGCGACTGGTAGACCGCGTGCCCGCTCTGCACGTGGCCGAGCTCGTGCCCGAGCACGAACCGGAGCTCCTCGTCGTCGAGCATGTCGACCAGCGAGGAGTGCAGCACGACGAACGGGCGGTCCATGCCGATCGCCATCGCGTTGGGCATCGGACCGGTGACGACGTAGATCTCCGGCAGCTCGCGAACGTCGAGCGTCGCGGCGGCCTCGGCGAACAGCCGGTGCACCTTCGGGAACGATCGGTCGTCACAGCGGACGGCCGAGGCGAGGTAGATCAGCCGGAGCGCTCGCTCGTTGATCAGCCCGGAGAGCTTGCGGAGCACGGTGTCGAACCCTTTGAGCTGCCGCAACGCGACCAGCGCACCGCGGTCGGCCGGATGCTCCCAGGCCCGGGAGCTGATGCCGGTGAGGGTCACCCGCGCGCGGGCCGGACGATCTTCGGTGGCGGTCATGAGTGGTAAGTCCCCTTTTCCCTGTCAGCTCAGCTGCGAGGTCGTCGCTGAGTTAAGACCGTATCCCGTCAACGTGGTGGAACGGCGAGAAGTTGCCGCCGCCCGTGCCGATTTCAGGGTTGTTTCAGGGACGAGCGTCAGGTGAGCAGCTGGACCAGCGCGGCCACGCCCACCACGACGATGACGCCGCGAAGCACGGTCGGAGGCAGCTTACGCCCCACCTTCGAGCCGATCTGCCCGCCGATCATCGAGCCGATCGCGATCAGCCCGGCATGCGGCCACGACACGTCGGCCAGGACGATGTAGCCGATCGCGGCGACGGTGTTGACCATGCCGACCAGCACGTTCTTGGCGGCGTTGATCCGCTGCAGCGTCTCGTCGAGACCCACACCGAGGATCGCGGTGAGCATGACGCCCTGGGCGGCGGCGAAGTAGCCGCCGTAGATCCCGGTGAGGAACACCAGGAACCGCACCAGCCAGCCGCCGTGAGCGCTGTTGGAACGCCGGTGCGCCACCTTCTTGGCGATCCACGGCTGCAGGATCACCAGCACCACGGCCAGCGACACCAGCGCCGGCACGATCGCGTGGAATGCGTCTTCCGGGAGCTGCAAGAGCAGATTGACGCCGACGACGGCGCCGAGCACCGAGCCGATGCCGAGCTGGATCAGCCGGGACCGTTGTCCCGAAAGCTCCCTGCGGTACCCCCAGGCGCCCGAGAAGTTCCCCGGCACGAGGCCGACGGTGTTCGTCACGGTCGCCGTGATCGGCGGGACTCCGAACGCGAGAAGGGTCGGGAACGTCACCAACGTCCCCGACCCCACTACCGCGTTGATCGTTCCGGCCGCCATCCCTGCCAGGAAGACGGCCGCAATCTCCAGGTAACTCAAGCCTGCGCCGGCCCCTGGTCGTTGGGCCCAGCCGGTCCGGCAGGTCCGGGCGGCGGCGTGGAAGGCGTCGAGTCGTTCGACTTCCGGGGGCCACCGAAGCCACCCTTGGCGGCATCCTCGGCCGCGGCGATCGCCGCCGCCACCTCGCTCTCGGCGGTCTGCAGCGCGGCGTCGGCGCGCTCCTCGGTCTCGGCGACCTCCACCGGCTCCTTGCGTTCCGGACGCTTGCGGTTGGCCGGGTCGACCCGCGGCGGGATCGCGGCCTTGGGACCGTCGGCCCCGGCAGCACCGCTCAGCTGCTGGCCGAACTGGCCGAGACCCTCGAGCGCCTTGCCGAACTCGCTCGGGATCACCCAGACCTTGTTGGCGTCGCCCTTGGCGATCTCGGGCAGCATCTGGAGGTACTGGTACGACAGCAGGCCCTGGTCGACCTGGCCCTCGTGGATCGCGTCGAACACCGTCTCGATGGCCTGCGCCTGGCCCTGGGCCTGCAGGATCTGCGCCTCCCGCTGAGCCTGGGCCCGCAGGATCCGGGCTTCACGCTCACCCTGGGCGGTGAGGATCGCCGACTGCTTCTCACCTTCGGCGGTGAGGATCGCGGACTGGCGAACGCCTTCGGCGGTGAGAACCGCGGCGCGCTTGTCGCGGTCGGCACGCATCTGCTTCTCCATCGAGTCGCGGATGGAGGGCGGCGGCTCGATGCCCTTCAGCTCGACGCGGCTGACCCGGACACCCCACTTGCCGGTGGCCTCGTCGAGCACGCTGCGCAGCCCGCGGTTGATCTCCTCACGGCTGGTCAGCGTGCGCTCGAGGTCCATACCACCGACGATGTTTCGCAGGGTCGTCATCGTGAGCTGCTCGATGGCCTGGATGTAGTTGGCGATCTCGTACGTCGCCCGTACCGGGTCGGTGACCTGGAAGTAGATCACCGTGTCGATCGAGACCACGAGGTTGTCCTCGGTGATCACGGCCTGCGGTGCGAACGAGACCACCTGCTCACGCAGGTCGAGCTGGTAGCGCACCTTGTCGATGAACGGAGTGATCAGCGACAGGCCGGGTCCGAGCGTCCGGGTGTAGCGGCCGAGCCGCTCCACGACGCCGGCCCGCGCCTGCGGGATGATCTTGACCGACTTGGCGAGCACGATGATCACCACGAAGGCCACGATCACGGCTGCGATCAAGGCTCCCACGATTGCCTTCCTTCTTTACTTATCGAGTACCGATCCTTGCCCCGCAGACGGCTCTCTCTCACAGCCTGCGCACATCACAGTCCGAACGGCTTGTCGGCCTCGTGAACGTAGGCCGTCGCACCGTCGATCTGGAAAACGTCTACGGTCTTGCCCGGTTCGATGGTGGAGGTCTGGTCGTATGGACGCGCGGTCCACAGCTCCCCTTCGATCTTCACCTGTCCACCATGCGCGTCGATCCGCTCGACGACGATCCCCTGCCGGCCCTCCAGTGCCTTGGGGCCCGACCTCAGCTCCGGCCCTTGCTTGAGGTGGCGGAGGGCGATCGGGCGAACGGCGCCCAGCATGCCGACCGCGGTCACGAGCGCGACCACGATGGAGATCACCGACCCCGCTCCGATCGCCGCGGCGACCGCGCCCGCCAGCGCACCGGCCGCGAGCATCAGGAACAAGAGGTCCAGGGTGAGCACCTCGATGGCGGCCAGGGCGGCAGCCAGCACCGCCCACGCGACCCATGCGTGCTCGGCAAGCCACTCGAAGAGGTTCCCCATAGTCAGAATCTACTCATGTTCGCCACGCCGACACGCCTGACGTGGCGAGTTTGGGATCTTTAGTTGTCTCTTGTTACACAGCTCACTCCGGACGCGCTCCGGCCGCACTCCTGTGTTCACTCCAGCGTTCACTCCTGGGCGCGGGCCGACCAGCGCCCGGAGAACCACTCGAGCGCCAGCGACATGCCGAACGCGTCGGTCAGTGTCTGGGCCGTCAGCGCCTCGTCGATCGGCCCTTCCGCGACCACCGACCCGGCACGCAGCAGCAGCACGTGGGTGAACCCGCGCGGGATCTCCTCGACGTGGTGGGTGACCAGCACGGTCGCCGGGGCGTAGGGGTCCTGGGCCAGCTCGCCGAGCGTACGGACCAGGCCCTCGCGCCCAGCGAGGTCGAGGCCGGCCGCGGGCTCGTCGAGCAGCAGCAGCTCCGGGTCGGTCATCAGCGCACGGGCAATCTGGACCCGCTTGCGCTCGCCTTCCGACAGCGTGCCGAACGTCCGGTCGGCGTACTCCTCGACGTTGAGCCAGGCCAGCAGCTCGCGGGCCCGGTCGTGGTCGAGCTCGTCGTAGTGCTCGCGCCAGCGCCCGATCACGGCGTACGACGCGGAGACGACGACATCGTGCACTCGCTCGTGGCGGGGTATTCGTTCGGCCAGCGCCGCACTCGTCAGACCGATCCGGGGCCGGAGCTCGAACACGTCGACGTTGCCGAGGGTCTCGCCCAGCACGGTCGCGGTGCCACCGGTCGGGTGCATCCGCGCGGAGGCGACCTGCAGCAGAGTGGTCTTGCCGGCACCGTTCGGGCCGAGCACGACCCAGCGCTCATCCTCCTCGACGGTCCAGTTCACCCGGTCGAGCAGCTTGTTACCGCCGCGGGTGAGCGTGACATCGGAGAGCTCGACAACTGGGCTCATCCATCACTCTCTCGGCTGGGAGTGAACACTGTCATGGTCGCCAAACCTATCGGTCTCCACTCATAAGCTGGTGCTCATGGTCGCGCTGTCTCGTTCCGCTCGCCTGACCAGTTGGGGAAACGCCTGGCTTTCGCAGGCGACCAGCCTCGACGAGGCAGACGAGCGTATCCGTGCCGAGGATGCCGCACATCATGTGACCGGCCTCCCGGATGAGCCGGATTCGGTCACGTTGCTGCTCGCGCTGGGTTCGCTGCGTCGCTTGGGCACCACCGAATTCTCCCTCGCGCTCCCGGCACCGGGTGACCCGCTCGGGCTCGCCGGGCCGAGTGAGTTCACGCAGGCGGCGCTGGAGGCCGGCGAGGCGGTGATCTGCCAGGGATCCGGGCTCGGCCTGGTGCCGCTCGTGGTGGGAGCGGGCGTGCAGTGGTGCGTACGGCCCGCGGATCCGGCCGCGCCGATGTCGTTCTCGGAGGCGTCCTCGGAGCTGATGGAGGCCCTGCAGCACTCGATCGAGGTGCTGTCGGGTCTCGAGGTGGCGCAGTGGCGCGCGGACGTCGCCGAGGCACTGGCCGACCTCAGGAAGGTCGGCAAGCGCAAGGACGACGGGCTGCCACCGGGTTACGCGCCGAGGGCGGACCAGCTCGCGGCCCGGGCGCGGACCTGCCTGTTCATCTGCGACCTGGTGCTGGAGGACGACGGCGGAGCCCGCACGGTCTACGAGGCCGACGCTCGCAACTCCGTGCTCCGCCGCCTCGAACGCGCCGCCCGGCGCGGCCTGGTGGCAGCCTGCGCCGCCCCGCGCTGACGGCCTCCTCGCCGTGCGAATGACCACGTTAACCACGCATTTGGCTGGTTAACCACGCCCCGGGCCGTGGCGAACCACCTGCTGGCGTGGCGAAGCACCACCTGCTCCGGCGGGTGGCTGGCGCGGATGGCTCGAGCTGCTGAGAGCATTGCGGCGTGAAGTTGGCGATTCTTGGTGGCGGCGGGTTCCGGGTGCCGCTGGTCTACCGCGCGTTGCTGCACGACACCGGCTCCCCACGGGTCACCGACGTCGTGCTGTACGACACCGATCCCGGACGGCTCGCCGTGATCGCGGCCGTGCTGAAGCGCCTCGCCGGGCCGGCCGAGGTCGCGTTCACCACGACGACCGAGCTCGACGAAGCGGTCACCGGTGCCGACTTCGTGTTCTCCGCGATCCGGGTCGGCGGGCTCGAAGGCCGGACCAGCGACGAGCGGGTCGCGCTCGGGCTCGGCGTGCTCGGCCAGGAGACCACCGGTCCCGGCGGCCTCGCGTATGCCCTGCGCACGATCCCCGTCGTACGGCGGATCGCCGAGCGGGTCCGCGAGCTGGCCGGCCCGCGGGCGTACGTGATCAACTTCACCAACCCCGCCGGCCTGATCACCGAGACCATGCAGGCCACACTCGGCGAACGCGTGATCGGCATCTGCGACACGCCGGGGGCGATGGGCCGCCGGGTCGCGCAGGCCGCGGGCGCCGACCCCGACCGCGCCAGGCTCGACTACATCGGGCTCAACCACCTCGGCTGGCTGCGCCGGGTCGTGGTCGACGGTGAGGACCGGCTGCCTGCCCTGCTGGCCGACGACGAAGCGCTGGGCGGCCTGGAGGAGACCGGCCTGTTCGGCGCCGGCTGGCTGCGCTCGCTCGGCTCGATCCCCAACGAGTACCTGCATTACTACTACTTCAACCGGGACGCCGTTCAGAAGATCACCGCCCGCTCGGAGACCCGCGGGGAGTTCCTGCTGCGCCAGCAAGCCGCGTTCTACGCCGAGGCCGCCAAGGACCTCGACGCCGCGTACGACGTCTGGCAGCGCACGCTGGCCGAGCGCGAGGCGACCTACATGGCCGAGTCCCGCGAGCAGCCCCGCCACGTCGCGGACCGGACGGCGGCCGAGGCGATCGACCCTGGCGGGTACGAAGGTGTCGCGCTGGCGGTGATGGCCGCGATCGCGCGCAACGAGCGGGCGACGATGATCCTGAACGTACGCAACGGCGGTGCGGTCCCCGGGCTCGACGACGACGCCGTGGTCGAGATCCCCGCGCTACTCGACGCCACCGGCCCGCGCCCGCTGGCCACCACCCCGCCCAGCCTGCACCAGCTCGGCCTGATGGCTCAGCTCAAGGCCGTCGAGCGGCTCACCATCCGCGCGGCCGTCGAGCAGGACCGCGACCTGGCCGTGCAGGCGTTCGCGCTGCATCCGCTCGTCGACTCGGTCACCGTTGCCCGCGAGCTGGCGACGGGTTACGGGCTCTGACGGCAGCCTTCAGATGTCCAGCTAACGTTGTCGCGTGCCGGAAACCGACACTCCGTTACGAACCCTGCTGGTCACGTTCACCGGACGTGACCGGCCAGGTCTCACCTCCGCCATGTTCGACACCTTCGCCGGCTATCCGGTCGAGGTGCTGGACGTCGAGCAGGTCGTCCTCCGCGGCCGGCTGCTGCTCGGTGTGCTCCTCACCGCGCCGCGGGACGAGACCCGGTTCCGCCGCGAGCTCGAGGACATCGCCCGCAAGCTCGGCCTCGACATCGAGATCGACAGCGGCTCCGGCGACAACTCGCCCCGGCGCCGGGGCCGCAGCCACGTCACCGTGCTGGGCCAGCCGCTGCGCCCACGGGCGGTCTCCGCGATCGCCGGGCGGATCGCCGACTCCGGCGCCAACATCGACCGGATCGTACGGATCGCGCGTTACCCAGTGATCGCGATCGAGCTCGACGTCTCCGGCGTCGACCCCGACAAGCTGCGCGCCACGCTCGCGTCCGAGGCGGCGGCTCAGGAGGTCGACATCGCCGTCCAGCCGGCCGGCCTGTACCGCCGGGCCAAGCGGCTGGTCGTGCTCGACGTCGACTCCACGTTGATCCGCGGCGAGGTGATCGAGATGCTCGCCGAGCAGGCCGGCTGCCTCGACGAGGTGGCCCGCGTGACCGCGGAGGCGATGGCCGGCGAGATCGATTTCGGCGAGTCGCTGCGCCGCCGGGTCGCGCTGCTGGCCGGCCTGGACGCGAGCGCGCTCGAGGAGGTACGAGCGGCGATCCAGCTGACGCCGGGCGCGCGCACGTTGTTGCGTACGCTGAAGCGGCTCGGCTACCAGGTCGCGCTCGTCAGCGGCGGCTTCACCCAGCTGGTCGAGCCGATCGCCGCCGAGCTCGACGTCGACTACGTGGCCGCGAACGTGCTGGAGATCGTCGACGGCAAGCTCACCGGCTCGGTGGTCGGCGAAGTGGTGGACCGGGCGGCCAAGGCGCGGGCGCTGAACCGGTTCGCCGCACAGGCGGGTGTGCCGCGGGCCCAGACCGTGGCGATCGGCGACGGCGCCAACGACCTCGACATGCTCGCCGTGGCAGGGCTCGGCGTCGCGTTCAACGCCAAGCCGGTCGTCCAGGCCGCGGCCGACACCTCGGTGAACGTGCCCCACCTGGACGCCATCCTCTACCTGCTCGGCATCACCCGCGAAGAGGTCGAAGCCGCCGACAACGCCTGACCACTCATCGTTCCGCTCATCTTTCCGCCGCCAATGACCACGTTAACCACGGCTTTGGCTGGTTAACGTGGTCATTTGGCCCACGCGGCGGAGCCACAAAATCGGCACAGCGCCACGCTGGTAGGTGCTTCGCCACGCCCCAGGGCGTGGTTAACCCGCTAATTGCGTGGTTAACGTGGTCATTCGCGGGGGCCGCTTCAGGGCTGGCGGCGGATCAGGTCCTTCAGCGTCGCGCTGCCGGCTCGGACCTGCGCCCACGGGACGTCGAGCTCGAACACCGCCAGCGCGCCGGTCGGGAATCCCTCCGCCAGCTTGCGATGCGCTGGCCCGCTGCCGTCCTCGTCCAGCACCCCGGCCAGTCCGGCGACCGACGGGTTGTGCCCGACGACGAGCAGGATGTCGATGTCGTCGCCGGTTTCGTTCACCACGTCGAGCAGCTCGTCCAGCGTGTTGGCGTAGATCCGGTCGTCGACCTCGACGACCAGCTTCACGTCGTCCGCCGCGGCCAGGCCGATCGCGCAGGCGTCCCAGGTCTCGCGAGTGCGCAGCGAAGGCGAGATCACCACTCGCTGGGGGGTCAGATCCCTTTCGCGCAAGGCCTCTCCGGCCAGCAGCGACTGGCCGCGGCCGCGGTTGGAGAGCGGCCGGTCGATGTCGGCTGTGGCCACCGGCGATTCCGCCTTGCCGTGCCTGAGCAGCACAAGTGTCCGAGTCACGGTCCTACTGTGCCATCAGGAGCCAAGCTCTCCTCCAGCGGCTGATGATCGGCAGCCACAGCAGCCCGATCACCAGCAGGCCGAAGGCGTGCCAGGGCAGCCGCCACCACCAGCCGACGACGTTGCCGTACTCCGTGTACTCCCCCGGCTCGGACCCTGCCTCTCCCTGGGGCGCGGCCGCCGACCAGGCGAGGAACGCGTCGCCGATCGGCAGCACGCCGAACGCGTACCGTTTCTGGCCGCCGAGCCGGATCGGTGCACCCAGCGCCTCGCCGAAACCGGTCAGCGGTCCGGCCAGCTTCTGGTCTCCGTGCACCCGGGCCGCGCCGATCGTGACGACGGTCGCCGACGCCGAGACGCCGAGGATCAGCGGGCCCGAGTCGACGTCCCCCGAACCCGACTCACCGCGCGGATACTCAAGTACGACTGGCAATCCGAACCTCGTGTCGGCGAACCACTGCCGGTACTGCGCGTAGTCCTCCCCCGCCCAGCCGGCGTCGATCTCCGGCAGGAACCGCTGGATGATCGACTGCGACGTGGCGCGGGCACCGGTCAGCTGCGGCTCGACCTGGTGCGGCAACATGCGGGTCGTCGGATCGGCGCGCTGTCGTGCCTCGGCGACCCAGTCGTCCACCACCGAGCCATAGGTCTTGGAGCCGAACACCCGGTCGTGCAGCCGCAAACCCGAGACCGCGACCACGGTGTCGACCGGCCAGGCCTGGCCGGGATAGGCCTGCAGGAACGGCCCGTCGGCCGCGAGTGAGCTCGCCAGCGCCGCGCAGTCGGCGCGGAACCGCGCGGCCTCGGGCGCGTTCCGGCCGGCCAGCTGGACGATCCCGCCGCGCAGGCGGTTGGACCATCCGACGTAGAAGACGCCGTAGGCCGGGCGCAGGTCCGGGTCGAACGGCGCGCGGCCGGCGGTCGACTCCAGCGCACGCAGGGCCCAGCGCGCCTCCCGCAGGGCTTCCGCCTTCCGGCCGGGATCGCGGCGGGCGAGGTCGAGCCAGGTCAAGCCGTAGAGCGCGTGCGAGAAGAAGTAGCCCTCGGGGAAGTACGTCTGCATCTGCTCGCCGCTGCCCGACCGCAACCGCTCGCCGAGGAAGCGCTGCTGAGCGACCAGCGCACCCGTGCTCTGCTCCGAGGTGTAGAGCCGGACGTTCGGCACGACGACTGCGACGCTGACCAGGACGGCAACGACGACGTAGACGACCCAGGCAACCTTGGCGTACCAGCGCACCCGACGATCATGCCAGCGCCGGCACTCCCGCGAGACTCGCCACCGTCGCGAGCGCGGCCTGGGCGGCCTCGTAGCCCTTGTCCTCCTTGGCGCCGGGCAGCCCTGCCCGCTCGCGGGCCTGCTCGACCGTGTCGCAGGTGAGGACGCCGAAACCGACCGGCACGCAGGTCTCCACCGTCACCTTGGTCAGCCCGACGGTCGCGGCCTGGCAGACGTAGTCGAAGTGCGGAGTCGCGCCCCGGATCACCACACCGAGCGCCACGAGCGCGTCGTACTCGTTCGTCCTCGCCAGGTGAGCGGCGGCCACGGACAGCTCGAACGTACCCGGCACTCGGACCACGGTCACCTGCTGCTGCGCCAGTCCTGCTTCCATCAGCGCGCGCACCGCACCGGCCAGCAGCCCGTCCATGATCTCTTCGTGCCAGGACGCCGCGACGACGCCCACCCTGCGCAGGCCCAGTTGACCGGCGTCGATCGGCTGAACCACTGGTGCTCCCGCGCCGCTCATCCCGCGACCTCCTGCTCGGCTCGTGCCTGCTCGGGCAGCCGGTGCCCGAGTCGTTCCCGCTTGGTCCGCAGGTAGGCGGCGTTGTCGCTGGTGGCCGGAACGACCAGCGGGACGCAACCCGACACCTGCACGCCGTACTCCTCCAGGCCGGCCTGCTTGGCCGGGTTGTTGGTCAGCAGCTGTACGCGGTCGAGCTTCAGGTCAGCGAGGATCTGCGCGCCCGCCCAGTACTCCCTCGCGTCGACCGGCAGGCCGAGCGCGAGGTTGGCGTCCACGGTGTCGTGGCCGCCGTCCTGCAAGGAGTAGGCCCGCAGCTTCTGCAGCAGCCCGATCCCGCGGCCCTCGTGACCGCGGAGGTAGACCACGACACCGCTGCCGGCCTCGGCGACCGCCGCCAGCGCGGCGCTCAGCTGCTGGCCGCAGTCGCAGCGCAGCGAGCCGAACACGTCGCCGGTGAGGCACTCCGAGTGCAGCCGGACCAGCGCGTCCTTGCCGGGCTCCCCCAGGACGAGCGCGACCTGCTCGCTGCCGTCGATGACGTCGCGGTAGCCGTAGGCGGTGAACTCGCCGTGGGCCGTCGGCAGCCGCGTCGTACCCTCGCGGCGCAGCACCTGCTCGGTGCGGCGGCGGTAGCGGATCAGGCCCTCGACCGAGATCAGCGCGAGGTCGTGCTCGGCCGCGAACGCCCGGAGCCTCTCGCCGCGCAGCATGGTGCCGTCGTCGTCGACCAGCTCCGCCAGCACGCCGACCGGCGTGCGTCCGGCCAGCCTGGTCAGGTCGACTGCGGCCTCGGTGTGGCCGGGACGTTCGAGGACACCGCCCGGCCGCGCGCGCAGCGGGAAGATGTGGCCCGGCTGTACGAAGTCGGCCGCCTTCGCCTCGTCGTCGGCCAGCAGCCGAAGGGTGTGCGCCCGGTCGGCCGCCGAGATCCCGGTCGTCACACCGGCGGCCGCGTCGACGGTGACGGTGAACGCGGTGCGCATCGACTCGTTGTTGCGTGGCGTCATCAGCTGGATGCCGAGCTGGTCGAGGCGTTCGCCCCCCATCGGCGCGCAGACCACGCCGCTGGTGTGGCGGACCAGGAACGCCACCTGCCCGGCCGTGATGGCGTCGGCGGCCAGGATCAGGTCGCCTTCGTTCTCGCGGTCTTCGGCGTCGACGACCACGACCGGCTTGCCGGCTTCGAGGTCGGCGATCGCGCGCTCGATCGGGTCCAGTGTGGTGTTCATGCGCTGCCCTCCGCCGCGACGGCCTGGGCCGACGGCTCTGCCGCGGCCTTCTCCGCGCGCAGCCTGCGGTCGACCTGCACCCAGGTCACGAAACCCCAGACGACGAACGCGGCGTAGACGAGGTAGAGGATCGCCGACGGGTAGAGGTGTGCCTGCAGCAGCGTCGGGACGCCGACCGCGTCGACCGCGATCCAGATCAGCCAGAACTCCGTCCAGCCGCGGGCCATGCCGTAGGTCGCGAGGATGCTGCCGGTGAGGATCCACGACTCGGTGAGCGGGCCCCAGGAGCCGAGCTCCTTCAGTACGAAGTAGAACGCGACCCAGCCGACGGCCATCGCGACGATCAGCTGGATGCGTTCGCCCCAGGACGCCCAGCGGGGCGCGATCGCGCCGCCGTCGGAGGCTTCGTGGGCGTTGCGGGACTGGTTCCACCGCCACCAGCCGTAGACGCTGGCCGCGAGGAAGAAGATCTGGCGGCCGGCCTGGCCCCAGAGGTTGGTGTTTCCGGGCGTGTTGAACACCGCGCCGAGGAAGACCGTGAACAGCAGGACGTTGCCGACGATGCCGACCGGCCAGGCCAGCACCTTGCGGCGCATCCCGAAGATGGCGCTGGCCAGGCCGAAGCCGTTGCCTATGATCTCGCGCCAGAGAATGGTCGCGCCGCCGATGTGGAGCTCGGCGTTCAGCAACCAGGTGAGCCAGCTCATGCCTTGGTCTCCTGTCCCAAGTCGTGCCGCACGTCGTGTGCCAGGTCATGCCTCAGCAGGCGTTCGACGTACTTGGCGATCACGTCGACCTCGAGGTTGACGGCGTCGCCGGGCCTGATGTCGCCGAGCGTGGTGAGCTCGAGCGTGGTGGGGATGAGAGCGATCGTGAACGAGGGTTCGGGATGGTCCTGGACCTCGACGACGGTCAGCGACACACCTTCGACGGCGATCGACCCCTTGGCGGCGATGTAGCGGGCGAGGTCGGTGCTCACGCCGATCCGGATGACGACTTCCTCGCCGTCGGTCTGGCGTTCGAGGACCATGCCGGTGCCGTCGATGTGGCCCTGGACGAGGTGTCCGGAGAGCCTGGTCTCGACCTTGACGGAGCGCTCGAGGTTGACCGGAGCGCCGGGCTCGACCTTGCCGAGGGAGGTGCGCCTGAGCGTCTCCTGGATGACGTCGACGGTGAACTCGCCGGTGCCCGGGTCGACGTCGACGACGGTCAGGCAGCAACCGTTGACCGCGATCGAGTCGCCGTGACCCGCGTCGCTGGCGACGACCGGCCCGCGGACGGTCAACCGGGTGATCCGCTGCCCAGATTCCGGCGCAGACTCCTGCGATGGGTCGAGAACGCGCAGGTCGAGGACCTCACCACGTTCTTCGACAATGCCTGTGAACACGTCCCTGCCGATCCCTTCCTCGTCCGCCGGCTCGCCACGTCGTGCGGTTCCGGGGTCGAAAAGGATCGACAGGCCACGGCGTCAGGTCGGCGCCACCCGACAGCGTCGCTGCCGAGGGCGCACGGCCATAGCCGTCACCCGCGTGCTGCCTCCCATCCGGACTTTCACCGTCGGTCCAGGAGTTTCACCTGGTCAACCGTCCACCGCGATCGCTAGGCACGTGGGCCCTTGCTGCGACGCGAGCGGCCGGGTCGCGGACTGTCACCGCCGGTTCGGACTTTCACCGACCCCGGAGCACGCCACGAGCTCGCCATCAGCTCGTACGCCGACCAGTTTGACACGCCCCGCCAAATCGGCCACCTACCCTGGCCGAGAGATGCACCACACTGGGTGCGGGAATGAAATCGACACCTTGGAGTGCACGACGATGAGCACGGAAGCGCTGACCGGACAGCAGGTCGCCGAAGCGGGGCTGGACGGCTGGGCGTTCCTCCTCCACTACGGCCTCCACGGCCTGCAGACCCGCATCCACACCGAGGACTTCGCCGCGGGGCTCCGGATCGTCCAGGCGATCGGCAAGGCCGCCGAGGAGCTGGGGCACCACGCCGACCTCGACCTGCGGGCGACCCGGGTCGATGTACGGCTGGTTAGCGGGTACGACGCCGGCGGCGTCACCGAGGTGGACGTGCGGTTGGCCCGGCAGATCTCCGAGATCGCGGCGGCCGCGGGCGCTGAGCTCGAGTGCGCGAGCCTGTCCCGCATCGAGCTGGCCCTGGACACTCCGGTGCACGAGCGGATCGCGCCGTTCTGGGCCGCGGTGCTGGACCGCCAGTACGTCAACGTCGACGGCTGGGGTGACGTCGGCGACCGGGGTCAGGTGCACCCGCTGATCTGGTTCCAGCCTTCGGGCAGCGAGGAGCCCCGGCAGCGCTGGCACCTCGACGTCTGGATCGACCCCGACCAGATCCAGCCCAGGATCGACGCGGCGCTGGCAGCCGGTGGAACGCTGATCGGGCGGGGCACCGCGCCCGAGATCGGCGCACAGCTGTCCGACCCGGACGGCAACCGGGTCTGCCTGTGCTCGTGGCGAGGCCGCGCCTGACCAGAGCTCGGCTCGGCTCGGTTCGGCTCAGGTCACCGTACGGCGCTGGAACTGCTGGTTGGTACCGCCGTTGCAGGCCCACTGCGTCAGCCGGGTGCCGTCGGTCGTGGCCGAGCCGGCGACGTCCAGGCACTTGCCGCTGTGCCGGGCCACCACGCGGTAGTAGCCGCTGCCCGCGTCCTGGAGTTGCCACTGCTGGTTGGTGCCGGTGCCGCACGGCCACTGCAGCAGGTTCGCGCCGTCGGCCGTCGAGCTGCTCGACACGTCGAGGCAGAGCCCGCTGTGCCGCGTGACGATGCGGTAGTAGCCGCTGCCGGCGGACTCGAGCCACCACTGCTGGCTCTGCGTACCGGATCCCGAGCCACAGGCCGCCTGCACGACGCCGGCGCCGTTGGCGTACGAACCGCCGCTGACGTCCGCGCACTTCCCGCTGTGCCGGGCGATCAGGTTGAAGTAGCCGCCGCTGCCGACGCCGTTGACCGCGCCGGTCGAGGTGTCGATCGTGACCTGCGGGAACCAGCCCATCGACATGGACGTGCTGGTCTGGAACCGCAGCGGCAGCCAGACGTAGCTGGAGCTGTTCACCGGACCGCCGGTCGCACCGGCCCAGCGGTCGCCGAGGTAGAGGTACGACGTGCCCTGGCTGCCCTGCACCGGCAGCACGTACGTGGTCTGCGAGCCGTACGTCGTGGTGTTGCCGACGTTCGTCCAGGCGCTCCAGGTGCCGTCCAGCGCGGTCGCGGTGGCGTACTGCTGCTGGTTCGGGTTCCATCCGGTCGCGCCGGAGGTCAGCAGGAAGTAGACGCCGTTCCGCTTGAACAGGGCGGGAGCCTCGCGCTGGTTGCCGGAGAAGACCTTGACGAGGCTCGCGATACCGGTGAAGTCGCTGGTGAGGCGGTAGATGTGCAGGTCGAGGTTTTCGCGGGCCGCCGAGATCATGTAGCCGGCGCCGTTGTCGTCGACGTAGGCCGTGATGTCGCGCGACATGTGCTGGCCGAGCGGGCGGAAGCTGCCGCGGTAGGTGTAGGTGCCGTCGACGGTCGGCGAGGTGGCGACGGCCGCGCGGGCTTCGCTGTAGTCGCTGCCGTTCTCCTTGTGCATCCACATGACGTACTGCCCGGTGCTCGCGTTGTAGATCACCTTGGGGCGTTCGATGTTGGCGACGTTGAGCTCCGCACTCGACGACTGGGTGAGTACGTTGTTGCGGAACTCCCAGGTGCGCAGGTCGGTGGAGCGGTACGCCGAGACATAGCGGAACGTCCCGTTGGCGTTGCGGTTCTCGCCGAACCAGTAGTAGTACGAGCCGGCCTTCAGCACACCACCGCCGTGGGCGTGCACGACGTTGCCCGAGGTGTCGGTGAACTGCGTGCCGTTCGTGACCGTCACCGGCGCGGCGTCGGCCGGCGGCACCGGCGACAGCAGCGCACCGAGCGAGACACCGAGCAGAACAAGGAGAAACCAGGCTTTTCGCATGGACATGGCCTTTTCGTCGACGCATCGGTGCCCGGCCGTTCGACTCCTTTCGAAAGATAGGACCGTTCGACGCGTTCGACCAGCAGGCAATGCTTTTCCTCATTTGCCTTGTGTCCGCCGGCCGCCTGGCCTACCATCCTGGGCGTACTCCTCGCCGCGGCCGGAAGCGCCCGTTGTGGCGCTGTGTCGGTGAGTTTCCGCTGTTGACATCGCTCGTCACACGCGCTCGTAGAGGAGACAGCCATGTTCAGTCGGCTTCGCACCGCGGTCGCCGCCGTCACCGGCGCCGCCGTGATCGCCGGTGGCGGCCTGTTCGTCACGTCGGCGGCACAGGCGGCGCCCGGCTGCCGGGTGCAGTACTCCGTCAACCAATGGAGCAACGGGTTCACCGGAACCGTCAGCATCACCAACCTCGGCGACCCGCTGACCAGCTGGACGCTGGAATGGAACTTCGCCGGCAACCAGCAGATCACGCAGAGCTGGAACAGCACGTACCAGCAGACCGGGCAGCACGTGGCGCTCGGAAACGCGTCGTACAACGGGAGTCTCGGCACCAACGCCACCGTGAGCCCGGGCTTCAACGCGAACGTCTCCGGGACGAACGCGAGCCCCGCCTCGTTCACGCTGAACGGAACCACCTGCACCGGCTCGGTCACCCCGACGCCGACGACCCCCGGACCCACCACGCCCGGCCCGACCCCGTGGAACCCGCCGAGCAACCTCGTCCAGCCGCTTTCCGAGGTGTGGCAGCACGTGGAGAGCACGTACCCGAACCTCTATGGCTTCCGCAACTACGGCTGGGACCAGATCATGGCCAACGGCGGCTTCGTCAACTACTGCGTGCGCTGGGACTCCAGCCAGCCGGTGTCGGCCGCGCTGCGCGACCAGGTCCAGGCGACGCTGCAGCGGCAGTTCAAGAAGTGGATGGACGTCATGGTCGAGAGCAGTGGTTCAGCCCAGGGATGGAACAACTGGCCGTACACCAACGTGCCGGTCCGCGTCGTCGGCTGGGCTGGGCGCGACCGTGCGCAACTGCAGTGGACCGACAACTCGGTCGACATCTACGTGAACAACATCCGCGAGAACGCGCCGCAGTGTTCCGAGCCGTGTGGGCGGTTCTTCCACCAGGACGGCAACTACTCCGGCTGCCCGGGCGGTGCGTCCCACCACTACGACATGTCGCTGTGGCTGACGTCCGGCTTCGGCGGCGGCGCGGGAGGTGACTGGGGCCAGCGGATCGGCAGCGAGTACTACGTCGACAACCTCAACGCCGAGAACGTCCACATCCTCCTCCATGAGATGGGCCACACGTTCGGCCTCGACGACTTCTACGACTGGACGCCGACCGGCCAGTGCTGCTTCCTGATGAAGGCGGGTACGGCCGCTCAGATCACCCCGTTCGACGCATGGATGTTCAGGGACTGGTGGAGGCACCTCAAGTCGCGCTATGGCCGGTGAGGGGTGTGGGTGTGGGCTGGGCGCGGGGGTGGTGGGTGGAGATGGGCGCCCGACCCCCGGCGCCGGCTGTTGCTCTACCTGCCATCGGCAGCCCCGGATGGGTCGTGCAGCGCCTCCTCAGCGTCGGGCGCCCATCTCCACCCACCACCCCCGCGCTCCTCGACTCCGGCCGTAGTGCGGTTTCGGTCGGATAGGAACGAGGGCGCCGCTGCGCGGCGCCCTCGTTCTACCTCGGGCCTACCGCACCAGGCCGGACCAGGTGGTGCCGAGCGGGTCTGGCGGGCGTCGGTGCGTCAAATCGCTGGACGGGGGCGGGATGATGGGAGGGTGGGCGTGGATGTTGATGCGTTGCCGGTGGCGGAGTTTGCTTTTCCTGGGCCGTTGCGGGATCAGTTGGTGGCGGCGATTCTGGCCGGGGAGAAGACGACCACGACCGGGTTGCTGGAGGAGTACGAGCACGACGGGCTCCCGATTCCCGAGCCGGGGACGCTGCAGGCGCTGGTCGACTCCGACGGGCGGCGGATCGCCGTACTCCAGATCGTCGAGGCGCGGGTGATTCCGGTCCACGAGGTCACCGAGGAGTTCGCGCGGGCCGAGGGGGAAGGCTTCGAGACGGTCGCCGAGTGGCGGTCGGTGCACCAGAAGTTCTTCCAGGGTGAGCAGGTGAGCCAGTACCTCGGCAAGGTTCCGGACTTCGACGACGACACGCTGGTCGTGGCGGAGCGGTTCCGCGTGGTCGAACGGCTTCGGTAATTCACTTGACCGGCCGCCCTCCCGGGTGAGAGTCTCTGAGCGTTGCTCCACGCGTCCGGCGTGGGCGTTGACGTTTTCGTGCGAAGGAATGAAGCCTGTGATCCCGGCGAGCCACAGCGGCCGCTGATCCACGTCTTCCGTGGCGGCGCGCTGTCCCCCGGACGTCCACAGAACTCCTTCTCACACATTCGAGGTACACAACCTTGCTCCTGGATGCTCGCGTCCAACGTTCTGTCGTCGCCAACCTCCGGTTGCGACCGAAGCCCCTCGAGGTCGGTCCGTTCGTCCTCGGACACGACCCCAGCACCGACAGCCGCAACGTCAACTACGCCACGCCGCTGGCCGACGCCGCGGATATCACGCCCGGCGACGTGACCGCCCTGGTGGCGGCGTTCCGGGACATCGGCCGCGTGCCCCGGCTGGAGTACGTCACCAGCTGCGCACCGGCTCTCGAACAACTCCTGCTCGAAGCGGGCTTCACCGTCGAAGCTCGTCACGACTACCTGATCTGCTCCCCCAGTACGCTGACCGTTCCGCCGCTGCCCGAGGGGTACGAGATCGCCGAGCCGGCGACCGACGCCCGGCGGGCCGAGCAGTGGGCCGTGCAGAACGAAGCGTTCGGCGGCGAACCGGTCGCGACCCCCGCCGACGTCGCCCGGCTGCGACGCCAGCAGGACAGCGGCGGCGTGGTGCTGCAGGTACGCCACACCGCCGACGACACCTGCGTCGCCGGTGGAGGGGCGAGCCCGCCGCTCGCGGGCACCAGCGAGGTGGCCGGAATCGCGGTCGGCAAGGCGTTCCGCCGCCGCGGCCTGGCCGGTGTGCTCACCGCGGCGATCACCGGGCGGCTGTTCGCCGCCGGCGCGGACGTGGCCTGGCTGGAGGCTTCCGGTCAGGACGCCTGGCGCGTCTACGAACGCGTCGGGTACGCCCCGACCGGAAAACGCCTCTACATCGCGCTCGACTGAGCCCGGCGTAAGGCCGTAAGGCCGTAAATCCGAACTGAATCAGGCGGCGAACCCGCCGTCGACGGAGAGGGCGGCGCCCGTGACATAGCGGGCGTCGTCACTCACGAGGTACGCCACCGCGGCGGCGATCTCGGACGGCTCGGCGTAACGGGACAACGCCGTCGGGGCGAGGTTCGCCTCGGCGTACGGGCCGTCAGCCGAGTTCATGTCGGTGTCGGTCGAGCCCGGGTGGACGACGTTCGCCGTGATCCCCTTCGGACCGAACTCGCGCGACAACGCCTTGGTGAGCCCGACCATCGCGGTCTTGCTCATGGAGTACAACGTCATGCCGGGGAACAGCGTTCGTTCCGCGACACAGCTGCCCACGTTGACGATCCGGCCGCCTTCGCGCAGGTGCGGCGCCGCCGCCTGGGCGAGGAGGAACGGCGCTCGCACGTTCACCGCGATCACCCGGTCGACGTCCGCGAGCCCGATCTCACCGATCGGCGCGATCACGCCGGTGCCGGCGTTGTTGACCAGGATGTCGAGCCCGCCGAACTCTGCGACCACCCGCTCCATGGCGCCTGCCACGGCCGCCGGGTCGGCACAATCGGCCTGCAGGGCAAGGGCATCGCGGCCCAGCGCCCGGATCTTGCCCGCGACCGTCTCCGCTGCTTGCGCACTGCGCTCATACGTCAGCGCGACGTCGATGCCCTCCTCCGCCAGGCGAAGCGCGATCGCCGCGCCGATCCCGCGGCTGCCACCGGTGACAAGGGCGACTTTACGTATGCTCGTTGTCATGCCCCCACCTTCGCTCAACCAGCGCGCGAACTCCGGCGGGAAACGGACTCGGCGTTCGGCCGGCGTCAGAGGTTCAGCGCCTGATCGGCCTGCCGCCGCAACTCCTCCACCACGCGGTTCGGGTCGTCGGCCTTGAAGATGGCGGCTCCGGCGACGAAGACGTCGGCGCCGGCCTCGGCGCAGATCGAGATCGTGTCGGCCGAGACGCCGCCGTCGACCTGGACCCAGGTCTCCAGACCGTGCTTGGCGATCAGCTCCCGGGTCCGGCGGATCTTGGGTACGCACAGGTCGAGGAACTTCTGGCCGCCGAACCCCGGCTCGACCGTCATCACCAGCACCATGTCGAGCTCCGGCAGCAGATCCTCGTAGGGCTCGATCTGCGTCGCGGGCTTCAACGCCATGCCCGCGCGGGCGGAAAGCTTGCGCAGCTCCCGCGCCAGCCGGACCGGCGCCTGGGCGGCCTCGACGTGGAACGTCACGCTCCCCGCGCCGGCCTCGGCGTACGCGGGTGCCCAGCGGTCCGGATCTTCGATCATCAGGTGGCAGTCGAGCGGCGTCCGGGTCGCCCGCAGCAGCGACTCCACGACCGGCAGGCCGATCGTGAGGTTCGGGACGAAGTGGTAGTCCATCACGTCGACGTGGATCCAGTCGGCGCCGGAGACGGAGTCGGTGGCCTCGGCCAGCCGCGCGTAGTCGGCGGACAGGATACTGGGACAGATCTGAGCACCCATAGCGCCGCTGAGTCTACTCACGGCACGCGGAGCAGCGCGATGAACATGGCGTCGGTGCCCTGCCGGTGCGGCCACAGCTGTACGGCCGGGCCGTCGCCGAGGTCCGGCACATCGCAGAGGTAGTCCCGCGCGTCCAGCTGCTCCACGCCAGGATGCTCGGCCAGCACCTCGGCAACCACGTCGACGGTCTCGCGCAGGTGCGGCGAGCAGGTGGCGTACACCACCACCCCACCCGGGCGCACTGACAGCAACGCGGACTCCAGCAGTGCGTTCTGCAGCGTGTGCAGCTCCTCGACGTCCTGCGGCCGGCGCCGCCAGCGCGCCTCGGGCCGCCGGCGCAACGCGCCCAGCCCGGTGCACGGCGCGTCGACCAGCGCGCGGTCGAACGTCCCGGGCGCCCAGGCCGGCAGGGTGCCGTCGGCGACGACCGTGCCGAGTACGCCCGGCGAGCGCCGCAGCGCACGCGACACCAGCCTCGCGCGGTGCGCCTGCCGCTCGACCGCGAGCAGCCGCGCCGAACGTTCCCCGGCCAACCCCGCGAGCAACGAGGCCTTGCCGCCCGGCCCGGCACACAGGTCGAGCCACCGCCCGTCGGTGCCCTCGACAGGTGCACGCGCCAGGGCGAGCGCGACCAGTTGGCTGCCCTCGTCCTGCACGCCCGCCCGTCGCTGCCGGACCGCCTTCACGCCATGCGGGTCGCCGCCGTCGAGCACGGCGGCGTACGGCGAGTAGCGCCCGGGCGACGCGCCGGACTCCAGCAGCTCCGCGACCGACGCGCGACCCGGCCAGGCTGCGAGCGTCACGCGAGGCGCCTCGTTGTCGGCCGCGAGCAGCGCCTCGGCCTCTTCCAGGCTGCCGCCCAGCGCCTCGATGAACGCCTCCACCACCCACACCGGATGCGCGTGGACGGTCGCGAGGTGCCCGACCGGATCCTTGTCGACCGATGGCGCCAGCTCGTCGACCCAGCCGCCGGAGTCGTACCGCGAGACCTTGCGCAGCACGGCGTTGACCAACTTCGACGGCCCGACGCCCGCCACCACGCGGGCCAGGTCGACGCTCGTGGTCACCGCGGCGTGCGCGGGCACCCGCATGCCGAGCACCTGGTGAGCGCCCAGCCGTAACACGTCGAGCACAGCCGCGTCGAGCTTCTCCAGCCGGCAGTCGACGCAGGAGGCGAGCACGTCGTCGTAGAAGCCCCGCCGGCGTAACGTGCCGTGCACGAGCTCGGTGGTGAACGCCGCGTCCCGCCCGGTGAGCTTGTGCGACGAGAGCGCCTGCGGCAACGCGAGGTTGGCGTAGGCGTCGTTGACCGAGACCGCGTGCACGACGTCGTAGGCCGCCCGACGAGTCGGGTCCTGGCGGTTACGAGGACTCATGCGGGGAGTCGCCGCCCTCTGGCTCAACGCCGAGCTTCTCCCCCGGCTCGGGCCGTGCGCCCCGAGCCCAGTCCTCGGCCGACATCGGCCGTTTGCCATGTGGCTGCACCTGGGTGAGCCGGACCGGAACGCTGGCCGTGCCCACCACCACCTGGTGCTTCTCCGCGCGGATCGTGCCGCGTCCGAGCGGCGGATCCTCCAGCTCCTCCGGCCGCTGGCCCGGCATGATGCGCACCGGTCCGAGCTTCAGCCGCTCGCCGCGGAACGTCGTCCAGGCGCCGGGCTCCGGCGTGCACGACCGGATCAGCCGGTCGACGGCGAACGCGGGCACCTTCCAGTCGATCCTGGCGTCGTCGACGTTGACCTTGCTGGCGTAGGTGACGTCGCAGCTCGCCTGCGGCTGTGCCTCGAGCGTGCCCGCCTCGATGCCGTCGAGCGTGTCGACCAGCAGCTTCGCGCCCTTCTCCGCAAGGCGCTCCAGCAGGTCGCCCGCGGTGTCGGTGGGCTGGATCGGCTCGGTCAGCGTGCCGAACACCGGGCCCGCGTCGAGCTCTTTCACGATCCGGAACGTGGTGGCGCCGGTCAGGTCGTCGCCGGCCCGGATCGCGTGCTGGACAGGAGCCGCGCCGCGCCAGGCCGGGAGCACCGAGAAGTGCAGGTTGACCCATCCGTGCTTGGGGATGTCGAGCGCCTGCTGCGGCAGCAGCGCGCCGTAAGCGACCACCGGGCAGCAGTCGGGCTCGAGCTCCTTCAACCTGGCCAGGAACTCCGGGTCCTTCGCCTTGGCGGGCTTCAGCACCTCCACTCCGCGGGACTCGGCCAACTCGGCGACTGGGGACGGATGCACGCGCCGGCCCCTGCCGGACTGCGCGTCCGGCCGGGTGACGACGGCGAGCACCTCATGGCCGCTGTCGAGAATCGCTTCCAGCGCGGGCAGCGCCGGCTCTGGCGTACCCGCGAAAACCACTCTCACTGGTCAGGTTGCCCTTCCGAATGTGGCGTGTGGTGACTGGCGGATGTCCGGCGCTGTCTCGCCGGCCCACTCTGCCTCGCGGATCAGCCGCAAGGCCTCCTTGCGCAGGTCGCGGTCCAGCTTGTCGACGAACAGGATGCCGTCGAGGTGGTCGGTCTCGTGCTGGATCGCGCGGGCCAGCAACTCAGAGCCCTCGATCGTGACCGGCTCGCCGTACATGTCGAAGCCCTTGGCCACGACCCGCATCGCCCGGCGGCAGTCGAAGGAGAGTCCTGGAATCGACAGGCATCCTTCCGGTCCGAACTGCTCCTCTTCCGACAGCGTCAGGTCCGGGTTGATCAGATGACCCACGACCTCGTCGACGTTGTAGGTGAACACCCGCAGGCCGACGCCGATCTGCGGCGCGGCCAACCCGGAGCCGGGCGCGTCGAGCATGGTCTCGGTGAGGTCGCGAACGAGGTTGCGCAGCTCCTTGTCGTAGGTCGTCACGGGTTCCGCGCGGGTGCGCAGGACCGGATCGCCGAACAGACGGATCGGCTGAATTGCCACGCGGCGGCTCCCTGCTCCCTGGCTGGCCAACGAACTACGGATAGGTACGGACGAAAAGGTCGGGCAGCAAGTCTAGACGGTCGCCTCCGACAGCCCACAGGTCAAGCACACACGCCCAGGCACGGCGGCGGCACCAGGAGCAGTTGGACACCGGCCGGAGACCCGCCGGACAGGCGGCGGGTGCGGACCCTCCGTCATCCCCTACCGTAAGCCGGATGTCCGCCGTTCCGCTGGAGCCGAGCCTCGACGAGGCGCTGGCCGAGGACGCCGTGCTCGGCATCTACCGCCAGATGTTCGCGCCACTCGCCCGCGACAGCGGGGCCGTCGTGCCGGACGCCGCGATGGTCGACATCGCAGACACGCTGTTCAGCGCGTTCGCCCGGGCCGGCGAGGAGGGCCTGACCCGCGAGGAGATGCGGGAGGCCTGCCGCCGTTACCCGGCAGACGTCTTCGAGAGCCGGCTGTCGGTCCTGCGCGGGCTCGGCGCGATCCGTGAGGTGTTCGCCAAGCGGCACCAGCGCCATTACCGAGCGTCGTTCACCTCGGTGATCGGCCTGATGTTCATCCGCCGGATGATGGCCGACGGCGGGCAGTCGGAGATGCACCGCCTGCTGGCGCTCGAACAGGTTTCGCTGGCCGACGAGAACGCCACCGTCGACGACGCCCAGCGCAGCGCCGAGGGCATGATCCGGGCGTTCCGGCTGTGGACGATCGAGCTGGCCACGCTCACCGCCGGCAAGATCGAGGACCTGCGCGAGCACGCACCGAAGCTCTGGGGCAGCGAACGGGTACGGGTCGCCGCCGAGGAGCTGCACACGATCATCCTCGACCGCTGGCCCGACCTGGAGCACAGCTGCACCGAGCTGCGCGCCGCGATCTACGCGTACGGCGACGTGTCCTTGCGGGCGGCCGCCCGGCTGCGCGACTCCGCCGGCACCACCCGCAACCTGTCGCTGCTGCCGGCCGAGACCTGGCGGACGTTCGCCCAGACGGCGACGGCCGGCGAACTGGCGAGCGTGCTGGACGGCTTCGTGTTCGACGCGCCCGCGCCCTGGCACTCGCCGGCGTCGATCGTGGTGGCCGTCGACGAGAGCCCGCGCAGCGCGCCCGCGCGGCCGGCGCCTCCGCGTTCGGCGATGCCGGACGACGGCCTGTCCGACCAGGCGCCCGACCCGGACGCCGCCTTGATCGAACGGCTGACCGGCGTCGCCGAGCAGGCGCTGGCCGGCAAGCAGGCCAAGGCGGTACAGGCACTGCTGGCCGGCGCGGGCGACTGGCCGAGCGCCCGGCGGCTGCTGGCCGACCTGGTCTCGGCTCACCTGCATCCCGGCCTGCCGTACCGGATCACCTGGGCAGACGGCCTGCTGGTCGATCCGGAGACGGCGCCGAACTGGCTGTCCACGGGGAGGTTCGAACGTGCCCGATGAGACTGCGCCGGTCGCGGTCGCGGCCGGCGAGATCGACCCCGACGTGCTGGCCTGGGCCCGCTGGCGGATCCGCGGGCCGGTTCCGCTCACGCCCGACGAGCCGGGCGCTGCCGGGCTCACCTACGTCAGCGACGGCAGTGACGGCAGTGACGGCACCGGCTCGGGCTGGCTGCTCGGCACCTGGCCGGACGGCACGACGCCGTCGGTGATCGAGGAGTACGACATCGGGCCGGTGCCCGTCGAACGTTCCGGCGAGACCCGCCGGGCTCTGGCGGCCGCGCTGCGCTGCTGCTGGGCCGACCTGGACGGGCCGGCGTGGCCCGGAGTCGCCGCCTCGATCGACCAGGTGACCGCCTGCTACTCCGAACTTGGCCGCGGCGACGCCGACCTGCTGGCACGCTGGGCGCTCGGTGCGTTGCGGCGCCTGGCGGAGTCAGGCTGGCTGCGGCTCGACCAGGCGGCTGGTACCGTCCGGCTCGGGCCGCGCGTCGCGCTCTGGCCGGACGAGTCGCTCACGCCACTTCGCGAAACGCTCAAGCGCATGCCCCTGCCGAACGTCGAGCCGAAAGTCGAGTCGGAAACAGAGCCCGAAGCAGAGCCGGGGGTGGCCGGATGACCGCCAACCCGTTCGAGCCGGTGCTCGACGCGCTCGACGAGGCGCGCCGGGCCGAGGTCGTGGCGACGCTGATGGCGCTGGAGCACGGCGGCGAGCCGATCCTCGACGCCCGCTTCCCCGCGTTGCGCGAGCCCGCCCTCCGCCGGCGGATCAGCCAGCTGCTGCTCCGCACCGGCCGCACGCTGGTACGCACTCCGCGCGGCTGGACGTCCGGCTATCGCGACGACGTACGCGCCGTGCTCGCGGCCGAGGAAGGCTGCCGGCTCCCGGAGATCGACCGGGCCGTGCTCACGCTCGTCCTCATCTTCTCCGTCGCGATCCCGCGCGCGGGCAACAAGCTGCTCGACGACACCTGGCTGTCGCCGTTCCCGACCAGCGTCGAGGAACTGCAGCAACGCACCCAGCTCGGCGTCGGCGAGGTCGAGGAAGCGCTGCGAAGGCTGCGGCGCGCCGGCCTGGTCAGCCAGGTGAACGCCGTCGGCGAGCAGGCCGGCGGCTACGTGCCCGGCCCGCAGTTCCACCGCCTGACGCCGGCCGCCCGGCGCGAGCTGCAGGAACAACTGATCATGGCCGCCGGCCCGGACACGCCGCTCGCGGCATCCGTCCGGGCCCGGCGGCGGGCGCAGGAAGCCCAAGCAGCACAGGAAACGGGGGTACCGTCGTGACCGACGAAGCGGTGAACGTCGTTGGCGGCCGCACGCTGATCGCCTTCCAGGCCGTCAACATCTCGCGGCTGTCCACGCATCCGGTGCCGATCGTTCCCGGCACGTTGCTCGTCGTCGCGGGCCAGGGTCCGAAAGACTCCAACGGCGCCGGCAAGTCCTCGTTCATCGCGGCGATCACCGCGTTGCTGGGCGACGAGCAGTGGCGGTTCGCGTCCGGTGCGCAGGCGATCTCCGAGCTGCTGTTCAACGCCGAACTGGCCTCACAGGGCGACTCGCAGTGGGCCAGCGCCGACCACGGCTACATCGTCGGCGTGTTCGGCCACGCGTCCGGGGAGCCCGAGGCCCAGGCCAACAACGACATCGTGACGGTCTGGCTGCGGGTCAACGTCGACGCACCGCACCTGGAGATCCGCTGGACCGAGGGCCTGCACCTGGCCAGCGCCGCGTCGGAGGCCGACAGAGTACGACAGGCCGACGAACGCTGGGCCGAGCTCCCCCGTTCGGCCGGACGACGTGACTTCCTCGCCAAGGACCTCGGCCGCGTGCTGTACGGCGGCCAGGTCCGCTGCGTGTCGTTCCTGTCGACGTCGGTGCGCAGCCGGGTCGCGACCAACCTGCTCTCCCAGCCGCTGAACGAGATCAGCCCGGAGCGCATCTTCTCCGCGATCTCCGCGCTGACCGGCCTGGACCGTGAGCTGGAGGCCGAACGCAAGGCGCGGGCCGAGGAGTACACCGAGCGCGCCAAGGCCGCCGAGGCTCTCGACCGGCTGACGACCTGGGAGGCCGAGGCCGCCGGGTTGCTGAAGACGTTCGACCGGCGCGACCAGGCCCGCGCGGCGCTGCTGACCGCGTTCGAGGCCGCGAAGACCCGGACGGCCCGGCTGCTCGCCGACGGCTGCGAAGAGGACCGCGCGCTCGCGACCGCGCTGGCCGAGCAGCGGCGGATCGCCGAGGACGCCGACCAGGCCGCGCGCGGCATCTCGTCCGACATCGACCGGCTGGCCGACGACCAACTCGACTCCGACATCCGCGAAGCGCTGAAAGTCCATACGGAGTTGAGGGAACGAGGCACCTCGCTCGGCGAGGACCGGGCGGTGACGACCAGCCGGCTGGACGAACTGCGTCACCGCATCACCGAGCTCGAGGGCGCCGCGCGCGAGGCCGACGGCCGGGACGTCGAGACGGCCGAGGCCGAGCTGCTCGATGCCGAGGGCGCGCTGGGACACGCCCGCGAAGCGGTCGGCGCGGCCAAGGGCGCGCTGGTCGAGGCCAACAAGGCGTTGCGCTCCGCGACCGCCGGCGAGTCGGCGGCGCCGGAGCAGCTGGCCGCACTGTCAGCTGCCGGAATTCCGGCGGTCGGGCTGCTCGACGCGCTGGTCGTGTCGGAGACCGATCGGGCTTCCTACGAAGGCGCGTTGTGGCCCTACCGTGACGCGCTCGTGGTCGGCTCCGACCAGCTGGACGCGGCGGTCGAGGCGCTGGCCGGGCTGCCGGGTTCGGTTCTCGTACCGACCGAAGGCGAGCTGGACAAGAGCAAGGTCCCTGCCGTGAAAGGGTTCCTGGCCGCGGTCACCGACTCGGTCGAGGCGCTCGAGGATCCGGCCCGCGTCGTCGACGGTCGTACGTCGGCGGTCGTGGTGGGCGGCTTCCCCGACCCGCTGACCGGGCGGGAGGCTCGCGTACGTGCCGCGCAGGCGCGGGTCGACGCCGCGCAGGAACTGCTCGAGGAGAAAGAGGAGGCGGCCCGGGAAGCCGCCCTCGCGCTGGCCGGTGCGCGCCGCCGGCTGGCCGGTGCGGGCGCGGCCGAACAGGCCGAGCGACACGGAGAACGCGTCGCGGGGTTGCGGTTCCACCTCGAGGAGCTCGCCGAGCAGGTGTCCGCGCTGGAGCCGCAGCTGGCCCGGGCCGAGCAGTCGTTGCGAGCCCTACAGGCCAAGGCCGAGAACCGCGACCTGCAGATCAGCGTGCTGGAGAAGGAGCGCAACCGGTATACCGAGCAGCGGTTCGCCGCTCGTAAGCAGGCAGCCGAGGTCGCTGAGAAGCGCGCCGCGCTCGACCTCGACTCGTTGCGCGACGAGTGGGGCGGCTCCGAAGCCAGCGCCAACGAGTGGTTGCTCGGGCTGGACGCCAAGCAGCAGGCGTGGGACCCCGAGGCATGGCGGCAGCTCGCCGAGGGCGCGCTGGGTGAGGCGTTGCGCGGCGTTTTCCCCGACGGGCTGGCCGATCCGGACCTGCCCGAGCAGGTGCGAATGGAGCTGGCGTACCGGCGGGAAGGCGAGGGCACGCCGGCCGAGCGTGAGCGGCGGACGTTCTCACGACTGGCCGAAGGCCTGGGCTCGTTCCTGCGTGATCAGGAGGAGTACGAGAAGCACCAGCGCACGCAGCTGGAGTCGCAACGGTCCGCACGTCGTGCCGACTTCGAGGCGGCGCAGAAGGGCGTCGCCGAGGCGTCCAGCGCGTCCGAGGCCGGCCGATCCACGCTGACCAAGGCGATCCGGTCCAGGCTGACCCGCGTTTCGCAGCACTTCGACGAGCTCGACCGCGCGTACGGCGGCTACGGCGCGACGCTCGACTTCCCCACGCCCGAGCGGGCGGCCGACCCCGAGCAGGAGTGGCGCTGGCGCGTCACGCCGAAGTGGCGGCGGGCGGAGGGCGCGAGCTACGTGCCGTACAACCGCCGCGCCAACACCGCGTTGATGGACGAGAAGGCCGTCAAGCTGGTGTGTGCCGCGGCGCTGGCGTCGGCGGGTGGCGCCAACCTGTGCCTGGTGCTGGACGAACTGGGCCGCAACCTCGGCAAGGAGCACCGGCGGGAGGCGGTCGCGTTGTTCCGCCAGATCGGCGAGTCGCACGGCATCACCGTCCTCGGCGCCCTGCAGGACGACATGGAGCCGTACGCGATCGACGCCTGCGGGGAGTACATCAAGCTGCGCCGGAGCTCCGACGCGATGCCGTACAACGAACCCCCGATCGTCATCGGCCACGACTCCCACGCCGAACGCGTCAAGCTCCTCACCGAGGCGGTGTCGAGGCCGTAGTGGAACGTCCGAACGTCTACTTCAGCGTCGACGTCGAGGCGGACGGGCCGATTCCCGGGCCGTACTCGATGTCGAGCTTCGGTATGGCGGTGGCGGGTGTGTTCGCCGATGGCGGTTTCACGCCGGCCGACCCGGCGCGGGAGACGTTCTACGCCGAGCTGCGCCCGATCTCCGACACCTTCGACCCTCGTGCCGCATCGGTGAGCGGCCTCGACCGCGCCTCCCTGCTCCGCGACGGCCGCGACCCGCACGAGGCGATGAACGCCTGTGCCCGCTGGGTGGTCGAAGTGGCCGCCGGCCGGTATCCGGTGTTCGCGGCCTATCCCCTCGGCTTCGACTGGATGTGGATGTACTGGTACTTCCTCCGCTTCGCCGACGCCGGCTCCCCGTTCGACTACTCCCGTGCGTTCGACATGAAGACCATGTACGCGCTGAAGGCCGGCCTGCCGATCAGCCAGGCCGGCCTCACCAAACTGCCGGACTTCCTGCGCTCCACCCGCACCCACACCCACAACGCCCTCGACGACGCCATCGAGCAGGCCGACATCCTCGCCAACCTCTTCGTCTGGTCCGGTGGGTCCTAGCCGCGGCCGATGAAGGGCATCGCCGTCGCCATGACGGTGACGAACTGGATGTTGGCGTCCAGCGGCAGGGAGGCCATGTGCACCACCGTGCGCGCGACCTCGGCCACGTCCATCATCGGTTCGGGGCGGACGGAGCCGTCGGCCTGCAAAGCCCCGTCGGCGAGGTTGGCCGCCAGCGGGGTCACCGCGTTGCCGATGTCGATCTGGCCGCACGCGATGCCGTACTTCCGCCCGTCCAGCGAGATCTGCTTGGTCAGGCCCGTGATCGCGTGCTTGGTGGTGGTGTACGCCACCGCGTTCGGCCGGGGGACGTGGGCGGAGATCGAGCCGTTGTTGATGATCCGGCCGCCGCGCGGCGACTGCGCCAGCATCAGCCGGTACGCCGACTGCGCGCACAGGAACGCACCCGTCAGGTTGATGTCGACGACCGTGCGCCACTGGTCGTACGTCAGATCCTCGAACGCGGTCGACCGCGACGAGACGCCAGCGTTGTTGAACAGCAGGTCGACCCGCCCGTACCGCGAGCGGACCTCTTCGAACAGCGAGGCGACCGATTCCGGTCGCGCCACGTCGGTCGGTACGGCGAGCACGGGAGCGTTCGTCCCAGCCAGCGAGACGGTCTCCTCCAGCGCGGACTTCCGGCGGCCGGCCAGTACGACGGTCCAACCCGCCTCGACCAGCGCGAGCGCCGAAGCCTGACCGATACCTGAACCCGCTCCAGTGACCACAGCGATGTTTTCCTGCATGATCGGATTGTGGCAGTTAAGGCGGAGATGACGAGCTGGCCTCCACCCCGGTGGGGAGCTCACCTACCCGACGGCGTGCTCCCCGGCGACGTCGACCTCGCGCAGGGTCGCACGCTGGCCGGCGCATGGACCGCGGCGTGGGCGCGCGACCCGCGCCGCGAGGTGCTGCGGACGCTCGACGGCACCCGGATGTCGGCCGGCGAGCTGGCCGAACGCAGCGCTCTGGCCGCCGGCAGGTACGCCGCGGCGGGCCTGCGGCCGGGCGATCCCGTGCTGATGTCGGCGCCACCGAGCCTCGACCTGATCGTGTCGTACGTCGGCGCGATCCGGTACGGCCTCACCGTCGTGCCCGCCAACACCGCCTACACCACCGCCGAGCTCACGCACCTTGTCGAGGACGCCGGACCGCTGGTGGCCGTCGTCGACGATCCGCGCCGGCTGGACGGCACGTACCTCAGCTGCGCGACTCCCGACCTCGCCGGGCTGCCGCCGGCCCGCACCGGGATCCCGCTCGACGAGGCCACACCCGACGACATCGCGCTGATCGTCTACACGTCCGGCACCACCGGCAAGCCGAAGGGCGCGCTGCTCACGCACGCCAACCTGCTCGCGAGCGCGCACGCGGTCCGGCTGGCCTGGCGGTGGACGCCCGACGACCGGCTGGCACTGTGCCTGCCGCTGTTCCACGTGCATGGTCTCGGCGTCGGCCTGCACGGAAGCCTCGTCACGGGCGGGTCGGCCGTCGTGCTTCCGGGCTTCGACGCCGCCGCGATCGGCGCCGCGATCCGCGAGCACGAGGC
This sequence comes from Flindersiella endophytica, assembly GCF_054779015.1. Taxonomy (NCBI): domain Bacteria; kingdom Bacillati; phylum Actinomycetota; class Actinomycetes; order Propionibacteriales; family Nocardioidaceae; genus Flindersiella; species Flindersiella endophytica. Next base: position 108,049 of record NZ_BAAGYY010000028.1, read on the forward strand.
CTCGATGTTCTTCGGCGTACCGACGATGTACCACCGGCTGGCCGGCTCGCCACAGCTGGCCGAGCTGGCCCGGCTGCGGCTCGCGGTCTGCGGGTCCGCACCGCTGGCCGCCGACCTGCACGCCGCGATCGGCGCCGGGAGCGGGCAGCAGGTGCTGGAGCGCTACGGCATGAGCGAGACGATGATGCTCGTCTCCAACCCCTACGACGGCGAACGGCGGCCCGGCACGGTGGGTTTCCCCTTGCCTGGTGTCGATCTGCGGCTCGCCGAGCGCGGCGGTGGCACGGCCGAGATCGAGGTACGCGGGCCGAACGTCTGCTCCGGCTACCTCGGCCGCCCGGATGCCAACGAGGCCGCCTACACCAACGATGGCTGGTTTCGTACCGGCGATCTCGGCGAGCTCGACGCCGACGGATACCTCCGGATCAGCGGACGGGCGAAGGAACTGATCATCACCGGCGGCTACAACGTCTACCCGCGCGAGGTCGAGGAGGTGCTGTCGCAGCATCCGGCGGTCGCCGACTGCGTGGTCGCGGGCGTGCCGTCAAGCGAGTGGGGCGAGACCGTCGCCGCGTTCGTCGTACCCCGGCAGGCCGGTGGCGACCAGTCCGAGCTCGAGGCCCTGGAGAAATGGTGTGCCGAGCGGCTGGCACCGTTCAAGCGTCCGAGGCTGTGGCGGTTCATCGAGTCCGTGCCGCGCAACGCGATGGGCAAGGCGCTGCGGCACGAGCTTCATCCCTGATCGCCGGTGGTGCGCAACCAGCCGCGCGCGGCCGCGTAGCCGACGATCGGTACGGCGAGCAGGCCGCCGATGCCGAGTACGACCAGCCCGCCGTGCAGGCCGAGCGTCTCGCCCAGCAGCCCGCCGGCGATGCCACCGACCGGACCCGGCCCCCACTCCACCAGCCGGATCACCGCGCCGACGCGACCCAGCAGGTGCGGCTCGACCGACTGCTGCAGCATCGTGACGCGCACGATGATGAGGTAGACGACGCCGAGCCCACCCAGGAACTGCGCGAACGCCACCGTCGCGATCACCAGCCAGTCCGGCCCGGAGGCGAACGGAATCAGGAGGTTCGCGCCACCGAAGAGCACGGTCGCGAGCACGGTCGTCGAGGGCACGCCGAACCGGCGGCTGACCGGCGTCGCGATCGCGCCCGCCAGGAGCGGACCGAGTGAGCCGGCCATCGCGATCAGCCCGATCGTGGCCGGCGAGAGGTGGAGCTCGCGTACGGCGTAGAGCACGAAGAGGGCCAGGACGCCCCAGTGGAAGAAGTCCGGGATCGCCTTCGCCAGCGTCAACGTGACCACGCCACGATGTCCGCCGAACGCCCGGAAGCCTTCGCGCAGCGACCGTCCGAGTCCCTTGCCGGGAGGCGCGGGCGCGTCCAGACCAGCCGGGCCGACTGGGTCCGCCGGGTTCGCAGGAGTCACAGCCGCGGGCCGCGGGTCGTCGCGCAGGCCGGCCCGCTGGAGTACGGCGGCGATCAGGAACGACGCCGCGTCGACGGCGACGGCGATCGGCGCGGTCAGCGCCTGGACGAGCACGCCGCCGAGGCCCGGACCACCGACCGCCGTGACCGAGTCGCTGACCGCCATGCCGCTGTTGGCCGCCGTGAGCTGCCGGCTGTTCCCGACCAGGACGGGCACGTACGCGGTGTGCGCCAGGCCGTACGCGAGTCCGAGCCCGCTCACCGCGAACATGACGACGTACAGCTGAGGCAGCGTCAGCCAGCCGAGCAACGCGGCGACAGGGATCGTTCCGATCAGCACGCCCTGGCCGACGTTGCACCAGAACAACAGCCGGCCGCGGCGGACACGGTCGACCAGCACGCCCAGGAACAGGCCGAGCACCAGGCTCGGCAGCGCTTCCATCGCCGTCAGCACGCCCATCTCGACAGGCGTCGCGGACAGCAGGAGCACGGCGGTGAGCGGGACTGCCAGCTCACTGACCTGGGTTCCGGTGTTCGACAGCAGCTGCGCCACCCAGAACAGCGCGAACGGCCGGTTCCGCCACAGCGGCACCGGCACGGAGACCGCCTGGTCGCTGGTGGTCGTCGGCTCGGCCATCGCTGTTCCCGCCCCTTTTAGTGGTACGGGCGGCACGGTATCCCAGCCAGGCGGCCCGGCACCTCCGATTTTCCGGCCGCCAGGGCTGGTGGCTAGACGATCTATGCCGGGTCGTCGTCGCTGCTGGAGCGGTCGCCGAGAAAGGCGAGCAATGCCGGGTCGGAGGAGGTGAACCGCTCGACCTCCTCGCCGTCGTCGCACCGGCACAGGGAGACGGTCACGGCGGACGGGGAGCGGGCCAGCACGCGCCACACCGCGCCGAGCTGCTCCCACCGGCGTACGGCGTCGACCAGATCCCGCGGCTCGTTCACGACCTCCACCCTGCCACGGCGCTGCCTTCCGGAGTCGTCAGCGCCAGACCGCTTGTCCCGTCTGCTCCCTGGCCAGTCGCATCGCCGTACGGATGTTGTGCACAAGGTTGTCGCCGACGTTCACGCGTGGGAACGGTTCGTCCGGGACGTCTGCGCCGAGGAACCGGCACAGCGGCTCCCAGCCCTCCTGCACGCGGTAGACCAGCAGCCGCCCGGCCGGCACCGTGCGCTTGACCCGTGTGTAGTGCTCTTCGAACACCCGCAGGCAGTGCTCCTTGTCGAAGATCCGCTCGCCGAAGGTCGCCATGGAGATCGTGCCCAGGGCCGCCTGCAGCTGGCCGAAGCCCGACTCCGCCGCCCACTGCCGTTCCTCGTCGGTCTGCTCGCTGATGACCGCGTTGCCGAGCCGGAACATCTCGGCGTGGCTGTTCCACCAGCTCTCCGGGTCGCGTTCGGTGAGCAGGATCTTGGCGTCCGGATAGGCGGCGGCCAGCTGTTCCCAGAAATAGATGGTCGGCCAGTCCATGGTGGCCCGATAGCCGTCGAAGATCAGCGGCCAGTCGTAGTCACCGCCTGCTTCGTACGCCGCCAGCCAGTGTCCGCCGTCCCGGCACCGGCGCAGTGCCTCCAGGCCGTGATAGCACGGGCCGAACCCCAGACGTTCGAGCGCTGCCTTCACCGACATCGATCCGGTCCGATGCAACCCGACACCGATGACCTGCAGTCCTTCACCCATGCGCTACTCCTCCCCGTAGCACGGCGAACACCCATGCTTACGCGACCGCGCCGCGACCTGCAACCGCCGGGCTCACCCGGCCGTGAAGCTCGCCTTCTCCTCGTCCACGAACTGGGCGAACGTCTTCGGGCGACCACCGCCGAGCCGCTCGATGGTGTCCGGCAGCTCGTAGGCCCTCTGCCCAGGAGTCTCCTGCTGTGTGCGGAGGCTGGCCCAGAGCTTCGACAGGTGCGCGACCGCGTGCGCGTTGACCCGGCCGAGCGCCGCTTCGGCCCAGAGCTCGTCCGGAACGTCCTGGAACGTGATCTCCCGGCCGAGTCCGCGCCCCATCGTCGCGACGATGTCGCCGACCGAGAGGACCTCGCCGATCACGGGGTACGAACTGCCTGCCGGCACATCGTCGGCGGTGAGCAGGCCGGCCGCGACCCGCGCCACGTCCTCCCCCGCGACCAGCGGCAGCACCGTACGAACGCTGCCGAAGGGAGCCGTGAACACACCCGAGGCGATCGTCGAGGCGGCCAGCGCGCGAATGTTCTCGTAGAAGACCGTCGCCCTGAGGTGGGCGGCACCGATACCGGCCCACTCGAAGACCTGCTCGGACAGGTAGTTCTCCCGCATCCGCGGTGTCGGCGCGTCAGGCGCCGAGACCAGCATCACCATGTTGACGAGCCGGCTGACACCGGCATCGCGGGCCGCCACCGCCACGTTGGTCGTCGCTTCGAGCAGTCCGCTCTGCACCGGATAGGCGAAGTACACGGTCGAGACGCCCTGCACCGCTTGTCGAATCGACTGGTAGTCGAGGAAGTCGCCCACGACCACCTCCGCACCGAGGTCGCGTAGCTCCTCCGCCCGCTCGTCCAGCGTGCGGACCATCGCGCGCACCGGTACTCCACGCTGCCGCAACAGCGTGGTGACCCATCGCCCGGTTCGTCCCTGCCGGCCACCGGCCGCACCGGTGACCAGCACTGTTCCATTCGTCATGGCCAGGTTCTCCTTCGTTTGGCCCGCTTGGTGGTACCGACCGGTACCACGCCTCCGACCGTATGGTACCGTTGGGTACCACGTCAAGAGGAGAAGCGATGCCGACTCAGAGCACCGACGACGCGCCGGCTCGCGAGCGCATACTCAACGCCGCGTTCTCCGCGTTCGTCGAGGCCGGCTTCGCGCAGACCAGCACGCTCGAGATCGCCAGGCGGGCGCGGGTCTCCAAGCGAGAGATCTATGCCCTGGTCGGCAACAAGCAGGAGATGCTCGTGGCCTGCATCGAGGCCCGCGCCGAACGCCTGCGCGTGCCCGCGGACCTCCCGGAACCCGACGACCGCGAGTCGCTCGAGCGCACGCTGATCGCGTTCGGAACCCAGCTGCTGCGTGAGACGACCGACGCCACGGTCGTCGCGGTCTTCCGGTTGGCGATCGCCGAGGCCGTACACGCACCCGAGGTCGCCGAGACACTGGAAAGGTTGGGGATGCGTACCAGCCGCGCCGCGCTCACGACGCTCCTCACCGGAGCAGGTTCGCGAGGACTGCTGGAGGGGCGGCCGCAGGAGCTGGCCGAGCAGTTCGCCGGCCTGCTGTGGGGGAACGTGATGATCGGTTTGCTGCTCGGCACCATCGAGCCGCCAAGCCCTCGAGAGATCGGCCGCCGAACGCGCGACGCGGTGACCGCGTTCCTGCGGCTCCACCCGGCTCCGGCTTCGGACCGAGTCGACGGCTGAGGTTCTGGCCGAGCGCGCTATCCGCGCTCGCGAAGCTTTCCGTCGGCCACGACGATGCCGGTCTGGAACCGGCCGGCACCACCGCCACAACTCGAGTCGTCGGGCTTCGGCTCCTTCGGCCGTACCGTGAGCTGCTTGTCGAGCACGACCTCACCCGCGGCCGAACGCAGCACCACCGTCACCTGTACCGGCTTGCCGGGAAGCTCCGGGATCTCCGCGAAGCCGTACTGTCCACCGTCCGGCGGTCCGGCCGTCGCGCCACATGCGGCGTCGGGGTCTGAACCCTCGCAGGGCGTCGAGATCGTGTCGCGGGTCTCGTTCAGCGGAACGTCGACGTTCTGGCAGGCGCCGTCCCAGCAGACCTTCAGCGCGGCCGTGCTGACGCCGGACGCGAACGACGGCTCGATCTTCAGGCTGACGCCCTGAAGGTATCCGATGGCAGGGCACTCCTTGCCCCCACCGAACCAGCCGAAGCCGCCGCATCCCGCCAGCAGGCCCAGCGCGGCGAGCAGGACCGCGTTCACAGCGAATCGGCGCACGTCCATATCGACGCGCTGCTCCCCGCGACGGTTGCCGTCGTCGTCGGCATCGCCGCGTTCGGCATACACAAGTCGTTGCGCGACATGATGCGTGGGCATCTACTGACGCGGACTAGATTTATGGAGCACGGCCTAGGTCAGCAGGCCGCGCAGGTGGCCTCGCAGCGTGGCACCGTCGAGGAAGACCTCGGCCTGCAAGCCCACGTTGCGCGCGCCGACGACGTTCTCCTCGCGGTCGTCGGTGAAGAACGTCGTCTCCGGCGACAGGCCGAACCGCTCCAGCAGGATGCGGTAGATCTCAGGCTCCGGCTTCATCACCTTCTCCACACCCGAGACCACCGCGGCACCCTCGAACTCCCGCAGGAAGTCGTAGGCGGCCACCGCGACCGGCCACTTCTCGGCGGAGAAGTTGGTCAGGGCGTACGTCGGCACGCCACGCCTTCGCAACTCACGCAGCACTTCCACCGTGTCACCGAGCGGCCCGCCGATCATCTCGACCCAACGCTCGTCGAACGCGCGGATCAACTCGGCGCGGTGGGGGAACCGGCCGGTGAGTTCGGCTACCGCGTCGGCCCAGCTGCGGCCGGCGTCCTGCAGCATGTTCCATTCGAGGATCGCGACCTCGGTGAAGAACTGCTCCATCTCGGCGCTGTCGGGGATCAGCGACCGGTAGAGATAGCGGGGGTTCCAGTCGAGCAGGACTCCCCCGATGTCGAACACGACGGCCTTGATCGGGCCAGCGGAAATTGACGTCACGTACTCCGACCCTACCGAAGTGACTCTAGGGTCAACCGAGCTCATGCGGGTCGACCTGGATCCGGACGGCGCCGGCGGCCTTGTGCGCACTGCGTACACCCGCGGCCGACTTCAGGGCCGCCGCCAGCGCGGCGCCCTCGCGCCTGGGCGCGCGCACGATCAGCCGCGACTGCTCCTCCAGGTCGTCCTCCTCACCGCCCTCGTCGAGCGGCACCGGGCCGAGCACCTCGGCGCCCGGCGGCGGCTTCAGCAGGTCGGCGATCTCGAGGACGCTGATCCGCGGTCCTTCGATCGCGGCCAGCCGGACGGCAGGCGGGAAGCCGGCGCTCCGGCGTTCGGCCAGCTCGCGTTCGGCGAACCAACCCGGACTCCAGCGCACGAGCGCCTGCACGACGGGTACGCCCGGATCGCCGACGACCACGACCGACCCGGACGAGCGCACCAGCGCGGCGGCGTTCAGCCAGCGCCGCAGGGTTTCCTCGGTCGCTCGCAGGTCGGCGCGCGTCTGCAGCAGCCAGCCGTCGAGCAGCAGGGCCGCGCCGTAACCGCCTTCGGCGACCGGTTCCGCGCCCGGGGTGGCGATCACCAGTGCGGGCCGGGGCCCGACCGTCGACAGCACGCGGTCGCCGCCGGACACGCGGACCGGGACCTTCGGGAACGCCTTGCCCATCTCGTCGGCCGTACGCCGGGAGCCGATGATCGGCGCGCGGAAGGAGTTGCCGCCGCAGTACGGACACCGCCACGCCGTCGCCGGGCGGCCGCACCAGCCGCAGGCCGCGGGGCGGTCGGCCGAGGCCAACTGCAGCGGGCCGGCGCAGGCCTCGCAGCGCGCGCGTTCGCGGCAGTCCTGACAGGCCAGCGCCGGAACGTAGCCGGAGCGCGGCACCTGAACCAGCACGGGGGCGTCGCTCAGCGCGGCGCGCGCGGCCTCGAAAGCCTTGTGGGGCAGCCGGACAGCTCGCGCGGCGGTGTCGCGGGACAGCTCGGCCATCGTGTCGCCGGTGGTCTGCATGTTGGGCGCGCGGGTGCGAACGGCCTCGCGGCCGGCGGCCAGGGGACGCGCCCAGCCGGACTCGAGCAGCTGGGCGGCCTCGGCGGTGCAGGCGAAGCCACCGATCAGCGCGGCGGCTCCGGTCTGGTGGGCGCGCAGCGACAACACCTCGCGAACGTGGGGATAGGGCGCGCGCGGCTCGGAGTGGAGGTCGTCGCCGTCGTCCCAGCAGACGACCAGCCCGAGGTCGTCGACCGGCGCGAACGCGGCGGCGCGGGTGCCGATCACGCACTTCACATGGCCGCGCCGGACGGCGAGGAAGCGGCGGTAGCGCTCGGCCGGCGGCAGATCCGCGACCAGCGCGACATGCTGATCCGGGCCGAGAACCTCGGCGCAGGCGTCGTCCAGCCGCGCGATGTCACGATGATCTGGTACGACGATCAGCACCCCACGCCCGGACGCGAGCGTCGCCGCCGCAGCGACCGCGAGGCACCGCGGCCAGTCCTCGGCGGGCAGCGCCGTCCATACGGCTCGCGGCCCATCACCTCGTCGCAACGCCGCGAGGTAAGCAGGCCCGGCGTCGTAGCCGGCCCACGGGCCGGCAAGGTGGCTGGACTCGTGGCCAGGCGTGCCGGCGCTGTCAGGTGAACGGGGGCCCGAGCCCGGCGTCGATCCAATGGCATGGCTGCCGCCACCCGCGCTCGAATCCGACGCCGAATCCAGAGCCGAGTCCGGAGCCGGTTCCGCCGTCGATCCGGCGGGGTCGAAGCCATCCGGCTTCGAACCTTCCGACGCAGGCACACCCTGCGCCGAACCCGCAGCCGGGTCCGTCGGTTCCGTGGCTTGGTTGCCATCCGCACGCGAACCATCGGCCGCAGGCGTGCCGGCATCCGCCGTGGCATCGTCGGTGTTCGGGCCCGGCTTCCAGTCGGAGGCCTCGGCCTTGGCATGCCGTGGTGGTACGGCCAGCCGCAGGACGTCGGCGAGGGTGCCGGCGTAGCGGTCGGCCACCAGCCGGGCCAACCGGGCGACCTCCGGACTGAGCACGGGCTCTGCCGAGACGACCTTGCGCAGCGGCATCAGCCGGCCCTGATGGTCGGACTCGGCGACGCGTTCGAGCACGAAGCCGTCGAGGTCCTGCCCGGCGAAGCGGACCCGGACCCGGCAGCCCGGCACGCACGTCTCGTGCATCGTCTCGGGCACGGTGTAGTCGAACGGGCGGTCGAGGTGTGCCAGCGAAACTTCGACCGCCACCCGTGCCACGGGCAGTTCGGGAGCAGGCTTGCGGGGAGGCTTCGGCTTGGAGGTCCGGCGTACCTCCTTCCGGATCAACTCCAACTGCTCCCCTTGCTCCTGCATGCCCCGAAGCGTAGACGACGGCTACCCCTCTGCCCTGGTCCTACCTGCTCAGCCGGTTGGCCGATTTCCACGATCGGTTCTGGGTTGGTGGGGGGCGACCGTGATGTCTGACGAATTCAGCCGGCCCATTCCGGGTGGGGTCAAATACGCACCGGCACAGACAACGTCATCGGACCCGGCCTGAATTGTGATGGCAGGTGCGGCCGATCTCATCAGCCTGGAAGCCTGGTAATACGTAAGCCCAGTTGCCAGGTTGTAACCATAAATGTGGTCGTCCGTATAGAACCTGAACGCAATCGAAAGCCCGGGGAAGTTCGAATCGCCGAAATCGGCGCACTCCCAGGACCCCGGACTCGCGTCCGGGCGCCAGTTCAACGGGCTCGGATCGTGCCTTTGCTTTGGTCGTCGCGAACAACGACGAACCACGCGAACTGAGCTCGTCGACACTGCCGGACTCGTTCGCCGGCCGGCAGCTCGATCGCCTCGACGCACTGTTCACCCGCGGTTGCCTGCCCGAAGTTCTCGGCCTGCTTGGTCTCCGAGGCGTACGAGATGAGCCGACCAGTGCTCAACTTCGCCAACGGCTCGACCTGATTCGCACCCGGCCGATAGCGATGCGGATCGACGGTGTTGTCAGTCGCGAAAATACACAGCGCCGTCGCGTTGGTTGTCGAGTCGCCTTCGACGAAAGAACAGGCTCCCGAGGTCGACGGCCGAATCGGTCGTTTGCCGTTGTGTCATGGACATTCTGGCGCTTCGGCTGCGTTCAAGGGTTGCATCGTGATCGCCGGAAGCACGACAATCACGGCAAGCGCGCCGACCAACACACGGGCCGTCGTCGTCTCACACCGTCCCAACCTGGCGCCCATCCTTGTGGCCAGGGCCGTAAGTTTCGCCGATCGAGAAGCCTGCACAGGGCTCTTGCACGGATCGTGCGAACTCGTCGCCGGGAGAGCGGATTCCCCGTACTGTAAGGGCAAACTGACGCTCCCCCGCGCGTGTAACGATGGAAACGGCCGAGAATACCGGCGCGCATATCACACTCCAGTGCGTGCGGTGCAGTGCCTAGAGGCCATTAGATGTCGTCAGACGGCCATCGTCCGATGCCGGTTCAAGGACCAGAGCCCCCTCAATGATTAGGCCGTAACCAACCGGCCGTAACGCAGTTGTATCGCTACCACCCTCGTACCTGCCGATAACCCCCAGAACCCCAAGAAAATCAGCAACAAACCCTTGACAAAGATCGCGAGTCAAAGAAACCTTGCTCCATGGCGAACACCAGCATCGATCTTGAGCAGATCCTCGGCGTCGTGGACGCACAGGATCCCGACGCCTCAGCACTGGAACGGGTGACCGCCGCCCGCGCGGTCGCCAGCCAGTTGGAGGCGCTTGGTCAACACGCTGTCGCTCACTTCGTCCAGGAAGCACGCAACGCTGGTGCGTCCTGGACCGACATCGGCGGCGCGCTGGGTGTCACACGTCAAGCCGCACAACAACGGTTTGTCCCTGCTGGTGGCCTGGACCTCGAATCCGCCAAGGCCAAATCAGCACTTCCCATGTCCGATCGAGCCACGGCAGCTGTCGCGTTCGCACGCGACCTGGCCGTCCAACAGCACCACCGCACCACCGAGGACGTTCACATCCTCATCGGCATTCTCGAGAACCGCTCCGGCCACGCCACCCAGGCCATCAAGGCCGCTGGACGCCGGGTCGCCGACGTACGCAAGGCGGCTCGCGCCCACCTCGGCGCGGAAGGTCCACGACGAGCACCAGCCGATCCGCCACTCGGCCGCTCGGCCGCGCGCGTGCTCGACGTCGCCACCCGCGAAGCGCTCCGCTTCGGAAAGAAGGAGCTCGGCACCGCGGACCTTCTCATCGCGCTGGCCTCAGACCCCGAAAGCCCGGCCGGCCTCGCGTTGTCCGAAAGCGGGATCAGCTACACCGATCTCCGCGAACAGGCCCCAGCCGGTGGCTGGGCCAGCATGACCAGCAAGAAGCGCAGCTAGTTGGGACGTGCGGGCGTCACGCACAACGCCCGCACGGACTGAAATTTCAGATCCCGCAAATACTGCCCCACCGGAACCCGCTCTGTTCGTTCGTTCGAGCTCGACGTTCCGCTCTGCCCACCCCTTGACTCAATTCTCGACGCATTCCAGATAACGTTCGCCATTGAAGCGTCGGAAAATCGATGAATCGGACATTTCGATGCGGTTTCGCCAGCCTTGAAACACCCGTGGTATTCAGCGCGACTGCGACCTGTAGCGGATTCGTCACAATAGTCCGGATCCGGCGGTGGCCCGACTCGCAGGCGAGACTGTACCAACCCGTACTCTCGGATCCGGTCCAGACGCGAGCTTCGAGAGGAGCAGCCGGGGTGCCTGACGCGGGCGCGGGAGATCGGCCGGCACCGGAACGTGCGACCACCGTCGCCGGCTACGTCCACGAGCTTCGCCTGCTCAAGGCCTGGGCCGGCAACCCGTCGCTCGACCGCCTCAGCAAGCTCACCGGCCAGCCGCGCAGCACGCTGTTCGACGCGCTCAACGCGAAGCGTTCCGGACTGCCGGCGCTCGACCTGGTGCGGCGATACGTCAGGGCGTGCGGGTGGCCGGACGAAACGGCCTCCGAGTGGGTCGCGGCCTGGCGCCGGATCGCCGGTCAGGCGGCACGCGTTGCCCCGACCGGCGACGACGTTGCCGAGGATCGATCCGGCACCACCGCGGTCGCGGGCGCGGAGCGAACCGCCGCTCTCGTTCCCCGCCAGCTGCCGGCCGTCGCCCGGCACTTCGTCGGACGTTCTGACGTACTCAAGGCCCTCGACGAGTTCGCGTACACCACGGGCGCAGGCGTGCCGATCGCAGCGATCACCGGGCCGGGCGGTGTCGGCAAGACCACGTTGGCTGTGCACTGGGCGCACCAGGTCGCAGGCCGGTTCCCCGACGGCCAGCTGTATGTCGATCTGCGCGGCTTCGATCCGGCTGGAGCGCCGATGTCGCCCGAGTCGGCGATCCGCGGCTTCCTCGACGCACTCGGCGTCGCGGCGGAGTCGGTTCCCGTCGGCCTGGATGCGCAAGCCGCGATGTACCGAAGCCTGCTGGCCGGCCGCGCCCTCGTCGTCGTGCTCGACAACGCCATCGACTCCGACCAGGTACGTCCGCTGCTGCCGGGCTCGCCGGAGTGCATGGTGCTCGTCACCAGCCGGGACCGCCTGCTCGGCATGGCGGCGACGCAGGCGGCCCGGCTGTTTCCGCTCGATCCGCTGAGCGACGGCGAGGCACACGACCTGCTCGACCGGCATCTCGGCAGCCAACGTACGGCGGCCGAGCCGATGGCAGCCGCCGAACTGGTCGAGAGCTGCGACCGGCTGCCCCTCGCGCTCGCCGTCGCGGCAGCCCGGGCGGCCGGCGCACCGGACCGGCCGCTCGCGGCGCTCGCCGCCGAGTTCAGCGACGCCCGGCAACGACTCGCCGCGCTTGAGACCGGCGACCCGGCCTCCAGCCTGCGGACGGTCCTCGACTGCTCCTACCGCGCGCTGAGCTCGCCGGCCCGCGAGCTGTTCCGCCTGCTGGGCGCGCAGGCCGGCCCAGAGATCGGCGACCGGGCCGTTGCGAGCCTGGCAGCCTTGCCGTTGAGTGCGGTACGAACCGTGCTCGCCGAGCTGAACCGGGCCAGCCTGGTCAGCGAACTGGCGGCCGGCCGGTTCACGATGCACGACCTGCTTCGCGTGTACGCCACGGACCTCGCCGGTGAGCACGACTCGGCCGCCGAACGCCGGTCCGCGACGCATCGCCTGCTCGACCACTACCTGCACACGGCACTGCCGGCCACCCGGCTGCTGGTTCCGATCCGCGAACGGCTGGACCCGGCGCGGCCGCAGCCCGGCGTGAGGCCCGAGCAGCTTGCCGACCGTACGGCCGCGATGGCCTGGTTCACGACCGAGCATCATGCGCTGGTCGCGGCCGTCGCACACGCGGCCGGCGCCGGCTTCGACACCCATGCCTGGCAGCTGGCCCGTGCGCTGGTCAGCTTCCTGGACCAGCGCGGGCACTGGACCGACTGGCTGAACACCCAGGAAGTCGCACTCGCGGCGGCGGAACGACAGGCGGACGTGGTCGCACAGGCGATGAGCCGTTGCCTGCTCGCCAGCGCCCACTCCCGGCTCGGCGACACCGGCCATGCACTCGTCGAGCTGACCGAGGCACTCGCGCTGTTCACCGCTGCCGGAAGCACCCTCGAGGTGGCGGGCACCCACCTGAACCTGTCGAGCACGTACGACCGGATCGGCGACCACCACGCCGCGCTCGACCATGCCCGGCGGGCACTCGAGCTGTACCGGGAGACCGGCGATCGTCCCGGCCTGGCCGGCGCGCTCAACAACGCCGGCTGGCACCGGATCCAGCTCGGCGAGCCGAGGGCCGCGATCGCCGACTGCGAGCAGGCACTGGAGCTGTTCCGCGAGCTGAACCGTCCGCAAGGCATGGCGATCACGCTCGACAGCCTCGCCCTGGCGTACGAGAAGCTGGGCGAGCACCAGGCGGCGATCGACTCCTACGTCTCGTCGCTGGAGCTGTTCCGCGAGATCGGGAACCGGCTCCAGGAGGCTGAGGTCCTCACCCGGCTGGGCGACGCGCAGCTCGCCGCGGGACAGGTCGGTGCTGCCCGCGTCGCGTGGCGCCGAGCGCTGTCCGTACTGGAGGACCTGGGGCACGAGGGTGCCGGGCCGGTGCGCGACCGCTTGCTCCGGTCTCAGCCCTCCGGATAGAGCTGGAGCCTGTGCTCCTGCAGCTCCATGCTCAGCTCCATCCCGCCGATCAGCGCGACGGCGTCGTTGTCGAGGTTCTTGCCGGTCCACGCGACCGCCTGCTTGCGGAACGTCGGCTGCCGCGCGTACGTCGTCTCGACCAGGAACCGGAACAGGCGCCGGCAGTAGTCCGCCGGAGACCGGGGTCCGAGCTCGCACTTCGCGAACGCCGAGCGCACCTGGTCGTCGCCGTCGTAGGCCATCGTCACGTACGCCGTCGCCGACGCGTCGTCGGGCGCCCAGCAGGTCTCCTGGTGCTCGGCGTCTTCCGGCTTCTTGTCGGCCTCGCACTCGTAGGCGTTGCCCTTCATCCAGTCGCGGATCGAGCTCGCCGTCACCTTCGGCAGGAAGCTTCGCGCGCCGTCCGGAAAGTCCGCGCCGGGCTTGGGTGGCGCGGATTTCACCAGCGCTGGATTGTCCGGCGTACCGGCGGATGCGCCGATAACGCCCCCCGCGACCAGTCCGACGGCGACGAGCAGGACGACAACGCCCCACGAAACTTTCGCTTTCGGCTGGGGTGGCATGCTCACGACCGGTACTCACCTTCCACCGACAACGAGACGTGGCCGGCCCGGTTGCGGCTGAGCTCGTACTCGTAGCCGCGAATCTTGACCTTTGTGCTCGTCCCGCCGCTGAGCTGCTCGGCGAGCCATTTCCGCGCGACGTCGTGTGCCGCCTTGTCCTGCTCGAACGGGAGGACGGCGAGCCACACCAGGTAACCGAGGTTGCGCGTCGACAGGTCGAGGTCCGGATGGTAGGAGACGTCGAACTCGATCCGCTGGATCAGGTCGTCGCGGGCCTCCATCGACACCTCGTATCGGTTGTTGCCGATGGCCAGCTTGCAGTGGTTGGACGTGTAGTAGGCCTCGTCGCTCTTCTCACAGCTGAACCCGCGCTGCTCGAAGTCGGCCAGGACCGCGTTCGCGTCGACACCACGCAGGCACGTGATCGAACCTTCGCAGGCGACCGGACCGTAACCGCTGTCACCGAAGTAGCGGGCGAGCGAGAACCCCGCGGCGCCGGCACCGGCTGCCACCAGAACGCAAGCCAGCAGGCCGATCAGCCAGGTACGTCCCCAGTTGCGCGGGACCTTGACGGGCGGGCGAGGCCCGCCCCACTGCGGTTGCGGCTGCCAGCCATGCGGCGGTGGTGGCTGTTGCGGGTACTGCTGCCGCGGCCCGGGTTGCCAGCCTTGCGTCGGCGGTGGTTGCTGCGGTTGTTGGTGGGGATATCCGTTCCCTGGTGGGAAGTTCGGCTGGTTCACCTCAGCCTCCAGCCAGTACGTAGGACCGCCACTGCCGTAGCAGCGTGGCCGAGCTCATGCCGAGGATGCGGTCGCAGATGCCGTCGAACGCCGGTGTCTCCACAAGTTGCTGGCCGAAAGGCTCGGTGAACTTGACGATCTCGGCATAGAACGCGACGGCCTTCTCGTGGCCCTTGGCCTGGGCGACGTAGGCGAAGACCGTGTAGCCGATCGCGTAGTTGAACGACACGTTGTCGGCGCTGCCGCTGTAGAACTTGTCGCTGCGGGGCAGCTTGTCCTTCAACCGGCCGGTGCGCAGGCCGTTCGCGGCGGCGAAGCGTTCGTTCCGCTGGCGTTCGGCGTTCCCGCGTACCTCGATGTACCGCGCGAACCCCTCGACCGCCCAGCGAGGCGGCGGATAGATGCCGTCGCCCGGATCGGCCGCGCGCGACGTCACCGCGTGCGTGAGCTCGTGCCGCATGACGAGCGCCGGGTCGTCGCTGTACTGCTCGATCGCCGACAGGAAGATGACCATGCGGGAGGCGTAGGTCTGCGAGGTGTACTGGTCGCCGTCCTTGGTGACGCCGAACAGCGGCTTCTGCACACCTTCGAAGTGGTCGGAGGCGTCGCCGAGGTCGTACCACTTGGTGAGGTTCTCCTTGTTGCGGGAGAAGAACAGCACGTGGCCGGGGAAGTGTGCCCGCTTGCCCCACATCGCCTCGACCGTGCGAGCTTCGGACTTGGCGGCCTTGGCGTACCGCTCCAGGTCGTCCACCGAGTCGTCGGCGGCGAGCCAGATGTTGCCGGCGGTGAGGACGGTGAGCGGGGTGAGGTTCCACGGCGAGCTGGCCGTACCCACCCGGGCGTTGGCGGCGGCGTCGCCGGTGATCGGCACGATGTCGGCGATCTGCCAGCCGTCGCCTTGCTTGGTGAGGACGTAGTCGTACGCCTCGCCGGGACCGAGCACCGCCTTGGGGCCGGCGTCGGCGGTGAGCTTCACGACCTTGATGACCGGACCGAACCGGAACCGGTTGGGGTCCTTCTCGTCGGCCTGGCCGCCGGCCAGGATCCGGCCGGTGAGGAAGCGCACGTCGGCGAGCGCGAACTGCTCGAGGTTCGCGAACACCAGCTTCTCGCGGTCGAGCATCGCCTGGTTCTGGGTGTCGAGGTTCGCGAGGTAGGCGTTCTCGTCCTTGGCCAGCTGCGCCTTCGCCCGCCGATCCAGCAGCGCCTGCAGATCGTCGACATCCGGTACCCCGTCGTCGGCATCGGCGGCCCCCTCAATCAACGGCGGCGGCTGCGGCGCACACCCGGCTGTTCCGGCCATCCCAGCCAGGCCGGCGGCGGGCAGCAACAGCCCGAGCTGTACCGCTCGCCTTCGCGTGAACGATCGCGGACCCTCGTCCCGGCGGTGGATTCCCAAGGCGCTCTTCGCTCCCCCGTTCTCGGACAGCACGAGCGCCGAGTCTGTTCCGCAGCCAACCCGGCCCACAAGCCAACCAGACGGATCCGGACGAATCCGGATACCGGACGGGACACGGTGGGACTACGACCGACCGCGCCGCTACCCGCCCGAAGCCGCAGGGCCGGCAGACACCTGATGCGAGGCTGCTTACCAGTAAGGGACCGATGGAGAGCAGGAGATGCGCTGGGCCAGGCCGCGCTTGGGTGGGACCCCGCTTGGTCAGAGCATTGCGATTGGCAACGCCATCGAGCTCAGCTGATGCGTCGTGGCATGTCGCCGGCACCGCGGTTGCGGGCGTGGGCGAGGCAGCGATGGTCGGGGTGGCTGGCTGGTTGGGTGCCCGACGTCGCCGTCTGGGTCGGGCACCCGCTGATCATCTGCCGCTGATCGTCCGCTCTGTCGACGGCCAGCGGTCGACGCGACCTGCGAGATCAGTCGAACAAGTCGTCCAGGAACGAGCGCTTGCGGCGGTGGCCGTGACCCTGCCGGTAGCCGCCGCCGGAGCCGTAGCCCTGGCGGTAGCCGCCGCCCGAGCCGTAGCCCTGCCGATACCCACCGCCCGAGCCGTAGCCGCGGTCGTGGCCGTACCCCGGAGGCGGCGGTGGCTGGTGGCTGCCAGTCCCCGGCGGCGGTGGCGGCGGCGGAGCGGACTGACCGCCGTGCCACCGGTTCTCGGCGTCGACCAGGCGCTCGAGCTCGCCGCGGTCGAGGAAGATGCCCCGGCAGTCGGCGCACTGGTCGACGGTGATGCCGCTTCGTTCGTACCCTCGCATGGCCCCATGGCACTTCGGGCAGATGAGATCGCTCATCTGCCCGAACTTAGCAAAGTTTTCCTAAAATCCAGAGGACCTCAGTCGCGGTTCGGATCGACCCACCAGCGCGTCTTGTAGATCTGCGCGCCGTGCAGCTGGAACGCCTGCTCGCCCTCGTACAGTGACACCGTATCGGTGCACCACGTGCAGATGTTCCCCGTCTGCACGAACGTCCCCAGCACCTGACCCGACTGCCGCTCGTCGCCGATGCTCTTGACGCCGGCCTGGTTGATCGCCGAGACGCTCAGGAAGTCCTGCAGGAACGCGTTCTGCCTGATCGAGTACTGATAGACCTGCGATCCCGTCGTCAGCCACAGCCGGTCCGGGTCGACCGCCACCGGTTGCAGGTCGTGGCCCCAGTTCGTCGGCAACGCAGCGCCGCGCACCTTCGTCACCACCGGCGCCGACGCCGGACCGCTCAGCCGCAGCCCCACCAGCTCGTGCGCCCCGATCGCCCACAGCAGGCTCCGGTCGGCATCCCAGTAGACGCCGTGCGCGTCCTCGAGCTTGAACTCCGTGTACGTCGTCGACGCCGAGCCCTGTGACGCCGTGAAGACCCGCACCCAGCCGCCCGCGCTCGCGGCCACGGCGACGTTGCCGTCCGGCAGCAGCTCGATCGAGTGCGGGTTGTTCGCCCGCCCCACGTCCGCGGCCCAGTAGGCGCCCGTCCCCTGCGGATACGGCACCACCGCGGCCAGCCCGTACGAGTCGGCCGTGAGGAGGTACGCCTGGTCGCCCCGGTGCCGCAGCTTCGCCTCGTCCGGCAGTCCCCAGTTGTCGACCAGGTCGGCGAAGCCGTTGGTCGCGGTCGGCTTCCAGCGCCACGAGATCGTGGCCTTCTCCCAGGCGCCCGGCTCGGACGCCAGTACGAGGATCTGGTCCGACGCCTGCTCGGTGATCGCGATCGCCTCCGTACTGTCACCGGAGAGCCGATCCCCGGCCAGCGCGGGCGCGGCCGAGCCTGTCAATGCCACACTTGCGGCCACGAAGGCCCCAGCCACCTTGATCCGTCTGCTGCGAGTCATGCTTTCCTCCCAGAAAGGTTCGATCGCAGTTTGCTGACGGCAAAGGACGACGTCCTGAACTCTGACCGAATCCGGAACGGCGAAAAGCTGACACCAGCAGCCGGAAATCCGCCCACTGAGCGGCGAAATGGACATCCTCCTCGCGCGGAGGTAAATTCCTACTCAACCAATCGGGATTACCGAGATGCGAGACAGCATCTCGGATGCTGGGCGTGTCGTTTGGCGTAGCCCGACGTCGTGCCGCACTCTATTTCTATGCGTGCGCCCGTGTTCCCCATGTTGGTGGGACGTCGACACCTCGACTTCGGTCGGATGCGCAGCATGCTCTGTCGCCCGGCGCGCTGATGCGCCCACTCCCCTGAGCTGATTCTTCCCTGTCCAGGAGATCCGGGTGCGCGGTCGCGCCGGTCACTGTCTGCCCGCCCCGCGGTCAGCTTCACCGTGCCTTTCGCGTGCCTGAGCCAGCCAAGCAAGCCCAGTCCGCACAGCCAGCACAGCCTCGCGAAGGAACGGATACCGCCAGCCATGGCCGAAGCGAAAGCCAGCACGAGCCGGACCCTGCGCCGTAAGCGGGGCGAGGGACAGTGGGCCCTTGGCTACCGCGAGCCATTGAACAAGAACGAGCAGACGAAGAAGGACGACGACGCGCTCAACGTGCGCGCCCGGATCGAGAACATCTACGCTCACACCGGCTTCGACGCCATCGACCCCGCTGACCTGCGCAGCCGGTTCCGCTGGTGGGGTCTCTACACCCAGCGCAAGCCCGGCATGGGCGGCCAGCACACCTCGATCCTCGACACCGAGGAGCTCGAGGACTCCCACTTCATGCTGCGCGTACGCATCGACGGCGGCATGCTCAGCACCGAGCAGCTGCGTACGGTCGCCGACATCTCGAAGGAGTTCGCCCGCGACAGCGCCGACGTCACCGACCGGCAGAACATCCAGCTGCACTGGATCCGCATCGAGGACGTCCCGGAGATCTGGCGCCGGCTCGAGGCCGTCGGCCTGCAGACCCAGGAGGCCTGCGGCGACTGCCCGCGCGTCGTGATCGGCAGCCCGGTGGCGGGCATCGCCGCCGACGAGATCATCGACCCGACGCCGGCGATCGACGACATTGTGAACAACTACATCGGCAGCAAGGAGTTCTCGAACCTGCCGAGGAAGTACAAGACCGCCGTCACCGGGCACCCGAGCTTCGACGTCGCGCCGGAGGTCAACGACATCGCGTTCGTCGGCGTCGTGCACCCCGAGCACGGCCCGGGCTTCGACGTCTGGGTCGGCGGCGGCCTGTCGACCAACCCGATGCTGGCCCAGCGCCTCGGCGCCTGGGTGCCGATCGAGGAGGTCCACGAGCTCTGGTGGGGCATCACCAGCATCTTCCGCGACTACGGCTACCGGCGGCTGCGGCACCGCGCGCGGCTGAAGTTCCTCGTCAACGACTGGGGCGCGGAGAAGTTCCGCCAGGTGCTGGAGGACGAATACCTCAAGCGCAAGCTGGTCGACGGCCCCGCTCCCCCGCCGCCGGCCGTGCCCGGCGACCACATCGGCGTGCACAAGCAGAAGGACGGCAAGTACTACGTCGGCGTCGCGCCGACGGTGGGCCGCGTGTCCGGCAGCCTGCTGAGCAAGCTCGCCGACATCGTCGAGGCGCACGGCTCCAGCCGGGTCCGTACGACACCGATGCAGAAGCTGCTCGTCCTGGACGTCGAGGAGCACCAGGTCGAGCCGCTGGTCGCCGAGCTGGCCGCGATCGGCCTGCACGCCCGGCCGTCGGTGTGGCGGCGCAACACGATGGCCTGCACCGGCATCGAATACTGCAAGCTCGCGATCGTCGAGACCAAGGGCCGCGGCGCCTGGCTGATCGACGAGCTGGAGGCTCGCGTACCCGAGCTCGACGTCCCGGTCACCGTCAACCTCAACGGCTGCCCCAACTCCTGCGCGCGCATCCAGACCGCCGACATCGGCCTCAAGGGACAGCTCGTACTCGACCGCGAGGGCAACCAGGTCGAGGGCTACCAGGTGCACCTCGGCGGCGGCATCGGGATGGACGCGGGCTTCGGCCGCAAGGTACGCGGCCTGAAGGTGACCGCCGACGACCTGCCGGACTACGTCGAGCAGGTCGTACGCCACTACCTCGACCAGCGCGAGCCCGGTGAGCGGTTCGCGCAGTGGGTCGTACGTGCCGACGAGAAATACCTCGCCAACACGCCGAAAGAGGCGGTGCCGGTATGAGCGAGCGAGCTGCGCCCTTTTACTGCCCGTATTGCGGCGATGAGGATTTGCGTCCGAACGAAACCAGCCATGGAGCCTGGGAATGCCGGGCATGTGCGCGCGCGTTTACGGTGAAGTTCATCGGATTGGTGGTGCGTCAATGACGGCGACAGCAGCATTTCCCACACAAGTAGGCGCCGACCCAGCAGAGCTGGAGGCCCTTGCACGTAAGGCCGGACGCGACCTGGAGGACGCTTCCGCCGAGGAGATCGTGCAATGGGCCGTCGAGACATTTGGTCCACGTTTCTGCGTCACTTCGTCGATGCAGGACACTGTTCTTTCGCATTTGGCTTCGCAGGTAGCACCCGGCGTCGACGTGGTTTTTCTCGACACGGGATATCACTTTGCTGAAACGATCGGAACGGCCGACGCCGCGTCGGTCATGATTCCGATCAATTTGGTCACCGTACGCCCGCGGCAGACCGTCCCCGAGCAGGACGCGACGCTCGGCAAGGACCTGTTCGCGCGTAACCCGGACCTGTGCTGCCAGCTGCGCAAGGTCGCACCGCTCGAGCGCGCGCTGGCGTCGTACGACGCATGGGCGACCGGGGTGCGCCGTGACGAAGGCGGCGTGCGGGCCCTGACGCCCGTCGTGGGCTGGGACAACCGCCGGCGCAAGGTCAAGGTCTCGCCGTTGGCCAAGTGGACGCAGGACGACGTGGAGACCTACATCGAGCGCAACGGGATCCTCACCAACCCGCTGCTCTTCGACGGCTACCCCTCGATCGGCTGCGAGCCGTGCACGCGCCGCGTCGCCGACGGGGAGGACGCGCGGGCCGGGCGCTGGGCCGGGCGGACCAAGACCGAGTGCGGCCTGCACCTCTGACCTTTGACAAGACGCCGGAAACACCTGTGAAAACGGCGAAAAGCTGCGGTAACGAAACCGGATCAGACTGAATCTCATGACGAACAGCTCAGCTCGTACGCCCTTCTTCCTCGACCTCGCCGGCCGGCGTACGGTCGTGGTCGGCGGCGGCCCGGTCGCCGCCAGGCGCACGCTGAGCCTGCTCGAGGGTGGGGCCTCGGTCGTGGTCGTGGCGCCGGCGTTGTGCGAGGACCTCGCGCAGCTGACCGATCGGGTGACGTGGCTGGCCCGCGAATACTCCACGGGCGACCTGGACGGCGCGTGGCTCGCACACACGGCCACCGGCGATCGTACGGTCGACGACCAGGTGACGGCCGACGCCGAGGCCGCGCGGGTGTGGTGCGTACGCGCGGACGACGCTGCCGCATCCCCCGCCTGGGTGCCGGCGGTCACGAAGGTCGACGACATCACGATCGCGGTGAGCTCGGGCGGCGACCCGCGACGTTCACAGGCGATCCGTTCCGCGATCGCGGTCGGGCTGGAAACGGGTGACCTGCCGGTCCGGCGGCAGCGGCGGTCTGGTGGTGGGAGCGTCGCGCTGGTCGGTGGCGGTCCGGGCGATCCCGGTCTGATCACCACGCGCGGCCGCCGCCTGCTGGCCGACGCCGACGTCGTGGTGGTCGATCGCCTGGCGCCGCGCGAGCTGCTCGCCGCGCTCGATCCGGCGGCCGAGGTGATCGAGGCCGGGAAGGGCCCGAAGGCACACACGCTTACGCAGGACCAGATCAACGAGGTGCTGGTGGAGCGGGCGCTGGCCGGACAACGGGTGGTGCGCCTCAAGGGCGGCGACCCGTTCGTCTTCGGCCGCGGCGGCGAGGAGGCGGAGGCCTGCGCCTCGGCCGGCGTGCCATGCGAGGTCGTACCCGGCGTGACCAGCGCGATCGCGGTTCCGGCGGCGGCCGGGATCCCGGTGACGCACCGCGGCGTGTCGCGGTCGTTCACCGTGGTGTCCGCGCACGGTGCCACCGAGACCGACAACCCCGACTGGGCCGCGCTGGCTCGGGCCGGCGGCACGCTGGTGATCCTGATGGGCGTGGCGCCGCTGGCAGAGGTGGCGGAGTCGCTGGTGGTCAACGGCCGCCCGCCCACCACCCCGGTGGCCGTCGTCGAGCGCGGCACCCTGCCGACCCAGCGCACCACCCGCGGCACCCTCGCGACGATCGCCGAACTGGCCGCGGAGCGCGAAGTCCGCGCCCCCGCCGTCATCGTCGTCGGCCCAGTCGTCGCCGCAGGTGACCACACATGACCGCCGCCGACCACCCCACCCACCGCGACGCCGCCCAAGCCGGCGACGCCATCGCTGGGTGCGGTGCAGGTGGCGCGGCCACGCTCGCAGCAGCGACCGCAACCCCCCTAGCCGCCGCCAGCCACCGCAGCCCGAGTGGTGCGCTCGCCGCAGCAGCCACCGCCGGCTCGGCCCCTGCCACGGGCTGCGACCGGCGCCCAACCAGCGTCTTCGCTGCTGGCTTGCTGGCCCGGCACGACGCCGGTTCGAGCACCACCGCCACCGCTCGCTCCGACTTCCTTTACGGAGGCACACGATGACGATCGCGCAAGGTGTTCTGCTTGTCGCGCATGGGAGCAGGGATCCGGAGGCGGCGCCGATCGCGGTCGATGTGGCGGCTGGGTTGGAGAAGGCGTTGCCCGGCCTGGTCGCCAAGGCGGCCTTCCTCGAGCTGTCCGAGCCCGGCCCGGCCGCCGCGCTCGACGAGTTGGTGGCCGCCGGCGTCACCGATGTCGTCATCCAGCCGTTCCTGCTCGGCAACGCCTACCACTCCAAGGTCGACCTGCCCGAGGTCGTCGCGGCGGCTGCCGAGCGTGGGCTCGCGACAGAACTCGGCAAGGTGCTGGCACCCCACCCCGCTCTCCTGCCGGCGCTGGTCGAGCGGCTCCCCGCCGTCGAGTACGACGCGCTGGTGCTCGCCGCCGCCGGCTCCAGCGACCCCGAGGGCAACGCCCACGTCGACGACCTGGCCAGGGCGCTCACGATTCAGCTCGGGATCCCCACCACGACGGCCTACGCCTCGGCCGCCGAGCCCACCGTCGACGCGGCCGTCGCGGCGCACCAGGCGGCCGGCGCCAACCGCGTCGCCGTCTCCACCTATCTCCTCGCCCCCGGCCGGTTCGCCAGCAAGATCCGCGACCTCGCCGAGGCCGCCGGCGCCGTGGCCGTCTCCGCGCCACTCGGTGCCTCTCAGCAGATCATCGATCTGGTCGTCCAGCGTTCCGGACTCGCCTGAGCGCCTCACGACGCGACTGCACCCCTTCCTGAATGGGCAGGGGTGGGGCGTTGTGCGATCTTTGCAATCCGGGCCTGCGATGATGCTCGCCTAGACAGGTGTGAGAGGAACGTGGATGGTCGAAGGAGTGGGGTGGGCCCAGGCGGGCGAAGCCCGCGAGGGCCGGGTAAGCACAGTATGGCCGGGTACGCCCTACCCACTCGGCGCCAGCTACGACGGAGCCGGCACCAACTTCGCGCTGTTCAGCGAGGTCGCCGAGTCGGTCGAGCTGTGCTTGTTCGACGATGACAACGCCGAGACGCGCATCCCGCTGACCGAGCGCGAAGCGCACGTCTGGCATGGTTACCTGCCACGCGTCGGCCCTGGTCAGCGCTATGGCTACCGAGTGCACGGCCCGTACGACCCGGCCACCGGGCATCGGTGCAACCCCGCCAAGCTGCTCCTCGACCCGTACGCCAAGGCGATCGAGGACGAGGTCGAATGGGACGAGTCGCTCTACTCGTACCGATTCGATGATCAGAAGGCGTTCAACGACCTGGATTCCGCCCCCCACGCCATGAAATCGGTCGTGGTCAATCCGTATTTCGACTGGCAGGACGACCGCCGCCCCCGCCATCCCTACCACGAGTCGGTGATCTACGAGGCCCACGTCAAGGGCCTCACGATCCAGCACCCCGACATCCCGTCCGACAGCAGAGGTACGTACGCCGGCCTCGCCTCTCCCCCGATGATCGAGCACCTGCAGTCGCTCGGCGTCACCACGGTCGAACTGCTCCCCGTCCACCAGTTCGTCCACGACAACGCCCTGGTGGAACGAGGCCTGCGCAACTACTGGGGCTACAACACCATCGGCTTCTTCGCACCGCACAACGCCTACTCCGCCGCCGGCCAGCGCGGCCAGCAGGTGCAGGAGTTCAAGGCGATGGTGCGCGCACTGCACCGGGCCGACATCGAGGTCATCCTCGACGTGGTCTACAACCACACCGCCGAGGGCAACCACCTCGGCCCGACGCTGGCGTTCCGCGGCATCGACAACGCGGCCTACTACCGCCTGGTCGACAACGACCCCAGCTTCTACATGGACACCACGGGCACCGGCAACAGCCTGCTGATGCGCCACCCGCAGGTCCTGCAGCTCATCATGGACTCCCTGCGTTACTGGGTCACCGAGATGCACGTCGACGGCTTCCGCTTCGACCTCGCGGCGACCCTGGCCCGCCAGTTCCACGAGGTCGACCGGTTGTCGGCGTTCTTCGACCTGGTGCACCAGGACCCGATCGTGTCGCAGGTCAAGCTGATCG
Source organism: Flindersiella endophytica (assembly GCF_054779015.1). Taxonomy (NCBI): domain Bacteria; kingdom Bacillati; phylum Actinomycetota; class Actinomycetes; order Propionibacteriales; family Nocardioidaceae; genus Flindersiella; species Flindersiella endophytica. The sequence goes on from NZ_BAAGYY010000028.1 coordinate 132,546, forward strand.
CCGAGCCCTGGGACGTCGGGCCCGGTGGCTACCAGGTCGGCAACTTCCCGCCGGTGTGGACGGAGTGGAACGGCAAGTACCGCGACTGCGCCCGCGACTTCTGGCGCGGCCAGCCGGCGACGCTCGGCGAGTTCGCGATGCGGATCACCGGCTCGTCCGACCTCTTCCAGGACGACGGACGCAAGCCGTACGCCTCGATCAACTTCGTCACCGCCCATGACGGCTTCACGCTGCGCGACCTCGTGTCGTACAACGAGAAGCACAACTCCGCCAACGGTGAGAACAACAACGACGGCTCCACCGACAACCGCTCGTGGAACTGCGGTGTCGAGGGCCCCACCGACGACCCGGCGGTCAACGCACTGCGCGCCCGGCAGCAACGCAACTTCCTCGCCACGCTGTTCCTGTCGCAAGGTGTGCCCATGCTGCTGCACGGCGACGAGATCGGGCGCAGCCAGAGCGGGAACAACAACGGTTATGCGCAGGACAACGAGATCTCCTGGGTCGACTGGCACAAGGCCGACACCGACCTCGTGGCGTTCACCCGCGGGCTCTCGCGGCTGCGCGCCGAGCACCCGGTGTTCCGGCGCAGGCGGTTCTTCGACGGCCTCGGCGAGCTCGGCGATGTGGTCTGGCTCAAACCCGACGGCCAGCCGATGTCGGGACGCGACTGGACCACGGGCTACGCCCGCTCGCTCGCGGTGTTCCTCAACGGCGAGGCCATCGGTGAGCCCGGCCGCCACGGCGAGCGGATCATCGACGACTCGTTCCTCCTGCTGTTCAACGCCTCCGAGCAGGACGTGTCGTTCACGGTTCCGGGCGAGGAGTACGGCGAGGCGTGGGAGCCGGTGCTCGACACCGCCGACGACGACCTGCGCGACCGTACGGCCGTCCAGCCGGGCAACCAGGTCGGGCTGACCGCCCGGTCCATGCTCGTGTTGCAGCGCGTGTAATGTCCCGTTCCGGGCCGTGGACATAACAGACTGTTTGGAGGTTCGCATGACGACACCGACGTGGGGATCGGGGCCGCAGGGACCCCCTCCTCCATCCGGTTCGGGCCAGCCGCCGTACGGCGGCCCGCAGCAGCCCTACGGCGGACCTCAGCAGCCCGCTCCGTACGGCCCGCCAGGCGGTGGGCAGCCTCCTGGTCCCTACGGTCCGCCCGGGCCGTACGGACCCGGGCCAGGCGGTCCAAATGGTCCTGGGCCGCAGCAGCCCGGACCTCCGCCGGGCTATCCACCGCAGCCGCCGTATCCGCAGCAGGGCCCGCCGCCGCAGCAGTACCCGCCGCAGCAGCCGCCACCTCCCCAGCACCAGCCTCCACAGCCCGGCCCGCCGCCCGGCCCTTCCGGCCGGCAGCAGGGACCTGGCGGTGGACCGCCGCCGGTCAGCCCTGCCGTCCAGGCCTACATCGGTGCGGTCGCGCAGCGCATGATGGCGCAGCGGATGCGCCTGCAGGAGATGTGGGTCGGCCCGGCGTGGACGCTGATCGGCCAGCCGGTCCCCGACGCGGCCGCCGCGCTGGTCACCGGTGACTTCGTTCTCGGTATCGCCGGCGTCGACGAGATCTCGCCGGAGGCCGTGCACGGCTTCCCGCGCCAGGTCGACGAGTACGCGCGGTCGCAGCGCCAGCTGGGCGCGATGGGCGGCGCGATGTCGGTCGCCTGCCTCGTGTCGGAGCGAGTGAACCCCGCGTCGATGCAGAACCTCAAGAACTTCTCGCAGTTCGGGTCCGGCGTCTGCCCGTGCATCGTGGACCTCAGCATGCGGCAGCTGCACATCGCGTCGAACACACCGTTCATCGGGTTCGCGGTGTTCGGATCGCTGCGTAAGAAGGCGGCGTCCTTCCTGCCCGACCCGCGGCAGGTCCTCGGCTAGATGATCTATTCCAAGGGGTCGCCGGTCAAGCGCGCGGCGGATGGCGCCGCGCTGGCAAGGCGGAGGAGGAGCCAGGAGGGGCCTCCGGCGATCGACGACAACGCAGCCAGCGTGGATGCCAGGCGTCGCGCGTCAGGCGACCCCTTGGAATAGATCGTCTAGGCACCCGCCTTGTTGGAGGTTTCTCGGCCTTCACATCGGGGGCACGGGGGGTCGTCCCCCCGATGTGGGAGAGACCGAGAAACCTCCGACAAGTGGTGAGATCAGGTCGCCGCGAGGCGCGCCTTCTCGGCATCGACGTCGAAGTCGCCGGGCGGCCACGTGGGGTCGATGTCCTGCAGGTGCTCGATCAGCAGCTTGGTCACCGCCCAGTTGCGGTACCACTTGCGATCGCTCGGAACGACGAACCACGGCGCGTAGTCCGTGTTGCACTTCTCGAGGACGACTTCGTAGGCCTGCTGGTAGTCGGCCCAGTAGCCGCGCTCCTCGACGTCTTTCGGGTTGTACTTCCAGTGCTTGTCCGGGTTGTCCAGCCGCGCCTGCAACCGGCTGCGCTGCTCTTCGTACGACACGTGCAGGAAGCACTTGATGACCGTCACGCCGCTGTCGACGAGCTTCTTCTCGAACCGGTTGATCGTGGAGTAGCGCCTGCTCCACACCGAACGCGGAACGAGGTCGTGCACCCGCACGGCCAGCACGTCCTCGTAGTGCGAACGGTCGAAGATTCCGATCGCACCGGCCGGCGGCAGGTCGCGGCGGATCCGCCAGAGGAAGTCGTGCCCGAGCTCCTCCGCCGACGGAGCCTTGAACGCCTTGATGTGTACGCCCTGTGGGTCGACCAGGCCGACCGAGTGCCGGAGCACCCCGCCCTTGCCGGCGGTGTCCATGCCCTGCAGGACGAGCAACAAGCTGCGGTTGCCACCGCTGCGGCCTTCGGCGTAGAGGCGTTCCTGCAGGTTGGAGAGGACCGAACCGAGCCCCGGCAACGCGGCCTTGCCCTGCTTCTTGTCGCCCTTGAAACCGGGCGTCGAGTTGGTCTTCAGGCCCGCGATGTCGACCTGTCCCTCGGGCAGGCGCAGCCGGTTGCTGATCCGCTGACACATGGGCGTTGCTTCCTCCAGGTTCTCCCGAAGTTCATCCGATCAGCAGGCTATGCCCGGACCGCCCCCGCCGTAAGCCTTGCCACGCGGGTTCTGGGAGGCTGTCGTCTCGTGCACGCGCTGACACCGAACGACAGGCAGCTCGACGACGCGGAGCTGGCCGAGTTCTACCGCTGCCCGGACGACCGGCGCTGGGTCCGGGCCAACTTCGTCTCGACGCTTGACGGCGCCGCACAGGGTCCGGATCACCGGTCCGGCTCGATCTCCGGATCGGCCGACAAGCGCGCGTTCGCGCTGCTCCGGGCGCTCGCCGACGTCATCCTGGTCGGGGCCGGGACGGCGCGGGCGGAGAAGTACGGCCCGGCCGAGATCAGCCCGGAGTTCACGGCGATCCGCCAGGCGCACGGGCACACCGAGCAGACGCCGCCGATCGCTGTCATCACCGGCTCGCTCGACCTGCCGTCGCAGCTCCTGGACGACCCGCGGACGCTGGTCTTCGCGCCGGGCCGCCGGGCCGAGGAGTGTGCCGCGCTGGCCGAACGCGTCCAGGTCGTGCTCAGCGCCGACGACCGGGTGGACATCGGGCACGTGCTCGCCACACTCGAGGAGCGCGGCTACCGCCGGATCTCGTGTGAGGGCGGTCCGCATCTGTTCGGCGAGCTGGTGGCGCACGACGCACTCGACGAGCTGTGCCTCACGCTCGCGCCCATGCTGTTGCCGGGCGACGCGCTGCGCGTCACCCAGGGCGCGGCGATCAAGGAGCCGCTGCAGCTGCGGCTGGCGGGCCTGCTCGAGGACGACGGTTTCCTGTTCTCCAGATGGTTGCGGCGCTGACCACTCCGTCGCCCTACTCTGGCCGCAGCCTCGCCACCAGCTCCCGGCGGCTGCGGATGCCGACCTTCGCGAACACCGACTTCAGGTGGTCCTGCACGGTGTTGGCCGAGATGTACAGCGCGCCCGCGATGTCGGCGGTCGACCGTCCGGCGAGCACCTCGCGGCAGACGTCCCGCTCGCGGGCGGTCAGCCCGTAGGCGGCCAGCAGCAGGCCGACGAGCTGGTCACCGGTGGCCGGCTCGATGAGTACGGCGATCTGGTCGTCGTCGCCTCCGAGCAACGGGCTGGAGCGCAGGATTGCCCACTGCCCGTACGCGTCGCGGACCCGCGCCCGGGTCCCGCCCGAGCCGGAGCCGATCGCCAGCATGCGCATCACGAGCCGGAAGCGGCCAGGCGCGATCTCGTCCAGGCGCTCCTGCCACTCTCGCGCCGCCGGAGTGAGCGCGCGTAGCTCACCGTCCGCGTCCACCAGCACAATCGCCAGAGGTGCGGTGGACCGCCGGGCGCTCGCCTCCGTGCGTACGGCGAGCCGGGTGGCTGCCGCGATCGCGGGCGCGACGCCGGCCAGGAACTCCGTCTCGCGGTCGGTGAAGTCGCTGCCGGATCGGACCAGGCCGGCCGCTCCCCAGCAGGCGCTGTCGACCAGGAACGGGACCCGCACCTCCCGTTCCAGCCCGAGCGGCCGCCAGACGTGGTTGAGCCGTGCGCTCCGCCCGCGCTCGCCGGCAGGCAGGTCGGACAGTCGCGCCACCCGGACCTTCCGGCGCGCCAGTTTGGCGAACGTGTGCGGCTCCCGGACGTCGAACTCCGCGTCGGCGAGTCGTGGCTCGTACTCCTGCGGGATCCGGGTCTCGCCGCTGACCATCGCGCTGATCGCGAGCGTCTCCGGGTCGAGCGTCGCCCAGCAGGTCAGGTCGGTGGGTACGGTCGCATCGACGAGGCGGATCGCGGCCGCGTGCAGTTCGCCGACGCCCAGCCCGGTCGCCGCCAGCGCGGCGATCTCACGGCGAGCCCGAGAGGCACGCTGTTCCCACATGGCAGCATCATCGCACCGCACAGGCCGGGTGAAGACAATTCCCAGATTTCTGGGATCGCCTGCCCGGCGCATCCCGGCCTAGCGTCGCGCCATGACCGTCGTTGCCTGGGTGCTCGCGCTCCTGACCGCCGTCGTCCATCTCGTCGTGTTCGTGTTCGAGGCGTTCCTGATCGAACGCCCAGCCGTGCACAAGCAGGTCTTCCACGTACCCGCCGAGGACGTGCCCGCCGTCCGGCTCTGGGCGTTCGGCGTCGGTTTCTACAACTGCTTCCTGGCAGCAGGTCTGGTCGCCGGCGTGATCGCGTGGGCGGCCGGCCACGAGACGGTCGGCCGCACGCTGCTGATCTACCTCTGCGTGTTCATCGCGCTGTCCGGCGGCGTGCTGTTCGCCGCGGACCGGCTCGGGCTCGGCCGCGAACGAGGCAAAGGCATCGGCGGCGCGCTCGGCCAGGGCATCCCACCGCTCCTCGCGCTGCTGGCGATCGCGCTGGCCGGCTGACCAGTGCCGTACGAAAGCCTGGACGACCGGCCTCCGTGGAATTAGCATCACGGCCGAAGTGACGGCGGAAAGCGCCTTCCTCCGTCACCAGGGGAAGGGAACCCGGTCATGTCCAGACGCCTCGGCTTTCGCCTGCTCGCAGCACCCGCCGCGCTCGCGCTCTGTGCGGGGGTGCTCGCCTCGTTCGCTCCGGCCGGCCAGGCCGAACCGGCGCCAACCGAGGAGGAAGCCGTCGAACAGCTCACCATCGCGATCGACCCGTCGTACCAGCAGCCGACGTTCGAGGGCTGGGGCACCAGCCTGGTCTGGTTCGCCAACATCACCGGCGGCTATCCCGACGAGATCCGCGACCGCCTCGCCGACATGCTGTTCGGTGACGACGGCCTGCGCCTCAACATCGCCCGTTACAACATCGGAGGCGGCAACGCACCCGACGTACGCACGGACTACATGAAGGTCGGCGCGACGATGGAGGGCTTCTGGCAGGCGTCGCCCGGCACGACTCACGAGGACAAGGAATGGTGGAACCCGGACAACCCTGACCACTGGAATTGGGACGCCGACGCCAACCAGCGCTGGTGGATCGACCAGATCAAGGACAAGGTCACCCACTGGGAGGCTTTCAGCAACTCGCCGCCGTACTTCCAGACCGTCAGCGGCTACGTCTCCGGCGGATTCGACTCCAGCCAGGACCAGATCCGCGCGGACCGTGTCGACGCGTTCGCGACCTACCTCGTCAAGGTCGCAGAGCACCTAGAACAGGCCCACGGCACCCAGTTCGACACGATCGACCCGCTCAACGAGCCGAACACGCCGTACTGGGGCACCCAGCTCGGCGCGGACGGCCAGCCCACCGGCGGCCGGCAGGAGGGCGCCCACGCCGGCCCGCAACTGCAGGACGCGACCGTCCAGGCGCTGCGCCGGGCACTCGACAGCGCGGCCCAGACGCAGGCCGTCGTCTCGGCACCGGACGAGACCAACCCCGGCACGTTCGTCACCGACTGGAACGGCTACACCGCGCCGGCCCGCGCCGCCGTCGACCAGCTGAACGTCCACACGTACGGCACCGGCCAGCGCACCAGCGCGCGCGACATCGCCAAGGGCGCGGACAAGAAGCTCTGGATGAGCGAGGTCGAGGGCAGCTGGGGCACCGGCACCGACTACGTGGGCATGGAGCCGGGCCTCGGCATCGCGACTCGAATGGTCGACGACATCCGTGAGCTGGAGCCGTCGGCCTGGGTGTTCTGGCAGCCGATCGAGGACGCGATCCCGATGCAGGCCTCCGGCGGCAACTGGGGCAGCATCCACATTCCGTTCAACTGCACCGCCGGCGACACGCTCGAGACCTGCCCGATCCGTACGAACACGAAGTTCGACACGATCCGCAACTTCACCCACTACATCCGTCCCGGTGACCACTTCGTCCGGGTCGACCAGCCGGGCACCGTCGCCGCGCTGCGCGCCAACGGCCGCGCGGCCAGCGTCGTCCACGTCAACAACAGCGGCGCTCCGCGCGACGTCACGCTCGACCTCTCGCGGTTCGGACAGGTCTCGCCGCGCGCCACGGTGACGCCGATCGTGTCCAGCGCTGCGGGGAAGCTGGTACGCGGCGACCGCGTCCGCGTGTCGGGCCGAAGCGCGACGCTGCGGGTGCCGGCGAAGTCGGTGACGACGTTCCTCGTGGACGGCGTGTCCGGCGTCGCGAACGACGCCGCTCTGGTGCAGCCGTCGCACGTCTACCGCTTGCAGGGCGTGCAGAGCGGGCGCTCGCTGGCGCCCTCGGCGGATGGCACGAGCGCCGTGATCCGTACGACCGATCCGGCAAGCACGCAGCAGCTGTGGAACGTCACCAAGCTGACCGCGGGCACGAGCAACCGGGCGCGCTACGGCGTCGTGAACGTCGCGACCGGCAAGCGGCTCGGCGTCGGTGAGCTGGACGGCGCGCTCGTCCTCGACGAGGCAGCCGCCGACGACCCCGCCGCGCAGTGGATCTGGTCGACGACCGGCGACGGCACGTACACACTCGTCAACGCCGCCACCGCGCGCCTGATCGACGTGTCCGGCCAGGCCACGGCCGACGGCAGTCCGGTCGGCACCTGGACGCCAACCTCGGGCGCCAACCAGCGCTGGCGGATCGTCGACGAGACCGTGCAGTCGACCGAGGCGTACGAGACCTACACGCTGCCGGGGCGGGCGCCAGACCTGCCGGCAACCGTCCGTCCGGTCTATCGCGACGGCGCCCGCGGCGAGCTGCCGGTGAGCTGGACACTGCCGCCCGCCTCAGCGTGGCGCGGGCCCGGAATCGTCAACGTGAACGGCCAGGCGACCGACCCGCTGGGCCGGCGGATCGCCGCGAAGGCGATCGTCACCGTCGACACGTTCGGCGCGAGCGAGCCCGGCCGGGCCAAGACCTACGTCGGAGGCGTTCCCGTCCTGCCTGCGACGGTCGCCGGGATCGGCGACCACGGCGGCCGCGCCGTGCTGCCGGCGACCTGGAACGAGCTTCCGGCGTTCGACGAGCCGGGCGTCGTCGAGGTGAACGGCACCGCGCGGCTGGTCGACGGTGGTACGGTGCCCGCGGTCGCGCGCGTCCAGGTCACCGAGCCGGTGCCGCTCAACGTCGCCCGCGCCGACGGAGTGACGGTGGACGCGACGTTCACCGAGGACGGCTACTCCCCCGCCGGCCTGCGCAACGGTGACCTGGCCGACAAGGCCTGGTCGAACTGGAAGGCCAGCAACAAGAATCCCGCCGACACGATCACCTACACGCTTCCGGCCGCGCAAGATGTGACCCACGTTGTCACGTACTTCTTCCGCGACGGCACGAACCCGAGCGTCGCGCAGAGCCTGCGCGTGCAGGTGCGAGCAGCCGACGGCACCTGGACCGACGCGTCCGGTGAGGTCGCGATCCCTTGGAACGCAGGCGATCCGGCTCCGGTGGTCGACGCGCCGCTGTCAGGCCCGGCGACCGATGGCGTCCGGGTCGTGATGACGGTCCGGCCGGGTGGATATCTGACGGTGAGCGAGATCGAGCTGTCCGGCAAGGGCCCCGGCGAGTCGTCGGACGCCGCCGCGCGCTCGCTGGAGGTCGACGGCAGACCGGTCGCCGGCTTCGACCCGGACGTCACGGACTACCGCGTCGCCGTCCGGGACCCGCGGCGCGCCGACGTCACCGCGAGCCCGTCCGATCCGTACGCCAGCGTGGAGATCGGAGGCGACGGCAGCCGTCAGCGCTCGGTCACCGTCACCTCCGAGGACGGCAGCCAGACCCGCACGTACCGGATCGAGCTGGTCCGAAGGAGCTAACCGGGCAGCTGTTCGGTGGCGGCCAGGATCGCCTCCATCGCCGGGTCGCGGTTGGCCTGGAACGCTTCGAAGGTCGGCGGTGTGTAGAGCTCCGGCGCGAGCCAGGTCCGCTGGTCCATGGGGATCGAGCTCTTCCAGTAGAGGTCGGAGACGTTCACCCGTACCTTGCTGTAGGGCAGCGTGAACGGGATCGTCTCGCCGATGAAGACCGGACGCGAGCCCGTCGGTTCACCGACCAGCGTCGCCTCGGTGTGCCACTCGATCCACGTCGAGGTGTTCTGTGCCGCGGAGAACGTCCCGCGCCCGATGATCAGGAACAACGAGCCCTTGCGGTTGACCTTCTCGCACGCGATCAGCCGGTGCAGCAGCGGCCTGACCAGGAAGGTGTTCCCACCACCGTTCCACCGCATGTCGACGACCAGGCGCTCGACGTCGTGGCCGTCGATGAACGCCACCAGCCTCCTGCTGAACTCCTCCAGCGACTCCTCCGGATCGTCCATCACGGCGTTGAACTGGAAGTAGACCAGGCGTTCCGCCTCGAGATACTCGAACCAGTAAGGCGCGCTCGCGTTGCGCAGGTAGAGCGGCACCGGTACGTCGAGCGTCTCCGGCAGGAACAGCCAGCCGGGAGGCGCCGGCTCGCCTTCGAGGGTTGACGTTCGCCGCGGCTCGGCGACCACGACAAGCTCTCCGCTGTCCAGCGTCAAGGTCACCTTGCCAGGATCCTCGGTCAGCCCGAGCGCGTGCAGCGTCGGCGACTTCCGCAGCCACCAGGTCTGGCGTTCCTTCGGCGTCCACTCGTTGTCCCGGCAGATCACGGTGTCGAGCGCGGCCACCACCTCGCCGATCGGCTTGCCGTCGAACGCGAGCACCTTCGCACCCAGCGCGGAGCCGTACGCGGGGTCGGTGGCCGTGACGAACACCCCTTCCTCGAACAGGTAGAACTGCACCGGCAGCAGGAGGTTGAGGTCGTCCCGTTCCTTCGGCGGCTCGGCGAACGCGTGACCGTCGCGCAGCTTGCGCAGCAGTTGCTGCAGCCGGACGACCACCTGCGCGTCGGTGAGCCCAGGGACCTCCTCCCGCAGCCGGGCGAACCCGGCGTCGAGCTCCTGCTCGACCGCATCGTCGAACCGCAAGGGCTTGCGACGCTTGGCCTCCCGGGCCGCGAACGCCAGATCCGCCTGCCAGCCCTCGTCGCGACTGAGACCTTCGACGTCCGGGACGCCCAGCAGCTCGGCGAAGCGCGGATCGTCGCGTACGGACGCGAGGCGCTCGTCCTGACGTAGCAGCTCCAGCTGGCGGAAGCGGTCCCGCAACGCGTCGGCGATCGCTTCCAGCGCCTGATCGGTGTCGCCGAGCTCGGCATGGCAGCAAGCGATCCGGAACGCCGGCACACCGTGGAAGACCGAATCGCGCTCGGACCAGACGCCGAGCTCGCGGACCTTCTCATACGCCCGCAGCGCCTCAGCGTAGTCGCCGAGCTCGAACCTCGCCTCCGCGAGCCAGTCCCAGTAGTCGCCCTTGACCGGGTTGGTCGCGACCACCTGGTCCCACAGCGCGGCGGCCTCCCGCCACTGCCCGCGCTTCGACCTGGCCTTGGCGCGCGACACCGTTCGGCGGTATTCGGTGACAGTGAGCATGTGACCCCCTTCATAGGTTGACGTCATTGTAGCGTCATCTTGACGGCACTTGACACGCCTCGCCGCCCGAGTATGTCTCAGGGCAGGGAGGGACCAGATGAGATCCTCGAGATCGCTGAAATCGTATGCACTGTCCGCCGTTGCCGCTTTCGTGCTGGTCACCGGGCTCGCCTGCCAGATCCCGAACGCCCCGGCCGGCGTCGCCGCGTCGGCCGGGCGGCCCGGCGCCGCGGCCGCGACGGTGGAGCCGGCCCGCACCGTGGAAGTCCTGCTCGGCGGCCGGGCCGAGCTGGATCGCCTGGTCGGTCTCGGCGCCGACCTCGACTCCGTACACGCGGCCGGGCAGGGCCTGATCGCGCACGCCGTCGTCACGCCGGACCAGCAGGCCGAGCTCGAACGCGCCGGCTTCCGGTTCGGCAAGGTGCTCTACACCGAGTCCGACTGGGCCGGCCGGATCGCCGAACGGAACGCGACGATCCAGGCGCATCGCCGGCAGAACAAGGCGTTGCGGGCCAAGGCGAACCTGCAGCCGACCGCGACCGACGTGCTGAAGATCCTGCGCGCCGACTACTTCCAGAGCAGGGAAGGGACGTTCCTCTCCGTCGAGGTGAAGACCAGCGACGGACAGGCCCAGGACTTCGACCTGACGGTCTACCGCGACTCCGGTCCGGGCACCGAGATCGGATCGGGCGGCACCCAGACGCTGAGCCGGTTCGTCGACGCCGACGTCTACCTCTACCACCGCGGCCTGGCCGCGGTCACCGCCCGGCCCGCGTACATCGAGGTCCGCAGTCCGAACGGCGGTGTGGCTACCGCCAGGGTCAGCGAGTGGCTGCCACCGGGCCGAGGTGACAGGGACCCGCCGCTGACCGGCTTCGTCGACAGCTACCTGACGCCGGTCGAGTTGTACGCGCGGATCAAGCAGCTGGCCGCCGACTATCCACGGCTGGCCGAGATCGTCGAGCTGCCCTACCAGACCAACGGCTACCGCAGGCTCGCGCAAGCCGTCTTCGGTGACGCGGCCGCCAACCGGGTCGCGGTCGACTCGCTGGCCTGGGGCCACGAAGGTGGCAACGACATCTCCGTCGAGCTCGCCGACCCGGGCGCCGCCGGCTCGCCGCTGACCGTCACGGTTTCCGGCAAGGCCATCCGGGTCGGGCTGGCCACCGACGCGAGCGGTGCGCTGACCAGTACGGCGGCCGAGGTCGTCACGGCGCTGAACGCGCAGGCCGGTGGGCTGGTCCACGCGTACACCTATCGCGGCAACGCCGGAACGGGCGTGGTCGCTGCGGCGGCACCGACCCTGCTGAGCGACTTCCTGCACGCGCCGGAGAGCTTCCCGCGCGCACCGCAGACGGTGTACATGCTGCGGATCGGCAAGCACCGCGACGGATCCAAGCTCGGCGTACTGGCGTACGCGCAGGAGCACGCCCGGGAATGGGTGCCGCCGCTGGTGTCGGTCGAGACGGCCGAACGCCTGCTGCGCAACTACTCGACCCACCGCGAGACCCGCAGGCTGCTGGACAACCTGGACATCTTCATCGCGCCGTCGATCAACCCGGACGGCGGGATGTACTCCTTCTACGACTCCAACGGGCAGCGCAAGAACATGACGAACCTCTGCCCGCTGACCGGTGCCGCCGACGCGCTCGGCCGCAACCAGTGGGGCGTCGACAACAACCGCAACTATGGCGCGTACACCTTGTGGGACGGGTACTTCGGCGCGTCGACGAGTTGCACCAGCGGCACGTTCGCCGGGCCGGCATCGCTGTCGGAACCCGAAGGCAGGAACCTGGTCTGGATCGCCGACACGCATCCGAACATCAGGTTCTCGATGAACCTGCACTCCTCCGGTGACCTGTTCATGTGGTCGCCCGGTGCGTACCAGGTACCCGGACGGATCTCGGCGCCGCGACCGGACCTCGACGACGAGGCGTTCTTCTGGGGCGCGTCGCAGAGCATCCTGACGGCGATCAGACGCCATCGCGGCACCGTGGTCGTGCCCGGGCAGACCGGACCGATCATCGACGTGCTGTACTCCGCGGCCGGCAACTCCGGCGACCACCTGTGGTACCGAAACCACATCTACGCCTGGAACTTCGAGGTCGGCACGGCCGGGTTCCAGCCGGAGTGGGCGGAGGCACGCGAGCAGGCGATGGAGTACGCCAACGGACTGTATGAGCTGATGCGGGTGGCGTACGCGTTCTCGCGGGACCGTACCGACCCGCGCTCGTCAACCTCGCCGCACGGCGGGAGGTATCTCGCGCCCGTGTCGGTGGGCTTCTCGACGTCCGAGCCGGCCGCCGTCTTCTACACGCTGGACGGCAGCCGGCCGACCTTCGCCTCGCCGCAGCTGCGGTCGACGGGCGTCCGGGAGGGCGCCGAGACGCTGCTGCTCGAACGGACGACGACGATCCGGTGGTTCTCGGTCGACCAGGCCGGCAACGTCGAGAACAACTACCGTCCGGACGGCCATCGCGGCGGCTACAACCAGGCGACGTACGTGATCCGGCGCTGACTGCTCAGCTCGCCAGGTCGTCGGCGAGGCGGTGCAGGCCTTCGAGCGTCCAGGGCACGCTGCGGGGATCGTGGTGGTGCTGGAACAGCGTGATGTCGAAGGCCGTGGCCGCCGCGCAGACGGCCAGAACTCCCGGGCCGGCGACCGCCTCGCCGGCCCGGCGAATCATCGCGATCGCCTCGGGCTCGGCGCCGCGGACGTGGGCCTCGCGCAGCAGCCAGGCGTAGTCGACGGCGCGGGTCCCGCTTCCGAACGCCTCCAGGTCGATGACACCAGTGATCTCGCCGTCGTGCGCCAGAACGTTGCAGGTGTTGAAGTCGCCGTGCACCAGGTCGCCGGCGGGCAGGGCGATGTCGCCGTACCCAGTCAGCACGGCGTCGAAATGGTCGAGGAGCTCCGCACCTGGCGTACCGAGTCCGCGCACGACCCGCCGGGGATCGTCCGGTCCTTCCTCCCGCGCGCATCGCGTGACGTACGGCGACCAGTTGTGGCCCGGGTCGGGATCCAACCCTGCCTGGCGTTCGACCACCTCGACGAGCTGCGCGGCGGTACGGCCGGTCATCGTCGTCATCGGCTCGCCGGGCACGTACTCCTGCACGTGGTAGACCACGCCGGCCGAAGTGATACCGGCGGCGAGCCAGGCCGGCGTCGGATAGCCGGCGGCCCGGATCCGCTCCACGAGTCGTGGCTGGCCCGCGATTCGGTTCGTCCCGCCGTGCGTACGCCACTTCAGAATCGCTTGTTCGCCGGCCGGATCGGCCAGCAGCCAGGCGCCACCGTTCAGGCCACCTTGGCAGCGTTCGCGCAGGCTGAAGCGCAGGTCATGGGTCTGGTTGAGCTCGTGCACCACGTCCAGGGCACGGTCAAGCTGAGTGTCCATCGGGGTTGCCTCTCCACACAGTCGGATAGCCGTCACGTCCGGACGGCTGAGCGGTATGGAGAGAAGTCACGCCACGCCGGCACCCTAGCCAGGCAGGGCCGGCCAACGCACGGGGTTATTCGACGCCGCTCAGGACCTCGTTGAGGTCGAAGCGCACCGGCTCCTCCAGCTGGCCGTACGTGCACGACTTCGGGTCGCGGTCGGGACGCCAGCGGGAGAACTGCGCGGTGTGGCGGATCCGCGCGCCTTCCATCTGGCTGTAGCGCACCTCGACGACCCGCTCCGGGCGCAGCGGGGTGAACGAGAGGTCCTTGCCGACCGCCCAGCGGGAGTATTCGGCGTTACGCGGTGTCCGCGCGCCCTCCTCCTGGCGTGCCCATGCCCACGGGTGGTCGTCGAACGTGGTGACCAGCGGCTGCAGCTCGGCGAACAGCTCCTTGCGCATCGCCATCGGGAACGCCCCGATCACGCCGATCGAGGCCAGCTCGCCCTCGTCGTTGTAGAGGCCGAGCAACAGCGAGCCGATCCGGTCGGGTCCGCTCTTGTGCAGGCGGTAGCCGGCCACTACGCAGTCGGCCGTGCGCTCGTGCTTGACCTTGAACATCACCCGCTGGTTGGGCTCGTAGAGGCAGTCGAGCGGCTTGGCGATCAGCCCGTCGAGCCCGGCTCCCTCGAACTCCCGGAACCACCGCTCCGCCAGCGCGCGGTCGGTGGTCGCCCGCGTCACGTGGATCGGTGCCTTGGCCGACGACAGCGCCTCCACCAGCACCGCCCGTCGCTCGGAGAAGGGTCGTTCCATGAACGACTCGTCGCCGAGCGCCAGCAGGTCGAAGCCGACGAACTTGGCCGGCGTGGTCTCCGACAGCAACGTCACCCGGCTGGCGGCGGGGTGGATCCGCTGCTGCAGCGCGTCGAAGTTGAGCCGGTCACCGGAGCCGCCGACGACCACCAGCTCACCGTCGATCACGCAGCGTTCCGGAAAGTTTTCGAGCACGGCCTGGACGACCTCGGGAAAGTAGCGCGTCATCGGCTTCTCGTTCCGGCTGCCGATCTCCACCTCGTCGCCGTCGCGGAAGATGATCGAGCGGAAGCCGTCCCACTTCGGCTCGAAGGAGTGGTCACCGAGCGGGATCTGCTTGACCGCCTTCGCCAGCATCGGCTGGACGTGCGGCATCACCGGAAGCTGCATGTCCATATCCTGCCCCAATCCACCCCCATCAGGCGCCCGGCTTCGCGGCGTACACGGATCACCACAGATCGGGAGAACAACGTCGAGACCTTCACACCTGTCCGTAAGTAAACGAAGAGCGACCTAAAAATCCGGCCGAGATGGGGGAAACTGTGTGTGTCATGTCTTCACAAGGCAGGGCCGCGCACGGCAATATGTGCGCACCCCATAGCAGCGGCTATAAGAGAAGAAGAGGTGGCAGCGATGTACGAAGTCGTGCTCCTCATCGAAAAACCACTCTCCCGTTACGACGCGCACGAGATCGCGGAGTTGTACTCCGTGCAGAACGAACCCACGCACGTGCACGTCCTGCTTCCCGTGGAGGACGCTTCTGCACGAGTGGAGTCCGCGCTCGGCTCGATAGCGGCGAGTGAGGTCCTGGCGACATCGTCGCTGAACTTCCCGGACGTCGACCTCGCCCAGATCCAGCACGAGATTCTCGAACGCAGCAAGGCCGCACTCAAACGCAGCGTCGAGGCGCTGCGCAACGAAGGCCTCGAGTCCAGCGGCGAGGTCACCTCCGCCGAACCGGTCGAGGCCCTCATCGACGCGCTGCGCGCCCGGGAGGCCCGTGAGGTGGTCATCGTGACCAGACCGCATCTGGTCGCCGAGTTCTTCCACATCGACTGGACCTCCAAGGCAAGACGAAAACTCGGTGTCCCGTGCCTTCACCTCATCGAGCACAGGGATCCCGAGACCTCACCCAACGGCGCGCCCACCTGAGCGCGGCCGGCCGGCTGAGCCGTCATCGCCCCAGCTCGTCCAGTTCTTCCAAGCGCCGGACGAGGAACTCGCGCTCGGCGTCGTTACGCACCATCGCCAACGCCTGCTCATAGGCCACCCGCGCGCCCGCCGGCTCGCCCAACCGCCGCAGGAAGTCCGCACGAGTGGCCGGCAGCAGGTGATAGTCGGGCAGCGCCTGCTCCAGCCCTTCCAGCAACTCCATCGCCGCGGCCGGGCCGTCGGCCTCCGCCACTGCGACCGCACGGTTCAGCCGTACGATCGGCGAGCCGGTCAACTCCTCCAGCTGCTCGTACCAGTCCGCGATCGCCGCCCAGTCGGTCTCGGCCGCTGTCGGCGCCGTCGCATGCTGGGAGGCGATCGCGGCCTGGAGGAGGTACGGCGTGCCCTGCCCGTACGACAACGCCTGCCGCAACCGCACCAGTCCCTCGGTGATCTCCTCGCGGTCCCAGCGGTCGCGGTCCTGCTCGGCGAGCAGCACCATCCGGCCGGAGGCGTCCGTACGCGCGTCCCGCCGGGAGTGCTGGAACAGCAGCAGCGCGAGCAGCGCCGGCGGGTCCGGCTCGCCGGGCAGCAGCCCGGCCACCGTCCGGCACAGCCGGATCGCCTCCGCGCAGAGCCCGCGGCGTACGAGCTCCGCGCCGGAGGTCGCCGAGTGCCCCTCGGTGAAGATCAGGTAGAGCACGGCGAGGACACCCGCCAGCCGTTCGGGCAGCTCCGCCTTGCCCGGCACGCGATACGGAACTCCCGCGGCGGCGATCTTCTTCTTGGCCCGCGTCAGACGGGCGGCCATCGTCGGCTCGGAGACGAGGAACGCCCGGGCGATCTCCGGCGTGGTGAGCCCGCCGACCATCCGCAACGTCAACGCGATCCTGGCCTCCATCGCGAGCGCCGGGTGGCAGCAGGTGAAGATCAGCCGCAGCCGTTCGTCCGGAATCGGCTCCTCGTCCAGCAGCTCGTCGTGGTCGTCGACCACATCCGATCCGTCGACGATCAGCAACGGCAGCTTGCGCGCCAGCGTCGCCTCCCGGCGCAGCCGGTCCAGCCCACGCCGCCGGGCCGTGGTCAGCAGCCACGCCTCCGGCCGATCCGGTACGCCGCCTGCGTCCCAGTGCTTCAGCGCCAGCTCGAACGCGTCGGCCAGCGACTCCTCCGCCACGTCCAGGCTGCGCAACTGCTTCACGAGCAGGGCCAGCAGGCGTCCCCAGTGTTCGGAGAACGCCTGCTGGACGGCACTGATGCCAGTTGTCAGCACGGCACCTTTCTACCGTGTCAGCTGCTCGCGCTGGAGTAGAACCTCAGCCCGAACCCCCAGTACGCCCGGATCAACGCCACAGCGACCGCGGCCAGCCCGAGTCCGCCGAGCACGACCTCCCAGCCCAGCTCGCCGGCCAGCGCCTGCGCCGGGAACGTCGTCGCGAACCCCATCGGCACCGCGAAGGTGAAGAACGCACGCACCACCGGCGGGAAGATCGGCAGGGGGTACTGCCCGGCCCGGGTCACCTCCAGGAACACCTCGCTGACCGGGCCCACCGACTGCACCCAGAACGCGAGGTACACCAGAGCCGACCACGCGCAGGTGATCAGCACCAGCCCGGCCAGCACCAGCAGCGCGGCCTGCAGCACCTCCAGCGGCCCGGGCACCGTCCCGGCTCGCACCAAGCCCACTACCAGGACGGCCAGGCCGGTCAGCACCTTGCCGAGCTCCGCGGGCTGGAACCAGCGAAACGTCAGGTAGAACTGCCCGTTCACCGGCCGGATCAGTACGGTGTCGAGCTCACCCTTGCTGATGTAGTCGGTCATCCGGGTGAGGTTCGGCCCGACGACGGCGGCGAGCACACCCATCGTGAGCTGGAACAGCCCGACCAGTGCGATCACCTTGGCCTGCGACCAGCCGTTGAGGTCGTCGGTGTAGCCGAAGAGCAGCCAGATCGGCAGCAACGCCAGGAACAGCTCGACCATGCCGACGCCGATCGTGGTCAGGAAGTGCACCCGGTAATGGGTCTCGCGCACCATCGCCTGCACGACGAAGCGGCGAGCCACCCGCAGGTGCACGCGGATCCGGTCCCATGCGGTCACGCGCCCACCGCCGAGTACGACCGGACGCCGGCCCGCCACACGAGTGCCACGACGAGCACGGCGAGGCCGACATAGCCTGCCTGCAAGGCGATTCCGGCGGTCAGCTCCTTTGACGTCAGCTCTCCGATCACGACCTCGAGCGGAAACGACAGCATGAACCGGAACGGCTGGACGTCCATCACCGCCCGGGACCAGTCCGGCATCAACGCCAGCGGAACGATCGCACCGGACAACACGTCGTGCAGCAACTGATACCCCCGGTACACACCGCGTACGTCGTCGAACCAGAACCCCAGCGACCCGATCAGCAGGCTGACCGTGTAGACCAGCACGGCGGCGAGCACGACGCTGAGTCCGAACAGCAGCCAGCGAACCGGATCGCCCGGCACGCGGACTTCGCCGCGGAAGATCCACCACAGCACGACGATCGCGGGCGTGTGCCAGATCAGCTTGAGCAGCTTCTCCGTCAGGTTGTTGGAGATCCCGTCGAGCTGGCTCGGCGCCGGGCGGATCAGCCATTTCGACAGCTCGCCCTTGCGAATCTCGTCGGCGAGGAACGGCGCGAGCCACGACGAGGTGAGCATGGACACCACGCCGAGCAGCACGAAGTACGTCGTCAGGTACTCCTTCTCGACCGGCAGGCTCGCACCGTTGGCGAGCGCGGCCCGCCAGATCAGCAACGAGATCACCGGCATCGTGACCGCGGCGAGCATGAACAGCAACCACGAACCGCGGTACGCCATCGCGACGCCGAGGTTGAGCACCGTCAGCCGACGCAGGACCCGGAACGTCCGCCTGAGCCGGTTCACCGGGCACCCCCGAACAGCTCGGCGATCACGGCCTCGAGCTTGTGATGTCCGGTCCGCGCGATCAGCTCCGGCACTCCCCCGTCGTACTCGATGTGGCCGTGGTCGATGATCATCACGCGCTGGCAGAGCGCCTCGATGTCGCCCATGTCGTGGCTGGTCAGCAGGATCGTCGTGCCGCGCTGCCGGTTCACCTCGGCCAGGAACGTACGGACGCGGGCCTTGGCCACCACGTCCAGGCCGATCGTCGGCTCGTCCAGGAACAGGATGTCGGGCCGGTGCAGGAGCGCGGCCATCAGCTCGAGCTTCATCCGCTGGCCCAGCGAGGTCTTGCGGACCTGGACGTCGAGGATGTCCTTGACGTCCAGCATGGTGGCCAGCTCCTCGACGGACTGGTCGAAGTCGCTGCGACAGGTCGTACATGTCCTTGTGCAGCAGGAAGGTGTCCATCGCGGGCACGTCCCACCAGAGCATGGTCTTCTGGCCCATCACCAGCGAGATGCGCCGCAGGAACTCCGGCTTGCGCTTCGACGGGGTGTGGCCGAGTACGTCGAGCTCGCCGCTCGTGGGATAGAGCAGGCCGGAGAGCATCTTCAGCGTCGTGGTCTTGCCGGCGCCGTTCGGGCCGAGCAGCCCGACGAACTCGCCCGGCTCGATGCCGATGTCGATCCGGTCCACGGCCAGCCGCGTCTGGTAGCGGCGGCGGACCAGGCTCTTCAGCGAGCCGAGCAGGCCGGAGGACTGCTGGTGGAAGGTGTAGGTCTTGGTGAGGTGATGTGCGGAGATGACCGCGGGCATGGGCGTGCGCCTTCGCATTGAGGAAGAAAGGGACAGCGAAGTAGTCGGCACGCCCGGCGGGGCAGCAAGTCGGTTTCGCGCGCCTCTAGGTAGGCCGGGTCGTACCTAGAGGCAGTTGGTTCGACGATTCACGGTCGTGAGCCTGCCTGCCAGGCGATGCGGCTGTCAATCGACTTTCGGCGGCCAGGCGCTAGCGTGGGCGCATGCTTCGACCGGCCAGGCTGGCCGTGACCACGACGGCCCGGGTGAGCTTCGAGCGAGCGGCCCGGGCCCGTGAGCAGGCTGCCCGCTGGAAGGCGACGTTCGTCGCACGCGAGGGGCGCGGGCTGGGCCAGCTGCTCGAGGCGTACGACGCCGTACTGGTGTACGAACCGAAGCGCGTCCGGCTGGCCGACCGGCTGGGCGACGTCGTGTGCCACCCGGGCATGGCGCACTGGCGGATCCTCCGGATGGGTCAGGGCGAGCCCGATCCGCTGGTCACGCTCGGCGGGCTCCGGCCCGGTCAGCGCGTGCTCGACTGCACGCTCGGCTACGGCCAGGACGCGCTGGTCGCGGCCGCCGCGGTCGGGCCGGCCGGCCTGGTGGTGGGACTGGAGTCGAGCCTGCCGCTGTTCGCGCTCGCGCATGAGGGTCTGCCCAGCCTCATCGATCCGGGTACGTCGGCACCGATCCAGGTCGAGTGGGCCGACTCGGCGAGCTGGCTGGCCAGGAACACCCAGCCGTTCGACCTCGCCATGCTCGACCCGATGTTCGTCCGGGCCCGGCAGGCGCAGCCGGGCTTCGAACTGCTGCGCCGGCACGCGGTCGAGGAGCCGCTGGACGAGCTGCTCGTCAAGGCCGCCTTGCAGGTGGCGACCGCCGTCGTGGTGAAGCTCGGCCACCCGACAGTGCTCGACGCGCTGTCGCTCCGCCCCACGGCGATCCGCCAGACCCAGTCGCTGACCTGGGCCCGCTTCACCCGCGACTAGTCCTGGTTCTCCCAGTTGGCGAGGTTGATCTTGCTGGGCTGCACCCGCGGCGGCTCCCCCGGCATCTTGGGGTAGTCCGGAGGATAGGGCAGGTCACCCAGGCCGTGGTCGCGCTCGTCGCGGGCAGACCATTCGAGCAGGGTGTCGAGGGAGTAGGCGTGGTCGTTGATGCCGGCGTGGAGGTCGCCGAGCTTGGCGAAGCGCTCGGGCATCGTCACCACGTCGAAGTCGTTGGGCTCGACGGACGACAGCTCGTCCCAGGTGACCGGGGCCGAGACCGGCGCGTTCGGCTTCGGGCGGATGGAGTAGGCCGAGGCGATCGTACGGTCGCGGCACATCTGGTTGTAGTCCATGAAGATGCGCTCGCCGCGCTCTTCCTTCCACCACGCGAGCGTCGCCTGCTTCGGCATCCGACGTTCCATCTCGCGGCCGAGGGCGATCACGGCGCGCCGAGCCTCGACGAACGTCCAGCGCGGCTCGATCGGAACGTAGAGGTGGACGCCGCGGCCGCCGGACGTCTTCGGGAACGCCCGCATGCCGAGCTCCTCGAGCAGCGCACGCACCTCGTGGGCGACGGCGACCGCATCGGCGAAGTCGGTGCCGGGCTGGGGGTCGAGGTCGATCCGCAGCTGGTCGGGGTGGTCGACCTGGCCGCGCCGCACCGGCCACGGGTGGAACGTCAGCGTGCCGAGATTTGCCGCCCACGCGACGACGGCGACCTCGGTCGGGCAGACCTCGAAGGCCTTCCGCCCGCTCGGAAACGCGATCTCGACCGACTCGACGTAGTCGGGCGCGCCCTTGGGGATCCGCTTCTGGTAGAACGCGTCGCCTCGGTTGTCGCCGCGAGTCGAGAGCTTGGCACCCTCGAACACGCCGCCCGGCCAGCGCTCCAGTGTCGTGGGCCGCTCGGCCACCGCACGCAGCAAGCCGTCGCCCACGGCGACGACGTAGGACACGACGTCCTTCTTGGTGAATCCCCGCTCGGGAAAGTAGACCTTGTCGGGGTTCGAGATCCGGACCGTGCGGCCGGCCACCTCGATTTCCTCATAGGGCGTTGCCATACCGCCAACGGTAGAGGCATCCACCCCCGGAGAAGCCAAATGGCCGGTGTTTCACGGTTGGAATACCGCGAAACACCGGCCAGTCGAGCTGTCAGGCTGGGCAGCCCTGGGCCCTGCTCAGCCGCCGATCACGGGCGGCGGAGCGTCGTCGTCGGCGCCCCAGACGTCCTCGTCCTCTTCCAGCCAGGTGTTGCGCTGCGCCTCCTGGCCGTCTTCGCCCATGCCTCCACCGGCGCCGCCCATGCCGCCGCCCATCATGCCGCCCATCATGCCGCCGCCACCGGCACCACCAGCGCCGGCTCCAGCGCCACCACCGGCGCCCATGCCGCCACCAGCGCCGAACGCGCCACCTGGGCCGACACCGCCGCCACCGGCGCCCGCGCCGAGGCCACCAGCACCAGTGCCAGTGCCTCCAGGCCCGGTGCCGAAGCCGCCGACACCTCCACCGGAGCCGCCGAACGTGCCGGAACCGCCGATGCCACCGCCGCCAGAGCGCGCGGTCTCACCACCGATGTCGACACCACCGCTGCCGCCGGTGCCGCTCCCGTCGTAGCCGCCGCCGGGCGCCTTCGGGTCGTAGCTGCCGCCGTCGGGGCCGCCCGGGATCGTGTCGGTGGGCGGGTTGCCCGGAGGGTCGTAGGTGCCGCCGCCCGGGCCGTCGGTGCCACCAGGCGGGTCGTAGGTGCTGCCACCAGGCGGGTCGTAGCTGCCACCACCGGGGACCTTGCCGCCGCCGGGGACGCTGCCACCACCGGGCATGCCACCGCCACCACCAACACCCGCACCGCCGCCACCGGCACCACCGCCGGCTCCGGCTCCGGCATCAGGTGCCGTGGCGAACTGCGGAGTCTGCGGCGGCTGCACCCAAGCGGCGCCCGTGAGCTTGCCGCCGAGCTCGTTCGCCGTGCCGATGCACTTCTGGCGGAGCTCCTGGTTGACGCCCCAGTCTTCGTAGATCTTGTCCCACATCTCGGGGTCGTTGGTCGCCGGCATCACGGTCTCGTTGCCGTCGTCCATCCCCTTCGCGCCACCGCGGGCGTTGAGGTAGGCCTCCCACTGGCCCTGGTCCATCTCGCTGGCGACACCGTCGATGTCCTTGCTGACCTTGCCGCCGCGGGCCTCGTCCTCGCCGTCGTCGTAGCCGCGGTCGCCGCCCCGGCCGGTGTCGTAGGCGAAGTACTTGTGGTCGGTCTCGTTGATGCCGAGCGAGACCACCGAGTTGTCCCACGCGTGGTAGATCTTGATCCGGCCGTCCTTCCACCACTGCGGTGGCGGGAGCTTCTTCCGGCTCTCCGAGAGGTCGCGCGTATTGCCGTTGGCGTCGAAGTCCCAGGCCTCGAAGATGTCCTCCGACAGCTTGAGCATCACATTGTGCTGCGAGGTGTCTTCGGAGCCGGAGAGCGCCTTGCCGATGTCTTCGGCGAACTTGACGATCTTGTCGACCTCTTCGCCGAAGGCGTCGGCGGCCTTGCCGGTCCAGCCGCCCTGGTTCTTGTCGAGCAGCTTTTCCTTGGCGCTCTTCAGCCGAGTGGCGATGTCGGTCGCCTTGTCACCGGTCGTCTTCCACAGACCGTCGGCCGTGGACTTGAACGACGACGGCCCCACCGAGGTGACCAGATCGATGATTTTCCTGTGAGTCTCTTGGTCCAAGCTCATGATGTGTCAGCCCTTTTCCCCTACGCCTTCGGCTGTTCCTTCTGGCCGGCTATGTCGTCCAGGTTGTCGTTGAGGAGGCCCTGGATCTTGCCGACGTCGGCGCTGTTGCGTTCCTCGGCCGTGTCGTACTGGTCGGCGACCTTGTTGCACGCGTCCTTGAGACCGTTCAGCGCGTCGAGCAGGGCCTGGGTGGTAGTGGTCCAGGCGTCGAGGTTCTGCTGGTACTTCTGCTTGCCCTGATCGGAATGGTCAGGAAGCTTGCCGAACGTCGGGAACGTCGCGGAGGTGTATTGGTCGCCGCCACCGTCGGTCTTGCTGCTCTTGACGGCCTCTGCCCTGGGCTTCCATTCCTCGGCAAGCTCACCGACGAACTTCGCGAACTCTCGCACGTTCCCCGGGTTGACTGTCGTTGCCATCGAGTTCCTCTCCCCATACGTCCCTGCTGGTTCGGCAACCCCCGGTGGGTGAGTCTCGGTAACCAGCGCTCACGGTCGCAAAGACACCAAAAAGGTGCCCGGGCACAAGACTACGGCTTCTGAATTGGGCCCGCACGCACAGCATGCCGGGTTGTGGATAACTCACTCGAGCCGGTGCTGGAGAACAGGGCTCCAGCCGGATCGTACCGGTCTTCGACGGCTCGGAGGCGCCCGGTGGCCGCCTCCGAGCAGGCCCGCTCCACCTCACCCGCGGCGAAACACCGAGGCGAACGGCCGCACGCCCCGGCCGATCCGCTGTGACACGGTGCAGGGCTGCCAGTACTGGCAGGCATACTGGGCGCACCAAGATCGTGGCCAAATCGTGGCAATGAGGGGATTCCATGACTGGGACACCGCCCGAGCAGCAGCCGCCGCAAGGTCCGCCGCCGGGAGGGCCGCTGGGAGGGCCGCCGGCAGGGCCACCCGCTGGTCCCCCACCGCAGCAGCCTCCGTCCCGGCAGCCGCAGCAGGGATCGCCTCCGCCACACCAGGGACCGCAGGGACAACCGTGGCCTCAGCAAGGGCCACAGCCCGGCGGACCGGGCGGGTTCGGGCCGGCTGGTCCTGGCGGTCCGGGCTGGCAGGCACCCCAGCCGTCGCCACGTAAGGGCTCGGCGGGCAAGGCCATCGCCATCGTCGCGATCGTGTTCGTGCTCGTCGCCGGTGGTCTCGCCGGCGTCTACTTCGGCTTCCTGCGGGAGGACGGTCCGACCAGCGGGCGCGAAGGCACCTCGCTCGACGCCGGCCCGACGACGTTCGGCGTCGACCAGGTACGCAAGCCGCCACAGGAGCCCAACGACGCGGGCGACGGCGGCTCGTACGGCAAGCAGCTCAAGAACGCCCTCGTCAGCGCCGGCTTCGCCTGCAAGCGCCTGAACGGCCTCGGGCAGTCGGCCCAGGACGTCTGCTACCGCCGCGACGACAGCCCGGTTCCCACCGTGCAGACGGTCGGCGTCTCGATCGTCGGTGGCCAGGTCGCACGCGTCGTCGGGCGGGTCACGTACGACCCGAGCTGGGCCAAGCTGGCCTCGAACGCCGACGCCCGAGTCGTCGAGCGCGAGGCGTTCCAGCTGCTGATCGAGTCGGCCATCCCCGACGGCGAGCGCCCGACGGCGGCCAAGGCCCTCTCCACCGCCGGCCAGGACGACGAGCCGACCTCCCAGGTGACGCTCTCGTCCGGCAAGGTCGTCTTCAACGTCGGAAAGGCCGAAGGCAGCTTCAGCTACACCCGCAAGGCCTCCGGGAAGATGTCGGTCTCCAACGGCATGCAGTACGTCACACCCAAGGAGCTGCAGTCCGTCGCCGAGTCCAACGGCTTCACCTGTTCGCGGGCGGCCCAGGATCTCAACTGCACCAAGGGCAAGGCGACCATGCGCGTGGCCTTCCCGGCCAAGCCCTATCAGCCCGCGTACGTCCAGTCGGTCGGCATCGCGTCCAACGGCGACGCGCCGGGCAGCATCAGCGGAGTCGCCCAGGCGGTCGCGAAGCTGGTCGGCGACAAGTACGACGAGGGTGGTGACGCGTCCGGTTGGGTGGCCGGCTGCTTCGGCAAGTACAGCAACCAGGCGACCTACGGCCACACCCAGCTCACCTGCAGCCCGGACCTGTCCGGCTCCCCCAAGAACCCGGCGATCAGCGGCCAGAAGCTGGCGATCGTGGCCATCGACGCGTAGGGCGTCTCGCCGCAATCACGTCGAGCACGCCCTGCCCCTTGACCGTTCGTCATCGCTCCGCGTTGTCCGGGCCTGGCGCTGGCAGGTAGTTGCCGCGTTCGTTCTGAGGACGACCGCTGGTCACGTCGAGGTGTTAGGAAAGCCGGAGAGCTCAAAACTGGCAATCTGGCAATACAGGGCATTCAGAGGGGCACTCTCATGGCGTTGCGCCGTCGCTACCTGCTGCTCTCCCTCGGAGCGGCCTGCACGATCGGAATCGGCGGGGTGTCGATGACCGCCTACGCCGGCAGCACGTACTGGGGAGCAGAGGCCGCCGAGCTCACGATCCCGGAGATACAGGGGCCCACGCACCTGTCGCCGCACGACGCGGACGAAGTGAGCACGAGCGGCGTGGTCACCGCCCGCAAGTTCGACGGCTACTGGCTGCAGGACGCCAAGGGCGACGGCGACGACAGAACGTCCGACGGCATCTTCGTCTATACCGGCAGCAGCGGCGCCAAGCCGGAGGTCGGGCAGAGCGTCAAGGTCAGCGGGACAGTCGACGAGTTCCGGCCGAGCAGCGCGAGCGGCCCGAACCTCAACGTCACCGAGATCGTTCGCTCGTCGTTCACCGTGCAGGCCGGCGACACGCCGTTGCCCGCGGCCGTACGCATCGGGCCCGGCGGGCGGCAGACTCCCGCGCAGCAGGTCGACAGTGTGAAGAGCCGTACCGACATCGAGACGGCGACGTTCGATCCGGCCCACGACGCGCTCGACTTCTACGAGACGCTCGAAGGCATGCTCGTCGACGTCAAGGATGCCGAGGTGGTCGGGCCGACCAACAGCTTCGGCGAGCTGACCGTGCTGCCCGGCGGCACCAAGGGCCTGCCGCGCACCATCCGCGGCGGCGTCCGTTATGCCTCCTACACCAAGCCGAACGCCCAGCGCCTGACCGTCGACGACGAGATCGTCTACCGGCTGATGCCGGCCGCCAACGTCGGCGACACACTGGCCGGCGAGGTGACCGGGCCGCTGGCGTACGACTTCAACACGTTCCGGATCTATCCCAAGGCCGTACCGACCGTGAGAAGTGGCGGGCTGAAGCCAGAGGTGACCGGCAAGCCGGGTGCGGGCGAGCTCGCCGTGGCGTCGTACAACGTCGAGAACCTCGACCCGACCGACCCGCAGAGCAGCTTCGACCGGCACGCCCGGACGATCGTCGACAACCTCGGCTCGCCCGATGTCGTGGCGCTGGAGGAGATCCAGGACAACACCGGCGCCGAGTGCCCGGACGGCCCGTCCGACACCTGCACGCCCGACGGTGTCGTCGACGCCGACAAGACGCTGAACCAGCTGACCGCGGCGATCGAGGCGGCCGGCGGACCGGCGTACGAGTGGCGGCAGGTGTCGCCGGAGAACCTCACCGACGGTGGCGAGCCGACCGGGAACATCCGGCAGGCGTTCCTCTTCCGTACCGACCGGGGCGTGAAGTTCGCCGACCGGGGCCAGGCCGACGCCACGACCCCGACCGAGGTGCGAAGAACAGCCGGCAAAGCGCAGTTGACGCTCTCCCCCGGCCGGGTCGACCCCGCCAACGAGGCGTTCCAGGACTCCCGGAAGCCGCTGGCCGGCGAGTTCGACTTCCGCGGCCGGCCGTACTTCGTGGTGGCCAACCACCTGAACTCCAAGGGCGGCGACGAGCCGCTGACCGGCCGCTGGCAGCCGCCGAACCGCTCGTCGGAGACGCAGCGGCACGCGCAGGCGACGGTGCTGAACGACTTCGTGAAGAGCGTCCAGGCGGCGCAGCCCACGGCGAACGTGGTCGTGCTCGGCGACATCAACGACTTCGAGTTCTCCGAGACGTCGCAGATCCTCACCGGCGGCGACGCGCTGGTCGACCTCCCGCGCACGCTGCCGGCGGCCGAGCGCTACTCCTACGTCTTCCAGGGCAACTCCCAGGTACTCGACCACATCCTGGTAAGTCCGTCCACTTATGCACAGGTGACGAGCTACGACAGCGTGCACGTGAACGCCGAGTTCGCGGATCAGGCCAGTGACCACGACCCGCAGGTCGTCCGGATCCGGGTGGGCTGACGTTGTCCACAGGGCAGTGGCCCGCGTCCCGCATCTGTGGCGCTTCGTGGAATACGCTACGAATTGTGAACGGGACCGCCAACCCTGAACGCTCAGCCGCCGACGCACACCGGCTCAGTGAGCTGCTGTCCGACGCGAAGGCGACCGTGACCTCGGACGACCACACAGTGACGGTCACCGCGGCGCCCGGCAATGTCGTGGCTTCGATCGAGCTTGCCCAGCAGGCCCGCAACCATGGCGCTGCCGAGCTGGGCGAGCTGATTCTCGCCACGATCAGGGAGGCGACAGCCCAGCTCAACCGCGACCTGATGGAGTCGGCACGCGAGCTCGGACCGGCGGCTGTCGACGCGGTGGCCGCGGTGCTCGGCGACCCGTCGTCTTCCGGGCCGGCGAGTGCGATCGCCGAGCCACCCGGTCTCGACGAGCTCGCCGAGGGCTACGAAGACCTCGATCCCTGGGCCGATCTCAGCGCTGAAGAGCGTGACTACATCCAGAACGCCGGAATCGCCGACGAGGCCCTGGCCGCGCACCAGCATCTTGCGCAGCTCCAGCAGGATGCCGACCGGCAGCTCGCGGAGTTCACCGAGATCCAGCAACGGATGGCCGGCCAGTCGGCGACGGCGACCTCGCCGGACGGCGCGATCGAGGTGACCGTCCGCGCCGGCACCGGTGTGACCGGGATCGAGATCGACGACAAGATGCTGCGGCATGGCCCGACCAAGGTCGGCCCCATGGTGCTGGCCACGATCCAGCAAGCCACCGCCCAGCTGGCGATGGCCATGGCCGGCCCGGCGCAGGACTACGCCGGCTCCCGGTTCAACGTCCGCGAGCTGGTCGAGCGTTACCAGCCGGCGGACGACGAAGACGACGACACGCGGAAGTGGTGAGCAAGCATGGGCGGTGAGGGCGCGAAGTTCAGCAAGGAGGAGCTCGACAAGCTCAAGGGCAAGCTGGACAAGCTCAACGGCGACGCCGCCGGGATCATGCAGCTGGCCAGCACGACCGCCCCGGACATGAAGGTCTGGGGCCTGGTGGGCATGATCCCCGCGGCCATCTACTGGAAGGTGGCCGGTGAGGAGGCCCTCGAGCACCTCAAGATGATGGGCCAGGCACTCGAGGACAACGTGCAACGGGTCGACTCCGCCGGGAAGGCCTACAAGGCGACCGAGGACGGCCTGGCCGCCGCGATGCAGAAGATCCAGGACAAACTGAACGACACCGGTATGCCGGGCTACTGAAGCTCTATCCCAGAGTTGTGTCTCGGCCGGTTGACGATACGAGCGTGGAGTCGGAGAGCAGACGATGACCACACCTGAGACCGAGAAGGACACCTCGGTCACCAACGACAAGGACGCCGGCAAGGACACCAGCACAGGACGGCTGGACGGCAGCCAGATCGACAAGGTGCCGTTCGTCGGGCAGGGCGTCTCGGCGTACAAGTCCGGCGAGAAGCTCGTCGAGGACCCCGCCGCCAACTGGTCCGAGGCGGTCAACATCGGCACGCAGGTCTACGGCATGGCCAACAACGTCATGTCCATCGCGGCCGACCCGCTGAACTGGCTGATCAGCCAGGGGCTCGGCTTCCTGATCGACTGGATCCAGCCGCTGCAGGACGCGATCGGGTACGTCACCGGCAACCCCGAGCGTATGGACGAGGAGATAGCCAAGTGGACCCGCGTGCAGAACGCGCTCACGCCACTGGCCCAGGAGGTCCGGGACGCCTCCAACAACGGGCTGCTGGTCTGGGAGGGCAAGGCGAGTGACGCGGCCAAGACCAGGCTCAACGACTTCGCCGACGGCGTGGACGGCATCGCCAACGATGTCAAGCTGATCCAGATGATCATGAACATCTCCAAGATGCTCATGGAACTCGCCTACAACTTCGTGCTGGGGCTCATCGCGGAGTTCGTCGAGTGGATGATCATGATCTGGATCCCGGCGCTGGCCTCGGCGCCGGTCACGTTCGGCGGCTCGACCGCCGCGGCCGGGACGGCGACCGCCTACCGCGCGACCGCGACGACCAGCAGGGTCACCAAGTTCATCCAGAAGGTCAACATGATCCTCACCCGGCTCAAGATGCTGCTCCGCAAGGTCAGCGCGAGCGGGATGAACAAGGCCGGCACGAAGTTCCGCAACCGCGACGGCGGCCGATTCGCGGCGGGTTACAAGGGCCCCGGGCAGGTCATCAAGGACTTCGCCACCGACAGGTCGGCCTACTTCAGCCCGTCCAATCCCAACACCTGGATCAGCCGGGCGCCGGGCGCCGTCCAGGCCGGCAAGCAAGGCGTCGACTGGGCGACCGACGAGCACCACTACTCCGATGAGGAACTCGACAAGAAACTCAGTGGTGACTGAGCCATGCCGCGCAAAGGACTGCTGGACGGAGTGAACGACCGGCTCGACCCGTTCATGGCCTGGGGGGCGCTGGTGTTCAGCGTCGCCTGCCTGCTCGGAACGCTGGTCATCGTGGCCGTGATGCTGGTCAACGGCGAGGTGGCGGTGGCGCTGCTCGTCCTGGTGGTCGGCGGCCTGGTGGCGGCGTTGGCGTACTGGAACTGGGTCTCGCTCCGGCGCCGGATGCGCCGCAAGGGCCGCCAGGGCCGTGGGAAGGCCTGAGCCGCCCGGCGCGTTGTTCGTGGTGGAGGTAAACGTGGTTGAACAAGTCCGCAAGAGCGAGGCGGAGTGGCGCGAGCAACTCTCCCCGGCCGAGTATCAAGTCCTGCGGGAGGCCGGCACCGAGCGTCCGTGGTCGGGTGAGTACGTCGACACCAAGACCACCGGCGTCTACCGTTGCCGGGCCTGTGGAGCCGAACTGTTCCGCAGCGACACGAAGTTCGACAGCCACTGCGGCTGGCCGAGCTTCTTCTCACCGTTGGCCGGCGACCGGATCCGCGAGATCAAGGACAGCTCGCTGGGCATGGTCCGCACCGAAGTCCGCTGCGCGGCCTGCGACTCCCACCTCGGCCACGTGTTCGCGGGCGAGGGGTACGGAACCCCCACCGACCTGCGCTACTGCATCAACTCCGTCTCGCTCACCCTCGAGCCCGAGGGGAACGCGACGGAGAGCGACACGGGGAACGACACGGGAAACGAGAGCTGAGCCGAGTTAGCTCTGGGCGGCCGGGGCCTGTTCACCAGGAAGCACTTCCTGCAGGGCCTTGGCCGCTCGCATCGCTTCTTCCTGCAACGGCTCCACCGGCTTCACGTCGTCTGGCAGGTCGCCGGTGAAGACCGGGCGGATCTCGAACGCCAGGTCCAGCAACAGCTCACGATCGAACGTGCCACGACGCAACGTGTAGGCCTCGCCCGAGATCCGGCGGTACTCCGCCATCCGCTCGCGCCAGCCCGGGTTGGCCATTCGTTCCTCGTTGGCCTTCATCAGCTCGACCAGCTTGTCGAGCACGTCCTCCAGCGCCTGCAACTGCTCGCGCCGCGCGTCCATGTCGAGCGTGATCGGCGGCGCGGCCAGGTCGTCCTTGCCGCCGAAGACTCTGCGCAGCCAGCTCACGGCAGCATCCCGACGATCTCGGAGACCGGACGGCGGCGACCGGTGAAGAACGGGACCTCTTCGCGGACGTGCCGGCGGGTCTCCGAGCCACGCAGGTGCCGCATCAGGTCGACGATGCGGTAGAGCTCGTCGGCCTCGAAGGCCAGGATCCACTCGTAGTCGCCGAGCGCGAACGACGACACCGTGTTGGCGCGTACGTCGGGGTACTCGCGCGCCATCTTGCCGTGCTCCGCCAGCAGTGCGCGCCGTTCGGCGTCGGCCAGGAGGTACCACTCGTACGACCGTACGAACGGGTAGACGCAGACGTAGGGCCGCGCCTCCTCCTCGGCCAGGAACGCCGGAACGTGGCTCTTGTTGAACTCCGCCGGCCGGTGCAGTGCCGCCTGCGACCACACCGGCTCCAGCACCTCGCCGAACTCCGTGCGCCGGAACTGGTTGTAGGCCTCCTGGAGGTCGTCGGAGTTCTCGGCGTGCCACCAGATCATCACGTCGGCGTCGGCGCGCAGGCCGGAGACGTCGTAGGTGCCGCGGACGACCACGTCCTTGGCGGCGAGCTGGCCGAACAACTGCTCCACCTGGGCCGCCACGGGTGCCCGGTCGATGTCGCCGAGGGGTTCTCGTAGCTGGAACACCGACCACATCGTGTAGCGGATCACCTGGTTGAGATCACGTGCCTTCGGCTTCTCGCTCATGTCCGTCATTGTTCCAGGGCCGGCTGGACACCAGCGCGGTGGCGGCCGCCTTGGCGGTCGCGATACAGGCCGGTATACCGAGCCCGTCGTACGCGGCACCGGCCAGCGCGAGGCCCGGCCGGCGGGCGACCTCGGCGCGTACGCGTTCGACCAGGTCACGGTGTCCGACGGCGTACTGCGGCAGCCCGCCGCCCCAGCGCTGGACGTACGAGGCCACCGGCATCGCCTTCACACCGATCGCGAGGTTGAGGTCGGCCACCGCGAACGAGAGCAGCTCGTCGTCGTCGCGCTGCAGGTCGGCCTCCTCGCGGTGCCGGCCGATCGAGGTCCGGATCACCACCCGGCCGCCACCGGCCTGCTCCCCCAGCCAGCCCCACTTCGCGGAGGAGTACGTCGCCGCCTTGATCAGCCGGTTCTCGGTCGGCGGCACGAGGAATCCCGAGCCCTGCAAGGGCTCCGCCAGCGCGGAGGCCTCGAAGACCAGCGCGATCGTCGCCATGCTGGCGTACTCGATCCGGTCCAGCTCGGCCGCCGCCACCGGAGCGACACCGGCCAGCAGCCGGGCCGCGGGCCGGGCCGGGCAGGCCAGCACCACCGCGTCGGCGTCGATCACCTCGGGCTCGCGAGTGGGGCCCACGACCAGCCGCCAGCCGCCAGGGGTACGCGAGAGCTCGCGCACCATCGCGTTCCGGCGGATCTTCGCGCCGCAGGCTGCCTCGAGCGCCGGAATCAGCGAGCCGACGCCGCCGTCGAGGCCGGCGAACACCGGTGCGTCCGAGGCCGGCGTCGCGGCCTTCGCCTGCTCGGCGGCGCGCAGCAGGGAGGGCTCCGTGTGTACGCGGGCGGCGAGCTGCGGCACGGTCGCCTGGAACGAGAGCTCAGTGGCGTGACCTGCGTAGACGCCGCCGAGCAGCGGCTCCACCAGCTGGTCGACGACTTCCTGGCCGAGCCGTTCGGCGACGTAGGTGCCGATCGCGATGTCGCCGTCAAACGGCGTGGCTGGTGCCGTGCGGTCCTCGGCGGCCCGGGCCAGCCCGGCGTCGGAGACCACGCCGGTCTCGGCCACGGCATCGAGGTCGCCGGGGATGCCCATCAGCGTGCCACCCGGGATCGGGCGTACCCGGCCGCGAGTCCACAGGCCGGCGGTCGTGGTCACGGGAAAGCGCAGCCGATCCGCCAGACCGAGGTCGCGGGCCAGCTGGACCGCCTCCGGCCGGCGGTTGAGCATCGCCTCGGCGCCGGTGTCGACGTCGAGGCCGTCCAGCTCGACCGTGCGCAGCTTGCCGCCGAGCCGATCGGAGCCTTCCAGGACCGTGACGTCGAGCTCGGGCGCCTGCTGCCGCAGGAACCAGGCGGTCGCGAGGCCGCTCACTCCACCACCGACGACAACGACGTTTGCGCCTTCACCCATGTTCGTACCTTGTCACGATCGGATCTGGATTCGGCAACGGGATCGGGCGGACAGCAACCCTGTGCGCAAGGCAAGCGTCGAGGCTGTATCCGCTCGCGACAACACGACCCTGAGGTGACGTCATGCGTACGTCCAGATCCCGTTTGGCCGCAGCCCTGCTGGGCGTCGCGCTGGCAGCCGCGCTGGGCACCGGCTGCTCCGCCGCTGAACGGTCCAGTGCCGGCCTCGACTCGAACGAGGCCGCCGCCCCGAAACAGGCGCAGCCGCAGCAGCAGGACTCCGACGCCGGGGCGGAGAAGCAGCAGGGCCCGGACGCGTCGAAGAACCGGGCCCGCGTCACGATCACCGAACGTTCGATCATCCGTACCGGCACGATGACGATCCGCGCCAAGGACGTGCAGCTCGCGGCCGACAAGGCCTCCGCGCTGGTCGGCGGCGGAGACGGCTACGTCGGCGACATCCAGACGACGTCCAACGACAAGGGCCAGACCGTGGGCATCCAGGTCGTGCTGCGAGTGCCGGTCGGCGACTACAACCACATCGTGGCCGAGGTGAAGAAGCTCGGCACGGTCACCAGCAACTCCCACAAGGCGACCGACGTCACCAAGGACCTGACCGACGTCGAGAGCCGGATCGCCAGCCAGAAGAAGAGCATCGAACGCCTTCGTACGTTGATGTCCCAGGCCAACACCGTCGGCGACGTGATCCAGGTGGAGTCGGAGCTGACGACCAGGGAAGCGGACCTGGAGTCGCTGCAGAGCCAGCAGGCGACGCTGTCGGCGCAGGCTGCGTTGTCGACGCTGACGCTCAACTTCGAGAAGCCTCCGGCCAAGCCCGCGCCGGCCGCGGCCGCCGAGGACAAGACCGGCTTCCTGCCGGGACTGAAGTCGGGATGGCACGCCCTCGTGGCAACGGTTGACGTGACGCTGACCGTGCTCGGCGCCCTCCTGCCGTTCCTCGTCGGCATCGCGATCATCGGCGTGCTGCCGGCCTGGCTGCTGATTCGCCACCGCCGCCGAGGCACCAGCACCCCGCCGGCAGCCTCACCCGCCGAGACCGGCTAGCCGGAACGACCACGGACCAGGCGGGCCGGGCTTGTGCAAGCGCCCGGCCTGCCTGGTGCTCGGGTGGTTCAGCGGTCGGTCGGCCGCGGAGCCTAGTGGTCGGGTTGGGCCGCGAGGGCTTCGGTGAGTGGCCCGGCCACCAGTGTGATCTGCCATTCCCGGGCGCCGCGGCCGCGCAGCTCCGATGCGATGCGTTCCGGCGTCAGCTCATCGGGCAGTTCCCAGATCACCCGCCGCAGGGTGTCGGGCGCCAGCAGGTTCTCCACCGGCAGCAGGTGTTCTTCGGCGATGTCGTTGAGCGCGTTCCGGCACACCGTCAACCGTGCCGCTGCCTGCGGATCCTTGTCGGCCCAGGAGCGGGCCGGCGGCGGACCGTCGTACGGCACCGACGGCTCGGGCAACGCTGAGTCGGTCAGGCCGGCGGCGCGCTGCACCGCACCCCACCACACCGACAGGTTGCGCTGGGAGCCTCTGGTCGCGAACTGTGGAAGCGATTCCAGCCGGCGCCGCGTCGGCGGCCGATCGAGCGCGGCCGCGATGATCGCCTGGTCGGGCAGGACGCGGCCGGGTGCGATGTCGCGGCGGCGGGCCAGCTTGTCGCGGGCGTTCCAGAGCTCGCGAACGAAGGCCAGCTCACGTCGTGAACGTACGCGGTGGATGCCGGACGTACGCCGCCACGGGTCGGGCCGGGGTGGCCTGGCCGGCTGGTCGATCAGCGCCGCGAACTCCTCCAGCGCCCAGTCGAGCTTGCCGGCCTCGACCAGCTTCTGATGCAGCACGTCACGCAGCTCGACCAACAGTTCGACGTCGAGTGCGGCGTAGATCAGCCACGGCTCGGGCAGGGGCCGGGTCGACCAGTCGGCGGCCGCGTGCCCCTTCTCCAGGCGGTAGCCGAGGACGTCCTCGACCATCGCGCCGAGGCCGACTTTTGGCAACGAGAGCAGCCGCCCGGCGAGCTCGGTGTCGAACAGCGCGCGCGGTCGCAGGCCGAGCTCGGCCAGGCACGGCAGGTCCTGCGTGGCTGCGTGCAGCACCCACTCGGTGGACGCCAGCACTTCGTCGAGCTTGCTCAGGTCGGGGCAGGCGATCGGGTCGACCAGCGCGCTGCCGGAGCCGGCCCGGCGCAGCTGAACGAGGTAGGCGCGGCCGCTGTAGCGGTAGCCGGAGGCGCGCTCGGCATCGACCGCGACCGGTCCGGTGCCGCCGGCGAACGCGTCGATCATCCGGCCGAGCGCCTCCGCCGACTCCACGACCGGCGGCAGCCCGTCCTGCGGCGTCAGCAGCGGCGTGACGTTGGAAGCCGAAGCTGAAGGAGACTCTGGCTGTTCGCGGACGGATTCGGGCTGTTCGACTCTCTCGGTCACCGCGCCGACCCCCGCCGGCTCGGGATCGCGACCACGCCGGCTGGCGTCGGTGGCAGTCCGGCGGCGGTGCACAGCAGTCGCCCCCAGGCGGCGGCGTGCGTGGCGATGGAGGGTCCGGCGGCGGTGCCGACCGGCGTCCAGGAGGCGCGCAACTCGATCTCCGCCCGCGGCGGTTCGTCGGCCATGCCTCCGAAGCTCTCGTTGGCGACCCGGGTGACCGTGCCGCTGGGCGCGAGGTAATCAGCGCCGTTGCTCTCGAGCGACTCGATCAGCCAGGACCAGGCAACTGTGGCCAGCAGCGGGTCGGCCGCCATTTCGGGGTCCATGTCGGCTCGAACGTACGCGACACAGCGGTACGTTCCCTGCCAGGCCTCGTGCCCGTCGGGGTCGTGCAGGAGGACCAGGCGCCCGGTCGCGAGCTCCATGTCGTCGACCACGACCTCGGCGGACAGGGCGGCGGAGTAGGGCGCGACACGTTGCGGCGCCGGCACCTGCTCGACCTGAACCTCTGGGCGCATCGAGGCCGAGCCCAGGTCCTGCACAGCCTGACGGAACTCGTCTGGCAACGTGTCGGATTCCCTGCGTGCGGCCACGCTGGTGAGCCTACGTCGGAGTACCCCCCACCGCAGAAGTGCGACGCGCCGACAAGTTCCCGAAATAGCCAAAGAAATCTCACATGCAAACCGCACATAGATGGATGAAACGGACATCCAGTCAGGAGTACATGGGAAACCCGCACGGAGTGCTGTCCGAGGAGGAGACTAGGCTGCCATGCGGTGTCTACCGTGAACGATGAACGCGAGATCGACTTAGCGACCGACGAGCCCGAGACTTCCGGCGAACAGCCGGCCGGTGCCGACGCCGAGGCCCGTGTGTCCCCGGAGCCGGTCGCAGTGTCCCACGAACCCCTCAGCACCTCCGACGACGAGCCTTCGCGCGTCAGCGAGTCGGCGTTCCTGGCGGCCTGTCTCGGCAAGCCCGTGCCGCACATCCCCGTGTGGTTCATGCGGCAGGCCGGTCGGTCGCTGCCCGAATACCGCAAGCTCCGCGACGGCGTGCCGATGCTCGACTCCTGTACGCGCCCGGAGCTCGTCGTCGAGATCACGCTGCAGCCCGTCCGGCGTTACGGCGTCGACGCGGCGATCTTCTACTCCGACATCATGGTTCCGCTGAAGGCCATCGGAGTGAACCTCGACATCGTGCCGGGCGTCGGCCCGGTCGTCGCCGAGCCGGTGAGCGAGGAGTCCGATCTGGCCCAGCTGCGGCCGCTCGAACCCAGCGACGTGCCGTACGTCTCGGA
The DNA here is from genome assembly GCF_054779015.1 of Flindersiella endophytica. Classification (NCBI taxonomy): domain Bacteria; kingdom Bacillati; phylum Actinomycetota; class Actinomycetes; order Propionibacteriales; family Nocardioidaceae; genus Flindersiella; species Flindersiella endophytica. The sequence goes on from NZ_BAAGYY010000028.1 coordinate 169,135, forward strand.
GTCGGTTGACCAGCTGGTCAAGATGCTCGAGGGCACGCCGCTGATCGGCTTCGCCGGCGGTCCGTTCACGATGGCGTCCTACCTCGTCGAAGGTGGGCCGAGCCGTGACCACGTGAAGACCAAGGCTCTGATGTTCAACCAGCCGAAGCTCTGGCACGCGCTGGCCGGCCGGCTGGCCGACATCGCATCGGCGTTCCTGCGCGTGCAGGTCGAGGCCGGCGCGTCGGCGGTCCAGCTGTTCGACTCGTGGGCGGGCGCGCTCTCGCCGGCCGACTACGAGACGTTCGTCGCGCCGCACAGCCGCGCGATCCTGTCGAGCATCGGCGAGCTCAACGTGCCGCGCATCCACTTCGGCGTCGGTACGGGCGAACTGCTCCGGCCAATGGCCGACGTAGGCGCCGACGTCGTGGGCGTCGACTGGCGGGTGCCGCTGTCGGAGGCCGTCCGGCGTACCGGTGGCCGCCCGGTGCAAGGCAACCTCGACCCGTCGCTGGTGCTCGCCCCGTGGAAGGTACTGGCGGAGAAGGCCCGCGCGGTGATCGCGGAGGGCCGTTCGGCGCCGGGCCACATCTTCAACCTCGGCCACGGCGTCATGCCCCAAACCGACCCCGACGTGCTGGCCCGCCTCGTCGACCTGGTCCACACCGAGTCGCCGACCCTCTAGGCCCGGGTTTCGGATCGGCGGTCACTCCGCCGTGCCGGTCTCGGGCCGAAGGGCACTGAGGCTAGGTCGCTCGATCCACACGAGCTAGCTGGGTTCGGACAGGGGCTGGACGACGTAGCGGTCTCCCCCGTCGCTGCGTTTGGCGAGGTACATCGCTTTGTCGGCGCGGTCGAGGACCTCGCGGGCAGAAGCTTGGGCGTCGACCACGACGACGCCCAAGCTCGCGCCGACGCTCAGGGACTCGCCCTTGATCACGATCGGTTCGTGGACGGCGTTCATGACGCGGGCGGCTGTGTCGTCCGCCTGGCGATGGCCGAGGTCGGGCAGGACGAGGACGAACTCGTCGCCTCCATAGCGGCCCACCGAGTCGGAGTCGCGGACGCTTTCGGCGATGCGGCCGCCGACCAGCGCCAGCACGTCGTCGCCTACGAGGTGGCCGAAGCGGTCGTTGAACTTCTTGTAGCCCGTGAGGTCGCAGAACATCACCACGCCCGGCCGGGCCGGATCGCGGGGTTCGGCGACCAGTTCCTCGAGTCGACGGTGGACGCCGGTCCAGTTCAGTAAGCCGGTCAGCGGATCGTGGGTGACCTCGTGCGCCGACGCCAGCGCGTAGCCCACCTGCCGCGTGAGTGTCTCCAGCAGCTCCAGCCGAAGCGCGCCGGCACCGGAAACCGCGCCCTCACCGGCGCCCGTCGCGGCGGCCAGGTCGTCGTCGGCGACTTCGACCACGAAGACGCCGACCAGGCGCTGCGGGCCGGCCGAGCGCATCGGGGCCAGCAGCTGGACGGGATCGCTGGCCAGTCGCAGCGTGCTCGGTGCTCCGTCGGCCCGGCTGACGGGCACCGCCGCCGACAGCAGGCGCTCCCAGACCTGCTCGGCCTCCTCGTCGGTCGCCAGATGGCAACGCGCCGACTTGAAACCCAGCAGATCGACGAGCGCGCTGACCACCTCCTCGACCGCGGGCTCCGGCTTCCCGCCGACCGCGACAGAGGAGAGAATCTCGTCCAGACGGCGTAGGGCGGCCAAACTCAGCTCCGCCCCGCCTGGATCGCTTGCGTACACGTGTCCTCCCGGCCCGGACCCTCCACGTGGACTCTACGGGTGACTCAGTCGACGATCATCGAGTGCCCTAGGTTCCAGCGGCGTCGCAGTCGGTGAAGATCGACTTCCCGCGAGAACGTAGCACGCGACCGCGGCCGCGGCCGCGACATTCAGCGAGTCGATGGCCGCGTCGATCGGAATCCGTACCTTCACGTCGGCCTGGTCCAGCCAGCGGCTCGACAGGCCGTCACCCTCCGTGCCGAAGACCAGCGCCCGCCGCTCGCCGTCGTGAGGCGCCAGTGCCGCCTCCAGCGAGACGGCGTCCGGCGCGGGCGTGAGCGCCAGCACCCGCATCCCAGCCGCCCGGATCTCGGCCAGCCCGTCGTACCAGTTGATCATCCGCGCGTACGGCAGCGTGAACACCGAGCCCATCGAGACCTTGATCGAACGCCGGTAGAGCGGGTCGGCGCAGCGCGGCGCCAGCACTGCCGCGTCCACTCCGAACGCGGCCGCGCTCCGGAAGATCGCGCCGACGTTGGTGTGGTCCACGATGTCCTCGAGCACGACGATGTTCCGCGCGCCGGCGACGACCTCACCCACCGACGGCAGTGGCCGCCTGGCCAGCGACGCCAGCGCACCCCGGTGTACGTGGAACCCCGTCAGCCGCTCGATCTGCGCCGCCGGCAGCACGTAGCACGGCGCCCCCGACTCCGACACGACGTCGGACAGGTCTGCCAGCCAGCGCTCGCTCAGCAGGAACGACCGGACGGTGTGCCCCGCCGCCACCGCGCGCCGGATCACCTTCTCGCCCTCGGCGATGAACAGCCCGTGCTCGGCCTCCAGGCTCTTCCGCAGCTCGACGTCGCGCAGGTCCAGGTAGTCCGACAGCCGCGGGTCGTCGCCGGTGTCGAGATGGACGACGCCCATCACCGGCCTCCGATCCCGAGCCCGAACGCAGCACCGTGCCCGTGCTCGTGGGCCACCCGGATCAGCCCGGACAGCCCAACCCGCAACGCGTCCCGCTCCTTCGGAGACAGCGCGCCCAGGAGGTCCGCGTGCCGCTGGTGCATCGACTCGTGCAGGTGCCGGCCGGCATGTTCGCCGTCCTCCGTCAGGCGGACGCGGTAGAGCCTGCGGTTGTCCGGGTCTCGTTCCCGAACCAGCCAGCCCCTCGCCTCCAGCTGTGCCGCGATCCGGCTGATCCGGCTCTTGTCGACACGCAGCCGCGCCGCGAGGTCCTGCTGTGACAGCTCGCCGGCGGTCAGCAGCTCCATCACGACCGTGCACTCCGACAGCGAGATCGTGATCTGCCCGATCGTCCAGGTGTGCTGCAGCCCGATCATCCGGACCACGTGGTTCAGCAGGCCTTCCAGCCGGCCGTGGTCATCGCCGTTCATAGTTGCGCTTGACAACTGTTGCGCCTATCATCTCTCAACGTAAGGACGGTTGCTACCGTCAACTATTCCACACAGATCCCGGAGTTCGCGCATGCTGCACAACCACAAGCACCAGAGCTCGTTCGAGGACGGCCACAGCTACGACAAGCACGCGGGCGCCCTGTTCGGCAGCCTCTACAAGATGGTGAGCAACGACGTGCTGAAGGCCGAGCCCGCTCACGGAGCGGCGGTGCTCGACGCGGGCTGCGGTCCCGGCCGGATCCTGCGACTGATCGCCGGAAAGCGGACCGACCTCGACCTCCACGGCGTCGACCTGGCCCAGGGCATGATCACCGAGGCCGAGGCGGCCGCCGAGCGCGCCGGCCTCGCCGGCCGGATGAGCTTCACCCGCGCCGACCTGGCCGACCTGCCGTACGCCGACGACTCGTTCGACCTGGTGATCTCCAACGCGAGCATGCACCACTGGGAACGGGTCGAGCCGATCGTGCCCGAACTGGCCCGTGTCCTGCGCCCGGGCGGCGAGATCCGGATCTACGACGTCCGCGGCGTGGATCCCGAGCCATTCCTCACCGCGTCCGCCGAGGCGTTCCCCGGCGCCGAGATCGACCGCACGCTGCTCCGCTTCGGATGGCTGCCGATCCGCCTGATGCAGCTGCTCCGGGTGCGTACGGTGGGCACCGCGGCCGAGGCGGGGCACTGAGGGAATGATTCGGCTCGCAACACCGCTTATAGAGTTGAATCTTCAATCGTTCTCTCGGGAAGCGAGCCCCAATGCAGTTCGGGATCTTCACGGTCGGAGATGTCACGCCCGACCCCACCAACGGCACCGCGCCGTCGGAGTACGAGCGGATCAAGGCGATGGTGGCGCTGGCGCTGAAGGCCGAGGAGATCGGCCTGGACGTCTTTGCGACCGGCGAGCACCACAACCCGCCGTTCGTGCCGTCGTCACCGACGACGATGCTCGGCTACGTCGCGGCGCGCACCGAACGGCTCATCCTGTCGACCGCCACGACGCTGATCACCACGAGCGACCCGGTGAAGATCGCCGAGGACTTCGCGATGCTGCAGCACCTGTCCGACGGACGCGTCGACCTGATGCTCGGGCGCGGCAACACCGGCCCGGTCTATCCGTGGTTCGGCCAGGACATCCGCAACGGCATCCCGCTCGCGATCGAGAACTACGCGCTGCTGCACCAGCTCTGGCGCGAGGACGTCGTGGACTGGAAGGGCCGCTTCCGTACGCCGCTGCAGGGCTTCACCTCCACGCCGCGGCCACTTTCCGGCGTCCCACCGTTCGTCTGGCACGGCTCGATCCGCAGCCCTGAGATCGCCGAGCAGGCCGCCTACTACGGCGACGGCTTCTTCGCCAACCACATCTTCTGGCCGAAGGAGCACTTCCAGCGGCTGATCAGCCTGTACCGGGAGCGGTTCGCGCACTACGGCCACGGCACGCCCGAGCAGGCGATCGTCGGGCTCGGCGGGCAGCTGTTCATGCGGAAGAACTCCCAGGACGCGATCGCCGAGTTCCGGCCGTACTTCGACAACGCTCCGGTCTACGGGCACGGCCCGTCGCTGGAGGACTTCATGGAGCAGACGCCGTTGGCCGTGGGCAGCCCGCAGCAGATCATCGAGAAGACGCTGAAATCACGGGAATACTTCGGCGACTACCAGCGTCAGCTGTTCCTGATGGACCACGCCGGACTGCCGCTGTCGAAGGTGCTGGAGCAGATGGACATCCTCGGCGACGAGGTGCTGCCAGTGCTGCGGGCGGAGTTCGCCAAAGACCGGCCGGCCGACGTGCCGGACGCGCCGACGCACGCCTCGCTGCGGGCGAAGCTCGCGGCCGAGGCGGCCGAGGCGGCTGAGGCGGCTGAGGCAGTCGAGCCGGTCGAGACGGTTAGTTAGGAGCGTTACGAATGCGGCTTGCCGTTGTCTCCGCCGGCCTGAGCCAGCCGTCGTCGACCAGGCTGCTGGCCGATCGGCTGGCCCAGGCCGTCCGGCAGCACGTCGAGGGCGACCTCGAGGTCACGGTGATCGAGCTGCGCGAGCTCGCCGGCGATCTGGCCAACAACCTCGTGACCGGATTCCCCAGCCCTGCCCTGCGAGCCGCGCTCGCGACGGTCGAGTCGGCGGACGGGCTGGTGGCGGTCACACCGATCTTCGCGGCTTCGTACAGCGGGCTGTTCAAGTCGTTCTTCGACGTGTTGGAGGACGGCGTGCTGCGCGGCAAGCCGGTACTGATCGCCGCGACCGGCGGGACGGCACGGCACTCGCTGGCGCTGGAGCACGCCATGCGGCCGCTGTTCTCCTACCTGCGCGCGTTCGTCGTACCGACGGCCGTCTACGCGGCTCCGGAGGACTGGGGCGCCGGCCAGGACGCGACCGGCGACCTCGCCGAACGCATCGCGCGCGGCGCCGGTGAGCTGGCCGAGCTGATGGCCGGCCGCCCGGCAGCCCCCACCCAAGCCGGCGCCGCCGCCGATGAGGTCATTCCGTTCGAGCAGCAGCTGGCTGCGCTCCGGGTGGACTAGATCGGCCTCGAGTCGGTCTCGAAGTGGCAGTCGGCTGAGGATGCGGTGTAGATCCGCCAGCCCTGGTGATACGTGATGCTCGGATTCTTCCACCGCACGGTGCCGGGGCCGGTCTGCTCGACCAGGAAGTAGACCGACGTCACCTCGCCACGTCGCAGGCGGTAGCCCGCGAGCGGCTTCGTCGTCTGCTCGGAGAGGTCGGACTCAGGATCGGGCCAGCGCGTCATCGCCCACTCCAGTCCCGGCCGTTGTGGTCGCACCCGGACCCCGACGAAGCGGCCCGTACCGCTCTCGAGCTTCAGGTCGGCCGACCGAAGCGTGATGGTGTCGCCGACACGCAGGTCTCGGTCGTCGAGCGGCAGCCAGAACGCCACGACTGTGCCGGGCTGAACGGCTCTGAGGCCCGACGTGGCGCCGCAGAGACCGGAGAACGCGCCGGCCCACGGCTGCCAGGTGAGGATCCCGCCGGCGAGCGCGAGGCACACCGCAGCGATGATCAGCGCAGCTCTTGCCTTCAGACTCATGGCACCTCCCCCGTTGTCTGCGGTAAAGGTACGACGAAACCGGACCCGGCGGAACGCGGTCGCCAAACCACATTGCGATCGGCGACGAGCGCGGGTTACGTTGCTTCGATGCCTAACTCGCCCGGGCGCTTCGGCCTGCCCTCCTTGCGCGGGCAGCCGGGCGCCCGCTCGTTCTTCGCGGCGATGGTGGTCGACTCGATCGGCGTCGGGCTCTACATCCCGGTCTCGTTGCTGTACTTCACCAAGATCGCCGGCATTCCGCTCGGCACCGTCGGCTGGTGCCTGTCGGTGGCGGGCCTGCTCACGCTGCCGTTGCCGCTCGTCATCGGGCGGCTCGTCGACCGGTACGGCTCCAAGCTGGTCGTGGTCGTCGGCACCGCGATGCAGGGAGTCGCGTTCGGCGGTTATCTCTTCGTCCGCAGCGCGATCCCGCTGTTCGTCTTCGCGTTGTGCGCGATGATCGGCATGCGGCTGTACTGGTCGTCGGTCTTCACGCTCGTCGCCGATCTCGCGCCGACCGCCGAACGCGACCGGTGGTACGCCCTCGGGTCGGCCTCGCGCAACATCGGACTCGGGTTCGGCAGCCTGGTCGCGGCCGGACTGCTCGCGACCGGCGGGACAGCGGTGTACCAGTTCGTCGTCGGAGCGAACGCCGTGACGTGCCTGACGGCTGCCGCGCTGGTCGCCGTCCGGGTGCCGAACCGCGAGCACCACGAGCAACCCACTACGGCCGAGACGCCTGCCGCACCGGCGGTCTCGCCGCTTCGCGACCTGCCGTTCATGACCTACACCGTGCTCAACACCGTCGCCGCCATCTGTGTCACGATGCTCGGAACCGGCCTGCCGGTGTACGTCGACTCCGGGCTGCACGCGCCCGGCTGGGTCGTCGGCGCGCTGTCCGCCGTCAACATCACGTTGCTCGCAGTGGTTCAGACGGCGGTGATCCATCTCGTCCGCAAGGTCCGCCGCAGCCGGGTGATCGTCATCGCGGCGTTGCTGTGGGCCGCGTGGGGCGGGCTGATGGCGGTGACGTTCGTCCTGCCGTCCGGGTGGGTCGTGATCGCGTTCCTGTTCGTCATCATGCTGGCGTACTGCGGCGCCGAGCTCCTGCACGGACCTACGTCGAGCGCACTCGCCGCCGAAGCCAGCCCGCCGGCCGCCCGCGGCCGGTACCTCTCGGTCTTCCAGCTGTCGTTCGCGATCGCGAACGTGATCGCGCCGGCGTACTTCGCCCAGACCTTCGAGCTCCACCCGACCGCCCCCTGGCTCCTGCTCGGCGTCCTGAGCGCCATCGCGGCGGGCTGCATGCTCTGGGTGGAACGCCGGCTGCCCCGCCGAGCCGTCGTCGCCCCGCAGACCGCCGCGGTTGGGTAGTTTGGCAGGTGTGCCGATCCCGCACGCGGCCATCGTCCGCTTCTCCACGTCCTCGGGCACCACAGTGGGCGTCGGCATGCTGGTCGACACTCGCGAGATCGTCACCTGCGCCCACGTGGTCAACGCCGTCCTGGACCGCGATCCACTGAGTCGCGACGTTCCCGTCGACGCGATCGACGTCAACTTCCCCATGCTCCCTACCGGTCAGGCCACGCGGCGCGCACGGGTGGTCCGGTGGTTCCCGCCGATCGCCGACCATGCCGGCGCCGCGGACCTCGCCGTGCTGGTGGTCGAGAACCAGCTGCCGTACGACACCGAGCCGGCCAGGCTCGCCGCCGGCGTGCCGGCTCCGGGCAGGGTGGTCGACGTGTTCGGCTATCCCGGCGTTCCGCCGCGGCCTGAGGGCGCCTGGGTCGAGGCGACCGTACGCGGCACGGTCGGTGGCGGCCGGCTGCAGCTCGACAGCAGTGCCGGGTCGGCGTTGCAGGTCCAGCCCGGCTACAGCGGCGGCCCGGCCATCGACCGCGAGACCGGCGAGATCGTCGGGCTGCTGGCAATGGCACCCCACCCTCGTTCGGGCGGCCGCGACAGCTACGCCGTTCCGGCCGATCGGATCGGCCTGCTGCGCGGGAAACGTATGCCGGTCAATGCCGAGCGGAACGGCGCCGTCGAGCTGCCTCCGCGTCCGATGACCGGTCACACCGGCGCGGTCAACTCGCTCGCGTTCGATCCGGCCGGCAAGTCTCTCGCCTCCGCCGGTGAGGACGGCATCGTACGGCTGTGGGATGTCGGCAGCGGGGTCAACGTCGACGTCTTCGCCGGCCACTCCGGCGCCGTGCACTCGGTCGCGTTCGTGATCCGGGGTAACGTGCTGATCAGCGGAGGCGCCGACCGTACGGTCCGGATGTGGGATCCGTCCAAGTCCGACAGGTTCGGCACCATCGACCTGAACCCGAACCAGTGGTCGATGCTGTTCTGCCCCAATGACGACGAAGATGCGACCGATTCCATGGGCCCGTTCCCGGACCGGCTGCCATCCGGAGAGAGCCTGACCGACAACCTCTGGTCGGTCGCGTTCAGTCCAAACGCCCGGACGATCGCGTTCAGCCGCCTCGACGGATCGGTACTCGTCGCCGACGCCATCGGCGGCGGCATTTCCACCTTCCCCAGTACGGGGAACGACCTCTGGTCGGTGGCGTTCGGCCCCGACGGGATCACGCTCGCCCGAGCCAGGAGCGACGGCATGCCGTGGGTGCACCGGATCGTTCCCGGCGCCGGCGAGGCGGCCGACCGGGACATCCAGACCTGGGCCGCCGCGCCGTCGACCTCGGGTGGCAGCGTCGGGTTCGCGCCGAGGAGTGTGAACACGGTCGCGTTCACCCCTGACGGCAAGACGCTGGCCACCGGAAACCAGGAGGGCACGATCCTGCTGTGGTCGATGGACACCGGCGAGAACCTCGACCGCTTCCAGGCGCACACCGGAGCCGTGAGCGCGGTCGTGTTCAGCCCGGACGGCAAAACGCTCGCGACGGGCGGCTACGACGGCAGCGTGGGGATCTGGCCGTTCCCCCACACTCGCTGACGCCGGAGCTCACACCAGCAACGCTCGCAGGAGCACGACCACGGCCGAGACCGTGGAGATCGTGAGCACTGCCGTCCGCGTCCAGCCGCCGTCCAGGTAGCGGCGTAACGGGCCGGACACCGCGTAGCCCACGACGAGGAACGGCACCATCGCCACGCCCATCCACACCTGGCGAAGCGTGAGCTGCCCGCCGATCGCCAGCCCGGTGAGCGAGAACACCGTTCCCACACAGAAGAACGCGGCCATCGTGGCGCGCATCGTCGCGCCGGGCAGTTTCTGCATCACCAGACCCACGACCGGCCCGCTGATCGAGGCGGCCGTACCGGTGACGCCGGTCAGCGCGCCGGCGCTGAACAGTGTCGGGCCCTTCATCGGCACCACGACGTCCCAGATCGACAGCGCGACACCCACCAGGATGAACACGCCGAGGGCGATCGTGAGCGCGCGTACCGACAGCACGGTCACCACCCACACTCCCCCGGCGGTGCCGATCAGCCTTCCCAGCATCGCGGTCCGGGCGATCCGCCAGTCGACGTTCTGCCGCTCGCGGGTCAGCGTGAGAGCCGGGAGCAGCGTTCCGACGACCAGCATGGAGCCTGGCATCAACGACGGATCGAGCAGCAGCAGGACGGGTACGGCCACCAGCGAGACGCCGAAGCCGACTGACCCCTGGACCGTCGAGCCCGCCAGGACCGCGAGCCCGACGATCAGGACGACGGAGAGCTCGAGCCCCATCAACCGCGCAGGGAACGCAGTACGTACTGCATGATGCCGCCGTGGCGGAAGTACTCGGCCTCGCCCGGCGTGTCGATCCGAACAACCGCGCGGAACTCCTTGGTGCCCGACTCCGAGGTCGCCCGTACGGTCACCTCGCGCGGCGTGCTGCCGTCGTTGAGCTCAGTGATGCCGGCCACGTCGAAGCTCTCCTCGCCGGTGAGCCCGAGTGTCTCGGCGTCCTCGCCTGCCTTGTACTGCAGGGGAAGCACGCCCATGCCGATCAGGTTGGACCGGTGGATCCGCTCGTACGACTCCGCGATGACGGCCTTGACGCCCAGCAGTGCGGTGCCCTTGGCCGCCCAGTCGCGCGACGAGCCGGAGCCGTACTCCTTGCCCGCGAGGATCAGCAGCGGGACGCCGGACTCCTGGTAGTTCATCGACGCGTCGTAGATCGTCGTGACGTCGCCGCCGGCGGTGCCATTTTCATTTAGTAGGGCGCGGGTGAATCCGCCTTCGGTGCCGGGCGCGAGCTGGTTGCGCAGCCGGATGTTTGCGAACGTACCGCGGATCATCACCTCGTGGTTGCCACGCCGGGAACCGTAGGAGTTGAAGTCGCGCTGCTCGACGCCGTGCTCCTGGAGGTACGCACCCGCGGGCGAGTCCTTCTTGATCGAGCCTGCCGGCGAGATGTGGTCGGTGGTGACCGAGTCGCCGAGCTTGGCCAGCACGCGTGCACCGGTGATGTCGGTGACCGGCGCCGGTTCGGCCGGCATCCCTTCGAAATAAGGCGGCTTTCGGACGTACGTCGAGTCGTCGGCCCACTCGAACGTCGAGCCCTCCGGCGTCGGCAGCTCCTGCCAGCGCTGGTCGCCGGCGAACACGTCGGCGTAGTCGCGGGTGAACATCTCACTCGCGATCGCCTGCTCGACGACCCGCTCGATCTCCTGCGCGCTCGGCCAGATGTCGGCCAGGAAGACCTCCTTGCCGTCGGACCCGGTGCCCAGCGGCTCGTTGTAGAGGTCGAGGTCCATCGTTCCGGCCAGCGCGTACGCGACGACCAGCGGCGGCGACGCGAGGTAGTTCATCTTGACGTCGGGGTTGATCCGGCCCTCGAAGTTGCGGTTGCCGGACAGCACCGAGACGACGGTGAGGTCGTGTTCGTTGACCGCCTTGGAGACCTCGGGGATCAGCGGGCCGGAGTTGCCGATGCAGGTCGTGCAGCCGTAGCCCACCAGGTTGAAGCCGAGCTTCTCGAGGTACGGCGTGAGACCGGCGCGCTCGTAGTAGTCCATGACGACCTTCGAGCCCGGCGCCAGCGTCGTCTTGACCCACGGCTTGCGGTTGAGGCCCTTGTCGACGGCGTTCTTGGCCAGCAGCGCGGCACCGATCATCACCGAGGGGTTGGAGGTGTTGGTGCACGAGGTGATCGCCGCGATCACGACGGCGCCGTGGTCGAGCTTGAACCTTGAGCCGTCGGACAGCGTGACGTTGGTGGAACGGTAGGGGCGGCCGTTGGCGCTGACCGCCGGTGAGTCGGAGGCCGGGAACGACTCGGCCGACGCCTCGTCGACGCCGCTGTCAGTGACGTAGTCGCGGACGGCACGGCGCCACTGCGGCTTGGCCTCGCTCAGCGAAACCCTGTCCTGCGGGCGCTTCGGGCCCGCGATCGACGGGACGACCGTGGCCAGGTCGAGCTCGAGGTGCTCGGAGTACGCCGGCTCGACCTGCGGGTCGTGCCAGAGGCCCTGCTCCTTGGCGTACGCCTCGACCAGCGCCATCTGCTGGTCGGTGCGTCCGGTCATCTTGAGGTAGCGAATCGTCTCGTCGTCGACCGGGAACACCGCGATCGTCGAGCCGTACTCCGGCGACATGTTGCCGATCGTCGCGCGGTTGGCCAGCGGGACCGCGGAGACGCCCGTGCCGTAGAACTCGACGAACTTGCCGACGACGCCGTGCTTGCGCAGCATCTCCGTGATCGTGAGCACGAGGTCGGTGGCGGTCGCGCCCTCGGGCAGCTCGCCGGACAGCTTGAAGCCGACGACGCGCGGGATCAGCATGCTCACGGGCTGGCCGAGCATCGCGGCCTCGGCTTCGATGCCGCCGACGCCCCAGCCGACCACGCCGAGCCCGTTGACCATCGTGGTGTGGGAGTCGGTGCCGACGCAGGTGTCGGGATAGGCCTGGCCGTCGCGCTCGAAGACGACGCGGGCGAGGTGCTCGATGTTGACCTGGTGCACGATGCCGGTGCCCGGCGGCACGACCCGGAAGTCGGCGAACGCGCCCTGGCCCCAGCGCAGGAACTGGTAGCGCTCCCTGTTGCGCTCGTACTCGATCTCGACGTTGCGCTCGAAGGAGTCCGGCGTACCGAACACGTCGGCGATCACGGAGTGGTCGATCACCAGCTCGGCGGGCGACAACGGGTTGATCCGGTTGGGGTCACCGCCGAGCTCGCCCATCGCCTCACGCATCGTGGCGAGGTCGACCACGGCGGGGACGCCGGTGAAGTCCTGCATGATGACGCGGGCGGGAGTGAACTGAATCTCCTTGCTGGGTTCGGCATCCGCGTCCCACTGGGCGAGCGCCCGGATGTCGTCGGCGGTGATGTTGGCGCCGTCTTCGGTGCGCAGCAGGTTTTCCAGCAGGATCTTCAGGCTGTACGGCAGCCGCTCGGCACCCTCGACGGCGGACAGCCGGAAGATCTCGTACGACTGCTCGCCTACGTCGAGCCGTCCCTTGGCTCCAAAGCTGTCCACGCTTGGCATCGCCACTCCTCAATCCATGTCGTTCACGGCTCGCACCGGGCACTTCTCATCCTGCCGAGACTGGATGAGCGCATGAAGGTCAGGCAGCCCTTACCCCGGTGGCTGATCGAAAACTATCTTGACGTCAAGATACACCCTGTCGAGGTGGCAGCCCAGCCGGGTCGGCCGGTATATGTGAGCCAGTGGATGATCTCTCGAACGTTCTGTGGATCGGCGGGCCTGCGGGGGCCGGCAAGACGACCGTGGCGCGGCTGCTGGCCCGGCGGCACGGGCTGCGCTGGTACAACTCGGACGCGCGGACCTGGATCCACCGGGATCGGGCGCTGGCGGCCGGGGTCGCGTTGCCGCCACGTGGGCCGGGGCAGGCCTTCTACGACCGAAGGCCGATGATCCTCTCCGATCTGCGGGAACTGCCGGCAGCGCCGCTCGTCGTGGCCGAGGGCGGCCAGATGACGCCGGCGATGGCGTCGCTCGGCGGATCGGCGATCTGGCTGATGCCGTCGCGCGACGAGCAACGGCGGCGGCTGGCCGCCCGTCACCCTGATGGCGCGCCGGACGCGTACCTGAGGAGCTGGGACGTCGTACGCGAGCAGCTGGACGGGAGCGGCGTGGCCGAACTGCCCGTCGACGGGCTGAGCGTGGACGAGACGCTGGCCGAGCTGGAGGTCTTCTTCGAACCGCGGCTCACCGCAGGCCCGGTGGCGTCGACGCTGGAGGAACGACAGGACCTGGTCCGCTACGCCAACCAGGCGATCATCACGCAGTGCCTGAGTCCGTCGACCAAACCGCTGAACCCACTGCCTCCTGCGCAGATCGTCCGCGACTTCGAGTGCGAGTGCGGCCGGGCCGACTGCCTCGCCCAGGTCACCCTCCGCGCGGTCGACGCCCAAACCCTGGCGGCCGCTCCCCCACCCGCGATCCTCGCACCTGGGCACGGCTGACCGGGCAGGCTGTGTGACAGGTATCCCGGTGGTACAGGACACAGGATGTCCGGACCTTGCGGCAGGGTGGGCCTGGACGTGGTTGTTGCCAGGCGAACCGCCCGAGGAGCCGTTCATGACTCAGCCCAGCTCGCCGAATGTGGAGGTCATCGACCTCGCGCCCGGACTGTGGATCTGGCGGCTCGAGCATCCCAGCTGGAGTGAAGGGCACGACTGGCAGAAGGTGGTGACGAGCGTCTGCGTCGACTCGGGCGACGAGCGGTGGGTGCTCGATCCCCTGCTGCCGCCGGAGGACGCGGGCCAGGTCTGGGATCGGTTCGCCGAGCGCCCGCCCACGGCCGTCGCGGTGTTGATCGGGGATCATATGCGGGAGACCTGGACCGATCGGCGAACGTGGAGCAGCGACGCGCTGGCCGGCCGGTACGGATGCCCTGTCTTCGGCCCGAACGTCTTCGATCCCGAGATGCTCGAGCGATGGGGCGAGCCGGACGCCGAGGTACGAAAGATCACGCCCGGCCAGGAGCTGCCCGGCGGCCTGCTGCCGTTCCGCGACCCTCGCGGCTGGCACGAGACCCCGCTCTACTGCCGCGTCACAAGACGCTGGTGTTCGGCGACTCCATGACCGAACGCGACGGCACGTTGCGGGTGTGGATGTCACCCACGCACGAGGAACGCGCCCTCCCCGACCTGCGCGCCATGCTCGACCTTCCGTTCGAGCGCGTGATCGTCTCGCACGGCGAGCCGGTGCACTCCCGCGAGGCCTTCGAGCACGCGCTGGAGATCCCGCCCTGGCCGGCCTCGTCGCTGCACATCGCCGCCTGGCGAGGCGACCTCGACCAGGTACGGAAGCTGGCCGAGGCGGGCGCCGACCTCACGGCACGATCCGACACGGGCAGCGAGACTCCGCTGGACTGGGCCGTCAACGCGTCCCGCCTGGAGGGGGCCAGGCAGCCCACCCACGACGACGTCATCGCCTACCTCCAAGCAGCGATGGACGCGAAAGGTCCGGTCTAGCGGGTCGTCTGGCCGGCCGGCTACCAGGCCACGGGCCGGCGGTCGCGGAAGAAGCCGCCGGTAGGCCCGTCGTCCGGCAGGGTGGCGGCCCAGACGATGCCGGCCGCGCCCTCCGACACCGGGCGGCCGCCGGAGCCGCCCATGTCGGTGGCGACCCAGCCCGGGCACACGGCGTTCACCAGGATGCGGTCCGGTCGCAGTTCGGAGGCCAGCATGCGGGTCATGGCGTTCAACGCCGTCTTCGACAGGGAGTACGCCGGTGTGCCGCCGCCCATCTCGGCCAGCGAGCCGGCGCCGCTCGACACGTTGACGATCCGGCCATGGCGGCCGGCTCGCAGGGCCGGCAGCAGCGCCTGCGTCAGTTCCCAGGCGCCGAAGAGGTTCGTCTCCAGGGTCGAACGTACGAAGTCCAGGTCGACCGTCGCGGCTCGTTCCCACGTGTCGTAGTTGATCGCGGCGTTGTTGACCAGCACGTCGATCGCGCCCACGCCGGACGCGAACCGCCGGATGCTCGAGCGGTCCGAGACGTCCAGCGCGAACGGCCGGACCTCACCGGTCAGGCCCGGGCCAAGGCCGGCCGCGGCTGTCTCGGCCTTCTCCAGCGACCGCGCGGTGAGCACGACCGTCAGGCCGAGCGCGGCCAGCTGCCGGCAGACCTCCAGCCCGATGCCACGGTTGGCGCCGGTCACCACCGCGACGGTCATGAGCCGCGGCGGTCGTGGGTGGCGAGCCGGGCGAGCATCGCGTTGTACTGCTCGAGATCCGCATCCGCGTGCCGGTCGGCACGGCGCGCCGCGCGTACGTCGGAGCGGTACCACGCGACGAACACCACGACCAGCACCGCCAGCACCGGCAGCTCCGCCGCGCCCCAGGCGATGCCGCCGCCCATGTTCTGATCGGACTGCAGGTCGACCCACGGTTGCCGCAACGTGGTGTACCACGACCCGCCGATCAGCCGGCTGCTCGTCATCACGATCACGCCGAAGAACGCGTGGAACGGCATCGAGGCGAACAGCAGCAGCATCCGCCCGAGCGGCGGCAGCTTCCTCGGCATCGGGTCCAGCGCGATGATCGGCCAGAAGTAGAGCGCGCCCACGCCGATGAAGTGCGCCACCATGAGCAGGTGCGCGACGTGCGAGCGCATCGCCCAGGCGAACACGTCGGAGAAGTAGAAGGCGTACAACGTGCCGATGTACAACACGAGCGCGACCACCGGATGCGTCAGCACCGAGGCGACCCGCGAGTGGAGCACGGCGACGATCCACTCCCGCGCTCCCCTGTCCCCGGTGCCGTCCGAGGCACCGGGCGAGGCCGGCAACGCCCGCAGCGCCAGCGTGATCGGCGCGCCCAGCGCGAGCAGGATCGGCACCAGCATCGAGAGTGTCATGTGCTGCACCATGTGGACGCTGAACAGCGCCGGGGCGTACGTCGCGGTGCCGCTGCTCAGCACGAAGACCGCCACCAGCACGCCCGCGAGCCACGCGATCGTCCGGCCGACCGGCCACGCGATGTCCTGTGCGCGCACCCGGCGGACACCGGCGAGGTAGCCCACCACCGCCAGCAGCGCGACCATCAGCACGATCACGTCCGGACGCCAGAGCGTCAGCAGCCGGTCGAACGTCAACGGGGGTACGTCCCAGCCGATCCGGCCGGCCGCCACCGAGGGCGAGGCCTGGGATGCCTCCGACACCGGCGTGGGTGTGCGCGACAGCGCGACCGCCAGGCCGACCGTTGCCGCCATCACGGCGGCCTCGCCCAGCGCGAACCGCCGGAACGCGCGCGGCTTGCCCGCGTCCAGTGCTGTCAGCGTGCGCTTGCGGTGCCACCAGCCGAACGCGCCCAGCGCGCAGAGGCAGACGATCTTGCCCGCCACCAGCAGGCCGTACCTGCTGGCGAACAGCTGCCCGACCGAACCGAGCCGGATGTATGCGTTGACCAGCCCGGACACGCCTGCCGCCAGGAAGCACCACAACGCGATGCCGCTGTAGCGCGGTGCGGCCTTGCGTAGATCAGGGTTGGACCAGCGGCCGTGGATCACCAGCGCGAACAGCCCGCCGATCCACACCGAAACGGCTACCACGTGCACGATCAGGCTGGACGTGGCCAGGTCGTGGTTGGCCGCGCCGGCCGCGTGCCCGGTGAGCGCGGGCGGGATCGAGGCCGCGACCGCGAGGATCAGCAGCAGGGCGGCGCCGTTGAGCGTCTGGACTCCGCGGGCCGCGGCCGCGACGATCACGGCCAGCACGGCGACGACCGCCAGCGAGCGGCCCTGCACGATCTGGGAGATGAAGCTGGCCAGGGTGTCCTGGTAGTCGATCTGCTGCACGGGTACGCCGAGCAGGTCGGACAGCGTGAAGACCAGCCCGGCCACCGCTGTCAGCACCCAGAGCCACGCGAACACGGCCGACGCGCGTACGGCCCGGACGGCCGCCCGATCGAGGACGCCGCCCTTGGCCGGCGCGAGCACGCCGAACAGCAGCGAGCCGATCGTCGCGGCCGAGGCGAGGTCCATGGCGAGCCGGGTGATCGGCAGCCCCCACCCCGTGAACGGGCCGGGGTCGGGCAGGCCGACCGGCGCCGGCTGCGGGCGTCCACCGCCGACGAAGAGCGCGAGCACCAGCATGCCCAGCGCGCCCGCGCCGATCAGGCCGGCTCGCAGCCAGGTCGGACCGCGCCACGACAGCCGCGCACCGCCACGGTGCCCGGTCGAGGACGCGGCGGCCGATCCCGACGTCACCGGTTCAGCCGGCACGTCCGGTTCCTGCCCCGGCGTTGCGCTGTCGGCCTCTGCGGCCAAGGAGCACACCTCCCACGATGATGACGATCAGGACCAATGCTCCCACCACCCATGGCCAGGCTGATCCGCCACCGCCGGCTTGACTCTGGTCGGATGTACCCGCGGATGTCGAAGCCGGCGTGCTGGGTCCGGCGGAGGGCTCCGTGGTGGGTTCGGTCGTCGACGCCTCGCTCTTGGTGGGCGTCGGCACCACCAGCTTGATCGAGTACGTGAACGTGCCGTCGATCGGGTGCCCGTCGGAGGAGACGACGCGCCAGCTCACGGTGTACGTGCCGTTCGGTGCCTCGGCCTTCACCGGCTGGGTGACCTGGTTGCCGACCACCTGCGGCTTGCCTTGGGCGATGTTCGTACCGCCAGGGCCGGCGACGACCACGTTGGCGAAGTCGGTCTGGACGGGCTCGTTGTAGGTCAGCACGATCTCGCTCGGCGCCGCGTCGAGGGCGACGCCGTCCTTCGGTGAGGTCGAGACCAGCTTGTCGTGTGCGAGGGCCGGCGCCTGCCAGCCCAGGGCCAGGGCCCCGGCGAGCATGGTGCCCGCCAGGATCCTGGTCACTGCCTTGCGCAGTGTCACTTGGTAGCTCCTGTAGATCCGTTGCGTCGTACGGCGAACGCGACGATCAGCAGCACGATCAGGCTCAGCACGCCGACGCCCAGGCCCGCGGCGCCGAGCGTACGCGCCGTGGTGTCGACCGCGGTCGTCTCGGTGCGCTCGCCGGCCGCGGCGGGTGCGGCGGTCTCCTGGTCGGAGGCCTTCTCGGCGGACGTACTGCTGCCGTGATGGTCCTCGCCCTCGCTCTTGACCAGCGTGAGCGTCGGGGCGGGATGCTCGGGCTCTTCCTTGGCGCCCGGCCGCATCGCCTCGTTCCACTTCACGACGGACTTGTCGCTGTAGGTCTGCACGGCCGGGAACGAGATCGACTCCTTCTCCGGCAGCGGGCCGACCGAGACGTCGAACTCCTCGAACTCGCCGGGCTTTACCTCATTGCCCGGCTTGGCCGTCCAGGTGACTGACGTGACGGCCTCGGTGAGGTTGTACTCGCCGACCTGGACGGGCTTGGGCAGCTTGGACTTGCTCGCCTCGACCGTCCAGCCCTGATGCGGCTTCACCCGTGCGGACGGGAACGGGGTGTCGGCCGGGAACTCGACCGTCACCTTGACCGTGCTCGCGGTCTCGGACTCGTTGGGTACGCGGAACGTGAGCTTGGCGTACTCGCCCTGGCTCGCTTCGCGCGGGTTGACGGTGACGTGCGCGAAAGCCGGCAACGCGAGGCCGACGGTGAGCGCGCCCGCGCCGAGCAGGCATGCGAGTACGCGCGACGCCCTGATCCTGGGCAGCATGAGAATGGCCTTTCTCAGTTTCTGGTGTGGTGT
Organism: Flindersiella endophytica; assembly: GCF_054779015.1. Classification (NCBI taxonomy): domain Bacteria; kingdom Bacillati; phylum Actinomycetota; class Actinomycetes; order Propionibacteriales; family Nocardioidaceae; genus Flindersiella; species Flindersiella endophytica. Next base: position 187,850 of record NZ_BAAGYY010000028.1, read on the forward strand.
GTGCGGGTGGACGTGCTGCTCAAGCGCGCGGGCTTGGCGGTCCACGCCGGGTACGCACCCGGGCCAGTTGCTGCCGTCTCGGCGGCGTGACCAACGCCGCGGCCGCGTGCAGAGCGGGCGCGGCGGTCAAGATGGGAACGGGCTGGAGGATCGGCGCGGAGGCGCGCGCGACCAGCTCGAACAGGCTCCAGAGGAGGTTTTCACAGTACGCGGTCAGCGCCGCGATCCCGACGGCGGCGACCACGTGGCCCGCGACCATCGTGGGGTCGAGGGCGGCCTGGAGCTGGTGAACGAGGTCGGCTGTCGACGTGTGCTGGTTGAGGGCAGCGAGCTGATCGGCGGTCGGGCCGGCACCGTGCGGATCGGCCCCTGTGCCGCGCTGCTCGGCCAGTGAGAACGCGATGTGGAACACCGGCTGGCTGGCCAGCGCGGCGAACAGGATCTGGGTGAAGCCGCGCCGCCGATCAGCCAGCACGACGAACCCGGCACCCACCAGAGCGGCGACGACGAACAACGCTGGAACGGAAGGGGTGTGGCCGCCACCGAGCACGTGCCCGGCCAGCGCGATGGCCGCGGAAGCGGCGGCGAGCACGAGCCCGCGAGTGGCGCGCAGGGCGCCCGTGGCCGGACGTAGGTCGGGCAGGGCGTCGGGTGTCGCAACCGGGGCCTGCCTGGGCTCTGCCTCGTCGGTGTGGAGCTTGGGCTTGGTCCGGCTGCGCCACCGGGCCGGCGCGGGCAGCTCGGGCTGCTGCTTGCGCGCGGCCGATCGCACCACCGCCGGACCTGTCACCCGGCCGAGTTTAGGGGATCGAGCTCGGCTGCCGACAGTTCCCGATCGATGACTTTCCGATGAGGTGATGCTCACAGCCGCGCTGTTTCGGCGACGTTGCGACCGCACCGGCCACGACCAGCCCAGATGGCCGCGCACCACCGCCGCCGACCACCGAGGCCGACCTCCGCCCCGCGCGGGCGGTGGCAGCGGCCCGAACGCGGCCGAGCGGGCGCCGCGTCTGATGAGTTGCCGCGCCGGAACGGTTAGGTGAGCTGTGGGGCCACGTCCGAGGCGAGCAGTTCGAGTTGGTCCAGGTCGTCGAGGTCGAGGAGTTGGAAGTAGATGGTGCCGACGCCGATCTCGGCGTACTGGCCGATCCGGTCGACGATCGCTGCGGGGGTGCCGACGAGGCCGCTTTCCTTCAGTGCCGCGACGTCGAGGCCGAGGCCGGCTGCCCGCCGCCGCGCTTCCAGTTCGTCCTTGCCGCAGCAGACCGTCAGGACGGCCGACAACTCCAGCGTCGAAGGGTCCCGGTCGGCGGCCTCACACGCCGCGCGGACCCGTTCGTACCCGGGTGCGAGCCGCCGGGGTCCGTCGAAGCCGAGGTTGAACTCGGTGGCGTACCGAGCTGCCAGCGAGGGAGTACGCGCACGCCCGCCACCGCCGATGATGATCGGTGGGCGGGGCGTCTGCACCGGCTTCGGCAGCGCCGGCGAGTCCTCCAGCTGATAGTGCTCGCCCTTGAAGGAGTAGCGCTCCCCCACCGGCGTCATCCACAAGCCCGTGATGATCGCGAGCTGCTCCTCCAGCAGCGCGAATCGCTTGGCGGGAAAGGGAATGCCGTACGCGGTGTGCTCCTCGGCGAACCACCCCGTGCCGAGTCCGAGCTCGACCCGGCCGCCTGACATCTGATCGATCTGCGCGATCTGGATCGCCAGGGGCCCCGGCAGCCGGAACGTCGCCGGGCTGATCAGGGTGCCGAGCCGGATCCGCGAGGTCTGCACCGCGAGCCCCGCGATCGTCGTCCACGCGTCGGTCGGGCCGGGGTAGCCCCGTACGTCCGAGCTGTCGGACGCGTCGCCCATCGCGAGGTAGTGGTCGGAACGGAAGAAGCCGTCGAACCCGCAGGTTTCGGCCGTCCGGGCGACCCGCAGCAACGAAGCGTACGAAGCACCCTGCTGCGGCTCGGTGTGAACTCGTAGACGCATGCCTCAAGACTGTAGACGAATCGGCGAAAAACCAGGCAACGCCGGTCAGCGCCGTTCGATCGTGCGCGGCCGCGACCGCTCGCGCGCGGCCCGCTGCGCCGCGATCTTCGACGAGCGCAGCTGGTACGGCACGCTCGTCACCATCACGCCCGGTGTGAACAGCAGCTGCACCTTCAGCCGCAGCGCGCTCTGGTTGTGCAGGATCGTCTCCCACCAGCGGCCGACGACGTACTCCGGGATGTAGACCATCACGATGTCGCGCGGGCTGGTGCGGTGGATGCTCTTGACGTACTCCACGATCGGCCGGGTGATCTCCCGGTACGGCGACGCGAGCACCTTCAGGGGTACGGGAAGGCCACGCTCGTCCCACTCGTCGACGAGCCTCCGGGTGTCCTCGGTGTCGACGTCGACGGTGATGGCTTCCAGCACGTCCGGCTTGGAGACCTTCGCGAACGACAGCGCGCGCAGCGTCGGCTTGTGCAGCTTCGACACCAGGACGACCGAGTGCACCTTCGACGGCAGCGTCAGGTCGGTCTCGTCGTCGGGTGCGATCTCGTCGGCCACCCGGTTGTAGTGCCGCCGGATCCCCTGCATCAGCACGAACAGCGCGAACATCGCCGCGATCGAGATCCACGCGCCCTGCGTGAACTTCGTCAGCAGGACGACGACGAGCACGGTCGCGGTGACGGCGAGCCCGACCGTGTTGATCACCCGGCTGGTCATCATCCCCCGCCGCCTCGCCGGGTCGGTCTCCGTGCGCAGCAGCCGCGTCCAGTGCCGGATCATGCCGGTCTGGCTGGTCGTGAACGAGACGAACACGCCCACGATGTAGAGCTGGATCAGGCTGGTCACCTCGGCGTCGAACGCCACGATCAGCACGATCGCGAAACCGGCCAGGATGATGATGCCGTTGGAGTACGCGAGCCGGTCGCCCCGTGTGTGCAGCTGACGCGGCAGGAAGCCGTCCTTGGCCAAGATCGAGCCGAGCACCGGGAAGCCGTTGAACGCGGTGTTCGCGGCGAGCACCAGGATCAGGCCGGTCACCGTCGCCACCACGTAGATGCCAGGCGTGAAGTGGTCGAAGATGCCGTTGGCGAGCTGGCTGATCACGGGGTTCTGATGATATGACTCGCCGACCGGAGAGCCGTCGGGACGAAGCAGCTCCGTCGCCGGGTCGAGGGCCAGCCGCACGCCCATCAGGTTGCCGAGCACGTTCACCGACAGGCCCATCGTCACCGCGGTCACTCCGAGTGCGAGCAACGTCGTCGCCGCGTTGCGGCCCTTCGGCTTGCGGAACGCGGGTACGCCGTTGCTGATCGCCTCGACACCGGTCAGCGCCGCGCAGCCGGAGGCGAACGCACGCAAGATGAGGAAGCCGGCCGCCATCCCCATGAAGCCGCTCTCGAACTGGGGACTCGGCTTGACGGTCAGGTCCGCGCTCTCGGCCATCGGCAGATCGCCGAAGAAGTAGCGGAGGAAGCCCCACGCGACCATGGCGAGGATCGAGAAGATGAACAGGTACGTGGGGATCGCGAACGCGGTGCCCGACTCGCGCACACCGCGCAGGTTCATCGTCATCAGGAACAGCGTCGCGATCACCGCGACCGTCGTCTGATGGCCACGCAACGGCTCGATCACGGTCGCGGCGTACTGGGCGGCAGAGGAGATCGACACCGCGACGGTCAGCACGTAGTCGACCATCAGCGCACTGGCTACCGTGAGCCCCGCGGTCTGGCCGAGGTTGGTGGTGGCGACCTCGTAGTCACCGCCGCCCGACTGGTAGGCCTGCACGTTCTGCCGGTAGGACGCGACGACGATCAGCATCACGACGCCGACCGCGATGCCGACCTTCCACGAGAACGCGTAGGCCGAGACCCCGGCGAACGCCAGCGTGATGAAGATCTCGTCCGGAGCGTAACCGAGGGATGACAGCGCGTCACTGGCGAAGACGGGGAGCGCGATCCGTTTCGACAGCAGTGTCTCGTGCAGCTGTGTGCTTCTCAGTTTGCGCCCGACCAGCAGGCGTTTGCCGAGATCTCCGATACTCACGCCTGAGCAGCGTAGTGCTAGTCCCTGGTCATCGTTCGCGCTGCCTGGGGCGGTAGCGTTGCCGCTCGGCTTCGGAGCCCGTGAAAGAAGTGAGGGAACCATCGGCTGGCGATGTGTCGTCTGTCAGCACAATGGAAGTACCCTCGTACGCCTTCGTGCAGGAGAGAGAAAGCGTGCACATCGTCATCATGGGCTGCGGCCGGGTCGGTTCGACCCTGGCTCATCAGCTCGAGGACCGCGGCCACAGCGTCGCCGTGGTCGACCAGCAAGCCGAGGCGTTCCGGCGTCTCGGGCCCCACTACAAGGGCTCGACCGTCACCGGCATCGGCTTCGACCGCGACGTTCTGCGCGAGGCGGGCATCGAGCGGGCCGGCGCGTTCGCCGCGGTGTCGAGTGGCGACAACTCCAATGTCCTTTCGGCCCGGATCGCGCGTGAGATCTTCCGGGTCGAGAACGTCGTCGCCCGCATCTACGACCCCGGCCGGGCCGAGGTCTACCAGCGTCTCGGTATACCGACCGTGGCGACCATCCCGTGGTCGGTCGACCAGATCGTCCGCCGGCTGCTGCCGGAAGGATCCGAACCCGAATGGCGCGATCCGACCGGCACCGTACGCGTGGCCGAGATCCACGTCGCGCCGGCGTGGATCGGGCAGCTGGTCACCGACCTGGAGCAGCAGAGCGGCGCACGGGTCGCGTTCCTCACCCGGATGGGCGAGGGCCTGCTTCCCCACCGCGAGACCGTGATCCAGGAAGGCGACCTGGTCCACGTGATCATGCGCGAGGAAACCATCGCCGCCGTCGAGGAAGTCTTCGCGGCCGGACCGGAGGCTGAGTAAATGCGCGTGGTGATCGCCGGTGCCGGCGCCGTCGGACGTTCGATCGCGGCAGAGCTGGTGGAGAACGGGCACGAGGTCCTGCTGATCGACAAGGACGCCAAGGCCGCGGCCAAGGTCGACGCGGTGCCCGCCGCCGAGTGGCTGCTGGCCGACGCCTGCGAGCTCACGACGCTGGAGGAGGCGGAACTGGCCTCCTGCCAGGTCGTGATCGCTGCGACGGGCGACGACAAGGTGAACCTCGTCGTGTCACTGCTGGCCAAGACGGAGTTCGGCGTGCCGCGGGTGGTCGGCCGGGTGAACCACCCGAACAACGAATGGATGTTCAACGAGTCGTGGGGCGTCGACGTCGCGGTCTCGACGCCCCGGATCATGGCGGCCCTCGTCGAGGAAGCCGTCTCGGTCGGCGACCTGGTCCGGCTGTTCACGTTCCGGCAGGGCGAGGCCAACCTGGTCGAGCTCACGCTGCCGGCGGAGAGCCCCTCGGTAGGCGTCCGGGTCGACGACCTCGCCTGGCCGTCCGACACCAACCTCGTCACGATCGTGCGCGAGGGCCGCGTCCTCGTACCGACACCCGACACACCGCTCGAAGCACACGACGAGCTGCTGTTCGTCGCGGTAGCGGAGCGCGAGAAGGACCTACAGGAACTGCTCGCACCCCACGGCAAGTCCCACACGATCGACGACTAGCGGACAGCTCAGCAATACGCCGGAACAGCGACGGCCGTTACATGATGTGGCGGCCGCCAGCGTCGATCAGCGTGCCCTGCACAATCCAAGTCCGCTTTCCGGGGCGACTCGCCGCGAGCAAACCGAACAGCAGACGACCGCCAGCTACACCGTCAACGGATCATTGCGAACGGAAAACCGCCGCCGGCAGACTCACGGCGCCAGACCGGGCGGCGGCGTGTCGTCCAGCTCGATGGTCTGAGGCAGCGGAGCGTGGCCGGCCAGGCGGAACCAGCGCACCAGCTTCTTCGACCGCAGCGCCCGCGTCGTTGCCACCGTGTCGTTGTGGAAGCGCCGCGCGAGCTCGACCCGCCGGCAGGCACCCCACAGCTCCCCCAGCAGCTCCTCCGCCCCCGCCTGCTGCTCCAACTCCACCCGTGTCTCCGAGTCGGAAAACGCCGCCTCCAGCGCCTTCGTGAGATCAGACTCCGCGCTCTCCCGCGCCTCCTCCGGCGCCGACCGGGCTTCCCGCGCCGCCTCGGCCAGCAGCAGCGACGACGCCGGATCGAGCAGGCCGGCCGTCGCCACTTCCAGCGCCTCACCCGAACGCCGGTACAGCTGGGCCTCCAGCGCCGACCGCGCGCCCTCCAGCCGGTGGTGCAGGCGGTCGACGCGGGTCGCGGTCCACGAAAGCAGGAAACCGATCAGTACGATCACGACCAGCGCCGCGAGAAACCAGCTCATCTGTCCTCCGCCACAGCGTCCGCTCCGGCGACCATCTCGTAGACCGAGACGATCTCGTCGGCGACGTTGCTCCAGTCGTACCTCCGGACGCCGTGGCTCGCGGCCTCCCTGAGCCGCTTGCGCCGGTCCGGGTCGTCGAGCAGGGCGAGGGCGCCGGCAGCCAGCGCCGACGAGTCACCGATCGGGAAGAGGTCACCGAGGCGGCCGCCGTCGACCACGCGCTCGAAGGCGTCCAGGTTGCTCGCCAGCACCGGCGCTCCCCCGGCCATCGCCTCCACCAGCACGATGCCGAACGACTCGCCGCCGATGTGGGGCGCGACATACAGGTCGGAGGTGGCGAACATGCGCGCCTTGTCGGTGTCGTCGATCATGCCGAGGAACGTGACCGCGTCGCGGTACTTCGACGGCAACCCCTCGCACGCCTCCTCCACGTCACCGGGCCCCGCCACGAGCAGCCGTACGCCGGGACGGGCGTCCGCGATCGCCGGGAACGCCTCGAGCAGCACAGCCAGGCCCTTGCGTTGCTCGTCGATCCGCCCGAGGAAGCACAATGTGCCGTTCTCACCGCGCCACTCCGGCCTCGGTGCGGCGCCCGCGAACCGGTCGACGAACAGCCCGTTCGGGATCACCACCGGCTCACCGCCGAGGTGCTGCACCAGCGTCGTCCGTGCGGGCTCCGAGACCGCGATCCGCGCGGAGATCTTCTCCAGCGCCGGCCGCAGGATCGCCGAGCCCGCACTCATCATGCGGGACCGCGAGATCGAGGAGTGGAACGTGCCCACGATCGGACCGCGAGCCGCCCACACCGCGAGCAGCGACAGCGACGGCAGTGCCGGCTCATGAATGTGCAGGACGTCGAACTCGCCCTCCCGGATCCACCGCCGCACCCGCGCCGCCGACAGCGGGCCGAACGACAGCCGGGCGATCGAGCCGTTGTACGGGATCGGCACGGTCCGCCCGGCCGGCACGACGTACGGCGGTACGGGCGTGTCGTCGTCGGCCGGCACCAGCACCGACACGGTGTGCTCGAGCCCGATCAGCGCCTCGGCCAGGTCGCGTACGTGGTTCTGCACTCCGCCGGGCGCGTCCAGAGAGTACGGACAGACGATTCCCACTCTCATGGCCGAACTCTCATCGCGGCTCCAGATCGGACAGCCACAGCCGCTGCAGCATGTGCCAGTCGGCCGGGTGCTTGGCGATCCCGGAGGCGAACTCGTCGGCGATCGCCTGGGTCAGCATCCGGATCCGGTCGCGGCCGCCGGCAGCTGGGTCGAGCGGCTCATGGAACTTGACGTGCATCGCCGGACCTTCGTACCACAGCGTGACGGGCATCAGGCACGCTCCGGTCCGCACCGCCAGCGCCGCCGGGCCGGCCGGCATCTTCGCCGGCTCGCCGAAGAACGACACCTCGACGCCGCGCTTGGACAGGTCGCGGTCGGCCACCAGGCAGACCAGCCGTCCGGCACGCAACCGGTCGGCGAGCACCGGCATGGGGTCCGGCCCGCCGGTCAGCGGCACGACCTCGATGCCGATCGCCTCGCGGTAGCCGACGAACCGCTGGAACAGCTTCTCCGGCGTCAACCGCTGCGCGACGGCCGTCACCGGCGCGCCCACGGTCGCCGCCCAGGCGCCTGCCAGGTCCCAGTTGCCCATGTGCGGCAAGGCGGCGACGACGCCGCGGCCGGCTTCGATCGCCTTCCAGAACAGCGGCTCGTCGTGGGTGACGACACCGGCCTTGATCTGCTCGGGCGTCAGGTCCTGCAGGCGGAACGCCTCGCACCAGTACCGGAAGTACGTACGGAGGCCGGCCTGTGCCAGCGCCCGCAGCTCGGCCTGGGAGGCGTCGGGCCGGACCCGCCGGAGGTTGGACTCCAGCCGCCGGACGCCCTTGAGCTGGGCCCGCCACACCAGGTCGGCGCCGGTGCCGAACGCGCCGAGCGCGACCCGTCGGGGCAGCTTGCGGACCACCGACCAGCCTGCGACGTAGCCGCCGTAGACCAGCGCGTCCTTCACGGCTGTTCCGTTTCAGGGGTTTGAGCGGTTTGAGAGGTTTCGGAGGAGGAGGCCTCGGAGTTCTCGGCCGCCTCCGCCTCGAACGCCTGCCGGCGGACGGTGAGCATCCGCTGCACGACGGTGATGGTGCTCGCCACGGCCAGCGCCACCAGCACCAGCTCCAGCACGTACGGCACACCCAGCCCGGACAGCCCGGTCGCGACCAGCACGGACACCAGCCGGTCGGCGCGCTCGGCGATGCCGACGTTCGCGGTCATGCCGAGGCTCTCCGCCCGCGCCTTGGCGTAGGAGGTCATCGAGCCCATCACCAGGTCGTAGAGCGCGAGACAGCCGAGCAGGAGACCGACGGTCTTCGAGGTCAGCCCGGGTGAGTGCGACAGCCCGCCGGTCAGGAACCAGACGGTGAGCCCGCCGAACACGGCGGCGTCGCCCAGCCGGTCGAGCGTCGAGTCGAGGAACGCGCCCCACTTCGACGAGCGCCCGGACATCCGGGCCATCAGCCCGTCGAGCATGTCGGAGAACACGAACGCGGTGACCACGACCGTGCCCCAGAACAGCTGGCCCAAGGGGTAGAGGACGAGCGCGCCGAGGACGACGCCGGCCGTCCCGACGAGCGTGATCGCGTCCGGCCCGATGCCCACCCTCAGGAAGAACCTCGCCGCGGGCGTCAGCAGCCGTAGCCAGAACTGGTGGAAGCGTCTCAGCATCTTTCAGGCATTCCGGTCTGCGAGCTCGACATGAGGACGAAGGACTCGCCGATGTTACTCACTGTTGGGTACTTGTGTTATGGGCGGCCCTGGGTAAAGGGTGGGCAGTAATTAACCCGGGATGAACCGGGAGCGACCTCCGGCCGTCTCGGGCTATGCCGAACGACGCTGCGCAGTAGCCGCTGAGGAGGCGCACCATGGCAGACAAGTCCAACCCTGCTGGAGCCGCGGTCAAGGCACCAACGGCCGACCGTCCCGATGCCATCCGCAACATCGTGGTGGTCGGCCCGTCCGGTTCCGGCAAGACCACGCTCGTCGAAGCCCTGCTCGTCGCGACCGGGACGATTCCTCGTGCCGGCCGGGTCGAGGACGGCGCGACGGTCTGCGACTTCGACGAAGTTGAGCACCGCCAGCAACGTTCCGTCGGTTTGGCGCTCGCGCCCATGGTTCACAACGGCATCAAGCTCAACCTTCTCGACACACCCGGCTACGCGGACTTCGTCGGTGAGCTACGCGCGGGCCTGCGCGCGGCCGACTGCGCCCTGTTCGTCATCGCGGCGAACGAGGGTGTCGACGGTGCCACCAAGGCGTTGTGGCAGGAGTGCGCGACGGTGGGCATGCCCCGGGCCGTCGTCATCAGCAAGCTCGACCACCAGCGGGCCGACTACACCAGCGTGCTGCTGCAGGCGCAGGACGCGTTCGGAGAGAAGGTGCTGCCCGTCTACCTGCCGGTCGACGGCACTGGCGCGGTGACCGGCCTGGTCGGTCTGCTGTCCCAGAAGCTGTTCGACTACTCCTCCGGCACTCGCACGGAGTCCGAGCCCGAAGCCGCCCACACCGCCGAGGCCGAGGAGGCCCGCGGAACGCTGATCGAAGGGATCATCGAGGAGTCCGAGGACGAGAGCCTGATGGACCGCTACATCAGCGGTGAGGAGCTCGACCCGAAGGCGCTCATCGACGACCTGGAGACCGCGGTCGAGCGCGGCACGTTCTTCCCCGTCGTACCCGCCTGCGCCACGACCGGCGTAGGACTCGTCGAGCTGCTCGAACTGATGTCGGGGGCGTTCCCGTCACCGCTGGAGCACCCCTTGCCCGAGGTCTACACCCCGGTCGGCAAGGCCGTCACCGGCATGTCCTGCGACCCGAACGGCCCGCTGCTGGCTGAGGTGGTCAAGACCTTCGCCGACCCGTACGTCGGCCGGATCAGCCTGGTGCGGGTGTTCTCCGGAACCATCCGCCCTGACGCCGTGCTGCACGTCTCCGGTCATTTCTCCTCCTTCTTCGGCGAGGAGCGCGGGCACGAGGACCACGACGAGGACGAGAAGGTCGGCTCGCTGTCGACCCCGCTCGGCAAGGCCCAGCGCACGCTCAACCACGCTGTCGCGGGCGACATCTGCGCGATCGGCAAGCTGACCCAGGCCGAGACGGGCGACACGCTGTCCGGCAAGGACCAGCCGTTGCTGATGCGGCCGTGGTCGATGCCCGAGCCGTTGCTGCCGATCGCGGTCACCGCGCACGCCAAGGCCGACGAGGACAAGCTCTCCCTCGGCCTGTCCCGGCTGGCAGCCGAGGACCCGACGTTGCGGATCGAGCACAACGTCGAGACCCACCAGCTGGTGCTGTGGTGCATGGGCGAGGCGCACGCCGACCTGGTGCTCGACCGGCTCGCCAACCGATACAGCGTGCAGGTCGACCAGATCCCCTTGCGCGTGCCGTTGCGTGAGACGTTCTCCAGCAAGGCCAGCGGCAAGGGCCGGCACGTCAAGCAGAGCGGTGGGCACGGGCAGTTCGGCGTGTGCGACATCCAGGTCGAGCCGCTTCCGGAAGGCAGCGGGTTCGAGTTCGTCGACAAGGTCGTGGGCGGTTCGGTGCCCCGGCAGTTCATCCCGTCGGTCGAGAAGGGCATCCGGGCCCAGATGGAACGCGGTGTGTCTGCCGGCTACCCCGTGGTCGACCTGCGAGTCACGCTCTACGACGGCAAGGCGCACAGTGTCGACTCCTCCGACATGGCGTTCCAGACCGCGGGCTCGTTGGCGCTGCGCGAGGCCGCCAAGGCCACGACGATCAACCTCCTCGAGCCGGTCGACCTGCTGTCCGTCCTGGTCGACGACGAGTTCGTCGGCACGGTGATGGGCGACCTGTCGTCCCGGCGTGGGCGCGTGCTGGGCACCGAACCGGTCGGATCCGACGGCCGTACCCTCGTCAAGGCCGAGGTGCCGCAGGTCGAGATCGTGCGGTACGCCACCGACCTGCGCTCGATGTCGCACGGAACGGGCACGTTCACCCGAACGTTCGTCCGGTACGAGCCGATGCCGAGCAACGTCGCACAGAAGGTTCAGTCCGAGCAGGCCGACGAGCACTAGCCGGGCACCAACGACCGAAGTCGCCTCCTTCCATTCCTCTCCTTGGAAGGGGGCGACTTCTTCGTCGCCACCTACCGCCAGAGCGCCGACCGGCCAGATCCGGCGATATGGTTCGAACTCGTTCGACTCAGACATCCAACGGGGAGCGCACGTGTCGACACCACCTACGCCCGAAGCCGGCCCCGCCTACCCGCCGCCCGGGCCGTACGGCATGCCACCGCCGCCCGCGCGCAACGGCATGCCGAAGTGGGTCATCGCGCTGATCATCGTCGCCGTGCTCGTGTTCGTCGCCGTGCCGGTCGTGGCGCTGGCGCTCGCCGGGCTGGGGCTGTTCCACTTCTTCCGTCCCCCGGCCGCGTCCGACACGCCGCCCGAGCCCGGCTTCCGGGGCTTCGACGTGTGCTCGCTGATCACGCCGAGGGACGCCGAACGCGCCGGCGCCCGCCTGATCAACCTCGGGCCTGAGACGGTGACGGTGGTCGGCCGGGTGGTCGAGACGAACGAGGCGGGCGTGCCGGTCGACACCTGCGAGTACGGCACCGAGCCGAGCAACGCGTCCGACGTGACGGTCTCGGTGACACCCGCCGCCGACCTCGCAGCCAAGGACCTGCTGGAGGTCCGCCGGGTACCGGTGAGCGGCATCGGCGACGAGGCATACCAGGTCTACGGCAAGTACTACGGCTTCAAGCTGATCGCGCGCAAAGGCACCACCCAGCTCACCATCGAGACCAGGAAGCCGTACGACGGGCAGGAGCGGGACGAGGTCAACCAGCAGGTCAGGCTGGTCACCGACCTCGGCCGCAAGGCGATCGCCAAGGTCCCGGCGAAGCTGACACTGCCGGCCGCGGTCGCCAAGGGGCCGTGCGAGTCGGTCGACGCCAAGGCGATCACCGAGGCCCTTGGCGGACCGGTCGCGTACAGCCGGAGCCTCGAGGACGAGAACGCGACAGTGTGCTCCTATGCCGCCGCCAACGGCCACGGCGTGGCGTTCCGGCTCAAGAAGGACGTCGACGACTCCGAACGAGACGTCACCGACGACTTCGGCGACCCGATCACGATCGGTGACCGTGATGCGTACCAACTGCTGGGGACCATCGCGATGCTCGGCACGTCGACGAAGCTCGAGATCGCCTTCGACTACTACTCCGACACCGGCCGGCTGACCAGCGCCGACCGCACACTGGCCGCCGGCGCCGCGGACAAGCTCCTGGACTAGCGAGGCCGCCACCGGCGATACGCTGCCGTTCATGCCAGAAATCAGCAGAGAAAGCAGCTGCGTCTTCTGTGGAATCCTCGCCGGCGACATCCCCGGCACGATCGTGGCCGAGACCGAGCGCGCGGTCGCGTTCATGGACATCAGCCCGGCCACCCGCGGGCACACGCTGGTCGTTCCGCGTGCGCACACCCAGGACCTCACCACGATCCCGGGCGACGATCTCGCCGCTGTCGCGGAGCTCGGGCGGGAGATCGCGATCCGCGCCAAGGAGAGGCTCGGCGCCGACGGGGTGAACCTCATCCAGTCCAACGGGTCCGCGGCCTGGCAGACGGTCTTCCACTTCCACCTGCACGTAGTCCCCCGCTACACCGGCGACCCGCTGGTGCTGCCCTGGCGACCGGAACCGGGCAATCCCGAAGAAATCGCGGAGGCGGCCAAGGTTCTCGGCGGATAGTTGCTTGAGTTTGTCTTTTATGACGTTGTGAGGACCTGGGAGGACAGCTATGCCGTTGGGCTTCGACATGCCGCAGGAGAAGCTTGCGACGTACGAGGGAACCAATCCACGGCCGGTCGACTTCGACGCCTACTGGGACGCCGGGCTGACCGAACTCGACACGCTCGACCCGGCAGTCGAGCTGGTGCCGGCCGCGTTCCAGACGCCGTTCGCGGAGTGTTCGCACCTCTACTTCACCGGCACGCAGGGCGCCCGAGTGCACGCCAAGCTGCTGCGTCCGCGGAACGCGAGCGAGCCGCACCCGGCGGTGCTGAACTTCCACGGCTACTCCGGCCGCTCCCCCGACTGGTCCGACCTGCTCGGCTACGTCGCGCTCGGCTACACCGTCGCCGCGCTCGACTGCCGCGGCCAGGGCGGCCGCTCGGAGGACGTCGGCGGCGTCACCGGCTGGACGTTGCGCGGGCACATCGTGCGCGGCCTCGACAACGACCCGACCAAGCTCTACTACCGTCAGGTCTTCCTTGACACCGCGCTGCTGGCCCGGATCGTCATGGGCATGGACGACGTCGACGCCACGCGCGTCGGCGCCACCGGTGGCAGCCAGGGCGGCGGGCTCACGCTGGCCTGCGTCTCGCTGGAGCCTCGGATCAAGCTGGCCGCGCCGATCTTCCCGTTCCTGTGCGACTACCAGCGCGTCTGGGAGATCGAGCTGGCCAAGCACGCGTACGAAGAGCTCGGCGAGTGGTTCAAGCGCTTCGACCCGATGCACCTGCGGGAGAAGGAAGTCTTCACCCAGCTCGGCTACATCGACGTGCAGCACCTGGCGCCCCGGATCCGGGCCGAGGTGCTGATGGCGGTCGGTTACGCCGACCAGGTGTGCCCGCCGTCGACGCAGTACGCGGCCTACAACAAGATCCGCAGCGCCAAGAACCTGCGCATCTACCCCGACCACGGGCACGAGAACCTGCCCGAGAACGGCGACGCGATCTTCACGTTCCTGTCGCAGCTCTAGGAGTCGGCTTCGGGCAGGAAGAAGCTCAGGATCCGTACCCGCCGGCCGGCGGCCGGAAGGTCTTCCGGTCGCCGGTTGAGGTACGGCACGAGTAGCCGCTCCAGGTCTTCCTGGACCTCCTCCAGCTCGCCTGGAGTCAGAACCACGCCGGCGTTGAAGAGCGAGGCGGCCTGCGCCCACGTCAGATCCAGCGTGGGCTCGGTCGTGGCGAGCCATCGCCCGGGCAGGTCGGCGGCTGCCCGCAGCATCACGATGCCCAGCTCCCGGGCGGCGGCCAGCGCCTCGGTGTCGTCGTCCGCCGGCTGCAGGAGCATCCCTCTGCCGTGCGCCCGCCACTCCTCCGCCTCGGTGGGTTCCACCAGTCCGGCGGCCTGCAGCGTCCGCAACGCGCCCTCGGCCTCGTCCGCGGGCAAGCTCAGCTGTTCGGCGATCCGGGCGGCCGATACCGGTCCGTGGCGCTGGAGCCACTCGAACACCCGCAACCGGTCACTGTCGGCCAGCGCGCGCAGCTGCCGCGCGTCGCGCAGCACGACATCGCCGACCTCGTTCAGCGTCAGGCCGGCCCGGTCGTCGTCGTTCACTGGGTTCCCCTCGTCGGAAGCGCCTGCTCAGGAGGCGCTGGGAAAGATCTCGCCGACGATGGCGTGCTCAGCGTCGAGCCAGCGCCATTCGTCGGTGTCGCTGCCGTCGTAGACCAGCGCCAGCGGGCCGTCGAAGCCGGCCTCGCGCAGGACGGACAGCGTGCGGCGGTAGTCGCCGGCGTCCAGGCCATCGGCAGCCGAGTGATGGGCCTTGGCGTGGCAGGTCTCGGCTCGAGCGGCCACGGCGGCGAGCTCGTCGTACTTCGTCTCGCCCTTCCAGTTGCCGAGGTCGATCAGGAAGCCAACCTCGTCGCCGGTACGTGCGAACAGGTCCTGCGTGCTGGCGGCGTCCGGCAGCAGCTCCAGCCAGTTCTCCGTCACGATCCGCATCGAGCTGTGCCGCCGAGCCAGCCTCAGCAGGCCGGTCGCGGCCGCCTCGAGCGTTTCGGGTGAGGGCGCCGAACGACCGGCGATCACCCGGGCCCGCCGGGCACCGAGGTGCTCGGCGACCGCCACCCAGTCGGAGATCCAGGCCTCCTGACCGGCGGCGTCCGTGGCGTCGGTGAGGTCACCGTCGTCGACGAGCAGGGCGTCCAGCGTCACGTCGGCCGACTTCAGCGCCGACCGCAGCTCGTCGAGGTACGCGGGCTCGCGGCTCGGCAGGTGGAAGTGGACGATCTGCACGGTGTCGAAGCCGTGCCGCGCGAGCTCGGCGGGCAGCTCCAGCAGCGGCAGCCCGTCGCCGGCGCCCTGCGGGATCGACATCCGGACGAGCGAGTCCGGCGCGACGTACGAGCCCAAGGTGCGGTGCAACGACCAGGTGGAGACGGCCTTCATCGGGCCGGCCAGGCTTCGGCGAGCAGCTTGCGAGTGTCAGCCAGGAGTTGCGGCAGCACTTTCGTCCTTCCCACGACGGGCATGAAGTTGGTGTCGCCGCCCCATCGCGGCACGATGTGCTGGTGCAGGTGAGCGGCGATACCGGCACCGGCCACCCCACCCTGGTTCATGCCGATGTTGAAGCCGTGCGGCCCCGACACCTGCCGCAGCGCGGTCATCGCCTGCTGGGTCAGCGCGCCCACCTCGGCGACCTCGGCCTCGGTCAGGTCGGTGTAGTCGGCGACGTGCCGGTACGGGCACACCATCAGATGCCCGGGGTTGTACGGATAGAGGTTGAGCACCGCGAACGACAACTCGCCGCGCGCCACCACCAGGCCGTCCTCGTCGGACCGCTTGGGGATCTCGCAGAACGGACAACCGTCGTCGGCACCCGGCCCGGTCGGCCGGCTCTCACCCTGGATGTAGGCCATCCGGTGGGGCGTCCACAGCCGTTCGAACCCGTCCGGCGCGCCCTGCTCGTCGTCGGTGCTCACCTGGCCGATCCTCTCACGGTACGAGCGTGTCCCAGGCGTCCCGATCCAGGAATCCGGCCGCGCCACCGTTGGCGCCGATCTTCCAGGACGCGAACACCGCTGCCCGCCGTAGTGCCTCCACCGGCGAGTCGCCCCGCATCCAGCCGTCGACGAACGAACTGAACAACGAGTCGCCGGCGCCGACCGTGTTGACGACCGGACGGGTCCGGGCCGCCGGTACGTGCACCGGCTCGGCGCCCGGCAGGCCGAGCAGCGAACCACCGGCACCTATGCCGACCACCACGACCGCCGGCGAGTGCCGCGCGAGGACCTGCCGGACGAACTCCTCCGGGCGGGAGTCCAGCCGTTCGTGCGACGCGAACAACACGGTCGCCGCGGCCATCCAGTCCTGGTTGTACGAATCCGAGAGGCCGGTCACCGCGTGTACGTCGGTCGCGATCGGGATGCCGCGCTGGATCGCCTCGGCCAGCAGCGGACGGCCGTACCCAATGTTGCAGATCACGGCGAGCTCCACGTCGTCCAGCAGCGGTGCGACCAGGTCGGCCGGGTACGCACAGCCCTGCACGTCCTTCAGGTCGACCAGGTTCCGCCGCGACCCGTCACTGTAGAACCGCGACAACGACTGTGCCGTGACCCGAAGCCCCGGCACGACGTACGACGCGTCCAGCCCGGCCCGCACGATCCCCTCGCGGCACGCCGTGCCCAGCACGTCCTGCCCCACGACGGTCGCGAACCGGACGTCGTTGCCGAGCCCGTGCAGCGCGAACGCGACGTTCACGCCAACGCCGGACACCGAGATCGACAGCGCGTTCTCCGCGAACCGGTCGGATACCGACGCGTTCAGCTCCTCGGCGTGGACGGCCGTCTCGAGGTTGGTGTGCCCCACCACAGCGATTCGCGCCATCTGGCCAGGCCACCTCCTCCGTACCGGCACCCGTTTCGGGGCGTGCATCCTAGAGCACCGAGCCTGTGGATTTCCGCACAGCCGGCCCGGCCGGTCTCCGCTACGGTTTCGGCACGCTCACCTGTCACAAGTGAATCCGGGGGTTGGATCGCCCATGCCGTGCAAGCTCGCCCTGCTCCTTGCCTGCCTGCTCCTCTCAGGTCTCTCCGGATGCACTGGCGACGAGTCCGGCGATGGCACCGCGGTCGACCCGTGCGGGCTGTTCACCGCCAAGGAGCTGTCCTCCGTCCTGGCGGCGGGGCGGCCCGGGACGGAGGGGCGACTGGTCGCCACCCGCCGGTACGTCACGCTGGACGGGTCGGTGCCGACCGACGTCTGCGGGTTCGACCAGGTACACAGCTCCGCCGCCGCTGTCGAGCGGGCGCTGGAGATCCGCGTCACCGCGAACCGGCAGGACCTGTCCAGCCTGTCGAACGCCGATCAGAGCCACCCGATCGAAGACCTGGGCGACGAGGCCTACTTCAGCGGGGGCAGCAGCTCCAGCCTCGTCGTCCGCCGCGACGACCTGCTGGTCCTGCTCACCCTCGAGGCGGTCGACGGGCACAGCGTGACCGAGGCACCGGGCCCCCTCGTCAGCGCGTTCCGGCAGGCGCTGGACCGGCTGCCGGACCACGCCACGATCGCCGGGCTGATCGCCCGCGGGCCGTGTGCCCGGGTCGACCGAAGTGCTCTGGCCGCCGCGCTGGGCGGCCGGGTCGGACACAGCCGCAGCCTTTCCAGCGGCGCCGGAGACACCTGCTCGTTCACCGCCGCCAACGACCGGCGCGCCGAGCTCACGCTGGTCGAGCGGCCCGACGGCCGGCAGGCGACGGCCATCCAGCGAGCGGCGCCGAGGCTCGACCTGCCAGGCGTCGACGCGTACTGGCACACCGGTGAGGCCGTGGTCTATGCCAACGGCCGGGCGCTGTCGATCCAGGCGCCGGCGGGCATGCCCGTACCGGAGGCGAGGCTGACGCCTGGGCTCGTCGAGCTGGCCGGCGCGGCGGCCAGGGCCTACGGCCTGCGGGACGCCACGCCGTCGCCGCGACCGGCCGCCGGGAGCACCGACCCCTGCGCCCTGCTCACGCCGGAGGAGGTGGGCCGGCTCGACTTCTCCGTACGCGACGAGCCCGTCCCGCTGAGTGTGGTGACCAGGGCGGTCTGGAGCTACGGCGACAACGTCCCCGTCGACACCTGCGGGTACGAGCGCTTCCGTACGGTGGCGGGCGAACGGCCCGACGTCGAGGTGGCGATCGCCGCCGGCCACTACGACCCGGTGGCCGAGGACGACCGGTTCCCCAAGGAGCCCGAGTCCCTCGACGGACTGGGCGACCGGGCGTACTTCGTCTCCGACAGCGACGAGACCTGGCTCGTGGTCGAGCGCGGTCCGGTGCAGCTGACCTTGCACGGCAGGCTTTCGTACCAGGACGACCGCACCACCGTCCGGACCCGCTACCTGCGCGCGGCCCAGGCAGCCCTCACCCGGTTACCGGAGCAGGCCTCGATCGCGGCGTCGGTCACCGACCCCGCCTGTTCCAAGGCCGGCGCGGCCATCGCCGGCGCGGTGGGCGGCAAGCTGCGCTACACCCGCGGCGTCTCCTCGGGGTTCGCGGCCACGTGCACGTACACGATGGCGTCCGGGTCGGTCGTCCAGGTCGGCGTCGAACGCGACCTCACCGCCGCCGACCTGCGGAAGGAACGCGAACACGCGACGAGGTTCGATGCCCCCGACGTCGACGCCGGCTACTCCGGTCTCTGGTCGTCCCAGGGCGACCTGATCAAGGTGTTCGGCACGGGGGCGATGCTCACGATCAGCGCGCACGACCCCGGCAAGCGCGCGTTCCCCACCGATCTCGGCCCCGGCGACATCGAGCTCGCCAGGGCCGCCGAACCGTTGCTTCACTGAGCCGGAGCCAAGCCTGAGCCGGCCCTGACGTCAGACCTGGGTACGACGTTCGACGACGTCGACGATCTCCTCGATCGCCTGGTCGATCGGCACGCCGTTCTTCTGCTCGCCGCTGCGGTAGCGGAACGACACCGCGCCCGCCTCCATGTCCTGGTCGCCGGCGATCAGCATGTACGGCACCTTCTGCGTCTGCGCCGTGCGGATCTTCTTCTGCATCCGGTCGTCGGAACGGTCGACCTCGATCCGGATGCCGCGCTGCCGGGCCTGCCGCGCGATGTCCTCGAGGTATTCCTCGTGCCGCTCGGCGATCGGGATCGCCACGACCTGCACGGGCGCCAGCCATGGAGGGAATGCACCGGCGTAGTGCTCGAGCAGGATGCCGAAGAAGCGCTCCTCCGAGCCGAACAGCGCCCGGTGGATCATGTACGGCCGCTTGCGTGTGCCGTCGCCGGCCTGGTACTCGATGTCGAATCGCGGCGGCAGCTGCATGTCGACCTGGAGGGTCGACAGCTGCCACTTCCGCCCGATCGCGTCCTTGACGTGGACGTCGATCTTCGGGGCGTAGAACGCGCCCTCGCCCTCGGCGACCTCGTACTTCACGCCGGCCTTCTTCAGCGCCTCCTCCAGCGCCGCCTCCGCGGCGTCCCAGTCGGCCACATCGCCGACGAACTTGTCCGGCCGGGTGGACAGGTCGGCGGTGAACTCGGTCAGGCCGTAGTCGCGCAGCAGGTCGATGACGAACGTCAACAGCGAGGCCAGCTCCGGCTGCAGGTCCTCAGGCGTGCAGAAGATGTGGGCGTCGTCCTGAGTGAAGCCGCGCGCCCGGGTCAGCCCGTGGACGACACCGGACTTCTCGTAGCGGTAGACCGTGCCGAACTCGAACAGCCTCAACGGGAGCTCGCGATAGGACCGGCCGCGCGAGCGGTAGATCATCACGTGCATCGGGCAGTTCATCGGCTTCATGTAGTACCGCTGGCCCTCGTCCAGCTCCATGGGCGGGTACATGCCCTCGGCGTACCACTGCAGGTGCCCGGAGGTCTGGAACAGCCCTTCCTTCGACAGGTGCGGCGTATAGACGAACTCGTAGCCGGCTTCCTCGTGGCGCTTGCGGGAGTACTCCTCCATCACGCGGCGGATCGTGCCGCCCTTGGGGTGCCAGACCGCGAGCCCGGAGCCGATCTCCTCCGGGAACGAGAACAGGTCGAGGTCCACGCCGAGCCGGCGGTGGTCGCGGCGCTCGGCCTCGGCGAGGAAGTCGAGGTGCGCCTTCAGCGCCTCCTTGCTCTCCCAGGCCGTGCCGTAGATCCGCTGCAGCTGCGGGTTCTTCTCGCTGCCGCGCCAGTACGCGGCGGCGACGCGCATCAGCTTGAACGCCGGGATGTGCCGGGTCGTCGGCAGGTGCGGGCCGCGGCAGAGGTCCTTCCACGCGAGCTCTTCGCCGCGCAGGTTGTCGTAGATCGTCAGCTCACCGGCACCGACCTCGACGTTCGCGCCCTCGGCAGCGTCGCCCGCGCCGGAGCCCTTGAGGCCGATCAGCTCCAGCTTGTACGGCTCGCCGGCCAGCTCCGTGCGGGCTTCGTCATCGGTCACGACCCGGCGGCTGAACCGCTGGCGCTCCTTGACGATGTCGCGCATGCGCTTCTCGATCCGCTCCAGGTCCTCCGGAGTGAACGGGCGCTCGACGTCGAAGTCGTAGTAGAAGCCGTTCTCGATCGGCGGGCCGATGCCGAGCTTGGCCTCCGGGAAGATCTCCTGGACGGCCTGCGCCATCACGTGGGCGGTGGAGTGGCGCAGGATCGCGCGGCCGTCCTCGGAGTCGATCGCGACCGGCTCGACCTCGTCGCCCTCCCGCAGCTCGCGCGCGAGGTCGCGCAGCTCACCGTTGATCCGGGCGGCGATCGTCGTTCGATCACCGGCGAACAGCTCGGCGGCCGTCGTGCCCGCGGTCACCGTTTGCTCGGCGCGTTCACCTGAGCTGATGATGACCTTGACCTCGGACACGATGAACTCCTCCTAGCGCGACGTTGTGATGTCGCCGATCGTAGCGACGCCCGCGCTGCCGAGGCTCACCAGACCGAGAGTTCGCGGATGTGGTGCCCGGTGAACGAGCCGTGCACGCAGACGTACCGCGCATTTCGGACGGTCCGCGGGCGGACGTCGATCACGTCGGCGTCCCGGGAGCGTCCGATCGTACGGAAGCTCTCCCCGTCGGCCGAGGTCTCGAGGCGCATGTCGGTGAACCCGAACGGCGTGCGCAACACCACCAGCCGCACCGGGCGAACGTGGCCGAGGTCGACGCACAGGCGCTCGTGCCTGGTCGGCTCGCAGCCCTTGGTGTCGACCGAGCAGTCGCCGGGTGCCAGGACCTCCTGGTGCAGGTCCAGGTCGCCGTCGGTCATCGCGCACGGCGACTTGGCGGGTACGAGCGTGCCGGACCTGCCGTCGACGACGCAGGGCCTCCCGCGAGACGGCGGGGTGTCGCCGGGCGGCAGCTCGTGACCGGCCGTGCGGTAGCCGAACTCGACCTCCTGGCCGCGCACGTTCGCCTTGCTGCTCGCCATCACGACCACCTCGGTCGGCTGGTCCTCATAGACCCGCAGGTCGAGGGCGGCCGACGTGCCCGTGGTCGGGCCGGCCGCCTGTTCGCTTCTGGCGCCGGTGTCCTGAAGCGACCGGACCCAGACGGAGTACGTCACCTCGGGGCCGTGCACCGCGCCAGAGAGGCGGGGCCAGCGCACCACGATCCGGTCGCCTCGCTGCTCCATCCGCAGCGCCGGCTCCCAGATCGCGACGTCCGGTGCCTGCTGCGGGTCACGGGCGTTCGGCAGCGAGAGACTCGTGCTGGCAGGGCTCAGCTCGTCTGCCCGGCTCGGGCGCTTGGCCGACAGCGCCAGGTCCGGCGTCTGCTTCATGACCCGGGCCGGGAAGCTGTAGTAGCCGTACGACGAGAGCTCCGCCTCGACGGGCGAGGCGCACCACCCCGGAATCAGGCAGTAGAAGCCCAGCGAGAACATCGCGAGGCCGGTACGGATCTCCTCGTCCCTGGTGATCTGGAACAGCGACACCTCGGCGTCGGTGATCGCTCGTCCGTTCGTACTGGTCACCTTGCCGTACAGGGCTCCGACAACCGGTGACGGCGGCGGGCCGGACGGCGACGCGGAGACGTTGGGCAGCCGTTCCGCCCCTTCGGTCTGTGCTTGGCCCGGATCCGTCCAGCTGGGCGCCGGAACTCGCTCGCCCGTGCACGCGGCCAGCGCGAGAGTCAGCAGAACCGCGACAATCGTTCCCCGTGTGTACCGAACCATGGCATCTCATCCCCCTCCTGCCGGAATGGAACAGGTGAGGATATAGACGCCCATGCCAGGACATGGGTTCCGCGAGGGTCAGCCCGCCGGATTCGCGGGGAGGTAGCCGACCATGACCTGGGCCGGGCGGACCAGTCGGTCCTCCAGCAGGTAGCCCGGCCGGCGGACCTCGACCACGCGTCCCACCTGGTCCTTGTCGCTCACGGCGACGCGGCCGACGGCCTCGTGCTGGCGGGGGTCGAACTGCGCGCCCCACGCGTCGACCGGGCGCAGGCCGCGGCGGGCCAGGACCTCGAGCAGCTCCTCGCGTACGGAGGTCAGCAGGTGCCTGGACTCCTCCGAGACGTGCTCGGTCGTGCTGTCGAGCCGGTCGACGACCAGCAGCACCTCGCGCGTCATCGGCGCGATGAACTGCTCGACCAGGCCCTTCTGGGCGAACTGGAGCTGCCGGTAGAGCTCGTCGTAGAGCTGCTGCTTGCCCTTGTCCTCGAGCAGTCTGCGCTGGAACAGCTCCCGTAATGACGCGACTTCCTCGGTGAGCTGTGTCAGCTCAGTGGACTCGGACATGCGATCACAGACCCTTCCTGACGATTTTCTGCCCCAGGTCCTTGCGGCGGATCTTCCATGCCGGGATGCGGTGCCGCCAGACGTACCACCCGACGACCATCAGTGCCAGCACGACGCCGACCCCTTGGTACAGGCTGCTTCCCTCCAGGCCGCGGGGCGCCAAAGCCATCAGCAGGATCGCCAGCGCGAGCGGGATGGCGTAGAACTTCTTGTGATAGCAGGGCATCCAGACCGCCTTGCCTGCGTCCTTGGCCAGCGAGCGCAGCTCGTCCGCCAGCGCGCGTACCTTCGGGTCGCTGAGCCGCAACGCTCTTATTTTGCGGGCGTTGCGCCGGACGAGAGCCAGCTGGCGGCGGGACAGCACGACCATCGCGCCGCCGTCGAGCTCGGCGAGGTTGTCGACCGCGCTGTCGCGCAGGGCGTAGGCGTAGGACGTCTTGACGCCGGCGTCGTCCGGGCTCTCCTCGACGGCCTTCTCCAGCAGAACCAAACCCTGCTTGGTGTTTCCGTTGTTGACGTACGCCTCACCGAGTCCGGCTCGCGCGCGCGGGTCGTCCGGTGCCTGCTGCAGCACGCGCTCGAACTCGGTGACCGCCTGCCGCCACTTGCGCTGCCTGAGGTAGGCCTCGCCGAGCCCACGGCGGAAGTCGAGGTTGCCGGGCTCGAGGTCGATCGCCTCGGCGTAGCCCCATTCGGCGTCGGCCGGCCGTTCGTCTTCGGCGCTGGCCTGGGCGTAGAGGTGCCAGGCCTCGGCCAGCCCGGGAGCCAGCGAGGTCGCCTCGCGAGCGGCTCTCGTCGCGGCACCGAGGTTGCCCTGCGCCAGGAACGTACGCGCCCGCTCCAGCCAGTCGTATGCCGTGCGCTGGCCGGAAGGCGGCTGGTTGGTGTCGGTGCCGGTGCCGCCGCGCCGGTCGGCTCGCGGTGGCGGCAGCGGTGACCGCTCCCCCGCCAGGCGCGCGTCGAACGCCGAACGCTCGGCAGCGTTCAGCAGTGTCTTCTCGGCCTGGTCGATCTGGCGTACGCGTTGCTCGGCCTCGGCCCTGCGGTCGGGGTCGGGACTGGACTGCCGCCGCACCCAGATCCTGCGCTGCTTGGTGATCGCCGCGCGGATCTCCTCGGCCGTGGCGGTCCGAGTGATCTCGAGAAGGTCGTAGTAGTTGACGAGCATGGCGCCCCGGCGTCAGCTGATCTCGAGCCGGCGCATCTTGTCGGCCGCCTCAGTGACCTCATTCTCGTCCATGTTGGCGACGTTGTGCACCTCGAACGTGCCGACCTGCTCGCCAGAGGTCTTGTCGACGACTTCGATGAAGACTGTCTGGTCGATGTCGTAGGCGTAGACGATCTCGAACGGCGCGCCCTTGGAGTAGGCCGGGATGTCGAGCGTCTGCTCGCCGACCATCCGCACGTACGCCGGATCTTCGTCGTCGCCCTGGGTCACCTCGACCTTGAGCCGGGTCTGCTGGTCCTGCAGGGTCTCGAAGACCTGGCCGCGCTTGGCCGGGATCTTGGTGTTGGGCGGGATGATGACGACGTTCTCCATGTCGTCGTCGTGGCGTGCGGAGCGCTTCAACGCGATCGCCCCCAGGCCCTGCGACGTCACGTCGCGAATGCGCGGCATCGTGATGCCGGACGCGAGCACGGGCAGGTTGCCGGGCTCGGCGCCGCTCGCCGAAGCCGCACCGGCCACCGCCTCGACCTCGGTGATGTGCGCCTGGAGCGCGGCGCCGAGCGCGACCACCTCGTCGGGGTTGATCGAACGCTCGGGGTCCTTGCCGGCCAGCTCGGTGATCATCGTGCGCACCATCGGCATCCGGGTGGAGCCGCCGGCGAGCAGGATCCGGTCGACCTGTGGCCAGGTGAGCCCGGCGTCCTCGACGACCATCTGCGCGATGTCGCGGGTGCGGCTGAGCAGCGCGGAGCCGACCTCGTCGAACTCCGCCCGCGTGACCGGGATGACCTTCGACACGCCGTCCTTGGCCACCACGACCCGGGTCTGCTCGACCGAGGTCAGGCTGCGCTTGGCGATCTCGGCCTTCTCACGGAGGTCCGCCTCGGCCGTGTCGTCGGCCAGCAGGTCGCTGCCGCCCTGCTCCTGGTAGCGGTCGTTGAGCAGCCGCATCAGCAGGTTGTCGAAGTCGAAGCCGCCGAGGTTGCGGTCGCCGTGTGTGGCCAGCACCTCGAACTCGCCCTGCTCCACCCGCATGACCGTGACGTCGAACGTTCCGCCGCCAAGGTCGTAGACCAGGAACGTGCCCTCGGTCTGGGAGTCGACGCCGTAGGCGAGCGCGGCCGCGGTGGGCTCGTTGAGCACGCGGCGCACGTTGAGGCCGGCGATCCTTCCCGCGTCCATCGTGGCGCGGCGTGGCGCGTCGTCGAAGTAGGCCGGGACGGTGATCACGGCGTCGGTGACCTCGCCGCCGAGCGCGAGCTCGACGTCCTCCTTCAGCCGCTTGATGATGATCGCCGAGATCTCCTCGGGACGGTAGGCCGTGCCGCCGGTGGTCTCGAACCGCCAGGTCGGGTCGCCCATCGCGCGCTTGACGAACTGCACGACGTCGAGCGGCGAGGAAGCGGCCGAACGCTTGGCCATCGTTCCGACGATCGGGATCTCGTCCTGGAACAGCACGACCGACGGCGTGATGTTCTCGCCGTCGCGGTTCAGGATGATCTCGGGCTTGCCGAGCTCGTTGACCTTCGCCGCCGCTGAGAACGTCGTGCCGAGGTCGATCCCGATGGTGTGACCCACTTGTCGTCCGTCCCCTTCGCGCGCCGGTTCGCAGTAGCTGAACGCTAACAGTGCGGGGCGCGGGGCGGGTCCCGGAACACGCCGCCCGGCATATGGTTTGCCCCGTAGACCCCGGCGGGGATCCGGCAGGGAACTCAGCAGAACAGAATCAGGAGTACGGATGGTGTTGAGGCTGTGGCACAACGGCAAGGTGTTGGCGGAAGCGACCGAGCCGGCGATCTCGCCGACCGACCACGGGATCACTGTGGGCGACGGCGTCTTCGAGACCCTGAAGGTGACCGATGGCGTCGCGTTCGCGCTGACCCGGCACCTCGACCGGCTGGCGAGGTCGGCGGCCGGCCTGGGCCTGCCGAAGCCCGACCTCGACTTCGCCCGCCGTGGCGTCGCCGAGGTGCTCTCCGGCTGGGAGCAGCCGGCGGGGCGGCTGCGGATCACCTACACCGGCGGTCCGGCGCCGCTGGGTTCCGAGCGTGGTGACGCCGAGCCGACGCTGCTGGTCGCGGTCACCGACCTGGCCGTACACCAACCGGCGACCGCGGTGACCGTCGTGCCGTGGACGCGTAACGAGAAAGGCGCTCTGACGGGTCTGAAGACCACGTCCTATGCGGAGAACGTCGTGGCGCTGGCGTACGCCCACGAGCGCGGCAGCACCGAGGCGCTGTTCGCCAACACCACGGGCCAGTTGTGCGAGGGCACCGGCTCGAACGTCTTCGTCGTCATCGGCGGGCGGCTGCTCACGCCGCCGCTGAGCTCCGGCTGCCTGGCCGGCGTAACGCGCGCGCTCGTACTCGAGTGGTGTGGAGCCGAAGAGGCCGACCTTCCGCTGTCGGTGCTCGACGAGGCCGACGAGATCTTCCTGACGTCGACGACACGCGACGTCCAGGGCGTGAGCACAGTGCGTAACGGCGACCAAGAGCGCAAGATCGACGCACCTGGACCACGTACGACAGAGGCGATGGAATCCTTCGCCCTCCGCGCCGCGGCCGACCTCGACCCGTGAGAAATACCTGAGCCAGGCGGTCCGGGCACGACCCGGCTGGGAGAAACCGGACCGCCAACCAGCTCAGAACGTGGTCGTGCCAGGCTCGCGCAGCGTCTCGACCAAGTGGTCGAGATCGATGTGCGAGCTTTCCGTGCCCTGCGCGACGATCGCGTAGGTGCTGTTGAGGAACCCCTCGAGCCCACCGGCGGGCGCTTGAAGCACCGCCTCGCCGTCTGGTGAGCGGAGCTCGATTTGGATCACGCCGCGTCCACGATCATCGACGAGCGGTGACACTTGAACGTCACCTTCGCCGCTGCGGCGATAGAGCCCTTCGGCCAAGAGGTCGCGAGCGAAGACCCAGCGTACGCCGCGGGGTTCGCCAGTGTGGAAGACGATGTCGACGGCGTAGGGGTCACGAGCGTCATACCGAAGCTCTGCCGTGAGCTTCAGTGCTGCGCCCGTTCCGTCGATCAGGCGAAGAGGTAACGCCTGCGTCACCGATGCTGGTGCGTCCATCAGGGTCGGGGGCCTTTCCGTGGGTGATGCCGATCCGGCGGTAGGGCCATAGCGCGAGAGTCTGCTCCTTGATCACCGAACTCCCAAACCCGCGAGGGTGGGTGCATCCCAATCTGACCGATTTGTGGCCTACATCGTCTCAGAATTTGGACAGAATGGGGTCTCATTCGTTCCTTCGCGCGACCCGGGTGGTGGCCCAGGATGTGCACAGCGTCGAAGACGTTCCGGCCGGTACGCTGCCGGGGTGGCGGCAGACACTGACCAGACGCGCGGCAAAGCGCGGCCGTTCCGGCGGCTACTTGGCCGGATCCGGAAACGCCTGCGTGCGTTTCGGTCTCGCGTCCGCCGGCACCGTTCACTCGACCTGACCTGGCGCGCAGGCATCTTCGTCCTCGGCACGCTGATCGTGATCGCCGGGCTGATCATGTTCATCACTCCTGGCCCAGGCTGGCTGGCGCTGATCCTCGGCCTCGCGATCCTGGCGACGGAGTTCTCGTGGGCGGAGCGCGCGCTGCACTGGGCGCGGGTCAAGGCGGCGCAGGCGGCCCACAAGGCCCTGGACCCGCGAACCCGCAACCGCAACCTCCTGATCGCGGCCGCTGTGGTCGTGGTGGTGGCGGGCTGCAGCGTGCTCTGGGTGTCGGCGTACGGCTTGCCGGCACCGGTGGCGCGGATGTGGAACTGGATGCGCGGCCTGCCGTGACCGTACGCTAAGGTTTACCTCGCACTCGGGCGATTAGCTCAGCGGGAGAGCACTTCGTTCACACCGAAGGGGCCACAGGTTCGATCCCTGTATCGCCCACCCGACTGTCAGAAGGCCCCTTTTCCGGTAGCGAAAAGGGGCCTTCTGAGCTTCTGTAGAGCATTCGGTGCGAAGACGCTGGCCGACCAGTAATCCAGACGTACAGCGGCGAAATACAGCAACCGCGCGCTAGCTCGCGGCCGTGGCGAGCACGGACATGATCTCCGCGCTGCGGTCGAAGCCGACGTCGTGGCCTGAGGAGTCGCTGACGTGCAGGGTGGCTTGCGGCAGTTCGGCCGCGAGCCTGCGGGCGAAGGCGATCGGTGCGTTGTGATCGAGGGCGCCGTGCCAGAGGTGCACCGGCGTGCGGACCTCGCCGAGTGGGAACGGCCACGGGCGTTTGATCAGGGCGAGCTCCTGCACCGTGGCGCGGGAACCCTGCCGCAGGGCGTCAGCCACGGCGTCGAGCTCGAGGGCCAGCGCGGCGTTCGACGCGGCATCCGGCGCGCTGGCCAGGAGCCGCTTCCGCCTTGCCGGGCTGGCCAATGCCCGGCGCATCGACGCGACGCGGAAGGTGTTGAGGGCGGGGGCGTTCCGGGCGAACCAGTTCATCAGCCGGGCGCTCACGTTCATGCCCACTCGATCGGCGCGGGCCATCGGGCCACCGGCTGCCACCAGGGCCACCACGCTCACCCGATCGGTGAGCTGGTGCGCGGCGGCCAACGTGAACGGAGCGCCGCCGGACTCGCCAGCCAGCGCGAAGCGGTCCAGGCCGAGGTGGCCCGCCAGCGTGGCGAGGTCGGCACCCCAGCCGGCCAGGCTTCGCTTCCGCTGGTAGTCGGACGCGCCGTAGCCCGGCTTGTCCGGCGAGATCCAGCGCAGCCCGGCCGCCCGGGCCGGCTCGTCGTAAGCAGCTCCGCCCAGGCCGGACACCGGCGTGCCTGCCGTGTAGATGACCGGCGCACCGCCCGGGTCTCCGAACTCGTACCAGCCCAGCCGCCTGCCGTCCGCGAGCGCGATCAGGTCGGGAGTCACCCCCACATCCTGGCGCAGAAAGTCAGCGAAACCTGGACCTTGCCGTCGGGGCGAGACGCAGCTGCTCTGACCGTTCCGATGGCTTCACGCGGCTCAGGTGGTCGTCGAGGCCGGACTCGGACTCGAAGCGGGTGAACGAGACGAGCACGTGCTCCCCTTGTCGTACGGGCAGGGCCGGGAAGTTGTTCTCCGCGTACTCCGTCACGAACCACGCCTGCGGCTCCACCTCGGCCGCCATCGGCGCGTCGAAGGGCGCGTCGCCGTAGTGGATCGTCACCAGCAGGCGGGAGGCGGGGAGCTCGGTGGCGCCGGCCGGTGGGCGCTCGGGCAGGACCGGGAAGCCGCGTTGGCTGGGCAGCGGACGGAGCAGTAGTACGTCGTCGCTGTCGAGCATGGTCGCGTTGGCGGCCTTGCCGTGGGTCCTCCAGACCGGGCCTGTGTAGAAGGCGTCGAGTGGTCCGGGACGCGCGGCCATACTGCCGAAGCCGCGCAGCCAGACGAAGCGGTCCGGCCGGTCCAGGTCGCGGAACTGGCCGAGCACCGCCATGCCCAGCTCCTCCTGGCTCTCGACGAACTCGCGGTCGAACAGCTCGATCAGCTCGTCTCGCCGGCCGGGCCGCAGGGTGTACTGCCGCAGCTCGACGACTGGGCAGCCGATGGTGTCGTTCATCTACGCCTTCAGGGTCTGGCGGAGCACGTCCGCGATCGTGGTGTGGCTGAGCTCGGTACGCAGGGTCTGCTCGAGCCCGCCGTAGATCTGGGTCAGCGCGGGCCGGATCCCCTTGCCCACCGGGCATTCGAGGTTGGGCTCGGTGCGGTGGAGGGCGAACAGAGGCTCGTGTTCGACCGCGGCGTAGACGTCCAGCAGCGTGATGTCCTCCGGCTCGCGGGCCAGCCGCCAGCCGGCCCCAGGCCCGTGCCGCACCGACACCAGGCCGGCCTGGCGCAGGTCACCCAGGCTGCGGCGCAGGATCACGGCGTTGGTGTTGACGCTGGCCGCGATCTCGTCGGACGTCAGCTGCCCGCGTCCTCGCTGCCTGGCCAGCGCCATCCAGGCCAGCGCGTGCACGCCGATCGTGAGCCTGCTGTTGGCCGCCATCGAGGTTTCCTCCCCCTGCTTGCTGTAACAGATTCTGTTACACATGGCCGAAGATCGCAACCGTCCCGGCGGCATCGCGGATACGCACCGTACGATTCGGCGATGGCCCGTCGTTTGCTCCTGGCCGCCGTCGCCTGCGCGGCTGTCGCCGGATGCTCGCTGCTACCCGCCTCCGAGGCCGACGATCCGCCGCAGGACCCACCCGCGGCCCGTACGACAGCACCGGCCTCGGAGACCCGGGAGCCGGAGCCGTCCGCCAAGCCGAAGCCCGCGGCCGAGCCCGGCAAGCCGGTCACGCTCGCGTTCGCCGGCGACATCCACTTCTGGGACCAGCTGCGGTCCCGGCTGGACGATCCGGACACCGCGCTCGAGCCGATCGCGCCGGCGCTCACCGACGCGGACCTCACCGTCGTCAACCTCGAGACGGCGATCGCCACCGGCGGCACGCCCGAGGACAAGAACTACACGTTCCGTACTCCACCCTCGGCGCTCGACGCGCTGCAGGCCGCGGGCGTCGACGTCGTGACGATGGCCAACAACCACGGCGTCGACTACGGCAAGGGCGGGCTCGAGGAGACGCTGCGGGCCAAGCACGACGGGCCGATCGACGTGATCGGCGTCGGCGAGGACGACGACGAGGCGTTCGCGCCGGCCATCCACGACATCAGGGGTACGAAGATCGCGGTGATCGCCGCGACGGCGTTCCCGCTCGACCCGACCGTGGAGAACTGGCCCGCCAGACCCGGCGAGGCCGGCATCGCGGTCGCCATCGACCCGACCCGGCTGCTGGAGGAGGTCCGCGAGGTCCGTTCCAAGGTCGACGTGGTGGTGACGTACCTCCACTGGGGCACCGAACGCGAGTCCTGCCCGAACGCCGACCAGCGCGAGCTGGCGGAGAAGCTCGAGGCCGCCGGTGTCGACCTGATCGTCGGCAGCCACGCCCACGTCCTGCAGGGCGCCGGGCGGCTGGGGAACGCGTTCGTGGCGTACGGCTTCGGGAACTTCGTCTGGTACAGCCAGAACACCCCACGCGAGTCGACGACGGGCGTCATGAAGCTCACGCTCGACGGCCGCAAGGTCTCGCGAATGCAGTGGACGCCGGCCTACATCCAGTCCAGCGGCCTGCCCGAACCCGCGACCGGCGACCGGAAACAGCGCATGATCTCCGACTTCGCCGACCTCCGCGACTGCACGGGCCTGGAGGGCGTACCTGGCGTACCCTGAGAGGCGAGGCCGTGGCGACACGCCGGGTTCGTCGTGCCGGGGGGTCGAGTTTGCACTCGGTGCGAGATCGGCTAATGTACTCAACGCGCCGCAGGAAACAGGGCGGCGCGAAATGCGGACGTAGCGCAGCTGGTAGCGCATCACCTTGCCAAGGTGAGGGTCGCGGGTTCGAATCCCGTCGTCCGCTCGGAGCGGGTCTTGGATCCGGGCCCGGGGCACCACCCTGGCGCCACCTCAGGCCTGTTGTTGGTGGAGTGGCCGAGAGGCGAGGCAACGGCCTGCAAAGCCGTGTACACGGGTTCAAATCCCGTCTCCACCTCGGGGTTAACACCTCGTGCGGGCGGCTAGCTCAGTGGGAGAGCACTACCTTGACACGGTAGGGGTCGCTGGTTCGATCCCAGCGTCGCCCACCCAGGTCAGACCGGGGATGGCAAGATCACGAAGCCATCCCCGATGAGACCGGGGTGACAGATTGGGAGACAGCGCCACTCTTAGGCGCTTCCCTGACGCTTGCTTGGCAAGATTCGATCCATCGCCTCAGCGCCTTCGAGCATGACCGGCCTGAGTTCCTTGCGATAGACCTTCGATGTGACGTTGGTACCGGCGTGCCCGACGAGCAGTGAGATTACTTCGAGCTTGAGACCGGCATGGTTGGAAAGCAACGAGACGAAGCTGTGGCGTAGCTCGCGGGGTGTCCACTCCCCTGGTTCGAGTCCTGCTGTCCCGATGATTCTGCGGAACGCTCTGCGGACGTTTCGTGCTTCGAGTCGGGTTCCGTGGCGAGTGGTGAAGACGAGACCGGTGTCTTGCCAGTGGGTACCGTCCTCTGGCGGCGCCTGGCGGTCGAGCGCGGTTTGGTGGTCGCGTTGCCGTTGTTGGCGTACCTGTTGTCTTTGAAGAGCTTCTACGGCTCGTTGGGGTGCGGCCAGGGTGCGGCGTGACTTGACAGTCTTGGTGTCGCCGCCGACGCGGACGGAGCGCCAGACGTCGATGTGCGGCGGAATCGGCGGATCGGCATCCGGCCGGCCTTCGAGGTTGACGAGATCCCAGCCCAGTTCGCGGGCTTCCTCGGTTCGGGCACCAGTGGTGAGAGAGACGACGATGTAGTCGCCGACAGTCGAGTCGTCCGCTTCGGCGGCGTCGAGAACTCGTTCTGCTTGTTCGAGGGTGAGTGACTTGGAAGGTCGGCCGTCCCGGCCTGTCGGCACCTGGCAGAGGGTGACAACGTTGCGTTTCACCTTATCGCGCGCTTGTGCGTGTGCGACCGATCGTTTGAGGACGGAGTAGACCTGTCGAAGCGAGTCCGTGCTGAGGTCTTCGGCCAAGTCATCGAGCCAGGTGTCTACGTCGTCTGCGGTGAGTTCGCGGAGCTTCCGGCGTCCGAGCGCCGGGATCACGTGCACGTTCGCCCAAATGGTGTTCTTCTTGATCGTGCCTTCGGAGCGGCCACGGAGACCAGTTTTCAGCCATGCTTGTACCGCGTCGCCGACGGTGTACTTGTCGGACTCGATCGGAGTCCCGTCGTCCAGGCTGCGGATGAGGTCTTTGAGTGCGTTCTTGGCTGCGGTCTTGTCCTTGCGGCGTCGCTTCTTCACGATACGTTTGCCACGGGCGTCATAGCCTACGGTGACTTCCGCTGTCCAGCGGTTGCGTGCCTTGTCGAAGTAGAGACTTCCCTCACCGGGGTTGCGTCGTTTCTCTGCCATCGTTACACCTCCTTTCCTTCTTGCTCGATGCGGTTCGCGTATGCCTGCAAGGCGTTTCGCGAGAAGAGTCGTCGTCGCCCACGCTTAAACGACTCCAGCCGCTTGGATCGGATCTCTTCATACAGTTCGGTTCTGCCGAGGCTGAGTACTCGCATGGCTTGCTTGACGGTATAGATCAGGCAAGGCTCGCCGTCCTCAGCCGAGAGGACTTCTGTCAATCGGCCCTTACCTCCCTCCTACTCATCGTTGACACCTACGTGTCAAAGGACCACTTCCCCACTTGACACGTAGGTGTCAAGTGCTTCTTTGGCTGCTTGACGTTGTGACCTAGCGAGCGCCGCCGACGTGTTGGCGAGGAGTGCGTCTCCGGTGGTGTGCCAGCCGGTTCCTTGGTATGTGAGTTCGGCGATGTCGATGAGGTCGTGGTTGTCGTCGAGGTGTTCGCGTGCGAGGAAGATGGCGCGCCGGTAGTCAATGCGTGCTTGCCGCAGTTGGCGGAAGGTGGTGGTGTAGCGGCGGGATTTGGTGAAGAAGTGGCCGCCGTAGCCGAGCATGTGTGCCCAGTGGCGGAGTTTGGCGTAGCGGGTTTTGTCCCAGCCTTCTTGGCTGCTGCGGCGTCCGAGTGTCCAGGCGGCTTGGATGACGCGGCCGATGTGGGTGGGTGTGGTGTAGGCGTCGATGGTGTCGGGGGTGATGCGTCGGGAGGTGTAGCCGGTGGTCTCGGTGGCTTTGGTGGCGTACTTGGCCAGGTAGCCCGCGACGGCTTGGCCGGACAGGATGCGTCGGCGGCCACCTGGTCCGAGTTCTTCGGTGACGCGTTCGTCGGTGAGTGGGTCGGTTCCGCGTAGGTTGACCGGGCGGATGTCGGCTTGTTCACCCCACGACATGGACCAGCCGTCGGGCTGGTTGATAGACAGTTCTGGTTTGTCACGCTGGTTGATGAGGAGTTCGGGCGTCTGAAAGTGGGTGCGTTCGGCTGCTTCGCGGAGGATCCAAGTCAGGACGAAGCTGTTCGCCCATGCCGGTGGCGTGACGATGGCGTCTTTGTCATCCACCTCGATGCCGTCGAAGCGGGCAAGGACGTGATAGTGCACCAGTCCGCGTCGCTGAAACTCGGCCACTTTGCCGAAGGAGATCCGTACCGGTTCGGTGTGGCCGTGATCCTTGGCCCAGTGCTCGAGCACCCGGTGAGCACAGATGGTGGTGCGTCGCCACAGTTCGGGGGCGTGAATGTTCCACACGGCGTGGTGGCCGTAGTTGTAGCAGTCGAGGCAGAGAGCGTGCCCTAGTCGGTGGTCGCCGTCTTGGTGGCGTTCGTAGCAGCGAAGGTCGATGCCGTGGGGACAGATATCTGGTCGCCGGCGTGCTCGGCAGGGTGCGGGTTTCCCGGCCGCTGTGGTGCGTTGGGTGTGGACGGGTCCGAAGGATGGGGCTGTGAGGGTCATGAAGACCGCTGGGTGGCCTCCTACGGCCTCCGGGATTCCTTTGCCGCCCCTGAGTCCGGCCAGGACGAGTTGGTAGGCGTCGGCCCGGTAGATCTCGGCGCAGGACGGGCAGACCGAGGTGCGTCGGTTGCCGCAGGCTTTGTAGATGGCGCCGTCTGGCATGTCCGTGGTGGACCGGGTGGTTTCGTTGAGGACCCCACCGCTCGACGTGTCGACTTGGACTCGGCGGATACGGCCGGTCAAGCGGACCGGTTGGGTACAGCCCGCGGCTGGGCGGATGTGGTTTTGCCATCGCCAGTAATCGGCGCGGCTGCTGCGATCGAGAGCTGACGTGACGGTCTCGGAGTCGAGCCGTGAGCCAGGGAGGGTTTCGGCGGAATCTCCCGTACCCCGGGCCAGTCCTTGACCAGTCCGGGGCGCGAGAGTAACCGTCGAAGATGTCACTCGGAGCAGAGTTCTTCGACGCCGTAGATGCAGTAGCCGCAGAGACCAACAATGTCGCGGCCTCCGTTGCACTCCGGGCAGATAGCCCAACGGGAACGGTTGTAGCGGTCAATGCACTCTTCAGACGTGCAGTCGGTTTCGTCGCAGTAGAGGCAGAGGCGGGCGAAGTTGAGTCGGGTGGGCTTGTAGACGTTGGTTCGGTGATCGAGCTCGGTGTGGAGGGTCGCCATGGCGTTGGGAGACTGGGAAGGATCAGTCAGCGGGTTCCGGCTGTCGCCGGATTGCTTGGGGAGCAGGGCGGAGCCGGAAGGCTTCGAGTCCCAGCCATGAGGCGCGACGAACGAGACGTGAGCGGTATCCTGAACAAGCATCGTCTGTGTCCTTTCGTAGACGGTCGATGCCCGACCCCGATGGAGTTGCAGCTCTGTCGGGGTCACTTCTTGTGTGCTGTTGCCAGCGGACCAGAAGGTTTGGTAGCCGGTTCCCGGTCGCGCGCGTCACCCGACTCGAACAAGCAGTCACCTCAACGATGACGATCACCTGATCACGCGCCGTGAAGACCACTGAGTTCATGGAGTCCACTAAGTACATACTCTCAGCCGGACATGCCTCGCGCCATGGGCTGAAAGTAAAGAGAGTGCAAAGAGTATAGACTTAGAGCCCGCGCTACCTTGCGCGCGCAAGGTAAACAGCCATCCTTGACACGTAGGTGTCAAGGCGAGCATCCGAGACAACGACCTAGGAGACATCGACCATCGTGGAACCGGAGGACCGCCGACCACTTGTTGAACGCATTGCCGGACGCATTCGCGAACACATCCGAACGGGCGAGTACGGCGAGCAGCTACCTGCAGAACAGGCCCTGGCGGACGAGTACGACGTAAGCCGAGGGACCATCAGGGAAGCCTTGCGCCTACTCACCGCAGAGGGACTCTTGCTCGCAGGGCGAGGTCAAGGACGCCGTGTCCGGCGGTACAACCCAATCACCTGGGAGCCAGGCACCTTCGAGCACCAGGCGCATCGTCGCGACAAGATCGGCCAAGGGCAGGACGCATGGGCATCCGACGTGACGGCGCAGAATCGCGATCCTCGCCAAGACGTTGAGCTGTCAATCGTTCGACCTCCGGCACTGGTTACCGAACGCTTGGACCTCCCTGAGAGCACGCCCGTAGTGGTACGTCGCCGCGTGCGTTATGTGGACGGCGTTCCCTTCCAGCTCGCAGACTCCTACTATCCGGAAGACATCGCGCGAGATACGCCGATCATGGAGCCAGGAGACGTCTTCATCGAAGGCGGCCTGATGAAAGCTGCCGGTCATACTCAAGTTCGATTCCACGACGAGATCAAGATTCGAATGCCGTCGTACGAGGAATCGACTCGACTGAATCTTCCACCGATGACTCCTGTTGCTGAACACGTCCGAACTGGCTACAACCAGGACGGACGGCCAGTCCGAGTCATCATCAGCATTGTGCCCGGAGATAGGCACATCATCGTCTATGACGTAACGGCGAAGTGAACAACGTGAGATACCTAATCAGACAAGCAACAAATGCGGACCTCGATACCATCCTAGCCATTCGCAAGGAAGCTGCACAATGGCTCAAGGAAACCGGGGTTCGACAGTGGACAGACGACTATTCGGAGTACGCCGAGGGTCTGCTAAAGAACTACGTGAAGCAAGGTAGCGCATGGATCATTGAGGACCAGAACGGGCAACCTGCGGGAACGGTAACGCTCAACGGTCCAGATCGCGACTTCTGGACCTCAGAAGACCGTCCTGACGACGCCCTCTACCTGATCAAAATGGCAGTCCTGCGCGCACACTCCGGCAGGGCACTTGGCGATGCCATCATCAATTGGGCCAGCAGCCGTGCTCGACTGGCTGGCAAGAAATGGCTACGCCTGGACTGTCGTAGGGACAACACCAAACTCCACCATTACTACCTCCTACGCGGTTTCACGCACCTTCGGACAGTCGACAACCCGCCCAGAAGAACTGAGTCCGGTGCGTTATTCCAACGAACTGCTGGCTACTACCATGTACCTCCAGTTACACCCTCACGCGAAAGCACATACCTAGATGAACTACCTCTAGAAGGTGACCGCGTGCCTAACGATGCAACGAAACCTGAACCACAGCCTGTGGTAGCAGCAATCGTTACCAGTAAGCTCGGAGTGCTTATCGGCAAGCGCAACGACAACCGACCACCGTGGACCTTCATCGCAGGCGAAATCGAACCTGGCGAATCCGCTGCCGACGCAGCGGTACGGGAGGTCAAAGAGGAAACGGGACTACTGGTGCGCGCCTCCGAGCGCGAAATCGGACGCCGTATACACCCGAAAACTGGCCGCACAATGATCTACCTTGCCTGTAAGCCGGTCGCGAAGACTGACATTTTCGTGGGAGATGAAGACGAACTAGCCGAAGTTCGTTGGGCCAGCCTCCAGGAGGCCGAGGAACTACTTCCGGGATTGTTCCCGCCAGTGCATGTGCATCTACTCAAGGAACTAGGCTAAGCCATGCGAGCCTATAGATGCACCGGACAAATTGAATAACGCGCCAGTGACTTGTCGGAAAACCACATAGGCAACGGGAGTAGCATCCGGTCAAGTCGGAAAAGTGCTTCCTCCTTAATGCACATACTCCGATCTTGAACATCTTCCACAGGAATGCGGACAATTTCCCGATTATCGTCCAACAAAAACTCGAACTCACTTTCATTCTCGGAAAGGACGTATCCAACACGCGAGAGACGTCCTTTCATCTGCATCTCTTCAACAGGCATCCAAGGATCTGAAGTTACAGTCGCAAGCATCACCGTCCCTCCCATCATTAAAAGGCAGAGTGCCCGGATTTTGCCCAAGTCACTTCGCCTCCCTTTGGGCCTAGATATTGCACCAGGAGAACGGCTATGAGGTCGAGGTGAAGGCTCACCCTTGATTCCCTCTTCAAGTATGACACGCCTAATGAAGAAATTGAAGAACGACGTACCCACACCAAAAACCACTGCCAAGACGGCAAATACAAACAGTACGATAAACGCCAAGGCAAAGAAGCCCAGGGCTGGCACAACGGCCCACGGGCTCAAGAATCCCACAATTGCCATCACAAACAACAAGATATAGACCTCTGCCGCTCTACCTTCTCTTGTCTCTATCAAATACACCAAGCGGTAGCCAGCCAAACTGAATATTCCGATCGGCAAGAAGGTCATGGCCTGAAGTACTGCACTTACAACTACGTTAGCTGGTCCGGCAGCCTGAAGAATTCCAAGGGCCGTTTGCAGATCGTATTCAGATACAGCGTAGATACGCATCGCAATAAAGAACACGGATACTAGGCCAGCCATGGCGCCAGCATGATGCTGCAAATCCCACCAGTCTGACCCAGAACGTCTCAACACGTCGATCCCCATCTTCTCCAGCAGATAAGTGCTCTGTCGTGCGATCCGAGGCAGTGACCCCACATCATTTGGTCGAGTGAGTTGCCACATGGTTACAACGTGCTGGCAACCTTCCCTGCGAGATCCTTACCACTACCCGTGTGAGAACTTTCTTTACGTCTTCAAGGCGGCCCAAACGGGCCGCACGCGCCGGGCTCCACGGCGACCGCTTCGGCCTTACGCCTGAGGGGCGACAGCCGGCGGTCGCGCCACGGCGCGGAACATGAAAACGGGCCGCCAGAAGACGCTCTGACGACCTCACAGGGAGTGTTACGGACGATGGCTAGGGCGGCTGCGAGGCTTTAGCCACCTCGCTTGGTCCGGGTCCCGAAGGACGGGCGCCCACGGCAGGTGGTTGCGGGCAGGCGCCAAGCCGCCTGCCGTGCCGGTCGAGGCTACGGGCGCCCATCCTCCCGGACCAAGCCAGGACACCGGCCAAACCCTCTCCGCCTTGCAGGTCAGCCAGCCGCTGACCAAAGGACAGGCGGGAGACAAGCCGGGTGACGACCGCAGCGAGCGAGGCCGTACGTGTACGGACACACATCACCGTGATCACCAGGCCAAAGACCGCCATCGAGGCACCTCCAATCCACCAAAAGTGTCTTGACACGGTAGGGGTCGCTGGTTCGATCCCAGCGTCGCCCACAGCGCGTTAGTGCTGGTAAGAGGCCTCTTCGGAGGCCTCTTTCGCTTTTCTCACCCTTTCCGGCTCCGCGGGAATCTGCGTCGGCAACGACGGCCGCGATCTCGTACTCATCAGCCCCGACGAGGTGCACTGGGGCTTCCCCGCCGGCCGCCCGGAAGGCGCCGAAACGCTACGCCAGACCCTGGACCGCGAGCTGCGTGAGGAGGCATGCGTCCAGGTCCTCGACGCCCGGCTGCTCGGCTACGCCCGAAGCCACTGCATCCGGGGACACGAGGAGGGCCTCGTTCTCGTCCGGTCCTACTGGCTCGCCGACGTGGCGATCGGCGCGTGGGAACCCGAGTTCGAAATCGTCCATCGGCGGATCTTCCGCGCCGCCGACGCCGCGACCTGCGTCAGCGATCCCGACCCGGCCGCCACGCGTATCTCGATGCGGGCCCTCGAAGAGGCGGGACTCGCGCCCTAGCGGCCGCCTCGTCAGGCGGGCTGATGGTTCGCCACGAAAGGCCGGCGATACCCCGTCCCCGCGGACTGTCCAACCCACCCGCCCCCGGACTAGGGGGTGTCCTGTAAGTGTCGGTGGATAGCGAGGACGGTCATGGCGCCGGGCTGGCAAGGCGGGCGGAGTCGATCGCAAAAGGTCATACGGGCGATCTTCGTCCAACGCAGCCAGCGTGGGGCCAGG
>NZ_BAAGYY010000028.1:227284-417244 GCF_054779015.1 Flindersiella endophytica
CCACCGGCTGTGGCGGGAGTGGGCCGACCAGGCGTTCGTACACGCGCGACAAGCCGTCGATCAGGGCGTCGAGGCCGAGCTCGAACGCGCCGTCGTCCACCGAGTGCTGGTGTTCGGCCAGCAGGTGGGCCTGGGCGGCCAGGTGCGGATACTCCCCGTCGTACAACGCCGGATCCGGCGCGAAGCCCAACGCGAACGACCCCAGCGACGAGCCGGCCACGAGGTAACGCATCAGGGCGCCGATGTGCGTCGCGCGCGCGGCGGGCCACCCCGCTGCCACCAGTCCCCCGTAGACGGCGTCGGCCATTGCCAGCGCCGCAGGTCGCCGGCCCGGGCCGTGGGCCAGCACCGGCACCACGTGGGGGTGCGCCACCAGCGCCGCCCGGTACGACCGGCCCCACAGGCGTAGCGCCTCCCGCCAGTCGTGGGAGGAGAAGGAGGACGTGTCGACCTGGGCCATGATCGCGTCCGCGACCGCGTCGAGGATGTCGGCCTTGGTCGCGAAGTGGTTGTAGAGCGAGGGCCCGCGCACGCCGAGCTCCGCCGCCAGCCGCCGGATGGTGAGCGCCTCCAGACCCTCGGCGTCGACCAGCGCCGTGGCTGCTTCCACCACGCGCGATCGGCTCAGCAGGGGCCGGCGCGGCCGGGCCATCCAAACTCCCCTCACCCTATGGACAGCTAAAACTTGCATCGCTAGTTTAAGCGGTACGAAGCGCAGAAAGCGGGAGGCCGCACACATGGGCAGGTTCGACGACAAGGTAGCGATCGTCACCGGCGCCGCGCAGGGCATCGGCGCCGCTACGGCTCAGCGCCTCGCCGAAGAGGGCGCGAGCGTCGCCGTCGTCGATCTGACCGCCGAACGCGCACAGCCCACTGCCGACCGGGTCGCGGAGGCCAAAGGCAAGGCCCAGGCATTCGGCTGCGACGTGTCCGACCCGGAGGCGGTCGACGCCATGGTCAGCCAGGTCGTCGACACCTTCCAGGGCCTGCACATCCTCGTCAACAACGCCGGCATCACCCGCGACAACCTGCTGTTCAAGATGCCGAAGACCGACTGGGACGCCGTCCTCTCCACCAACCTCACAGGCATCTTCCTGTGCTGCCAGGCCGCGCAGAAGCACATGGTGGCCCAGCGGTACGGAAAGATCGTCAGCCTCAGCAGCAAGTCCGCGCTGGGCAACCGCGGCCAGGTCAACTACGCCGCCGCCAAGGCAGGCGTGCAGGGCCTGACCGCGACGCTCGCCATCGAACTCGGCCCGTTCGGCATCAACGTGAATGCCGTCGCGCCCGGATACGTCGCGACCGCGATGACCGCGGCCACGGCCGAACGGGTCGGCTTCTCCCCCGAAGACCATCAGAAGCTTGCCTCCGAACAGATCCCGTTGAGGAGGGTCGGCCAGCCACAGGAGATCGCCGCCGTCATCGCCTTCCTGGCAAGCGACGACGCCTCCTACGTCTCCGGCCAGACCCTCTACGTCAACGGCGGCGATCGCTGACAAGCACCGACCAACCGCGGAGCACATTGTGGACTTCTCCCTCGACGACGAGCAGAAGGCGATCCGCGACACCGCGCGCTCCTTCATCCAGAAGGAAGTGCAGCCGCTGGAGCCGGAGGTGCTGCGCCGTGAACGCGAGCACCAGCCCGGCCTCGACCGCGGTGAGCTGCGCGAGCTGCAGCTGAAGGCGAAACGCTTCGGCTTCTGGGGCCTGTCGACGCCCGAGGAGTACGGCGGCATGAACCTCTCGGCGGTCACGCAAAGCCTGATCTGGACGGAGGTCGGCCGCACGTACGTGCCGTTCGCGTTCGGCGGTGAGGCCGACAACATCCTCTACTACGCCAACGACGAGCAGCGCGAGGAATACCTCCTCCCCACGATCGCGGGCGAGCGGATCTCCTGCTTCGCGCTCACCGAGCCGAGCGCCGGGTCGGACGCCGCCAACATCAAGCTCAGCGCTCACCAGGACAAAGGAGACAAGGGCGACTGGGTGCTCAACGGTGAGAAGATCTTCATCACCGGCGGGAACGACGCCGACTTCGCGATCGTGATCGCCGTTACGGACAAGGCCAAGGGCGCGCACAACGGCGGCACCACGGCGTTCCTCGTCGATCGTGACCTGGGCTGGAAGTCCGAGCCGATCCTCACGATGGGCGAGACCCAGCCGGCCTCGCTCGTCTTCGAGGACGTCCGCGTCCCCCACCGCAACATCCTCGGCGAGATCGGCCAGGGCTTCCAGCTCGGCATGGCCTGGATCGGACGAGGCCGCTACATCATTCCCTCCCAGGCGATCGGCATCGCCGAACGTTCGATCCAGCTGGCGATCGAGCATGCCAACACCCGTGAGACGTTCGGCCGCCCGATCGCGACCAACCAGGCGATCCAGTGGATGATCGCCGACTCCGAGGCCGAGCTCGAAGCCGCCCGCTGGCTCGTCCTGCGCGCCGCCTGGGCGGTCGACCACGACCTCGACGTCCGGCACGCGGCGTCGATCGCCAAGCTCACAACGGCGAACATGGCCGGCCGTGTCGTCGACCGCATGCTGCAGATCCACGGCGGTATGGGCTACACCCGCGAGCTCCCGCTCGAACGCTGGTACCGGCAGGTCCGCCTGCACCGCATCTTCGAAGGCACCGACGAGATGCAGCGGTTGATCATCTCCCGGGACCTGCTGCGCGGCTACACCAAGGTCGGCGGCCACCTGGCCTGACGATCCCCGCATCACCCTCCAGGCATCACCTTCCAAGTTCGCACGGAGGTCGAGGTGCTCGCCGTACGCAACCTCGAAGTCGTGTACAACAACGTGATTCAGGTGCTGCGCGGCGTCAGCCTCGAGGTGCCCGAAGGGTCGATCGTCGCGCTGCTGGGAGCGAACGGCGCCGGCAAGACCACGTTGGTACGCGCACTGACCGGGCTGCTGGACGTCCAGCGCGGCAAGGTCACCAAGGGCGAGGTCGTGCTCGACGACGTGCGCATCGACGGCTGGTCGCCTGCCCGGATCGTCCGGTCGGGCGTACGGCAGGTGCCCGAGGGCCGCCGGATCTTCGCGGAGTTCACCGTCGAGGAGAACCTCCGCATCGGTGCGCACACCGCCAGAGGCGCTTCCCCGCAAGGGATCTACGACCTGTTCCCCGTCCTGTCCGAGCGCCGCCGCCAGCCGGCCGGCTATCTCTCCGGCGGCGAGCAGCAGCTGCTGGCGATCGGCCGTGCGCTGATCTCAGCTCCCCGTTACCTGCTGCTGGACGAGCCCAGCCTCGGCCTGGCACCACGTCTCGTCCAGCATGTCCGCGACATCGTCCGCGAGATCAACCGCCGCGGTACGACGATCCTGCTGGTGGAGCAGAACGCGACGATGGCGCTCTCGATCGCCGACCATGGTTACGTCCTGGAGACCGGGAAGATCGTGATGGATCGCCCGGCCGAGGAACTGTTGCACGACGACGACGTACGCGAGTTCTACCTCGGACTGCGCGGGGACGAGCAACGGTCGTACCGCAACGTCAAGCACTACAAGCGGCGCAAGCGGTGGCTGTCGTGAACGACCCCGATCCCCCACCAGGGCAGCCGGTCCTCGACGTCCGCGGCATCGGACTGCGCTTCGACGGCATCGCCGCGATCGACGACGTGAGCTTCGACGTCCGCCCGCGCGAGCTGTTCGCGATCGTCGGCCCCAACGGAGCCGGCAAGACGTCCATCTTCAACGTGCTGTCCGGCGTCTACCGCCCACGGTCCGGCAGCGTCCACTTCCTCGGCGAGGACATCACTCCCCTGCCACCGCACCGCATCGCTGCGCGCGGACTGGCCCGGACGTTCCAGAACATCGAGCTGTTCGAGAACCTCACGGTCGTCGACAACCTCATGCTCGGCAGGCATCACCTGATGCGGTACGGCTGGCCGTTCGCACTGATCTGGCTGGGAAGGGCGCGCCGCGAAGAGGTCGAACATCGCCGCGCGGTCGAGGAGATCATCGACTTCCTCGAGCTCGAGCAGTACCGCGACCTACCGGTCGGCCTGCTGCCGTTCGGCATCCAGAAGCGCGTCGAGCTCGGCCGCGCGCTCGCCATGCGGCCGAAGCTGCTGCTGCTCGACGAACCCGTCGCCGGCATGAACGTCGAGGAGACCGAGGACATGGCGCGGTACGTCCTCGACATCCGCGACGAGCTCGACGTACCGATGATCCTGGTCGAGCACGACATGGGCGTGGTGATGGACCTCGCCGACCGCGTGCTGGTCCTGGACTTCGGACGGACGATCGCGCTCGGCCCACCGGCGGACGTGCAGGACGATCCCGCGGTGATCCGCGCGTACCTCGGGCAGGTCGGGCCATGAGCACGCTCGTCACTCGCGTACGCGACCGCGCGGCCACCACGCCGGACGCGGTCGCCATCCGGGAGAAACGTCTCGGCATCTGGGCGGAGACGACGTGGGCGGAGTACTGGCAGACCGTCGTCCTGGTCGCCAACGGCCTGCTGGCGCTGAGAGTCCAGCCCGGGGAACGGGTGGCGATCCACTCGGAGAACCGGCCGGAATGGCTGTACGCCGACCTCGCGACGGTCGCGCTGCGCGGCATCACCGTCGGGCTCTATCCGACCAACCCACCAAGCCAGGTACGGCATGTGCTGCGCGACTCCGGTGCACGGATCCTCGTCGCCGAGGACCAGGAGCAGGTCGACAAGGCGCTCGAGGTCGCCGGCGAACTGCCCGGGCTCGAACGGATCGTCTACCTCGAGCCTCGCGGAGTCGCCAAACACTACACGGACTCGCGGCTGCTCTCGTGGGAGGAGCTGCTGGCCTTCGGCAGGGAGCACGGCACCGAGCATCCGGACGCCGTGAACGAACGAATCGCCGCGGCCGAGCCCAGCGACATCGCCACGCTCGTCTACACCTCGGGCACGACCGGACCGCCGAAGGGCGCGATGCTGACGATCGGCAACCTCGAGTTCGCGATGGCCGAAGCCGGCGAACGGGACACGCTGGTCAGCCCGCGGCCCGGTCCGCAGGACCAGGTGCTGTCGTACCTCCCGTTGTGTCACGTCGTCGAG
Source organism: Flindersiella endophytica (assembly GCF_054779015.1). Lineage (NCBI taxonomy): Bacteria > Bacillati > Actinomycetota > Actinomycetes > Propionibacteriales > Nocardioidaceae > Flindersiella > Flindersiella endophytica. Next base: position 232,323 of record NZ_BAAGYY010000028.1, read on the forward strand.
CGCATGTTCACGACCTGGATCCAGGCGGCGGCCGGAACGCAGGTCAACTTCGCCGAGTCGGTCGCGACCGTTCCGCAGAACCTGCGCGAGGTCCGTCCGACGATCCTGTTCGGCGTGCCGCGGATCTGGGAGAAGCTGCTGGCAGGCACCGAGGTCCGGATGGCCGGCGCGAGCCGGCTGAAGCGCGCCAACTACGCCTGCTGGATGCGCGTCGCCCGCCGGATCGGCGAGACCCTTGTACGCAACGGCGGACGGCACACTGCCGGGTCGCGGCTGTTGTACGCGCTCGGCTGGGTCTTCCTGTACAGGGCTCTGCTCGAGCGGCTCGGGCTCGGCCGGGTCAGGCGCGCCGTCTCCGGCGCGGCGCCGATCGCGCCGGAGGTGCTGACGTTCCTGATGAGTATCGGCGTGCCCGTACACGAGGCGTACGGCATGACCGAGAACTCCGCGATCGCCACGATCAACCGGCCGGGGCGCGTCCGGGTGGGCACCGTCGGCGAGGCGAGCGCTCGCGTGGGAATAAGGATCGACGAGGCGACCGGCGAGATCCTGGTCCGGCATCCGGCGGTGTTCGCGGGCTACTGGCGCGACGAGCGGGCGACCGCGAAGGCCCTGGACGCCGACGGGTGGCTGCACACCGGCGACGTCGGCGAGCTGGTCGACGGGACCCACCTGCGGATCACCGATCGCCTGCAGGACCTCATCATCACCTCCGGCGGCAAGAACATCGCGCCCAGCGAGCTCGAGAACGCGCTGAAGTCGTCACCGTACGTCAAGGAGGCCGTCGTCGTCGGCGACCGGCGCAAGTACCTCACCGCGCTGATCGGCATCGAGCTCGACACGGTTGGCCAGTGGGCGAGGCGGCAGCGGCTGGCGTACACGACGTACCGCGATCTCACCGAGAAGCCCGAGGTGCGCACGCTGCTGCAGTCGATCGTCACCGACGTCAACGGACGGTACGCGAACGTCGAGCAGATCAAGCGCTTCCGGATGCTGCCGCGCGAGCTGGAGCACGACGAGGGCGAGATCACCGCGACGCAGAAGGTACGGCGGCTGGCGATCCACGAGCGGTTCTCCGACCTGATCGAGTCCATGTACTCCGAGGGGTACACAGAGGGGACGCCCTGATGAGATCTGTGCAGGCGCTCGTCACCGGCCTCGGACTCGGGTCGATCTACGCCCTGCTGGCGTTGGGGTTCGTCATCATCTACAAGGCGACCCGGGTGATCAGCTTCGCCCAGCCCTCGCTGATGGTGGTGGGCGGGCTGTTCGCGCACTACTTCACCGAGTCGTTCGGATTGCCCTTCTTCGCGGGCCTTCCGGTCGCGATGCTGGCAACGGCGGGTGTGGGGCTGGCGATCGAACGTTCGGTGCTGCGGCCCATGGTCGGCAAGCCGGTCTTCGTGCTCGCCATCGTCACGATAGGCATCGACATCGTGGTCCGGGTCGTCGCGAACCGCGCGATCGGCGTGCAGGCCAAGGTCGTCCGCGATCCGTGGGGCCTTTCCAGCTTCCAGGTCGGCGAGGTGTTCGTGCGTACGCAGACGATCGCGCTGATCGTGCTGACGGCCGTCATCGTCGGCGCACTGGCCGCGTTCTTCCGCTTCACTCGCACGGGCCTGGCGATCCGCGCGACGGCGATCGACCAGGAAACCGCGCTGGCACAGGGCGTCCGGGTGGGCGCGGTGTTCGCGTTGTCGTGGGCGCTGGCCGGCGCGCTCGCCGCGGTTGCCGGCACGTTCGTGGCGGCGGGGACCGGCATCGAGCAGACCAGCTGGCTGATCGCGCTGAAGGCGCTGCCGGCGATCATCATCGGCGGGCTCGACTCGCTGCAGGGCGCGGTCGTCGGCGGGCTGTCGGTCGGTGTGGTCGAAGCGCTGGTCGGGACCTACCAGCCGGCCCTCGCGCCGTGGCTGGGCTCGAACTTCTCGCTGGTGGCGCCGTACGCGCTGATGCTGCTCGTCCTGCTGGTGCGGCCGTACGGGCTGTTCGGCACGCGGGAGGTCGAGCGGGTGTGAGCACTGTTGCCCGAGGTGGGGCCAGAAGTAGGGCCAGAACCAGGACCAGAAGTGGAGACCGGCGTAGGCCGTGGCTCTACACGTCGTACGAGCAGCAGCTGGCCATGTTCAACACGCCTTCGAAGCGGCTCGGGGTCGGGCTGCTGCTCGCGGTGGGGGTCGCGACGCCGTTCGTACTCGCGGACGACGTGCTGTTCGTCCTGGCCTTCGGGCTGGTCGCTGCCGTCGGCGCGATCGGGCTGAACCTCGTGACCGGATACGCCGGTCAGGTGTCGCTCGGGCACGCGTTCTTCGTGGGGCTCGGGGCCTACACCGCTTCGGTGCTGGGCGGGTCGCCGGAGGGTTCGGTGATCGGCTTCGGGCTGCCGATGCTGGTCTGGCTGCCGGCCGCGGGCCTGGTCGCCGCGCTGGCCGGGCTGATCGTCGGCCCGCTCGCGACCAGGCTGCGCGGGCTGTACCTCGCGATCGTGACGCTGGGCCTGGTGTTTCTCGGCGAGCACATCTTCAAGGAGGCGCGCTCGGTGACCGGTGGGCTGGGCGTCGGGCGGCGCGGGCCCGAGCTCTCGCTGTTCGGGTTCTCGTTCTCCGAGTCGGGTGTCGTGCTGGGAATTCCGCTGACGCGCGAGCAGCGGCAGTTCCTGCTGGCGTTGGGGTTTCTCGTCCTGTTCGCCGTGCTGGCGCGGAACCTGACCCGTTCCCGGGTGGGGCGGGCGTTCTCCGCCGTCCGCGATCGCGACATCGCGGCGGCTGTGGTGGGGGTGAGCCTGCTGCGCTACAAGGTGCTGGCGTTCACCTTCTCGTCGTTCTACGCCGGCCTGGCCGGCGCGATGTTCGCGGGGCTGTCCGGCGTCGTCGAGCCGGGGTCGTTCAGCCTGCTGTTGTCGATCCAGTACCTGGCGATGATCCTGGTCGGAGGCGTCGCGACGATCTCCGGCTCGATCCTCGGCGCCTTGTTCATCACGTCGCTCGGACGGATCTCGTCCGAGCTGGCGGGCGCGATGCCGTTCCTCACACAGCAGGCCACCGGGAACAGTGGCCTGCTGGCCGTCTATCAGCTCGAAGCGATCCTCTACGGATTGCTGATCGTCGGATTCCTCATCTTCGAACCACGTGGCCTGTATGGGATCTGGACGCGTTTCCGCGACTACTGGAAGGGCTGGCCGTTCACGTACTAGCCGCAGAAAAGGATCACCATCATGAACACCGCTCGTTTGGCGCTGACCGGCCTGGCCGCCGGGCTGCTGCTGATCGGCTCGGCCTGCCGGTCCTCCAGTGACACGGCCACACCGGAAGCATCCAACACCACATCGGGAATCCGTACCGATCGCGGCGTCACCTCCGAGCCGTGCCCGGCCAGGGTGAACCCGAAGAACGGCTGCATCTACCTCGGAGTGATCTCCGACCTCACGGTCGGTCCGTTCGCCGCCAACGCCGTTCCGCTGACGGCCGCGCAGGAGGCGTTCTGGAAGCGGGTCAACGAACGCGGCGGGATCGGCGGATACGACGTCGACATCAAGAAGTACACGCGGGACTCGCAGTACAACCCCGAGATCCACAACCGCATGTACCAGGAGATCCGCGGCAACGTGCTCGGCCTGGCGCAGACCCTGGGATCGTCCCAGACCGCGGCGATCATCGGCGACATGCGCAAGGACAACGTGATCGGCATGCCGGCGTCGTGGAACTCCAACTGGAACTTCGACGACATCATCTTCGAGAGCGGCGCGAACTACTGCTTCGAGTCGATGAACGGCGTCGACTGGGCGACGTCGGCGGCCGCCAAGCGCGGTCAGATTCGTTCGGTCATGGCCGTGCACTTCCCGAACGACTACGGCGCCGACGCCTCAGCCGGCGTCCGCACGGCGGCGACGGCGCACGGCCTGCGCTTCAGCGCGACCGAGACCCCACCCGGGCCCGACAACCAGGGCGCCGCCATCGCGGCGATCGTGCAGCAGAAGCCCGACCTGGTCTACGTCACGACCGGCCCGAGCGAACTGGCGGCGCTGGTCGGCCAGACGGCGGCGCGAGGCTACAAGGGCACGTTCGTCGGCTCCAGCCCGACCTGGAACCCCGCACTCCTGAAGACAGCGGCCGCACCGGCGTTGCAGGCGATGTACTTCCAGGCGGCCCCGTGGGGCGCCTGGAACGCCTCGACCCCAGGCCACCAAGCGATGCGGGACGCCGTCGGCGACGTGACCCCGAGCCCCGGCTACATCGCCGGCTGGGTCTGGTCCTACCCCATGCTCGCGGCGCTCGAGGCCGCCGCCAAGTCCGGCGACCTCACCCGAGCAGGCGTCCACAAGGCCGCCGCCTCCCTGAAGTCGGTCGACTACGAGGGCATGCTGCCGTCATCGGCAGGCAACTACGCGGGCATGCCAGGCTCCGCCTTCCGCCAAACGATGATCAACGCCATCGACCCAAAGTCGACCGACGGTGTGAAGACCGTCGCCGACTTCTTCACCGGCCCGACCGCGAAGGCCTACGACTTCAGCAAACCCTGCGTGGGCGGATGACCTGACCAGTCCGGGCTGGGCGGCCGTCGCACCGCGACCGCCCGGCCCCGGCCTACGACACCATCCGGCCGCGCCAAGCTCTCGGCGACCAGGGACCGCGCGCCGTCAGGGCTGGTGGGCGTTTCGCCGTGCTCGCAGCGACGCCTTGCGTTCCTCCCAGCGGCGCATCATCGCGCTGGTTTCCTCCCGGAGGAACAGGATGAGCTCGAGCGTCTCGTTCAGCCGGTCGGCCGCCGGCGAGTCGCCCAGGATCGCGATGCCTTCCCGGAGGTCGGCCTCGCCCCGCTCGAGGAACGGGTTGGCGGCGACCGTGGCCTCGTACCACGAGCCGTCGACGACGTAGGCGTGCCGGCGGCTGCCCGGGTCTCGCTCGGTGCGGATGAGGCGGAGCTGGACGAGGTAGCGGACCGCACCCGAGACACCGCCCGTGCTGGCGCGCAGGCTTTCCGCGAGCTCGGCCGCCGTCATGCGCCCGCTCCGGCTGGTCAGGAGCGTCGCGAACACGCGAGCGGCCAGGCGTGGAAAGCCGGCATCGGTGAGGGTGGAGGCGAACCGTTCGACGAATCCGCCGAGCTCGTCGAGCTCATCTGCGCGCACAGCACTCCCTTCAGGCACGTCACGAAGGCTACGCTACTAGCGTCAACTTTCAGTAAATAATGAAAGTTCGTGCTAGTATGCACTCAGACCAAGAGAATGGATCCCCGATGGCGTCCAGCAAGTCAGTCGAAACGCGGTCCCGCTCCCCCAGGCTCCTGCTCGCCGCCGGCGCGGTCGGCCCGCCGCTCTTCATCCTGGTGTTCCTCGTCGAGAGCGCCACCCGTCCCGACTACAGCGCCTGGCACATGGCGGTCAGCAGCCTCAGCGACGGACCGTACGGCTGGACACAGATCACCAACTTCGTCGTATTCGGAGCCTTGACGATCTGCTTCGCGCTCGGCCTCAGGCGCACCCTGCGTACGGGGAAGGGTGCCACCTGGGGACCGATCCTCCTGGGAACCTTCGGCCTGTGTGTGATCGGCGCCGGCGTCTTCGTCACCGACCCGGGGCTGGGCTACCCGCCGGGCGCGGTCACGCCGGCCACGCCTTCCGTCCACGGCGTGCTGCACGGTGTGCTCAGCCTGATCGGCTTCACCTCGTTGATCGCGGCTGGTTTCGTCCTCGCCCGCCGTTTCGCCCACGACCCTGCCTGGCGTGGCTGGTCGCTGTACTCCGTCCTGACGTCGACCGGGATCCTGGTGTTCTTCGTCCTCACCAGCGTCGCGGCGGCCTCCAGCGACCCGAACTCACCGGCCGGCCTGCTGCAGCGTCTCGTGATCGTCATCGGCTGGACCTGGTTGGCCCTGCTGGCCGTCCAGCTCCTGCGCAAGGGAGCACCCCGCCCTGCCGATCAGTCCTAGGGAACGGTGTAGGCGAGGTCGTCGACCAGCCAGTCGTCACCGGTCGGGACCGTCCCGGAGGAGGCGAGCTGGTTGCCGGTCAGGCTCGCCGCCGGCTCCGACGGCCCGAACGTCGCTACCGTCGCGCCGTTGGCGTAGAGCGTTCCGGATGTCGTCGTCGCTTCCAGGCGAAGGGTGTTCCAGCTGTTGGCTGTGAGCGGGGTCGGGTTCAACGGGCCGATCCACGTGGCCGTGGCCCAGTTGTAGCGGAACAGCTGTCCGCTCGCGTTCAACAGCAGGTGGTACGGCGTCGCCGCGGCGCCTGACGATGTGGTCCCGAGCACGGAGAACAGCAGCCCTTTGTTCGCCTGCCCGACGGCTCGGCTCTTGAACTCGTAGACCGCCGACGTCGAAGCCGCGTGCCGCCACGACACTCGCGAGATCGCCGTGCTGCTGGTATCCCGCACCCGCAGGAAGCGCGACGACAGGCTGTCCGCCACAGGGACGTCCGAAGCGTTCACGACCACGACGCCCTGCGCTGACTGCAGTCCGTTGCCGCGAGGTGCCTCGCCGGGGTAGTCGTTCTCGAACCCGTCCGTCGTCGTGTAGACCTCGAGCTCATGCAGGAACGAGGCATCCGCGGTCGACGACGCGTTCGGATCGGTCAGCCGGAGGTACCGCGCCGTCACCGGCGTAGCGAACGGCCGCACGATCCCAGCCCGTGTCGCCCGGGTGGGTGTCGTCCACGCGCTGCCGTCGAGCGAGGTCTCGATCCGTACGTCGGAGGCGCCGAGCAGGTGTGCGTGCAGGCCCAGCCCAGTCAGCTCGTACGGCCGATCCAGGCGTACGACGACCGACCGCGAGGCGGACACCACCGACGAGTCCGCCCGGGCGTCGCCGTCGAAGGCGTACGCGGCGAGCGAGGTGCGGCCCTGCCCGTACGACGTCAGCGCGGACATCACCGCGATCTCGCCGCGCTGGAACTTGGTCCGCAGGTCGAGCTTTCCCCACTGCGCCGTGTCGGCCTCGACGAGCGACGACCACAGGGCGTTCTGCTTGCCGACCTGGTGCCCGGTGTCGCCGGCCGGACAGCCCCACCCGGGCGCGCAGTTGTCGCCGACGACGAGGAACCGGTTCGCCGACAGCGGCGCGATGCCGAGGTATCCGCTGGAGCCGCGGGTACGCGACTGCGTCGGATAGTTCTGGTAGAGGACCTGCTTGTGCAGCCAGGTCGCGCCGGTGCCGTCCATCGAGAAGCGCAGCACATTGTCGTTGCGCCCCGAACCCATCACGACCACGCCGTTGCCGAGCTTCTGCAGCAACGGCGCGGCCCCGGACGCGCTGGAGACGATCGACGGTGCCGACCACGGTCCGTCCCCGGTCGCGTTCGGCGACCGCGAGACGTACAGGTCGATGCTGCTCGCCGCCTGCCTGCGCAGCCCGACAACCAGCTGCCCGTTCGTGGTCTCGACGATCGACGCCTCGTTGAACCCGCCGCCGGTGACGACCTTCGACGCTTCCGTCCACGTCGTACCACCGTCGACGCTCCTGGCCACGATCACGAACGTCGTGCCGGAGGCGTACGCGCCGTACAACGTCACGAGCACGGTCTTGCCGTCGCCCAGCAGGATCGGTGCCTGCTCGACCCGCGCCCACGAGATCGGTTCGGAGAACGAGAACGTGGCCAGGCCGCCGTTGCTCCAGCCGGTCGGCGTCAACAGCCAGCGCCGGAACTGGTTCGCCGCGCCCGGCGGCGCCGTCACCGCGGTCGGCTCGTAGTCGATCGCGACCACGGTCCCTGCCGCGTCGGCGAGCCTGATCACGTTGACCATGCCGGTCGTGCCGTCCGGCGAGCTGAAGTCCTGCCACGTCTTGCCTTCGTCGGCGGTCTGCTTCACCTGCGTCCCGCCCGTGCCGACCGCATCCCGAGCCGTCTTGTACGACAGCAGCACCCGGTTGCTCCGCGTACCGTCGGCGTTGGTACGGCTGGCGTCGAACAACGCGGCGAAGCCGGCGTACGGGAAGTCACCGGTCGAGGTGTTCGTGTAGAAGATCCTGCCGGCGGGAGCATGCACGTGCTCCACCCCAGGATCAGGCTGAGTGACCGCGGTTCCCGTGCCGGCAGCCGCGAACAGCAGCACCGGAACGGCGGCCAGGACGACGAGCGACCTGAAACGCGTCATGCGAAGAACGGTCTATGAAACACCGTTTCATGTCAACGATCTGGCGGCCTTGCGGCACCAAGCTGCTATCCGGTCCTTCCCGGCAGGCCGGTCCAGCAGTAGCGCAGGCCGGGTGCCGACGCCGCGGCGTTGGCCGAGTCGGCCTGACCACCGAGGCTCTCGTAGAGGCGGCGAGCGGGCAGGTTCTCCGAACGGACGAGCAGGTAGAGCGAGTCGCTGGTGGCGTGGGCCGCCAGCCAGGTGGTCGCGCGGACGAAGAGCTGCCGGGCGATGCCGGCCCGCCGGGCCTCGGACTGGACGTGGAGCTCACCCAGCAACGAGCCCCACCGCGGATCGTGGTCGGCGACGGTGTGGACGAAGCCTCGCACCACTCCGTCCACCGCACCGACCGCCACGAACGTCGCCGTGGCGTGCCGTCCCCCGGTGCTCAGCCGGTCATGCCATATGACCACCCGGCCGGCCACCACTTCGGCCCGGTCCGCCGCCGAAAGCTCGCCGTCGTACTCGTCGATCCAGCTGGTTGCGTGCAGCCGCCCGATCGCCGCGGCATCCCCCACCACGGCCTGCCGGTACTCCACTCTCAGCCGGCACCACCGGTCATCGAGGCGACCTCCGCCGGACTCAGCCGGATCGACGCCGCGCGAACGTTGTCGTCCAGATGCGCCACCGACCCCGTACCCGGAATCGGCAGGATCGAGGGCGACCGGGCCAGCAGCCACGCGAGTACGACCTGCCGCGGCGACGCGTCGTGCCGTTTGGCACCTCGGTCACCGCCGGGCTGTCGAGGTCCTGGATCGGCGCCCACGGCAGGAAGACCAGCTGCTCCTGCTCACACAGGTCGACCAGCGCCTCCGACCGCCGGTCGCCGAGGTTGTAGCGGTTCTGGATCGACACGATCGGCGTCAGCTGCTGGGCAACCCGCAGCTGCTCCTCGGTGACGTTCGAGACCCCGATGTGCCGGATCTTCCCCTGCTCCTTCAGCTCGACGAGTGCGCCAATGGAGTCCTCCAGCGGCACCGAGGGGTCCGGCCGGTGGAACTGGTACAGCGGAATCTGGTCGAGCCCGAGCCTGCGCAGGCTCCCCTCGCAGACCGAGATCAGGTGCTCCGGCCGCCCGTTGGCCGGCCACTGGCCCGGCCCGGTGCGTTCCAGCCCGCCCTTGGTCGCGATCACCAGGTCGTCGGGATAGGGCGACAGGGCCTCGGCGATGAGCTCCTCGCTGACGTGCGGGCCGTAGGAGTCGGCGGTGTCGATGAAGTTGACGCCGAGCTCGACCGCCCGCCGGAGCACCGCCTTCGCCTCGTCCCGGGAGGGCGGCGGTCCCCAGACTCCGGCGCCGGTGACCCGCATGGCGCCGAAGCCGAGGCGGTTGACCGTCAGGTCACCACCCACGTCGATGGTTCCGGCCGCTGCGGCGTTCCCGGGTTTCGACCCGGAAGTCGACTCTGACATGGCTCACGAACTCCTTCGTCCCAGACCTCGCGACGGCTTCCCGTGCGACTCTACGACAGGAGGAATACCCAGCCGGCCGGGTTCAGCCGTACATCTCGGTGGTGAAGTCGGCGCCCGGCTTCCAGTTCGGGAACGCGTAGTCGCTCACGTCGACCTTCGCGCCCTTCTTCCTGGCCGCCGCCACCGCCGCGTCCCGCGCCTGCGTGCTCTGGTCGCTGAGCTTCTTCAGTGCCGCCTTGACGTCGGTGATGTCGCCGGTGAACGCGCCCTGCACGATGTCGCCGAGCGTCGGCTTCACGTCCTTGATCTCGGCCTGCACCTTGGTGAGCTCCGGGTTCTTCACGATCGCGTTCGGCGCGAGCGACACCTGGTCCTGGTACCAGCCGACGAGCTTCTTGTACGCCGGATGCGCCTTCGACTTCGCCACCGCGGAAAGGTCGCGCGGCGGCTGGGACATGGTGTTGGCGATCTCGACCGAGTAGTCCGGCGTCGTGAAGTAGTCGCTGAGCAGCTGGTTGGCTTCCTTGGCGTGCTTGGTCGACGGAGAGATCCAGTACTCCCCGCCCTGGTGTGCGTGGTAGGTGTGCGGCTGCTTGCCCGCGGTCGGCACCAGCAGCGGACCGACGCCGAGCGTCTCGCCGAACTGCGGAGCGTTCTTCAGCGCCACACCCGCGCACCACGGCCCGTCGAAGTAGTATCCGGCGATGCCGGTGGTCCAGCGGCTGCGTGCGATGTCGTCAAGCCAGGCCTGCGCACCCGGCACGAGCAGCTTGTCCTTCTGCAACGACAGCAGGAACTCGATCACGTCGAGGTACGGCTGCGAGTGGAACGCGTACTCCCCCGTCTTGAAGAGCACGCCGCCACCGCCCTCGAACCCCGCCGCCTGCGCGAAGTCGTTGATCTGTTCCCCGAGGCGGGCCGGCATGCCGATGTTCCAGATCCAGCCGTACGACTTGCCGCCCGATGCGTCCTGCACCTTGCGCGCCGAGGCCCGGAACTCGTCGTACGTCGCCGGCGGCTGCTCGGGGTCCAGGCCGGCCTGCTCGACCAGCTTGGTGTTGAACCACGTCGCCGACACGTACACGTGGTAGTCGAAGATCGGGAAGGAGTAGACCTTGCCGTCGAAGACGTGAACGCCCTCGATCAGCACGTCCTTCAGCCGCGCTGTCGCCTCGGCGCTCAGCGACAACGGCGACACCCAGCCACCGGAGATCAGCTGCGGCACCGGGATCATCAGCCCGGCGTTGGAGTGGATGTCGGGCAGCTGGTTGCTCTGTTTGGCGAGCTGCAACGTCTGTCCGAGCCGTCCCGGGTTGTTGTAGGTGTACTCCACCGGCACCCCACCCGGCGCCTTCGCGAACTTCTCGAAGATCTTGCGCTTGGCGGGCTCCAGCTGGTTCTGGTGGTCCCACCACTTCAGCCCGCCGCCCCCACCACTCGGTCCCCCCGAACCGGACGGCCCACCACAGGCGGCGGCCACGGCGCCACCGGCGATCGCCGCCGCGCCACCCAGCAGCTGCCGACGACTAAGTGCTCCCATGGTTCTGCCCTCCTCCGGCCACAAATCCCAGCCGGTAACGATTTACAACGTTGTGTACAACGTTATAGTGGCGTACGAACCAGACACTGAACAGGTCGGCATGGAGGCCAAAAGCGGCATGAGTGGTGAGACACAAAAACCCAACATCCTGTTGCTCATGACCGACCAGCATCGCGCGGGACTCACCGCCGGTGAGGGATTCGCGCTCGACACGATGCCGTTCCTCGACTCGCTGGCGGCCGGCGGAACGCGGATCCGCAACGCCTACACGACGGCGCCCGCCTGCGTGCCTGCCCGGACCAGCCTGCTCACCGGCCGCTTCCCCTCCGCCCACCGTGTCCGGCAGAACTCCGCCGCCAGGCATGTCCTGCGCGGTGACGACCTGCTCGACGTCCTGCGAGAAGCCGGCTACGCGCTGCACTTCGCCGGCAAGACCCATATGTACAGGGGCGCGCACGACTTCGACACGTTCTCCGGGCCGTACTGGCACGAGCGCGGCCCCGACGAAACCCCCGACCAGCAGGAGTTCGCAGCCTGGATGCACTCGGTCGACCACGGGCCGACGACCGAGGCGACGCCGTTCCCGCTCGAGCTGCAGTTCCCCTACCGGATCGTCGACGACGCCATCGAGTCGCTCGACGGCCACGACGACAAGCGGCCGTTCTTCTGCTGGCTCTCCTTCCCCGAGCCGCACAACCCTTACCAGGCACCGGAGCCGTACTTCTCGCTGTTCGGCGAGGACGAGGTGCCGGACCGCGCCTGCGGTCCCGAGGCCGCGGAGGCCAAGGGTGGCATGTGGCAGTGGCTGCACCAGCTGGTGGCGGAGAAGCGACCCGGCTACGACGACCTCTGGCGGCGTTACCGCGCGACGTACTGCGGCATGCTGCGCCTGATCGACGACCAGCTGCGCAGGCTGTGGGAGCACCTCGAGCAGACCGGCAAGGCCGGCAACACGATCGTGCTGTTCGTCGCCGACCACGGTGACTACGTGGGCGACTACGGCCTGCAGCGCAAGGGCGCCGGCATGCCTGAGGTGCTGATGCGGATCCCGTTCGTCGTGGCCGGTCCGGGAGTCCGGGCACACGACGACCGGCAGACGTTCGTCTCACTGGCCGACCTGTTTCCCACGCTGTGCGAGGCGGCCGGGCAGGAGATTCCGTACGGCGTGCAGGGGCGCAGCCTCTGGCCGCTGCTCACCGGCGAGAGCTATCCGGCCGAGGAGTTCGACAGCATATACGCCGAGCGTGGATACGGCGGCCTGCCGTACGGCCCGCAGGACCGGCCGGAGCTGCACTTCCCGTACGAGGGCGGGAAGTTCGACGAGCTCAACAGCGTCACGCAGAGCGGGCTGACACGGATGGTGCGGCACGACAAGTGGAAGCTGCTGTACGACAACACCGGCAAGGGCGAGCTGTACGACCTGGCCGCGGATCCCATGGAGCTCACGGACCTGTGGGCGGATCCGGACCACGGCCAGGTACGTGCGGACCTCGTCGAACGGCTGCTGTGGTGGTCGACGCGCGTGGTCGACGACCTGCCGGTCGCGAACTACACGCCGAAGCGCGCCGAGCACAACTGGCATCCGGCGCGCCCCAGCTGAGACCGACTCAACACGTCTGGTTGCCCGGCAACCGGCCCGACGCGAAGTAGGCGTTCACAACCCCGTCCACACAGGGATTTCCGTACTCCCCGTAGATCCCGTGCGCGATCACGTCTTCCAGCGTGAGCAGTCGCGACCCGGTGAGCTGCCGGTGCATCGCCTGGCTGCCACGGTACGTCGTGGCGATGTCGCCCGTCGCGGACACGATCAGAGCCTCACGGTGGTTGGCGATCCGCGTGAGCGGCTCCCGCGACTCCGGCCAGAACGCGCACGGCCAGATGCTGTTGGTGATCGGGCCGAACAGCGGATGGCGTTCGCGGCTACGTTCGATGTCGCGCCAGTAGACCTCGGGGTCGCGCGGCCCGGTGCTGTCGCCGCAGATGATCGCGGCCGACGGACTGATCAGCGAGGAGGACGTGCCGTCGAGGATGAAGCTCAGCAGTCCGGCCAGTTCCGGTGTCGGTTCCACGGTCCCGCCTTCGGCGGCAGTATGCAGTTGCGCGATCGCCGAGGCGGCGACGGCGCGGTCGTCGTCCTTGTCGCTGCCGACAGTCCGCTGGACGAGGACGGGCGCGAGGTGCTCGTCGATCCGGTACGGCCCGACCCGCAACGGCTCGCGCGCCGAGGCCCGCACGATCTCGTTCACGCTGGCCAGCACACCGCCTGTGGTGTCCCCCAGGCCGTAGGTCTCGTCCCGTTCGGCGGCCCAGGAAGCCCAGGCCCGCAAGGCGTTCTCCGTGACTCCTTCGGTGCCCTGCTGGAGCCGGGGTCCGTACCGTTCAGGGTCGCCCGCGCTGTCCAGCACCACTCGATCCGTCCGGCCGGGAAACATCTGGAGGTAGACCGCGCCGAGGTAGGCGCCGTAGGAGTACCCGAGGTACGACACCCGGCGCTCGCCGAGGGCGGCGCGGATGACGTCCATGTCCCTTGCCGTGTTGCGGGTCGTGACGTACGGCAGGACATCCCCGCGCTCGCGCTCGCATCGTGCCGCCAGGTCATGTTGGAACGCGACCTGCTGGTCGAACCCCGCCCGGTTCGAACCCGCGGAACGGACCCACAGCCCCACCGGCCACTCGCAGTCGAGCGGCGTGCTGCGTCCGACGAACCGCGGGTCGATCCCGACCACGTCGAATCGCTCGGCCAGGTCGCCGAGGTAGGGGCTGACCTCCAGCGGCATGCCCAGCGTCGGCTCGGCCGGGCCGCCGCTGTTGAGGAACAGCGCGCCGATCCGTTGCTTCCGGTCGGTCGCCGGCAGCTTCGAGACAGCGATCGTGATCGTCCGGCCCTGCGGCCGGCTGTAGTCCAGCGGCACGGTGACGTTGGTGCACTGCGCTCCTGCCTTGTCGAGGCCGGCGCCCACCTCGTCGTCCGGTCCCTGCCGGCAGCTGGTCCAGGTCAGGCGCTGTGAGTGGTACGCGGTCAGGCTCGCCACCGCGTCGGGCGGTCGCTGGGCGGTGGCCGGTCCGGCGGCGGCCGCGAGGAGCGGCAGCGGCGCGAGCAGCGCCATGAGAGAGGCGATCCGTTTCATGGTCGGTGACGCTAGGTGCCGGACGGCTGCCGGATCGATACCTCGGGCTGCCCGAAAAACAGGGCAGCTGGCTGTAGTGCCCGCCACGGCCTGGGCCGGAAGAATGGCTGAGCAACGTTACCGGCGTACGGAGGGCGGTTCGGCGTGGTCTCGGGTCGGCGCCTGCTGGCGGTCTGGCGGAGTTCGGGTTACCTGCTGGGCTCGCTGCTCAGCGCGCTCGCCACCCTGATCGCGCTGCCGGTGCTCTGGCATCCGGGGCCGGCCAGGTGGTGGGCTGACTGGCACAGCCGGCGAGCGGGCCGCCTGCTGGCCGAGCCGGTCACCGGTCGCCCGTTGCCGTCCGGTCGCCCGTTCTATCGCGCGTTCGCCGACCCAGCCACCCGTCGCGACCTGGCCTGGCTTCCCGTTGGGCTGGTGATCGGCGGAGTGCTCGGCCTCGCCACGTTGCTCTGCCTGGGCAACATCCTCGTGGCGGTGAGCGCGTTGGCGTGGTGGGCGTTCCCGGTCGACGACCCGGTTCGGATGTTTGTCGAGGTGCCGGTGACCGGATGGGCGACGGCGCTGGGGCTCGGCGCGTTCCAGTTCATCCTGCTGTCGACGCTGGCGTACGCCGGCCTGCCGCCGCTGGCCCGCCTGCACGCCCGGGCCTGTCTCGCGCTGTTGGCGCCGTCCGCGGTCGAGCGGCTCGCCAGCCAGGTGGACACGCTGACCCGCACGCGTGCGGACGTACTCGACGCCCACGCCGCCGAGCTGCGCCGGATCGAACGCGACCTGCACGACGGAGCACAGGCCCGGCTGGTCGGCATCGCGATGCGGCTGGCCGTCGCCCGCGAGGCTCTCCCCGATGACGAGAACGGCACTGTGAGCCGGTTGCTGCGCGAGGCGCACGAGGCGACCGAGGACACCATGACCGACCTGCGGAGTGTGCTGCGCACGATCTACCCGCCGATCCTCGCCGACCGCGGCCTGGCGGGTGCGTTGCGTACGGTCGTCGCCGGATGTGGCGTGCCGGCGACACTCACGATCGACGACCTGCCGCGCGTCCCGGCTGCGGTCGAGGCGGTGGCGTACTTCGTCGTCACCGAGGCGCTCACCAACGTCGTCAAGCACAGCCGCGCGAGCCAGGCCGGCGTAACGGTCACCCGCGGCCCGGACCGCCTCTGTCTCGAGGTCACCGACGACGGAGCCGGCGGCGCAGACGAGACGCTGGGAACCGGGCTGACCGGGATCCGCCATCGGGTACTGGCGCTGGACGGGGTGGCCGAGGTCAGCAGCCCTGCCGGCGGGCCCACGACGATCCGGGTGGAGCTGCCGTGCGAGTGGTGATAGCGGAGGACAACGTCCTGCTCTCCTCGGGCCTGGAGCTGCTGCTGGCCAGCCGTGGGTTCGAGGTCGTCGCGATCGCGCCCGACGCCGAGGGGTTTCTGGTCGCCGTCGACGAGCACCGTCCCGACGTCACGATCGTCGACGTCCGGCTGCCACCGTCGTTCCGGGACGAAGGAATCCGCGCCGCGTTGCAGGCTCGCAGACAGCAGCCGGGATTGCCGGTGCTGGTGCTCTCGCAGTACGTCGAGCACGAGTACGCCTCGGAGCTGCTCGCGACAGCGGGCGGCGGAATCGGTTACCTGCTGAAGGATCGGGTCAGCCGGATCGACGAGTTCGTCCAGGCCCTGCGCCGGGTCGCAACAGGTGGCACGGCGATGGATCCCGAGGTGATCGCGCAGTTGCTCAGCCGCCGGGCGGACCCACTCGCCGCGCTCACGCCGCGGGAACGCGAGGTGCTCGCGCTGATGGCCGAAGGCCACGACAACACCGCGATCGGTGCCCAGCTGTTCGTCACCGACAACGCCGTGCACAAGCACATCGGCAACATCTTCGCCAAGCTCGGCTTGACGGTCGACGGCACCGGCCACCGCCGGGTGCTCGCCGTGCTCGCCTATCTCAACGGCAGGACGCCGGGGTAGATCTCGCCGAAAACAAATGTGAAAACGAGTCGTGCTTTTCGAGGCCGGCTGGTTAGCGTGCCAGACATGCTCGATACTCCCCCGGATCTCACAGCCGAAGACGTCGCCTGGTGTGTCGGCCACTACTGGGACATCGAACCCGCCGACACTACCTACGCTCCCGTTGGACATGGCAGCTACAACTGGGTCGTCACGGCCGTCGACGGTACGAAGTGGTTCGTCAAGGCCGATCCGATGTGGGGCGCCCTGTTCCTCCGGGACGCCTACCGCACGGCGGCGATTCTCCACGACCGTGGCCTCGAGTTCGTACACGCAGCCACGCGCGACCGGTCAGGTGAGCTCCGCCGCGCGGTGTCGCCGGACTGGGAGATCGCGGTGTTCCCATTCATCGAGGGCCGCAACCCGGACTTCCACGGCCCGGAACGCGCGCTGATCGCCGAAGCCGTCGGCCGGCTGCACGCGTACCCAATCGAGCCGGACCTGGCGATGCGATGGGAACCCGGCTACCGGCAGCCCGAGCTGCACGAGCTGATCGCCAACGATCTGAACCGCCCCTGGCGCGACGGTCCCTATGGGGAACGCACCCGTGCGTTGATCGCCGGATGCGTGCCGGGTATTCAGAAGCTGCAGGCGCTGCACGACAGCCTGGTGGATCGGCTCTACGCGTCCGACGAACCGTGGGTCGTCAACCAGGGCGAACCGCACGGCGGGAACACGATGCTCGACGCCGAAGGCACCATCCGCCTGATCGACAACGTTATGCTGCTCGCGCCTCGCGAGCTGGATCTTCGCCTGCTGTTGCACGTCAGCCATCAACGAGCGCTCGACGTCGACAACACCGAAGTCCTGGCGGCGTACCGGCGCGGCACCGGCCGCCGGGTCGAGCCTCGGGAGTACGTCATGGAGATGTACCGCGCCGAGTGGTACCTCCGCGAGATCTCCGGATACAGCATCTACTTCCGCGACGAACATCAGGACAGCGAGGGCGCTGCCTCACGCTGGAAGTACCTCAACGTATACGCGCCAGTCGAGCACAACTGGCCGGAGCTTCGCTAGCGTTCGAGCCGCGCGATGCTGCCGATCTCGAGCGCGACATAGATCGCACCGTCCGGGCCGATGGCGAGACCGTGCGGCTCCGACTCCGGGGTCGGCAGGTCGTAGTCCTCGATCCGGCCGTCCTCGGTGATGTAGCCGACCCGGTTCGCGCCCCATTCGGTGAACCAGCAACCGCCGGCCGGATCGGCGATGATCGCGTGTGGCCGGGAGGCGCGATCCGGCAACGGGAACTCGCGTACGTCGCCGTCCGGCGTCAGCCGCCCGATCTGCCCGGCCCCGATCTCGACGAACCACAACGCTCCATCGGTGCCGCACGTGATGCCGACCGGCGCCGCGTTCTCCGTCGGAAGCGGGTGGAGCGCGACCTCACCGTCCGCCGAGATCTGCCCGATCGCGTTGGCCTGGTTGAGCGGGAACCACAGCCCGTCGTCCGATCCCAGCGCAATCATCGAGGGCATGCCGCCCTGGCTGGGAAGGGGAAACTCGCTCACCTCACCGTCGACCGTGATCCGGCCGATCCGGTCGGACGACATCTCGGTGAACCACAGCGCACCGTCCGGACCCGATGCGATGCCGAACGGGCCGGAGTCAGGCGTCGGCAACGGGAAGACACTCACCTCGCCGTGCAACGAGATCCGCGCGATCGCGCCGGCCTTCGTCAGCGTGCACCACAGCGCGGCATCGGGACCGGACGTGATGATCGACGGACCACTATCCGCACCGCCTGCCGGCTCGAGGGCATACGTCTCGAGCACGCCGTCGAGGCCAAGCCGGCCGACCAGGCCCGCGTGCACCAACGTGAACCACAACGAGCCGTCGAGTCCGGTCACGATGCTGTAGGGACCGGCGTCGGCATCGGCGACGCGGATCTCGGAGATCCTCACCGCATCCTCACTGCATCCTCACTGGGGCAACACTACCGGCACGGTCGCGAGCAGCCCGCCGTCGACGCGATGCTCCGAGCCGGTGATGAACGACGCCCGATCGCTGGCCAGGAACGCCGCCAGCTCGGCGACCTCCGCGGGCCGCGCGACCCGGCCCAGCGGATGGCTGCGTCCCCATTCGGCGACCAGGTCGTCGACCGTACGATCGCCGCGGTGCAGGTTGGCGCCGTACCGCAGCATGGGGGTGTCGACCGAGCCCGGGCAGATCACGTTGACCCGGATGTTGTCCTTCGCATGGTCGACCGCCATCGCCTTGGTGAGCGCGTTGATGCCACCCTTGGACGCGGCGTACGCGGCCACCCGGTCCTGCGCGACGAACGCCTGCACCGACGACACGTTGACGATCGCGCCTCCGCCACGGGCACGAAGATGTGGAACCGCGAAGCGTGCCACGAGGTACATCGCCTTCAGGTTGACGGCGAGCACCTGGTCCCACAGCTCCTCGGTGGTCTCCTCGACCGTGCCGTAGGCCTGGATGCCGGCGGAGTTGACGACAACGTCGAGCCCGCCGTGGCGTGTGACCGCTTCCTCGACGAAGCGGCGCACGTCGTCGGAGCGGCTGACGTCGGCCACCACCCCGGTGACCGGCAGGTCGCGCTGGGCAAGCTCGGCTTGCGTGTCGCGAACCTGCGCCTCGTCGTTGGAGCAGAACACGACGTCGGCGCCACCGGCCGCGAGGCGCTCCACCACGGCCCGCCCGATGCCGGAACCGCCACCCGCGACGATCGCGACCTTTCCGTCGAAGTCACCCATTGTTGTTGGTCCTTCCGCAAGTCAGCTGGCAGGCCGACGGTACAGCTCGATGTCCGCCAGGTCGGCCAGCCCTGGCAGGGCACTGGAGTCGACGTGGTCCGTACCCGCCCAGTCGGTGTTCGGCACCAGTGGATACCACTGCGGCCGGGCCGGATCACGGTCGTAGGGATAGCCGCCGAGCCTTTGGTACAGCTCGGCATAGTGGGCGAGCGCGTCCTGATCGACGGTGACACCGAGCCCCGGGCCGTCGGGGACCGCGATCGCGCCGTTCTCGTACGGCAGCTTCCCGCCGACGATGACGTCGTCCGCCAGGTGGTGATAGTGGGCGTCGGCGGCCAGTGTCAAGGTGGGCAGGACGGCACCGAGGTGCAGCATGGTGGCGAGCTGGACGCCGAGCTCGCCCGATGAGTGCACCGCGATCGACTGCTGGAACGTCTCGCAGACTCCGGCCGCCTTCACACAAGGCCGGATCCCACCCCAGAACGTCGTGTCGAGCAGGATCGTGTCGCATGCCGGGTCCCGCAGGTTGGTGGCCAGCTGCTCGAAGTTGACCACGATCGTGTTGGTGGCAAGCGGAATCGCGACCGCGTCGCGCACTTGGCGCATGCCGTTGAAGCCCCACGTCGGGTCCTCGTAGTAGTCGTTGGGCAGGTCCTCGATCGCGCGGCCGAAGCGGATCGCCGCCTCGACCGACAGCGCGCCGTTCGGGTCGTAGCGGAACCGGTCGTCCGGCAGCGCTTCGGCAAGTGCGCGATAGCAGGCCAGCTCGTAGCCGGGCGGATAGACACCGCCCTTGAGCTTGTGCGTACTGAAGCCGTACTGCTCCTTCAGCGCGACCGCATGCTCGGCCAGTTGCCCGGGCGTCCGCACCTCGCCGCGACCGGTTCCCGGGTGGTCGTAGCGGAAGAACAGGTAGCTGGCGAACGGCACGTGGTCGCGCACCTTGCCACCGAGCAGGTTGTGGACCGGTGTTCCGAGCGCCTTGCCACAGATGTCGAGGCAGGCGAACTCGATCGCGGCGAGCAGTTGCGTGCGGTTGTTGTAAAGCGACGCGGTCGGGTTGGCGATCGCGAACCGCAGCAGCTCGAGCTGGAAGGGATCGTGGCCGAGGAGGTACGGCCGCAGCCCGGCGAACGCGAGCTCCGCGCTCTCGCCACCTCCGCCCATCTCGCCGACGCCGGTGATGCCCTCGTCCGTGTCGACCTCGACAATGGTGCGGACGAACCGGCCCCAGTGGGAGCCGTTGGAGTGCAGGAGCGGCGCCTCCAGCGGCATGGTCACGGTGGTGGCGCGGATGTCGGTGATTCTCACTCTCGCTGACCCTACCCAGTGGTCTCGCAGATGAGTAAATACGGACGACCGCGATCGGACAGCCGGCGAGACCGGGACGGTTGACGCGCTCACGATGAAGCGATGAGGGCGACGAGCCGTAGGCGTCACATTCTGTTGACCGGGTTGGCCGGACTGGCCGGGCTGCTGTGCCTCACCGGGCTGTGGGCGGGCGGGTCGAAGCCGGCGGCCGCCGGGCCGGAGCCCGTTGTGGAGTCGGCGGCCACCACGTCCGGCCGCGTGACCGATCGGGTCGTGCTGGGCGATACGGGCAGCGAGCAGGCACATCACGTCACGGCTTCCGGGCAGAGCGCCGCGCGGCAGGGCAGCGTCGAGCAGGGCGCGCTGACCGAGCCGTACACCGCGCGTTCGGTCGTCTCGGGCGGACGGTTCACCGCGCGGTTGCGGGTCGACGAGCGGGCGCCGCTCACGCTGCAGCTCCGCGAGCTCCGGCCGAACGACGCCTGGGGCGTCGCGTACGGGTTCCGGGTCTATCTCGACGGGCAGTTGCAGTACGTCCGGGACCCGGCCGACGAGGACGCGGGCGGCGGGCCGTACAACAGCTTCTTCCTCGACACCAGCGACGCCGGCATCATCGGCGACGGCACGGTCGAGGTGACGGTCGAGGGCGCCGGCGCGGAACCCGCGTACCTGAACGAGATCTGGGCCTACGCCGACCTGCCCGGGCTCGTCCGCGCGCAGCACCTGCGCGTGCCGGACCGCGTGGTGTTCGTGCTGGGCCAGGACTATCTCTCCGACCAGGTCTTCCGCGACCGGATCGGCTATGTGAAGGACAACATTCACTCCAACGGCTCGGCCGGGGTCGGCATCGCGTTCCTCGACTACTTCACCGTGCGCACCGCGGAGCAGCTGCGTAGGAACTACCAGCGTTATCTCGCGCTCAGCAGGGAGTCCGGCCTGCCGTTCGCGATCGAGTCGACCTCGGACTGGGAGGGCACGCCGACGCGCGTACCGGACGGCAAGGGCGGCTACTTCGGCGACGTGACGTATCAGCAGGTGCTGTGGAGCCCGCAGGACCAGACCGGTCCGGATCGCGACACCTACGTCAACCCGGGCGGCGAGACACAGCGGCTGCAGGACCTGCTCGGCGCTTCGTACGAGCCGCGCTACGGGCTGTCGGTGCCGAACATCTGGGGCAACACGCCGTGGCTGACCTGGCGGAACCCGGATCTGAACGCGTACTACGCGCGCAAGGCCGGCGACTCCCTCGGCGAGATCCGGCCGCTGCTGTGGGATCTGCAACGGACCAACGAGGACTGGCGGATGCTGGCGTTCTCGACGACGGCCGAAAGCGTCTACTGGTCCAAGCGCAACGGTGCCGGCGTGGCCGACGGCGCGTACACGACGTACAACGACGGCGTCGAGCGGCGCGACCTGTTCGCCGACTTCAACCCCGCGAACGTCGCTGCTGCCTCACGCGACGGTGTGACACTGGATCCGGCCGACGGGCTGTCGGAACCGGAGAAAGCCTGGCTGTACAAGAACCAGTCACATCACCAGCAGCTGTTCGCCGACCTCTTCTACGCCGGCCTGCCGCGAGAACGGATCGAGGCGACCTCCGGTGGCGTCGAGTTCCCGGCCGACCTGCTGCGGCACAACGTGCACAGCGAGGTCTACTCGCGGCTGCAGGAGCCTTACTGGAGTGGGATCTACCCGAGCTCGGCTCAGGGCGTGGTGAAGCACGCGCGGCCGGGCGCGGAGTACATCTCGCTGAACGACTACAGCCCTGGTGGCTTCTTCCATCTGCAGAAGCTGCGGGAGTTCGGCCGGCTCGCCAACCCGAACCTCGAGAGCTCGGTGTCCGGGCACGCGCCGGACAGGACGTTGCTGTTGCGGCAGGCGTACGTCAACGGGTCGCGTTACACGTCGCTGTACAACTACGGCACGACGGCGGCCGAGTGGGTCAACCCGTACGTCGACGACCGGCTGCCGTGGGATGTCGTGCACGACGAGCCGGCCGACGGTGAGGTCAGCGGGAAAACAGTTGTTTCCCAGACCTTCACGGCGGGCGAGCTGCGGCTGGCGGACCGGCTGGACGTGCGTACGCGGCGGGTGGGCGCACCGGCTCCGCTGCGGATGACGATCTATGACAGCGCGGCCAGGGAACGTGTGGTCGCGATGCGGTCGTTGCCGGCGGCCGAGGTCGCCAGGGACGGCTGGACATCGTTCTCGTTCCCGGTCGAGGAGCTCGAGCGCGGGCACCCGTACTACGCCGAGGTCGAGCAGCTCGCCGGAAAGACCGCCTCCTATGCGTTCCCGACCGCGGCCGGGGATCTGCTGTACCGGGTCGGGCTCGACCTGGACGCCGAGCGCGACCGCAGCCTGGTGATCCAGTGGCGTCGCGACGCCTCCGACGCGATCGCCAACGTGGCGGAGGATCTGGGCACCGGCGACGCGTTCGCGTCGGATCCGCTGGCGGCCGCCCGGCGCGCACTGGCCGACGACCGCTACGCCGATGCCTACCGCCTGGCCATCCGCGCCGACTCGCTGCGACTGCCGATCCTCTACCAGGCAGCCGCCGGAACCGTCCGGCTGAGCCCGCTGCCGTTGACGCTGACGTCGGCCGGCGGAGCGGACGTCGACGTGACGGCCGTCGAACCCGAGCTCGTGCTGACTCTTCGAGCGCCTACGTCCGGCCCGGCCGAGATCGTGGCCGGCGACACCCGGGTGCGCGTTGACCTGACCGGCGGCGTGCCACGCGAGATACGGATCCCGTGGCCTACCATGGCACCTGCACGTCCTGGTTGAAGAAGCCGCCGGTAGGCCCGTCCGCGCCCAGCGTCGCCAGGCGAACGGCCACGACCGCACCGTCTGCCGCCGTCCGCGGGATGTCCCGCGGAATGTGCCTGGTGAAGTCGGTCGCGCACGGGCCGGGATCGGCGGCGTTGACAAGGATGCCGGAGCCCTTCAGCTCCTTGGCGTACTGCACGGTGAGCGAGTTCAGCGCGGTCTTCGACGGTGCGTAGGCGGCGGAGCCGGGCAGCTTGGCGAAGTAGTGGCCGGGATCTGTCATCCGGGCGAGCGAGCCGACACTGCTGGAGACGTTGACCACGCGCGGTGCCGGTGACTCCCGAAGCAGTGGAAGCATGGCGTTGGTGACTCGCAGGACGCCGAACACGTTCGTCTCGAACACCTCACGTACGGCGTCGACGTCCGCGGTGCTGGGGACCTGCGCGGCGAGCGCTCCGGAGACACCGGCGTTGTTGACCAGGGCGTCCAGCCGGCCGAACTCCTCCTTGGCCCAGCCCGCCGCCGCGGCGACGGATACCTGGTCGGTCACGTCCAACTGGACGAACCGGACGTCGTATCCGGCCCGACGCAGCTCGGCGACCGCGGTCTCACCGCGCGTGTTGTCGCGCGCGGCGAGCGCGACGGTCCAGCCCAGCCCGGCCAGCTGCTCGACGATCGCGCGGCCGATGCCCTTGTTCGCACCGGTCACCAGCGCGATGTGGTCGCTTGTCATGACCTGCAGGCTCGCCTACGAGGTCGCCGTCGAGCAATGCCGAGTTGGGTCGGCACCAATACTCTGAAGGTATGGAACGGCCGGACGGGCGTGAGCTCGCCTACTTCGTCGCGGTGGCCGAGGAGCTGCACTTCGGGCGTGCGGCCGAGCGGCTGGGGATCGCGCAGCCACCGCTGTCACGCGCGATCAGGCAGCTCGAACGCCGGCTGGGCGTGACGTTGCTCGAACGTACCAGCCGCAAGGTTTCGTTGACGGCCGCCGGTGAGGTGCTGCTGGTGGAGGGCCGGCGCGCGCTGGAGGCGCTGGATGCCGCGGCCCGGCTTACTCAGCGAGCAGGGCAGCCGGATCGTGCGCTGGTGCTGGTGATGAAGTCGGGCGCCGACGCCGGGCTGCTGCCCGCGATTCTCGCCGAGTACACCACGATGCCCGGCGCCTTGCCGGTCGATGTCGTCACCAGCTTCGCCGGACGCGAAGCCATGCTGCGCGACGGCCGCGCCGACGTCGCTCTGCTGCACAAGCCCCGCAACGATCTGCGCGGCTTCGACCACGAGGACCTCCTGACCGAACGCCAGGTCGCTGTGTTGCCGGCGAACCACCGGCTGGCCCGGAAACCGGTTCTGTCGTTGGCGGATCTGCGCGGCGAGCCGAGCCCACGCTGGCAGGGCGTCGACGAGACGAGCGGGCTGAACGTCTCGGACGAGCTGGTCGAGGAGGCCGGCCAGCTGACCCAGCTGATCGCGCTCGGCCGGGCCGTCGCGATCGTGCCCGAGTCGATCGCGCCCCATCTGCGCCGGGATCTGGTCTGCGTTCCCGTGCCCGACGCACCGAGGACGACGTTGGTGATCGCCTGGCAGGAGGGGAGCCGATCCGCTGCGGTGGCTGCCTTCGTCCGCGCGTCGATGGCCGTTGCGAAGGCGTGACCGCCCAGCAGGAACGCACCGACCGAACCCGGTCGACGCTCGACAACGGCGCGCGAACCTGTGGTACGACATGTCCGGTGGACGTTTTCTTCGACGGACTCCTGACCACTCCTCGCCTGGACCACCCCGAGGGCATCGCGATCCATCCCGACGGCAGTGTCTGGTGCGGCGGCGAACAGGGCCAGATCTACCGGATCACCGCCGGCGAGCAGATCGAGCAGGTCGCCACCACCGGAGGCTTCTGCCTGGGCCTCGCCTTCGACTCCCAGCTCAACCTCTACATCTGCGACCTCGCCCACGCCGCCGTCTTCCGTTTCGACACCCGTGGCGGCACGCTCGAGGAGTTCGCCACGGGAGCGGACGGCCGCCGCATCGTCGGGCCCAACTACGTGGCAGTCGACGCCAGCGACCGCGTCTACGTCAGCGACAACGGCGTCCCCAACCAGCCGGGCCCCGGCATCTACCGCTTCGAGCCTGCGGGCACCGGAGAGCTCTGGCACGAAGGCCCGTTCAACTTCGCCAACGGCATGGCCTTGTCGGAGGACGAACGCACGCTGTACGTCGTCGAAAGCTGGGCGCGCCGGATCACCGCGATCGGGATCGACGAGCATGGGTACGCCACGGCCAGGACCACCATCGCCGATCTCCCTGGCATGATCCCCGACGGTCTCGCCATCGACCAGCACGGTGCGCTCTATGTCGCCTGCTACGAACCCAGCAAGATCCTCAAGCTGACAACGGAAAGCGGCGAGTGGTCGGTGCTGGCCGACGATCCGGACGCGCACTTGTTGTGCCATCCGACGAACATCGCCTTCCACGGCACCGACCTGCTCGCCGCTAACCTTGGCCGGTGGCATCTGACCCGGATCCCCGCAGGGGTTGAAGGTCTCGCGCTTCCGGCCCTTCGCAGCCCCCGAAGCTGACCAGACAACCTAGCCCCACTGCCTAGTCGTCCTCGCAGGCTACGCCATCGCTGTCCCGGTCAAGGTCGTAAATGTCGTCGCCGATCACGTCCACCGGCCCTTCGACGTACGCCGGCCCGTTGCCGCTCCCGCCCGCACAGTCGACATCGCTCGCGATCGGGACGCAGCCGCCGTAGTTCGGGTCGCACTGGCTCTTCGGCTTCGGTTTCGGCTTCGGCTTGGGTTTCGGCTGCTCCTTCGTGCCGATCACAGTGACCTCCGTGACCGGCTGCTTCGTCACTTCCTCGCCGAGCAGCTTCCTCGCTGTCTGCACGCCGTCGACCGTCGTCACTTCGTACGTCAGGGTCCTGACACCATCGACGCCGTGCGTGCGCAGGTTGCGGATGCCCTTGTCGAGCGACGAGTCGTACACGTTGCGTTTGCCATAAGGGATCGTCCGGGTCTCGGTGACCTGTTCGGTCATGACCTCGGGTGTCGGCGACGGGGGCTCGGTCGTCCGGGTCGGTTTCGGTTGGGCGGTCGCCGTGGTCGTCTCGACCGCCGGCGTCTGCTCGGTCAGTTGTCCGGCCGTACTGTCGGGATCACCCGCACAGGCTGCGGATCCAGCCAGTACGAGGCACAGCACGGCTGTCGCCCCCAACATCCTGCGCATCTCGCCCCTCCCCTGATCGACTGCGCATGTCCTGCTTTCGCAAGACGCGAGCCGGTACGGGCGGTTACACGCAGGCCCGCACCCATTCGGCCAGTAGATGGCATGCCGCCGGGTTGCGGGCGATACCCAGCGGCTGGTCCACCGTCGATCCGTCGAACCGGAGCGTGCTCACCGCGAGCCGCCCGGTGCCCCACGCGAGCTCGGCAGTGTAGTCGCGCGCCAGGACGTCGAGCACCGTGCGATTACTGCTTCACGATCCGGCGACCTCATCCCACTGCCAGTGGATCTCCTCCGACCAGGCCAGCACCGCGGTCAGGCCGTTCACCACGACCTCGACGCCGGACGCCATCGGCTTCAGCCCGATCTCGACCGGCAGCCCTCGCAGCGTGACGCGCAGCTCGTAACGCCGTCCTGGCACGCGAAGCTCGACCGGAAGGTTGGGGCACACCGACAGCCCATCGGCGTCCGGCCGCAGTCCGATCAGCGTGCCGAGCAGGAGGTGGGTGGTGAACGCGCCCCAGCCGTAGCCCTCTCCACCACAGCGTCCGGACAGCGGCCAGTACTCGCAGGCGACGCCGGGCAGTGTCCGGTCCGGCGCGTGCACTCTCGCGTCCCAGAAGCCGTATGCCCGCTCGACGATCGAGCCCGCGATCGCCGCCGCGGTGGCCGGCTCGCCCGCGTTCGTGGCCGCGTCGACGGCCGTCCACGCGAACATCGGCCAGTGCACGTTGGCCGGGTCGACCTGCTGGACGGCCGCGGCCAGGTGCCGCACGCGATCCGGCGGGGCGAGCCCGAGCGCGGCGGGCGCGAGCAGCATGACGTCTTCCACCTCGGTGAACGCACCCGTCCGGCCGTCCTGATCGGCGTAACGACTGCCGTTCCACAGCTGCTCGGTGCGCTCCCGGAACTCGCCGGCCAGCCGTCGCCAGCGTTCGGCATCGTGCCGGTACGCCAGCGCGGACGCGAGCTGCACCATCGTCGCGGCCGCGTCGGCGAACGCCGCCTGCAGGTCGGCCGGCCGCACCTGCCAGGTCGGATGGCCGCCACCGAGCGGCTGCTCGCCGAACCGCGGCGACAGGTCCTGACCGGACTCCCAGCTGCACGCGTGCACCAGCCAGCCCTCGGCATCGCGCCGGTTCGCGTGCCACCAGTCCAGATAGACCGAGAGGTACGGATACAGCTTGCGCAGCCACTCGTCGTCCGGCCGTAACGTGTACAGGTGCCGGATCACCTGCCAGGGGTAGCCCCACTGCGGTCCGGTTCCGCACACCGAGCCGTCGGCCGACACCATGTTGTAGCTACCGTCCTCCCGCGAGCACGGCACCTGCGGCAGCGGCGCGTCGGCGAACGTGCCGAGCATCAGCTCCTGCGCCAGCTCGGGGTCGGCGTACCCGAGCAGGAACGCGTCGATCGCGGCCTCGGCCAGCACCACCCGCGGCGCCTGGATCTGCATCGCGTCCCACGACCGCCGGTAGATCCCGGCCGGTGGTTTCACCATCATCCGCAGGGTTTCCAGGTCGTAGACCAGCCCACGCCGCCAGTGCGCCGGCCAGTCACCGGCGAGCCTGGGCGCGGACGCCCAGAACCGGTCGTCGGCAGCGAGCCGGGCCGCGTGTACGACCTCGACCTCGCGCCGAGCCTGGCGAAGCCGTTCGATCGCCTCGTCCGCGGTCCGGCCGCGGGCCAGGAACGCGATGTACTCCCCCACCCCTGCCGGAGCCGTGGCCGTGCCGTGCACCTCGACGCTCTCGCCACGCGCGCCGACCACCGTCACCGTGCCGTCCGGGAGGCTGATGCCGCCGGTCGCCTCGACCGTGGTCACCAACGACGCCGGGCCGTCGGCCACCTGTAGCGCGAACGCCTCGCCGTCCTCGAACGCCTGCAGGACAACGCAGTCGCCGGCCGTGCGTCCTACCAGGCCGGACTCGCCCCAGCCCTGATCGGCCGCGATCACCCGGCTGTATCCCGCCTGCACGGTCAGCCTCTGCCCGGCGTCGGCGGCAATCCACGCGCAGACAACGTCGTCACCGATCAGGAAGAACTCCGCCTCGGCCCGGGCGCCGCCCTTCGCGAGCTCGAAGCGCAGCAGGCCCTTGGAGTGATATGGCGCGGCCACCCGGTCGAACTCGGCCAGCTCGAGCGCGCCGTCCAGCCCGATCCGCAACCATGCTCGATAGTTCTCCTTCCGGCCGCCGTAGCCGGTGCCCAGCGCGGGGTGGTGCCAGCAGAACCCGGCGTCCTTCGTCCGGAGCACACCTTTCGGCGTCAGCTTCCTGGTGTGCCCTGGTACGTCGAGATAGCCGTACGGCGTGTAGTCGTCGAGCGGGAAACCCTCTGTGTCCATCAACCTTTCACCCCGGAGAGCGCGATGCCGGAGGATCGATGCGAGCAATGCGAGACGCTAGGCCAGGCCGAACACGGCGGTCAACGGTTCACCTTTGAGAAACTGATTTCCCGATTGTGATCATCAGCTATCCATGTAATCTGGCCCGCAGCTGGTTAACCCATTTTCCCAAAGCGTCACCGTTCTTGGTTCGGAGGATGCATGGCCGCGACGATTCGGGCTGTCGCACGGAGTGCGGGCGTTTCGGTGTCGACGGCGTCCAAGGCTCTCAACGGCAAGGGCCGGATGCGGCCGGAGACCCGCGAGCGGATCGCGCAGGTCGCCCGCGACCTGGACTACCGGCCCAACCGCAACGCCACGTCGCTCACCAGCGGGCGGACCTATACCGTCGGTCTGCTCACCCGCGACGGCTACGGGCGCTTCACGCCCGCGTTGCTCGGCGGTGTCGAGGACGCCCTGTCGTCCGACCTGTGCAGCCTGCTGCTGTGCGACGCCCGCCGCGACGCCGTCCGCGAGCGCCACTACCTCGGCGCACTCGCCGAACGCCGGGTCGACGGGCTGATCGTGACCGGCAGGGCCACCGATCCGGCGCCGCGGGCCGGGCGCGACCTGCCGTTCCCTGTCATCTATGCCTACACGACCTCCTCCGACGAACGCGACACGAGCATCACCGTCGACGACGAGCAGGGCGGCCGGCTGGCGGCGCGGCACCTGATCCGGCAAGGCTGCAGGCGGATCGCGCACCTGACCGGGCCGGTGAGCTACCTCGCCGTCCGCGACCGCATCGTCGGCGCCCGGGCCGCCCTGGCCGAGGCCGACCTGGAATTGCCCGACTCGCACATCGTGCACGGCGGGTTCAGCGAGGCGGCCGGCTACACCGCGCTGCCTGAGCTGCTCGAGCGGCTGCCCGACATCGACGGCATTTTCTGCGGCAGTGACCAGATCGCTCGCGGCACGGCGGACGGCCTGGCCCAGTTGGGCAAACGCGTGCCGGACGACATCGCGCTGATCGGCTTCGACAACTGGACGTTGCTCGCGGCATCGACCCGGCCGTCGCTCACCTCGATCGACATGAACCTCTACCAACTGGGCCTGGTCGTGGGCCGGACGTTGCTGGAGTCGCTCGAGACCGGGCTGCGGCCCGGCGTGCAAAGGCTGCCCTGCTCGATCGCCGTCCGGGCGTCGTGCCCCGCACCGATCGCCGACGACCCGCTCTGGGTGGGCGGTCCCCTGGTGCCCGACGCGTAGGCGTTTCCCAGATCTGTTTCTCACGTTGCTCTCTCGTGATCGTTGACGAAAGTGGTTCCGTATGCACACCTCTGCCTCCAACGCGCCCGTTGTCGACACCTCGCGGAGTCCGTACGCCAGGCTCCGGCCGATCGGCGTCGGCGACGTGCGGTTGCGTGACCCGTTCTGGCAGCCGTTGATCGAGCGGAACCGGACCGAGACGATCCCGGCCGAGCACGCCCAGTGCGAGTCGACCGGCGCGTTGCTGAACTTCGGCCGGGCGGCGGGGCGGGTCGACGAGCCGTTCCACGGCAGGTACTACTCCGACTCCGATGTGTACAAGTGGGCCGAGGCTGCGTCGTGGAGCCTGGCGGCGCATCCGGACGGAGAGCTTGCCGAGACCCTCGATGTCGCGATCGAGTTGTTTGCCGGCGCACAGGGCGCCGACGGCTACCTCAACACGTACTTCTCGGTCGACCGGGTTGCCGAGCGGTGGACGGACCTGGTGGTCAAGCACGAGATGTACTGCATCGGCCATCTGGTGCAGGCGGCGGTCGCGCACGTCCGGGCGACCGGCAAGCGCACCCTGCTGGACGTGGCGGTACATGCCTGTGAGCACGTGTTCGACCGCTTCACTCCGGGCTCGGTGCCGGGGACGTGCGGGCATCCGTGCCTGGAGATGGCACTCGTCGAGCTCTACCGCGTCACCGGTGAGCGCAAGTGGCTCGAGCTGGCCGGCTGGCAGGTCGACTCGCGCGGTCAGGGTGTGCTCGACGGTGACGAGTACCTCCTCGACCACGCGTCGCCTCGGGATCAGACGTTCGCCACCGGACACGCGGTGCGAGCGCTCTACCTCTACGCCGCGATGGCGGATCTCGTACTGGAGACGGGCGACGCCTCGCTGCGGTCGGCACTGGAACGGCTGTGGAACGACATCAGCGCGCACAAGACAGCGGTGACCGGCGGCATCGGCGCGCGGTGGGACGGCGAGGCGTTCGGCGACGCGTACGAGCTACCCGACCGCGCCTACAACGAGACCTGCGCGGCGATCGCGCACCTGTTCCTGGCCTGGCGGATGCTGTTGCTGACCGGCGACGGGAAGTACCGCGACGCGCTGGAAACCGCGTTGTACAACGGTGTTCTGCCCGGACTGGCACAGTCGGGAACGGAGTTCTTCTACCAGAACCCCCTGGCCGACGCCGGCCGGCACCGCAGGCAGCCGTGGTTCGAGTGCGCCTGCTGCCCGCCGAACATCGCACGGCTGCTGGCGTCGCTCGCCGGCTACGCCTACACGACCGACGACGAGGGCGTGTGGGTGCAGCTCTACCTCGGCGGGTCGGCGGCGCTGTCGCTGGCCGACGGTACGGCGGTCGGCCTGGACGTGGAGTCCGAGCTGCCCTGGCAGGGCAACGTCTCCCTCCGGATCTCGGTCGACGCTCCCGCGGAGTTCGCGCTGCGGCTACCCGCCCCGGCCTGGGCGGGCGAGATCGTTGTGTCGGTCAACGGCGACGCCGTGGCCGCGGAGCTGCGCGACGGCTATCTCGTCCTGCATCGCACCTGGCAGGCCGGTGACTCCGTACAGTTGCGCTTCGAGCTGCCGAACCGCCTGCTGGCCACGCATCCCCGGGTCGTTACCGGCCATCGTCGGGTAGCGCTGACCCGTGGGCCGCTGGTCTACTGCGTCGAGCAGGCCGACCACGGCGACGTCTCGGTCGCCGACCTGCGGCTCGCCGGAACGGAGGACTGGAAGCCTTCCGGGCACGACGAGCTGCCGGACCGTGTGGTGGCGCTGCGGACGACCGGGCTGGCGATCGGCGCGGACGACGGGCCGCTCTACCGCGAGTTCTCGGCAACCGCGGAGACCGCGGTCACCCCGGCCCAGCCCGTCGAGGTGACCGCGATCCCCTACTACGCATGGGCGAACCGCGAGCCCGGCCCGATGCGCGTCTTCATCCCGCTGATCGGCTGAGCGACACGCGACGTCGTTTCGACGGGTCGCAGCCAACGCCGTCACGGTTGCGATCCAGGCGGTAGATGTCGCGGCCGATCACGTAGACCGGACCCTCCACGTATGCCGGGCCGTCCTCCCGGCTGCCGGCGCAGTCGACATCGCTCGCGATCGGTACGCAGGCGCCGCCGTAGTTCGGATCGCACGCCGGCTTACGTGGCTTGGGTGCGGGTGGTGGCTCTCGGGAACCGATCGCGACGACCTGCGTAACCGGCTCCCGGAGCACCTCGTTACGCACGAGCCGGCGCGCGGTCTCGCGCCCGGAGGCGTAGGTGACCTGATAGGTGAGCTGCCGGACGCCCGGGACACCGGCCGTCCGTACCTTCTGCTTGCCCTGCTCCAGCGCCGGATCCCTTACGGTGCGGGTCTCGAACGGGATCGCCTCGGTACGGGTGACCGGCCGCTCGGCCGTCGTCGGCGTGGGACTCGGTGGTCGGGTCGGAGTTGTCGAGGGCGGCCGGGTCGTGACGTTCGTTCCCGGGTTCGGTAACGACGCGAGGCTTTGCTCGTCCGGCCCGCCGACGGCCCGCGGCACCACGAGGGCAGCCACTCCGAACAGTACGGCGACCGTCGCACCGAGGTGAACGAGCCGGCGCCTCGACGTCGCACCACGTGGTCCGGCGAACACCGTTGCGAGCAGGCCCAGCAGCCACCACCCGAGGTTTGGTACGTCCTTCGGTTCGACCGCCACGGGCCTGGCCGGCCGGGTCAGCTGATGCGAGGCCAGGTGTCGTTCCAGCAGCGCGACCAGCCCACCCCGTCTGCCGGCCTGATCGGCCAGCGCGAGCGCGAGGCTGAACCGGAAGTAGGGCGCATTGGCCGGATCCAGCAGCAAACCGGACACCCGGGTGCTGCCGCTGTTACCCAGCAGGGTGCACGGCACGTTCGGAAGCTGCGCCAGGCGGTCGACGCTGGAGTACGTCCACTCCTGCAGCGGACGGGTCGCGACGACCACACGCTGGTCGGTCACGACGATCGGTCCGGTGCCCATCACCTCGAGCCGGGAGGGTGCCCGGCGGTCGAACGGTCCGAGCAGGTCTCTTGTCGTCAAGTCCGCGTAGCTGGGCTCCGTCAGCCCTTTCCAACCGCGCGTCTCCACCACGTCACCGTCGGAACCCAGCCAGAGCAACCGCTCACCGCGACGCAGATCCAGCCAGTCCGGCGCTTGCCGCAGCGGCAACCCGTCGAACACCCGCGCGGCCTCGATCATCTTGCGCAACTCGTTGTTGACGTAGAGCCAACCTGCCGTCACCGCTTCGTATGCGTTGCGGCGTCGCGCATTTTCGCGTTCAGCCCAGCGAACGCGCCAGTCCACTCTGGTCCCCTCCCACTTGCACGTCTGATGGTAGACGCCATCCGGAGCGACTGGTTACATCTCGGGCCCTTACTCGCAGGCGACCCCGTCGTGGTTGCGGTCCAGGTCGTAGATGTCGTCGCCGACGACATGCACCGGACCTTGGACGTACGCCGGGCCGTTGTCGTTGCCATCGGCGCCGTCGACATCGCGCGCGATCGGCAGACCGGCTCCGCCGGGGCCACGGTCACGGCCGCGCGCCGGGCGGGTCACCCAGCTCTTCACCGTGTCGAGCGCCAGCCGGGCCGGCGCGGGCGCCTCCGCCGGGCCGACCAGTCCCGCGGGCAACGGACGGATGCCCTGGTGCCAGGCCAGGTGCCGTTCGAGGTGCGCCACGAACCCGGCCCGATCGCCGGCACCGCAGGCCAGCCCGAGCCCGAGGTTGAACCGGAAGTACACCGCCACCGCCGGGTCGAGCACGACGCCGGAGACCGTCGCGCGGCTGGTCACGTTCATCAGCGTGCACGGTGTGCTCGGCAGGTGCCCGAGCCCGGTCAGCTTCGAGAAGGCCCACTCACGACGACTCCGCCCGGCGAGCACGACCCGCCGGTCGGTCACGGCCAGCGGACCCCGGTCGACCGGCTTCAGAGTGACCGGGGCCGCGTTCTCGTACGGTCCGGTCAGGTGCTCGATCGTCAGGTTGGTGGAGCCGGGGTGTGCTAGCGGTGGGCAGGCCGGCGCATCCACCAGGTGCGCGTCCGAGCCCAGCCAGAGCAGCTGCTCGCCGGGCCGCAGGTCCAGCCACGGCGGCGACTCCCGCCGGCTCAGGCGGTCGAAGCTGCGCGCGGCCGCGAGCATCGCCCGCAGCTCGGCATCCACGACCGACCACCGCGTGATCGCCGACTCGTACGCCGCCCGCTGCCGCGCGTTCTCGCCCTCGGCCCATCGAGTCCGCCAGTTCACTTGCTGGTTCCTTCCGTACCGAAAAGTCCGAATGGCTGGACGGACTGGCGGGAAACCGGTTACATCCTGCCGGTGAACGCTGCCTGGCCGGTCTTGGCTGGCCGGTTCGGACCGCGCCTGCTGTACGGAAAGCGCGATCCGCGCGACGCTGAGTACATGCGGATAACCGGTGTGCGAACCAAGCTGTACGAGTTCGAGCTCGACCGCCCGATCGGCGACGCCAACGACCCGAACGGACGCCGGCGGGTCGGCCAGCTGGCGATCTTCGTCGACACCGACGAAGGGCTCACAGGTCTCAGCCTCGGCAACCCGGGTGCGCGCAAGCAGGTGCACTGGCTCGCCGGGCTGATCGAGGGCGAGGACCCTGCCGGCGTCAAGGGTCTCTGGCAGCGAATGATGAGCAAGAACTTCAAGCGTGGCAACGAAGGCGTGGCGAAGGAGGCCTGCTGTCACCTCGACGTCGCGCTGTGGGATCTGAAGGCCAAGGCCGGCAACGAGCCACTGTGGAAGACCCTCGGCGCTGTCAACCCGCGCGTGCGTGCGTACGCGAGTGGGATCGACATGCCGCTGTCGGACGAGGAGCTGGCCGCGTTCTACCGGCGGATGGCCGCCCAGGGCATCACGATCGGCAAGCTGAAGGTCGGCATCGACCAGGAGACCGACCTCCGCCGCCTCTCGATCATGCGCGACGCGCTGGCGTCGGCCGGTGGGAAGCCCGAGCTCGCGATCGACTCCAACGAGTACTGGTCGCCGAAGCAGGCGATCCGCCGGATCCGCGAGATCGAGGAGACCCATCGGCTGCTGTGGGCCGAGGAGCCGGCGCGACGCTGGGACTACCGTGGGCTGCGCAAGGTCTCCGAGGCGGTCACCGCCGCCGTGGCGACCGGCGAGAACCTCAACGACGTCAGCGACTTCATGCCGCTGGTCGCGGGCGAGGCGGTCGACATCGTGCAGGTGGGCGTCTACACGTCCGGCATCACGGGCGCTCTGCAGGTCGCCGAGCTGGCGAACGCGTTCGAGCTGCCGGTGGCGATGATGAACTGCACGGCCAATTTCATGGCCCACCTGGCCGCGGTGCTGCCCAACCACCTGGCGCTCGAGGTGGTCGACCCTGGGAACGACAAGTTGGTCACGAAGGACCAGCGCATCGAGGACGGGTTCCTCGTCCTCGGCGACTCCCCCGGTCTCGGCCTCACGCTGGACGAGGAGGCGGCCGCACAGTACGAGGTCGAAGAGGTCTCGACGGTGGCGTCGCGCTACCCGTGGGGCCGCCGGCCTGGAGCCGGGCTGTACGAGGTGCCGTACACCGACCAGGAAGGCCGCGGCGAGAAGCTTCCGGTGGGCTAGGGCGGTTGTCGCTGGTGCGGACCTGACCCTTGGGTCGATGGAGGATGGTGTGGCTGAGGAGACGTTCGTCCTGCCCAACGTGTACGGCCTGATCAGGCGCCGCGATGGTGGTGTGCTGATCCAGCGGCGTTGGAAGCCGGACACCGATCCGGACAATCTCGGCAAGTGGGAGCTGCCCGGCGGCAAGTGGCGGGCCGACGAGTCGGCGCTGGACTGCTTGCGGCGCGAGCTTCGCGAGGAGTGTGGCATCGAGGCCGGGTCGGTCGAGGGCTTGTTCTCGCGGTACGAACACCTGGGCCAGTTGGTCGAGACATCCTCGCCCATCCTCGTGGTTCAGCTCCTCGCAGAGACGGCGCCGTCGGTTCTTGTGGTCTACGCCGGGTACTCCGACGAGCGGCCCGCCGCCCGAGGTGATGGCGCGCGGGACGCCACGTTCATGGACGTGGTCGAGCTGAAGCGCGCTCTGCGCGAGTGTCCGGACGATTTCACCGCGCTGTCGTTCGCCGCGCTGAGCGAGCTCGTCTCGCGAGGGCTGTTGTAACCCGAAACCGGCGCGTCCGGGGTTGACCGGGGTCTTCCGAAGTCGTTGCCGGACGAGTTGGCCGCGAGGAGAGTCGGGGGTCCGATCGGCAACAGCGAGGGAGGCAATGCCGCATGCGAGTCAAAGCAGTCATTTCACTGGTCATCATGACGCTCGCCGCGTTCGCGCTGGGCGCGGCGCCGGCGGCGCACGCCGACAGTCCACCGTCGGGATGTCTGTACTACGACGGCGGGACCGGCAGCAGCACGTACTACGACTCGTGTTACGAGTGGTCCGGCGACGATCACTGGGTGCTGGACAAGGAAGCCAACGGGTGGAGCGCGGGCGCCGAGATCCAGACCGACTACGGCAAGATCCGGTGGTGCGTCAACACCGAGGGCGAGGGGAACTGGCACGAGTGCGCGTTCGACCATCGCGAGGAATGCGCGGTGCGCTGGCGCCTGTACGAACAGGACCGTAGCGACCCGGCGCAGCCCACCCGGCGCTGGACCGCCTGGACTCCCTGGATCAGCATCAGCACCGGGCAGCCCACCGGCGGCGAGCTCTGCTGACCAGCCCAAGCATCACCAGGAACCAGCCGAGACCCCGGCCAGCGCGGACAGCCGGGGGCTCGGCTACGCCTGACCGAGCCCGGCCAGTTTCGCTCGGACCTGCGCCGCATCGGCATGGTCGAGCTCCTCGAAGAGCTGCAAAGCGCGACGCCATGCTGTGCCCGCCGCGGTGTCGTCGCCGGCGGAGTGGTGGGCGTCGCCGAGGTGGTCGAGGGTGATGGCGCGCGGGAGGCGGCTGCCCTGCTCGTGGGCGAGCTCGGCCGCCGTACGGCAGCATTCCACCGACTGCTGGTGGTTTCCGAGCCGACGATGCGCGCAGCCGAGGCTGTCCAACGTCGCGGCCTCGCCGGAACGGTCGCCGAGCTCGCGTAGCATCGCAAGCGCCTGTTGACAGTACGCCAGGGTCTGCCGGTCGTCCCCGAGCATCGCGTGGTCACAGCCGATCGCATTGAGCGCGCGAGCCTGCATGGACCGATTCCCCAACGCCTGGAAGAGCTCCAGCGCCCGCTCGGCCTGGTGCAGCGCGTCGCCGTGGTGGTCCTGGCTCGCGTAGACCCAGGAAAGGATGTAATGGAGGTGGGCCTCGGCCACGTCGTCGTCGACCTGCTCGCAGAGGTCGAGAGCCCGCCGCAGATGGCCCGCGGCCAGGCTGAACCGGTTGCGCCGAGCGTGGGCGACGGCGATGCCGGCGTGTGCGTGCACCTGCCCGATTCGCCGGTTCAGCCGGGTGGCGGCGGTGAGCGCGACTTCGTGGCTCGCCCGCAGATCGTCCCAACGGCCTTGGACATCGAGATAGTTCGCCACCGACCAAGCCAGCTGCCAGGCGTACTCACCGAACCCACCGGCGGCGGCCCGGTCGATGATCGCGAGCAGAACCCTGCGCTCGGCTGCGAACCAGGCCGCCGCCTGCTCGTGGTCGATCAGGGTTTCGGGGATGACGCCCCCGGCGCTCGGAGCGAGCGCGATCGACTCGCGGCCAGGGTGGAGCAGCCGGCTCGCGGTGCAGGCCGTGCGCAGGTAGTGGTCGAACAACCGCCGGAGGCAGCCCTCCACTTCGGCGTCGTGAGCATTGGCCAGTTCGGTGGCGTACGTACGCAGCAGGTCGTGCAGGATGAACCGGCCGGGCGCGGACTCCTCGACCAGGTGCGTCAGGACGAGCTCGTCCAAGCTACGGCGCACGTCGACCGGCGTCCGCCCCGTCATGCTCGCCAGCGCCGGCACCGAGATGTCCGGTCCCGGATGAACGCCCAGCAGCCGGAACACGCCCTGGCACTCCGCGTCCAGCGCGCGGTAGGAGGACGCGAACGCCGCGCGTACGTTGGTGTCCGGGTCGTCGGTCTCCAGCACGTCGAGCCGGCTCCGCTCGTCGGCCAGTTCGGTGGCGAGCCTGGACAGCGGCCAGGCCGGCTCGGCGGAGGCCCGGGCGCCGACGATCGTCAAGGCCAGCGGCAGCCGGTCGCAGTAGTCGATCAGCTGCCTGACCGCGCTCGGCTCCGTGGTGAGCAGCGCAGGGTCGGTGCCGCCCGCCAGCAGCCGGCCAGCATCGCCATCGGCGAGCACGTCGAGTGTGATCGCCTGTGCTCCGTGCTTCGCCACCAGGCTGGTCAGCCGATTACGGCTGGTCGCGAGCACGAACCCGGCGGAGCCGCCGGGTAGGAGCGGCTCGACTTGCGCGAGGTCGACCGCGTTGTCCAGCAGGATCAGCAGGCGCCGACTCGCCACCAGCGTACGGAAAAGTGCGGACTGGGCCTCCACCGTCGGCGGTATCCGCTCCGGCGGGACCTCCAGCGTGTCGAGGAAGTAGCGGATCGCCTCCGCCGGCGCGACCGGATCCGCGCCAGGGCTGAAGCCGCGGAGGTCGAGATAGATCTGCCCGTCGGAGAATCGGTCCGCGGCCTGTTGTGCCCAGTGCAGCGCGAGCGCGGTCTTTCCGATGCCCGCCTTTCCGGTGATCGCGGCAATGGTGAGATTCGTTCCGGCCCGACCCGGCGGCGCCAGTTCGTCCAGCCGCCGCAGCTCGCCCGCCCGGCCGACGAAACGGCTGGGCGCGGCGGGCAGCTGTCGAGGAACCACGGCGGCCGCGTGCTCCTGGCTTTCAGTCCGTACGTCGGAAGCGGTCTGGATCGCCCGCCACGCGGAAACCCACTCGGTGACTTCCGATTCCGTGCACCCGCACGCCCGGACGAGTTGCTGGACGAGATCGAGCGCCGGCAGATGTGTACGTTTCGGACTGAGCGCATCCGAGAGGGTGCTCCGCGGAAACCCGGTCAGCCGGGACAGGTGCGCGAGTGACGGGTTTCCCGCCCACGCCTTCACACTGCGAAGCTGGCGTACGAATGCGGAAACACTGTCGGCACTCAACGGACGCGGGCGCCCGGCGTTCCCCTGTTCCATCCCCGCAACCCCCCCGGCAGGCGTGTCGCCCTCTATCTAGAGGACGCCACGAACGCACCACTGGTTGCGTCGCGAAGCGTAAGGTGGCCCCCAGCACTCATGGGGTGGAGATGCCGATGATCGCCTTGCCGACAACGGAAATCAGCTCACCGGCGGTGGTCGAGTCCGCAGCCGGACGCACCGACCTGTTCCTGCGTTCATCCGGCGGCGACCTGATCCATCAGTACCGTTTGCCGGGAGGGTCCTGGACACGCGGTATCAACCTCGGCGGCGACCTGGCCTCGCAGCCGGCCGCGGTTTCGTGGGGACCCGGGCGGATCGACGTGTTCGCGCGCTTCACCGACAACGCGCTCTGGCACCGGGCGTCGACGTCCGGCAGCTGGACGGCGTGGGCACGGCTCGGGGGCATCCTGACCTCGGCTCCGGCGGTGACGTCCTGGGAGCCCGGCCGGTTGGACGTGTTCGTCCGGAATGTCGACGACGGCCTGTCCCACCGGGCCTTCGACTCCAGCGCGTGGACGCCATGGGAACGCCTGGGCGGCGAGGGCACGCTCAGCTCGAGCCCGGCCGCGGCAGCCTGGGCACCCGGCCGGCTGGACGTGTTCGTCCGCGCTGCCGGCAACCGCCTGTCCCACCGGGCGTTCAACGCAGGCACCGGCTGGACGCCGTGGCAGGCGGTGGTGGGCGGCGCGATGGAGCTGACCTCGCAGCCGGCCGCGGCCTCGCCGGCGAGCGGCCGGCTCGACGTCGTCGTACGCGGGACCGACAGCGCGATGCACCTGCTGCGCTGGACGGGCAGCTGGTCGGCATGGACGTCGCTCGGCGGTACGTTCTCGTCGGGGCCCGGCGCGACCGACCGGGGAGACGACGTACACCTCGCCGCCGCGTCGGCGAACGGCTACCGGTACGAAAAGGTGCGCAGCTCGCCGACCGGCTCGTGGTCGGCCTGGCGGGTGGTCGATCCGTATCTTCCGTTCCGGCGGCTCGCCAGCTGGGTGGACACGCTCGACTACTCCTCGCTCACCCCGGCGACCGCGGTCGCCGACCTGGACGCGCGCGGTGTGCGGACGCTGTTCCTCGGGACCGCGCGGTTCAACGGCGCCGCCGACTTCTTCGACCAGGCCGAGATGGCGCAGTGGCTCGACGCGGCTCACGCGGCCGGGCTGAAGGTCGTCGGCTGGTACGTGCCGGCGTACGGCGACCTGGCGCGTGACGTCCGGCGGACCGCGGCGATCGGCACCTACGTCAGCCCGACCGGCCAGCGGTTCGACGCGATCGGCGTCGACATCGAGCGGTTCGGCTCCGACGGCGAGGTCGACCACGACACGTTCAACGCGCGCGTCGTGCCGCACCTGCAGCAGGTCCGCGCCGGCACCGACGCCGTGGTCGGCGCGATCACGCCCTCGCCGTTCGGCACCGACCCGGGCAGCCGGTGGACGGGCTTTCCGTGGGCGGGCGTCGGCGCCAACAGCGAGGTCGTCGTGCCGATGGCGCTCTGGTCGTTCCGCAACAACTTCACGCCCGCCGAGGTCAAGGCCTGGGTGGCCGACCAGGTGAACCGCGCGCAGTCGCTCACCGGAAAACGCGTACACGTCGAGGGCGGTGTGCTGGGCGAAGGCAGCACGACCGTCGACAACACGCGCGTACAGGCGTTCGTCGAAGCGACGATCGACGCCGGCGCGATCGGCGGCAGCCAGTACGACTACCGCACGACCTCGACATCGTTCTGGTCGATCCTCGCCCAGCTGAACACCTTGTAGCGGTAGGGGGTGTCCTGTAAGTGTCGGCGGACAGCGACGCGACGGATCTCGGTCAGACCGGACCAGCCAAGCAGTGTCGTCTCGAGAGGGGTCCCGGCCCAGGTGGCCTGGACGCGGAACGGCCCCGATCCGATATCGGAGCCGGGGCCGTTGCGCTGCGAGTCCGCGGTCACCGGGCTTCGCGGAACTCCACGTGGCGGCGGGCGATCGGGTCGTACTTGCGCAGCACGATCCGGTCGGCGTCGTTGCGGCTGTTCTTCGTGGTCACGTAGGTGTAGCCGGTTCCCGCCGTCGAACGCAGCTTCACCACGCCGCGGGCTTCGTTACGCCTGGCCATCGTCGCCTCACTTCCCTTGCCGGCCGTAGCGCTGGTTGAACTTCTCGACCCGGCCTGCGGTGTCGAGCACGCGGCCCTGGCCGGTCCAGAACGGGTGCGACCAGGCGGTTACGTCGACGACCACGAGCGGGTAGGTGTTGCCGTCCGTCCAGGTCACCGTACGGTCCGACGTCATCGTCGAGCGGGTGAGCATCGAGTCGCCGGTGGCGCGATCCTGGAAGACGACCGGGCGGTAGTCGGGGTGAATGGCTCGCTTCATGTCCGCCTCAACGGAAATGACATCCGTTTCTATTCCCCGGCGGTCACAGGTCGCCGACTCGGAAGGTGGTGCTGTAGCTGCGGGACTCGCCCGGCTCGAGCCAGATCAGAGTGCCGTCTTCGCGGGCGGCGAGGGCGCCTTCGACGTGGTTGGTCGAGGGTTCGAAGCCCAGGGTGTAGGCGCCCTCTCGCAGGTGCATCCACTGGAAGTAGGCCGGGAACTCCGCCGCCGAGTACGACAGCTCGAAGGACACACCGAGCCGCGGGTTCACCAGGCGCACCTGCACCGAGTCATCCTCAGCCGGTTGCAGCGCATGCTCGTAGACCTGTTCCACGAACCCCGGTTGAGGGCCTGGCAGCGACAGGTGCGAAACCCCCTGCTCCGCAACGCTGTCGGACTGCCACAGTGTGGACGAGATCGGTGCCTCGAAGCGGGCTCCGGCATCGAGGAAGGGCCAGCCGACGTTGATGTGGTAGAGGTACATGTGCGGCGTCCGGTCGAAGCCGGCGTTGGTCACGGTGTCCAGGAGGCGGATCGACGAGCCGTCCAGGTCGGCTTCGATGCGGCGGTTCAGCACGAGGTTCTCGCCGAACACCGCCGCCTGCCGCACCTCGCCCTCGGCCCACAGCACGCACGAGTCGCCCGACCACGAGGTGCCGTAGCCTGTCAACCGCGCCGGAACGTTGGCGATCCGGCCGTGCAGCCCGTTCCACACGGTCGATCGGTGCGGATAGTGATAC
This sequence comes from Flindersiella endophytica, assembly GCF_054779015.1. Lineage (NCBI taxonomy): Bacteria > Bacillati > Actinomycetota > Actinomycetes > Propionibacteriales > Nocardioidaceae > Flindersiella > Flindersiella endophytica. The sequence continues at coordinate 274,323 of NZ_BAAGYY010000028.1, forward strand.
TGAGACGCGTCCACCGAGGCGGTGAAGAGCGTGTGGTCCAGCCCGCCTGTCACCAGCAGGCCGGAGAACGAGCGCAGCCACGACAGCCCGGCCTCGTCGGCGTACTCGTGCAGGCCCGGATGCCGGAATCCCGTCGGAGACTGCCAGCCGAACGCAGCGCCACGGTAGGACGCCGGCCCGATGTCCATCGCCCGGTCCACCAGGACGTCGAACGCCAGCCCGCTGCCCGTCCGGAACTCCAGCGCCCGGATCCCGCGTTCCACGCCGTCGGCCAGCTCGACCAACCGTACGCCGCCCGCGGCCGACAGGTCGCCCGTCAACCGCGCCAGCGAGGACCGCGACAACGACTGCCCATGGAGGTTCATGTCATCACCCAACCACCGTTGACTTCCACGCACTGCCCCGTGACGAACGACGCCTCCGGGCCGGCCAGGAACGCCACCACGCTCGCCAGTTCGGAAGGCTGCCCACGCCGCTTCAAGGCCTGACTCGACAGCACCGAGGCCTGATACGCCTCCTGATCCGGATGGATCAGCTCCGCCGCCGTGGGAAACGCCCCAGGCGAAACGCAGTTGACCCGGATCTCATGAGGACCGAGCTCCCGAGCCAGCGCACGCGTCAACGCCAGCGCCGCACCCTTGGTCGACACGTACGCCGCCAGCTCCGGCCATCCACCGTGCATCGTGATCGACGCGACGTTGACGATCGCGCCCCCACCACCGGCCGACACCATCTGCCGGGCAGCTGCCTGCGCGCACAGCCAGTACGCCCGCTGGTTCACCGCCACCACGTCGTCGTACTCCGCGACCGGCACCTCGAGGAACGGCCGCGCCGGATAGATCGCCGCGTTGTTGACCAGCACGCCGACCGGCCCGAGCTCCTGCGACACAAGGGAGAACGCCGACTCCACCGCCGACTCCGAACGCAGGTCGGCCACCACCGGCAGCGCCCGCCCGCCGGCGGCGGACACCAGCTCGACCGTCTCGCCGACCGTCGACGGATCGACGTCGAGCACCGCGACCGTGTGCCCGTCGGAAGCCAGCCGCTGCGCCGTCGCCCGCCCGAGCGCGCCACCCGCGCCCGTCACCAACGCCGTCGTCACGACTCACCTCCGGTCTCAGCCACCGCCCCGCTCTCCAGGAATCCGGCGATTTCCGAAGCGGAATAGCCGATGTCGGCCAGCACGTCCGAGCTCTGCTCACCGATCAGCGGCGCCCCGAGCCGGACCGAGGGCGGCGTCGAGCTCAGCTGGAACGCGAAGCCCGGCGTCGTCACCACCCCCTCGGTCGGATGCGTGTACGTCACGAACGACTCGTTGTGCCGCACCTGCGGATCATCGAGCAGCTCGGCGTACGAATGGACCGGTCCGGCCCACAGGCCGTGCGCCTCGAAGACCGAGAACCACTCCGAGGTCGTCCGCTCCGCCAGCCGTGTCCGCACCAATCCGGTGATCCGATCGCGCTGTGCATGCCCGTCGACGTCGGAGTCGAGCGCAGCCAGCTCCGGCAGCTCCAACGCCTCGCCCAGCTTGTCGAGCGGCGGCATCGCCAGCGCCACATAGCCGTCCTTGGTCGCGAACACGCCGTACGGGGCGCGGATGTAGGTGTGCCCGTGCGGCTCCTCGCCCCGCCGCTGCGGCACTCCCCCGACCGTGAAGACCGACAGCTCCTGCATCTGTACGGCGATCGCCGCGTCCAGCATGTTGACGCTCACCAGCTGCCCTTCGCCGGTACGTTCCCGGTGCAGCAACGCCGCCAGCGCTCCCTCGAACGCACTGTAGGCGGCAACCGCGTCCACGACGTACGTCCCCGACGGCGCGGGCGGATCCGTTGCCCGGCCCACGCTGAACATCGCTCCGGTCAGCGCCTGCAGCAGCAGGTCCTGCCCGGCTCGGGAGGCGTACGGCCCGCCCTCCCCGTAGCCCGACATCGACACGTAGACAATCCGCGGATTGATCTCCCGGATCGCCGGGTAGTCGACACCCAGGCGCGCAGCCACCCCCGGCCGATAGTTCTGGATGAACACGTCCGACGACGCAGCCAGCCGGCGTACGATCTCCTGTCCTGCCGACGTTTTCAGGTCGACCGCGAGACTCCGCTTGTTGCGGTTCAACGCCAGGAACGACGCGTTGATCTGCTTGCCGGTGGCACCTCCGGCCGGCGCCGACCGCTGCCACTCCCCCGTGACCGGCTCGACCTTGATGACGTCCGCTCCCAGGTCGCCAAGGCGCATCGCCGCCAGCGGCCCGGCCATCGCGACCGACAGGTCGAGCACCCGGTAGCCATCGAGCACACCCACGTGAGAGCCCCCTCAACGTCCTTCGAACCGTGGCTCGCGACGTTCCAGGAACGCCGCCCGCCCCTCGGCCGCATCCTTCGTCGCGAAGCAGATCGCCTGCAGGTCACGCTCGTACCGGACAGCGACGTCCGGTGAGGTGGAGTAGGCCGCCCACAGGTTCACCTTGACGCTCTCGGCGGCGATCGGCGCCCGCTTGGCGATCGTCGAGGCCAGCACCTGCGCCTGCACGAGCAGCTGGTTCGGTTCGTGGACCCGGCTCACCAGCCCCCAGGACAAGGCTGTCGAGGCATCGACCGGATCACCGGTCAGCAGGAGCAACGCGGCGTTGCTCGGCCCGATGCTCTGCGCCAGCCCGACCGCCTGTCCCGCGCCACCGATCCAGCCCAGCTTGATCTCCGGCGCGGCGAACGTCGCGGCGGAGGAAGCCAGCCGGATGTCGCACGCCATCGCGAGCTCGAGCCCACCGCCGAACGCATATCCGTTGACCGCCGCGATCACCGGCTTACGCAGCTCCCGCACTGCGTCGCCGTAGTCCTCGCGGTTGCGGAAGTCCCAGACAGTCTCGTATCGAGACAGCTCGCTCACGTCGCTGCCGACGCAGAACGACTTCTCGCCCGCACCGGTCAGCACCACGGCCCGCACCGAACTGTCGTGGTTCAGCCGGTCGACGTGATCCTGCAGCTGCGACGCCATCTCAGGCGTTATGGCGTTGAGCTTCTCCGGCCGGTCCAGCGTCAGCACCGCCACCGGCCCGGCCGTCTCGAGAGTGACCGAACCTTGCCCAGCGCCCGGCCCGCTCAGGTCCCCGGTCATGTCACAGCACCGCCGCAGCAGTAGATGCGGCTCTCCGCATCTGCCCGGGCGACCTCGACCACTACGCGCATCGCTTCCTCCGCCTTCCGGTGGTGCCCCTTGCGGATCGCCTCGGCGACTCGCTCGTGGTTGGGCAACGTCTCCTTGTTGTGCTCGATCGAACGCGTGTGGACCTGCCGGACCGAACGCAGCGCGATGCTGATGACCTCGTAGAGATAGAGCAACAGGTCGTTGTCGCAGGCCGCGAACACCGCACGGTGGAACGCGAGGTCGGCCTGGATGAACGCGTCGGGCTCATCCGCCGTCGCGTACAGAGCGGCCAGTGTCTCGGCGATGTGCTGCCGCCCGCGGGCGTCGGCTCGTTCGGCCGCGACCCGCGCCGCACCCGGTTCCAGCGCCACCCGCAGGTCGGCGAGGATCCGGATGTCGCGATCCTCGGCGGTCGGTTCGAACCGCCAGTGCAGGACGTCGGGGTCGAGCAGGCTCCACGAGTCACGCGCGCGGACGAGCGTGCCCGCGCTGCGCCTGGTCTCCAGCAGCCCCTTGCCCACCAGCACCTTGACGCCCTCCCGGACGGCCGACCGGCCGACGCCGAGCTCCTCCACCAGGCGGTCCTCGGTGGGCATGGCGACACCGGGCTCGTGCCGGCCGCGCACGATCTGCGCGCCCAGCACCTGTACGACCTGACTGTGCCGTTCCCGCCCGGCCGGCCTCACCTGATCCACACATGCTCCTTCCGGCAGGGCGCCCGTTCCGTGCTGGCAGCGTAACGGAGTTTCCGTTCGACCATGCTCACTTCATCTGACCAAATCCGGTCTTCATCAGATGAAGTGTCTTGACCGCGGTGTGACCCACGTTTACGGTCCCGAAACATCAAGGGAGCGGAGGAGGGTCATGTTTCGACGAAAGCCAAGCCTGGCGGGCGGAAAGGCCAGGGTCCTCGGCATCGCGTCCGTCGCGGCGCTGATCGCCGCCGGCGTCACGGCGAACGCGCTGACCGGCGCCGCGCCAGCGGCCGGTGCGGCCTGCCGGACCACCGAACTCTTCGTCTCACCAACCGGGAACGACCATGCGGACGGGACGAAAGCCAAGCCCTGGAAGACGATCGAGCACGCGCGTGACTACATCCGCGACCACGGGCTGAACGCGAAGAGCCGCATGCGCTGCGACGTCGTCGTCAACTTCCGGGCCGGCGACTACACCGTGAACCAGACGGTCGGCTTCGACGACGCCGACTCGGGCAACAACGGCAACCAGGTCGTCTATCGCAGCTACGACGGTCCCGGCAAGGCCCGCTTCCTCGGCGCCAAGCCCGTTACCGGCTGGGAGCGGTACGAGGGCGACATCTACCGGGCCAAGGTCGACGGCACGAGGCCCTTCTACACCCTGTTCGAGGACGGCAAGCGCGCCACCACCGCTCGTACACCGAACCGCAGATCCGAGGACGAGTGGGCGCCCTACCTCGTCTCCACCAACCCGCAGCCCGAACGCTGGAACACACCCAAGTGGCTGACGTTCAACCCCGGCGACTGGGATCCCGCGTGGGAGCCGACCTGGGGCGACCTGCACGACGCGCGGGTCGTGGTGTGGTCCGGGCACGACTGGATCTGGTTCACCGACACCGTGCCGATCCAGAACATGTCGTGGAACAACAACATGGTGACGCTGCAGTACGCGACGCGTTACCCCATGACGTCCGACGAAGGCGGGTCGCGCTACTACATCGAGAACTCCATCCACTTCCTCGACCAGCCCGGTGAGTACGCACTGGACACCGACGAGGGCATGGTCTACTACTGGCCGCGCGGCGGCTCGCTCGACGGCAGGACCGTCTACGCGCCGACGGTGCGGACCATCTTCGATCTCGCCGGCAGTTCGCCCGACCGTCGCGTGCACGACGTCGTGTTCGACGGCTTCGCGCTGGAGTACACCGACTTCGTCAACTGGTACCGCTATGGCTGGAACCAGGACGGCGACTCCGGCGAGGTGCACAAGTACCCGCAGTACGACCGACAGATCGAGCTGCCGCGCAACCGGTTCGGTGCGATCACCGTCACCAACGGCAAGAACATCGACCTGCGCCGGCTGCACATCTCCAACACCGGTTACACCGCGGTCTTCCTGCTGTTCGCCAACGAGGGCATCCGGGTCACCGACAGCCTGCTGGAGCACATCGGCGGTGACGGCATCAAGGTCGAGGGCGGCTACCCGGGCGAGGGCGACATCGCGCACGGCAACACGTTCTCCAACAACTTCATCGACCACTTCGGTGAGCTCGTGCCCGGCGACGCCTCCGGCGTCGAGCTGATGAACACCGGCGACAACGAGGTGAGCCACAGCGTCATCCAGCACAGTGCCCGCTACGCCGTGACGCTGGAGACCCGCCCGGAGGTCGCCAACGCCGACACCTATGCCAAGGGCAACACATTCACGTACCTGCGCCTCGCGCACTACGGCAAGGACAGCAACGAGCTCGGTGCGTTCTACGCCTACGGCCTGCAGAACCAGGAGCCGAACCCGATCATCAACACGGTGGATCAGGTGACGATCGAGGACGGCAACCCGGACCCCTCGGTGCTGAACCCGTCGTCGAACGGCATTCACATGGACTTCGGCGGCTGCGGTTTCAGCTTCTCCAACATCGAGGTGACCAACGTCCAGGGCAACAAGTTCAAGGGCAGCCGCAACTGCAACACGTTGTCCAACAACAGTTTCGACCCCGGCTTCGACCCGTCGAAGATGCAGTACGACGCGATCGGCGTCACGGCCGACTTCCCGTACCCCACTCCACCGACAGACTGACGGAAAGAGACACGACGATGGCTGCGCCGACGCGGCGAGCCTTCCTCGCGGGCAGCGGCTCCCTGCTTCTGGGAGCCGCCGCCTGCGGCGGTGAAGGTTTCTCGGACAACACGACACCAGACTCCGGCGGCTCCGGGTCCAAGAACCCTGGCCGGCAGACGGAGATCCGGATGCTGGTGAACATCACACCCAACCTGACCAAGGCGTTCTGGCGCGATCTCGTTGCGCCGTACGAGAAGGCCAACGGCGTCACCGTGCAGGTCGACGCACCTACGGGAAGCGGGGTCAAGGACTCGTTGCCGCAGCTGCTGGCTTCCGGCGACGTTCCCGACATCGTTGAGACGCTGATGGCGGATGCCAAGCTCGCGCCGCACCTGGCCGATCTCGGCGACCAGAGCTGGGTGTCGGGCACGCCGCTGGTCGAACCTGCGAAGCTCGGCGGCAGGACCTACACCGTGGGCGTCGGCATGCAGGCGCAGTCGCTCGTCTACTACAACCAGGACGCGTTCGCCAAGGCGGGCGTCGATCCGCTCCCCCAGCATCTCGACGAGCTGACGGCCGCGATGGCCAAGCTGAAGGCCGCGGGCTACCTGCCGTTCCAGACCGCGGGCGACTACGTGACCGGCTTGCAGCTGCTGCAGTTGTGCTGGCCGTCGGTGATCGGCTCCACACCCGACTGGTACCAGCGGGTGAAGGCGGGCAAGGTCGAGGTCGGCGACTCGCTGCTGCCCTACCTCGAGCTCTACCAGAGCTGGCTGGGCAAGGGCTACCTCGACAAGAACGCTCTCGGGCTGAAGGATGTCGACGCGCAGACCGCGTTCTTCGGCGGCACGTCCGCGATGTACGTGATGGGCAGCTGGCTGGTCTCGACCCTGGCCCAGAACGAGGCACAGGCGGACAAGTCGTTCAAGGCCGGTGTGTTCTCCGCGCCGACCGCTGCCGGACTGCCGTACCCCGGGCCGATGGGCGCGACCATGGCGCTGCCGTACATGGTGCTGAAGGCCGGCAAGAACCAGCAGGCGGCACGGAAGCTCGTCCAGTGGCTCGTGACCGACAAGACGGCGGTCGCGGCCCAGCTGAAGCAGGACGGCAACTTCAAGCCGGGTGTCGACTGGTGCTCCACCGAGGTCTGCGGCGGCGTGAACCAGCTGCTCGCCGACGCACCCTCGACCACACCGCAGGGCGAAGGCTACGGCGACCTGACGTTGCCCAGCGGCTTCAACAGCGAGTTCAACGAGGCAGTGCAGGGGCTCTACGTCGGCCGGTCGCCGAAGCAGGTGGCGGGCGACCTCGACACGTGGATGGAAGCGAACGGCTCTTGAACGTGGCAAGGGTAAGCAGGCTTCGGCGGGACGGGCTGGTGACGGCGGTGATGACGGCTCCGGCCGTCATCGTCTACACCGTCATGCTGGTCGTCCCGATCGGTGTCGCGGCCTGTCTCAGCCTCACGAACTGGGACGGCTACAGCGCTCAGCCCGACCTGGTGGGCCTGGCCAACTACGCCCGAGTGTTCTCCGATCCCGAAGCGATCCAGGCTGCGGTGGTCACGCTCGTCATCGCCGCGGCCGGCACTCTGGCACTCAACCTGCTCGGCCTCGGGCTCGCCCGGCTGGTCAACTCGCGCAGCCGGTTGAACAGCTTCCTGCGGCTGGTGTTCTTCTACCCGCACGTAATCAGCGTGCTCGCGATCGGCTTCCTCTGGGGCGCGATCCTCGGCGCGAACGGTGCCGTCAACTCCCTCCTGACGAGCGGCGGCCGCTCACCGATCCCGTTCCTGTCCGATCCGGGCTGGGCGGTCGCGTCGCTGATCGGCGTGCTGGTGTGGGCGGGCTTCGGCGTCAACCTGGTGCTCTATCTGGCCGGGCTGCAGACGGTCTCGGCCGACCTGCTGGAGGCCGCCCGGATCGACGGCGCCGGTCGTGCGCAGGTGTTCCGGCACGTCACGCTGCCCGCGCTGGCACCGGTCGTCACGCTCAACATCGTGCTGTGCCTGATCACGCTGCTGAAGACCTACGACCTGGTCGTCTCGCTCACCGGAGGCGGCCCGGCCGGCACGACGCAGACCGCGGCATACCTGATCCTGTGGGACTCCTTCCACACCAACCAGCTCGGCTACGGCGCGGCCGAGGCGATCCTGCTGATGGCCGTGACGGCGGCGCTCGCGCTCGTGGTGATGCGCGCCAGGCAACGCAGTGAGACGGCGGCCCACCGATGAACCTACGTGCCTTCCTGCGATCCGCGTTCCTCACACTCGCCGCGATCGTGATGCTCGCGCCGCTGTACGTCCTGGTGGTCAACGCGTTCAAGCCGCAGCAGGCGATCGTCGCGCATCCGTTCGCGCCCACCTTCGGCCGGCTGACGCTGGATCCCTTGAGCAGCGCGCTGCACAATCCCGACTTCGAGGTCCTGCGGGGCTACGGACTCTCGTTGCTGTTCGTCGTGTGCGTCAACCTGCTGTCGATCGGGCTGGCCTGCCCGGCGGCGTACGTCATCGCGCGTGGAGAGGGTCTGCGGCACCGCCTGCTGCTGGTGTTCTTCGTGGCGGGGACGTTCATCCCGAGCCAGGTGCTGGTGATCCCGGTCGTCTACGTGCTCAAGGTGCTCGGCCTGATGGGCACGATCCGCGGGTTCGTGCTGTTCGAGACCACGCTGACGTTGCCGTTCTCCATCTTCCTGTACGCGGGCTACATCCGCTCGATCCCGGTCGAGATCGACGAGGCGGCCGCGCTCGACGGCGCGGGACGGCTGCGTACGTTCTGGCGGGTGGTGTTCCCGCTGCTGCGGCCGGTGGTCGCCACCATGGTCATCCTCAACACGCTGTCGGTGTGGAACGACTTCGTCAACCCGCAGATCATCCTCGGCCCCGGCAGCGGGCTCTACACCATCACCACAGGGATCTACGCCGCGGTCGGCGAGTACACCACCGACTACACGGTCGTGTTTCCCACCCTGCTCCTGGCAATCGCTCCGATCTTCGTCTTCTTCGTCGTCATGCAGCGCCACATCGTGAGCGGCTTGACGGCCGGCGCAACGAAAGGATGAACGCAGCCATGGATGTGTCACGTCGGACAGTGCTCAGAACCGGAGCCGCCGGTGCGGCCGCCGCCGCGATGGGAACGTTCGGGTTGCCACCCGGCGCCGAAGCGAGCGAGGACCCGAACCCCATGCGGCTGTGGTACCGCCAGCCGGCTGCCGAGTGGCTGGAGGCACTCGCGATCGGCAACGGCCGGCTCGGCGCGATGGTGTTCGGCGGCGTGGGGACCGAACGCCTGCAGCTCAACGAGGACACCGTGTGGGCCGGTGGCCCGCACGACTACGCCGTCGAGGGCGCGGAGGTGCTGGCGGAGATCCGCCGGCTGATCTTCGCCGAGCAGTGGAAGGCCGCCCAGGACCTCGCCGGTGAGCACTTCATGGGCCGGCCGACCGAGCAGATGCAGTTCCAGCCGGTGGGCGATCTCGTGCTCGACTTCGGCGAGGTCGGCGACTACTCCGCGTACGAGCGCGAGCTCGATCTCGAGACGGCGACCACGCGCGTGGCGTACACCTCCGGCGGTGTGACGTACCAGCGCGAGGTCTTCGCCAGCCACGCCGACCAGGTGATCGTCATCCGGCTGACGGCGGACGCGCCCGGCAGCCTGTCGTTCACGGCCGGATTCACCAGCCCCCACGTGCGGTTCGGCGTCTCGGCGACCGACTGGCGGACGGTCGCGCTCGACGGTGTGAGCGGTGACGCGGAGGGGTTGAACGGCTCGGTGCGCTTCCGCGCGCTGGCGCGGGCGCAGCACTCCGGTGGCCGGGTTCACACCGAAACCGACGGAAGACTGGTCGTCGAGGCGGCCGACTCGGTGACGTTGCTGGTCTCGATCGGAACCAGCTATTCGAGCTATCAGGACGTCAGCGGCGATCCGGCCCGCCGCGCGGCGATCCCACTGGAGGCCGCCACCCGTAAGCCGTTCGGCGCACTGCGAACGGCACACGTCAGCGGTTACCGCAAGCTGTTCGATCGCGTCGGCATCGACCTCGGTACCTCCGACGCCGTCAGGCTGCCGACCGACGAGCGGCTGCCGCTGTTCCGGCAGGGTCTCGATCCGCAGTTCGCCGCGCTGTACTTCCAGTTCGGCCGCTACCTGCTGATCTCGTGCTCGCGCTCACCCGGTCAGGCCGCGAACCTGCAAGGCGTGTGGAACGACCAGCTGCTGCCGGCGTGGCAGTCGAAGTACACGCTGAACATCAACGCCGAGATGAACTACTGGCCCGCGGGCCCGGCGAACCTGCTCGAGTGCTACGACCCGGTGTTCGACCTGATCGACGAGCTGGCCGAGTCGGGCGCACGGACCGCGCAGGTGATGTACGACGCGCCCGGCTGGGTCGCGCACCACAACACCGACGGCTGGCGCGGCTCGGCGCCGGTCGACTTCGCGTTCTACGGCGTGTGGCCGACCGGTGGCGCGTGGATGTCGCTGATGTTCTGGGAGCACTACCTCTACAGCGGTGACGTCGCGCTGCTGCGCCGGCACTATCCGGCACTGCGGGGCTGCGTCGAGTTCTTCCTGCACACGCTGGTGGAGGATCCGCGTACGGGCCGGCTGGTGACGAACCCGTCGCACTCGCCGGAGATCGGGCATCACGAGGTCGACGACGAGAACGTCAGCATCTGCGCCGGGCCGACGATGGACATGCAGATCCTGCGCGACCTGTTCGACGCGTTCACCTCGGCGGCGGACGTACTCGAGCGCGACCGCGGGCTGGCGGCTCGGGCGCGAGAGGCGAGGTCGCGGTTGGTGCCCAACCAGATCGGCGCGGCCGGACAGCTGCAGGAGTGGCAGGACGACTGGGAGGAGGCGCGACTGATCCAGCATCGGCACGTCTCGCACCTGTACGGGCTGTTTCCCAGCGAGCAGATCACGCCGCTGCGTACGCCGGAACTGGCCGCTGCTGCCCGGCGGAGCCTGGAGATCCGCGGGCCGGGCACGTCGGGTTGGTCGCTGGCCTGGCGGATCAACTTCTGGGCCCGGCTGGGCGACGCGGCCAACGCGTACAACCGGCTGCAGGCGCTGCTGGGCCCGGGCAAGACCGCGCCGAACCTGTTCGACCTGCATCCGCCGTTCCAGATCGACGGGAACTTCGGCGGCACGCGCGGCATCATCGAAATGGTGCTGCAGAGCCATTCCGGCGAGCTCTCCTTGCTCCCGGCGCTGCCGGCCGAGGCCTGGCCGGACGGGCAGATCCGCGGGTTGCTCGCGCAGGGTGGGTTCGAAGTCGACGTATCGTGGCGCAACGGTGGGTTGCATGAGGCGGTTCTGCGTTCCAGACTTGGGAAACCGGCCACGATCCGGGCGTCCGTGCCAATGGCGGTGAGCGGAGCGCGCGTGGTCTCTCGTCCCGAGCCCAACGTCGTGGTGTTCGACACACGAGCCGGCTCGGTCTACCGGATCCGGCCAATCCGTCCATAGGAGAGACGCATGAAGATCACCTCGGTCGAGGTACACCTGGTCGACATCCCGGCGGCGGCGCCGTTCGTCTGGCGGGCCGGCCTGCCGGGGTCCGAGCCGGCGCATGTCGGTGGCGTCCTGCGGCTGCGTACCGACGAAGGACTGGAGGGGGTCGCGTACTCCCGGCGGGGCGTGATCCTGGCGGACCTGGTCGAGCGACGGCTGCGCGCCGAGCTGACCGGCGCGGATCCGCTGGCCCGGGAGTACCTCTGGCACCGGGTGTGGGAGCTCGACCGGGTGGAGGAGTTCCCGCTCTACCTGCTGGGTGTTGTCGACGAGGCGCTGTGGGATCTGGCCGGCAAGGCCGCAGGCCTGCCGGTGCACCAGCTGCTGGGCTCGTTCCGTTCCGCGATCCCGGCGTACGCCAGCACGACGACGTTCGGATCGGTCGAGGAGTATCTCGACGTCGTGGACCAGTGCCTGGCACTCGGCTATCCCGCGATCAAGCTGCACGCCTGGGGCGACGCGCGACGGGACGCCGCGTTGTGCCAGGCGTTGCGGGCACACGTCGGGCCGGAGGTCGACCTGATGTACGACGGGTCGGCGGGCTTCGACCTGGCCGACGCTGTCTATCTGGGCGACGCGCTGGGCGAGGCGGGCTACCGGTGGTACGAGGAGCCGATGCGCGAGTTCAGCGTGACGTCGTATCGCTGGCTGCGCGAGCGGACCCGGGTGCCGCTGCTGGTGGCGGAGACGTCGGACGGCGCGCACTTCAACACCGCCGACTTCATCGCGTCCGGCTGCGCGACCTACGTTCGCGTGTCGACGATGCTCAAGGGCGGCGTCACCGGCGCGATGCGGATCGCGCACCTGGCCGAGGCGTACGGCCTGCGGGCCGAGGTGCACGGGATGGGGTCGGCGCACCGCCACCTCTGCATGGCGATCCCCAACACGACGTACTACGAGTCGCTGGTCTGGTCGAACCCTGTCGTACGCGAGTCCTGCGTGGATTCGCAGGGTCTCGTCCATGCACCGACCGAGCCGGGTCTGGGGCCGTTGGACGCCGTGCCAGTGCTGCCGTGGCAGAAATAGGCAGCGGCCTGGGTGCTAGGGCGAACCGGAGACCTGCGCGGTCGCTGACAGGACAACGGCGATCCCGCCCGCGACGCCCACCAGCACCACCACCAGCCAGGCCACCGCGACGCGCTTCCAGCGCCGCCCCACGACGGCGGTGTCAGGCACCCCGGCGCGGTCCGGACGTGTCCGCTCGACCAGGTAGCGGCCGGCGAAGCCGCCGGCCGCGAGCACCGGAAAACACAACCACCACTGGACTTTCAGGCCGGCGACGTTCGCCACGAGCACCACTCCGACTGCCAGCGCGAGCACGGTCGCGAGCGTGAACCCGATCGTGCGCATGATCAGGCCCGCCCTCGCCAGCCGTAACGCGACCGCCACCGCGACCATCGGCAGCACGACGAACACGGGCGCCACCAGCGCGACGACGATGACGACCGCGAGAACCACGGCGGCGAGCGCCAGGAACAACCCGACGAACAACGCCTCCAGGCCGTCCACGCCCTCCATCGCCTCGGACACGACCGACTCGACGATGCTGACGCCCACTCGTTCGAAGAGAAAGACGAACAACACGCCCGCGATCGGGACGGCGAGCAGCCCACCGGCCAGCGCTCCGCCGGCGGCGGCGAGAGAACGAAGGACGCCGGGCAAGGCCGAAGCCCCGTTCTCCTGCGCCTGCTGTGACGGAAGGTGCGACATCGAACACCCCCGATCACGAGTCGTCGTCACCTGCCGGCGAAAGCTAACAAGACCGGCATTCCACCGCAATGCCTGGTGTCCGGTCAAAAGTGGCCAACTCGCGCCCGTGGTCATCCGCGGCGCGGCCTCGCGGCGATTGTCAAACAGGTGGCCGACGCCGGCGCTCGCAAATTAGGCTTGACGCCGGGCAGGACCGCTCGCGTCACTCGAGTCAGGAAGCAGGAACCGTGGATCGGCGCTACGTGATCGGGATCGATTCTGGTGGTAGCCACACGCGCGTCGTCTGCGCCGGCCTCGACGGCGAGGTGCTGGCCGTCGCGCGTGGGGCGGGTGGCAGCCCCACGCACAACGCCGACTCTGTGCACCATGTCCGCTCCGCCATCCAGGCGGCGATCGACCAGGCCGGCGTTCAGCCTGGCGATGCGGTCGGTCTGGTCGCCGGCATGGCCGGCCTCGACCACGACCACCAGCTTCCCCGCGCCGAGGCCCACGTCGAGGTCGCCGGCCTCGGCTGCCCGCGCGAACTGGTGAACGACACCGTGGTGGCGCACGCCGGTGCGTTCCTGGGCGGGCCGGGCGTGATCGCCATCGCCGGCACGGGCTCGATGATCCTTGGCATCAACGAGGCCGGCGAGCTGATCCGCAACGACCGCTACCACCACTACGCCGGCGGCGCCCGCCACCTCGCATTCGACGCGATGGCGCACATCCTGGTCGGCGACGACACCGAACAGGACGCCGAACTGCTGCGGAGCGTCCTCGAGTTCTGGGACGTGCCCGACAAGGCAGGATTGCGCGAGATCGCTCGCGAGCTCGAGTCCGCCGACCGTAACGAGGCCAAGCACCGCTACGGCAGGCTGGCCCGGCTGTTCACCGCCTCAGCCGACAGTTCACCGCTGGCGGCCGCGGCCTGCCGCAAACTCGCCGAAGCCACAGCGGTCGGTGTCCGCCTGCTGGCCGCCCACTTCAAGTCCGACGTCGTACCGGCCTCCTTGCACGGCGGCCTCGCGACGGCGCCCGCCTTCGCCCAGGCCACCCGCACCGCCTTGCAGTCGGCGAACCGGCCGCGGGTCGAGGTCGTCGAGCCGGCCCTCAGCCCCCTCGCGGGAGCCGCTCTGCTCGCCCTCCAGCAAGCCGGCGTTGCCACCGACTCGGCGGTCACCGGACGCCTCGCCGCCCTCACCTAGACGATCCACTCCCGGGCCGCGCGTTCAGGGCGCCGCGTGCTCCAGCCCGGCCAGGATGCGGCCCTAGAAGTCGTCCTCCTCGGCGTAGAGGGACTCGGTGATCGCGAGCGCGAGCACCTCCGGCGTTCCCTCGTAGATGCGCGTCCCCAGCGCGTCGCGGAGGTACTTCTCGGCGCCGTACGAACGCAGGTAGCCGCGCGCGCCCAGCATCGACATCGCCTCCTGAGCGACCTCGATCGCCACCTGGTCGGCGAAGAGCTTGGCCACGGCCGGCTCGTACGGTGGGGCCGGGATCTCGTTGTCCGCCACGTGCGCCCCACGCAGGTAGAGCAGCCGGGCGGCGTCGATCTTCGCGGCCATCTCGGCGAGTTTGCGCGCGCTGAACTGGTGCCGCCACAGCTCGACTCCACCCTGCACCCGGGAGCCGGCCCAGTCCTTCGCCAGCGCGAACGCGCCTCGTGCGACGCCGGTCGAGATGGCGGCGACGGCGGCGCGCGCCATGTTCATCTGCTGGATGTTGACGTGCAGGCCGGCGCCCTCGCCTCCGACCAGATGCGAGGCCGGCACGACCACGTCGGAGAACACCAGCTCGGTGCCGAGGCAGGCGCGGTAGCCCAGCTTGTCGGCCACCTCGCCCCGCGTCACGCCGGGCGAGTCGAGCGGCACGATGAAGCACGACAGGCCCTTCGCGCCCGGATGGTCGGCGAGGTTGCCGTAGACGCTGGCGAACGACGCCACCTTGCCGTTGGTGATGAACCGCTTGCGCCCGTTGAGGACGTAGGAGTCACCGGACCGCACCGCCGACAGCACGTCGGTCGCGTGCACCGCGTTGTCCAGGATCAGCAGGTCGCAGCCCGCGAGCTCCTCGGTCACCGCGTTGCACGCGAGCACCGGTGCGTCGCCGGTGAACAGCGGCAGGTACGTACGCTGCAGCAACGGATCGCCCGACAGCAGGATCGGTGCCTGCCCGAGCAGCGTCGCGCCGAAGATGAGGGCGGTGCCGGCACACACCGCGGCCAGCTCCTCCAGAGCGACAGCCGCGCCGAGGATGCCGTAGCCCAGGCCGCCGTACTCCTTCGGCACCACGAGCCGCAGCAGCCCGAGCTCGTGCCCCGCCTCAACCACCGACCAGTCGAACTCCTCCGCCGCGGCCCGGTCGTTGGCGGCGACCCGCGGCCGCACCACCTCCTCGGCGAACCGACGCACGCGTTCCCGTAACGCCTCGATCTCCACCGGCAACGCCTGCGGAGACTCGGCCGGCCCTTTCAGGGCGACGGTCGCCGTCACGCCGCCACCCCCGCCTCGGCCACGATCGCCGGGTAGCGGTCGAACGCCGGCTGCAGCAGCGGTACGAACTCCAGCACCTTCGCCACGCTCCCCCTCACCCGGAGCTTCCCCGTCGCCAGCGCGAGCGGCATCAGCAGGTCGCCCGACCACAGCTCGTGCGCGGTGTCGCACGACATCTTGATCGTGAGCACCGCCTCGGAGATGCCCGCGTCGACCTGCACGCCCGACGGCGAGACGTACAGCTCGAAGTCCGGCTTGCCGTGGATGAGCCGTAACGTCAACCCCAGTTCGCGAAACCGGCCACTGAACGTCTCGTCCTCCAGCAAGATGCGGAACAACTCGCCGAACACCGAGACCGCTTGTTCCTTCGACTCGAACCTGCTCATTTTCTCCCCCTGATCTCTGCCCCGTTGGCAACGAACCATCGAATGACGTGCCTGCAATAGGTTTCGTGGAACTCCCGGTTGGACTCCCACTGCGGCCGCTCCTCCAGTACGACCAGATCCTTCGGGCCACCCAGCCGCGCCCACCCGCGCCGTACGACGTCGAACGGCCAGATCGTGTTGGCGTCCGACGCGATCACCTGCACCGGTGTCTTGCAGTCCGCGAACGCGACCGGCGGGCGCTGCCGCTTCACCAGCGAGTGGCTGAACCGCAGCTCGACGTCGTGCAAGCCGAGCGGATCGGCCCGCAGCCGCTCGATGAACGCGTCGTCGCCAGGCCCGCCGAACACCTGGCCGTACGGAACCGACCTGGCGGCGGGCTGCCGGAAGCGCGGCGCCAGCCGGGCGCCGAGCGCCAGCCCGAACGCCGTCAGCCGGATCTTCCAGGCCGGACCGAGCCACGCCACGCCACCGGGATCGCCGTACTCGAACAGTGTGTGCACGCTGAGCGCCGCGACATCCGGCCGGTTGGCGGCGGCGTAGTAGCCCGCCACACCGTCCTCCGCGACACCCATCGCGAACACCGGCCCGCCGAACTCCCCGACGGCGAACGCCAGCGTGTCCTCCCACGCCCGGATGACGTCGGTGATCGTGCACCCCGCGCGCGGCCCGCCGCTCTGCCCCATGCCTGGCAGGTCGAACTGCACGACGTTGAACCCGGCACGATGGAACGGCAGCTGCAGCCTGGCCAGTGCCAGCCCGTAGACGAGCATGCCGTGCCCCATCACGACCGTCGGTGCGTTCGACGGCTGCCGGAACATCCTCACGTGCAGCGGAATCCGTCCGGACACGACCATCGTCGTGGTCGCCGCGGCGAGGATCTCGCCGACCTCCTCGGCGGAGTAGTAGCCACGCCAGTACTCCGTCGCCAGCCCAGCGTCTCCGGTGGTCATCGGCCCCGTTCGCCGGTTCCTCCCCGGCTCATCTCGCACCCTCGCCCCTCACCCGTCCAGCCGGTTCCGGTGCGCCCGGACGATCGTCGGAACGAGCCGGAGCAGCCCGATCAGCCGGGCGACCGACGTAAGCCACCGTCGCAGTCGCGGCCGCAGCACCTGATGGACGTCGACGATCGCCGGCGAACGTACGTCCCGCCCGGCCAGCAGGTCGACGATCGCTCGCGAAGCCAGCACACCGAACAGGTCGGCGGCGTAGACCAGCTGAGGAAACCCGTCGCCGTGCCCCGACACCAGCCGGCGCAGCTCCGGCAACATCTCCACGGGAATCGCCGACCGCGGCACGATCCTGGCCAGGAACGCCATCGGGCCCGGCGGCTCGGCAGCCCCCGACACCGGGAGCTTGCCGCCCAGCGCGGTCAGGCCCTCCTTGCGGTAGTCGAAGACCAGCACCGCCTGCACCCCGGCGATGTCGTAGCCGCAGATCACCGGCACCCGCCACACAGCCGCGTGCGCGTGCAGGGCGAGCTTGTGCCGGATCGCCTCCTGGGTGGTGACATCGATGCCGTCGACGATGAGCTCCGCCCGCTGCACCAGCTCCTCGACGTTCTCGTCAGTGACGCCGTCGCCGACGACCTTCGCCTTCAGGAACGGGTTGATCTCGCGGACCCGCTCGGCCTGCACCAGCGCCTTGTTCCGGCCGAGATCGCACACCCACGCACGCTGCCGGTTGAGGTTCGCCAGCTCGTAGCAGCCCGGCTCGGCCAGCGTCAGGTGCTCGGCACCCAGGCGTACCAACGGCTCGACCACCGCACCACCGACCGAGCCGCACCCGGCGACCAGCACCTCGACCGCGCGCAGCTGCCGCTGCTCCTCGGGCGTGATCAGGCCGGCGTTCCGGCGGACGAACTCCACGTAGAACTCGTCGTGCGTCAACGTCTGGTACGGCTCTCCCGGGCCGGCATGGTTGAACGACACGGTGGCCGGAGCCGAGCTCATGAGCTTCTCCGCAACCGGCCGAGGCGTACGACGACGCCCAGCACCGTCCTGCCCGCCCGGCCGCGGGCCGCCGACAACGCCGGCATCAGCCCGAGCTGGCGCATGACGCTCGAAGCGTCGAAGTAGAAGTCGTCGCGCAGGAACCTGCCCTCCCGCATCCGCACCATGCTCATGCCCTCGATGCGCAGCCGCCGCCTGGTCGGCGGCACGCCGAGGAACTCTCCGTCGTGGGTACCAGACATCAGCCACTGCTCGGCGATCAGCGGTCCTTCCGCCACCCGCTCGGTCACCTCGAACGTGAGGTCCGGCAGCGCGGTGAACAAGCTCTGGACGAACGTGCCGACCTCCTCCTTTCCTCGATACATCTCTTCCAGCGCGACGTTGTGCCAGACGATGTCCGGGTCGTACCAGTCGAGCACGCCGTCGAGATCATGGGCGTTCCAGTACGGCAGAACACCTGCCACGGCGGCAAGGTTGCGCTCCTCCTCGGTCAGCTGGGTTGTCGGTGTGCTCATGTCGTCCTCCCTGCGAAGGCGTTCTGTTGTTCAGGGCTGGAGCCGGTGTTCTCGGGCGACAGCGCCTCGTGGCCGGGTTGGGGCAGGACACGGCGCAGCCAGGACGGCAGCCACCAGTTGCCCCCGCGAAACAACTGCATGGTGGCCGGAACGATCAGCAGCCGGACGATCGTGGCGTCCAGCAGGATGCCGGCGGCCAGTCCGATGCCGATCTCCTTGAGGGTCTCGACCGACGAGGCCGCCAGCGAGCCGAACGTCGCGATCAGTATCAGCGCGGCCGCCGTGATCAGGCCGGCGGTCTGCCGCAGGCCCAGCGCGACCGCGCGACCGGTGTCGCGCTCGCGTACGTAGTTCTCGCGCACCCTTGACAGCAGGAAGACCTCGTAGTCCGTCGACAGCGCGAACAGGATCACGAACACGATCACCGGAGTGACGACGTTGAGCCGGCCCTGGGACTCGAAACCCAGCAGGCGCTCGCCGTGCCCGTCCTGGAACAGCCACACCAGTACGCCGAGCGTCGCGACCAACGGCAGCGCGCTCGTCACCGCGGCCTTCAGTGGCAGCAGGACGGATCGGAAGAACACCAACAACAGCAGGAGAATCGCCGCGGTGATCGCGGCGGCGAGCAACGGGAAGCGGCCGTACAGCGCCTGCTTGAAGTCGACGAACGCGGCCGCGTCACCACCGACGAGAACGCGATAACCAGGCTGGCCCGCGAGCTGCGTACGCAGGTCGGTGACGAGCCGCTGATGGTCCAGCTCGTACATCCCCGCCTTGGGCAGCACGGTCAGGACGGCCGTGTCGCCGCGGTCGTCGACCTGCGGTTGCGCCACGTGAGCGACCCGCGGGTCGGCTTCGAGCAGCGCCGCCACCGGCCCGATCTCCGCACCGAGGTCCCCGGATTCGACGGTCACCTTGACCGGAGTCAACGTGTTCCGGTCGAACACAGCCTCGGCCTGCTCTGCGCCCACCGCCGACTCCGTGCCGGCCGGCAGTGCCTCGGTGTTCGCGCCGACCAGCCGGATGCCCAGCAACGGAAGGGAAAGCGCACCGAGCACGACAACCGCGCCGAGTAGGTACACAACCGGGCGGCGCGTAACGGACTGGCTGAGCCAGAACGCCAAACCCGGCGATCCTGACGGCCGACGCCGCGGCAACACCCGCAAGCGGTCGACGCGGTCTCCCAGCACATACAGCAGTGCGGGCACCAGCGTCAGCCCGCCCAACAGCCCGACCGCCGACACCACCACGACGCCCAGCGTGATGGACCGGACGATCATCAGGTCCGCGAACGCCACCGTGGTCAACGCCATCGACAGCATCAGGGTGAGCCCGCTGAACAGCACCGACCGTCCAGACGTCGCCATCGTTGCCCGGACGGCATCCGCGACGTCGTGTCCGGCTGCTTGTTCCTCCCGGAACCTGCGCACCATGATCAGCGAGAAGTCGATCGACAGGCCGAGCCCCACCAGCGAACCGATGTTGAGCGCGAACACCGAGATCGCGAACTGGTCGCCGAGCAGCGCCAGAATGCCGGTCGCCGTCACGACCGCGGCAAGGCCCAGCAGCAACGGTACGGCGGCGGCGACGGCCGTACCGAAGAACAGCAGCAGGAACACCGCGACCACAGGGAACGTGATCAGCTCTGTCTTCGCCAGGTCTGCCTGGCTCTGCTCGTACGTGTCGTACTGCACGGCCGGGAACCCGGTGATCGACGCCTCCACCCCGGCATCGGCAAGTGCCGACCGCAACCTGGGAACGGCGTCCTGCGCCGCACTCTGCCCGCCGGTCATCGCGACCGTCGTGGCGACCGTCCGCCGGTCCTCGCTCGTCACCGAGCGGACCTCCACCACTCCGTCCACGGCACGCATCGTCTGCTCGACCGCCTCGCGACGGGTCCCAGACTGGTACATCACCACCGGGCTGGTCGCGGTCGAGCCGCGGAACTCCTCGTCCAGCAGCTCGGTGACCTGTTGCGACTGGCTGCCCGCGACGTCGAATCCCGCGCCCTGCAAGGAGTCGGCGGCCCCACCCGCGAGCACTCCGAAGCCTCCGACGACCAGCAGCCAGATCGCCAGCACCCACCAGTGCATCCGGGCAACCAGGCCGCCGAACCGGATCATCGCGACACCTCCGGCCGGGCTTGTCCGGGGATGCTCGTGGATCCCCGCTTGGCTAGCTCGGCCAGGACGGCGTTGGCGGTGTTGAACCCGGACAGCATCACCCACGGCACGCCGGCCGCGGGTGTCGTCCAATGGCCGGCCAGATAGAGACCTGGGGCCACCCGGCGCTGCGGACGTGACCGGCCCAGCAGCGCCGGCGTGAACGCCCAGCCGGCGAAGGCGCCCTGCGCGTTTCCGGTGTCGGCCGCCAGGTCGGCCGGCGTACGGATCGCCCGGGTGACGATCCGGCGCGACAGACCGGGGATCAGCCGTTCGGTACGGGCGATGAAGCTGTCGGCGATGTCGTCGGCGTCGCGTTTCCAGTCGATCCCGTCGGACTCCAGCGTGGTGTACGCCTCGAGCTTCATCGAGTGCCCACCCGGCGGCGCCATCTCCCGCTGGTGCAGCGTCGCGACGTAGGCGAAGTACGCCGCGTTGCGGTAGTCACCGGCCGCGAACTGCCCCATCGCACGCTCGATGTCGTCGTGCGGATAGACGAAGTTGAGCCGCTCCAGCCGATCGCGGAACGGCGACAGGTCCAGGTTGACACCGAGGTGGACCTGGAAGATCGACGGCGTGAGCGCCAGCCTCGGCAGGCTGTCGCGGAACCGTTGCGACAACATCCCCGGCTCGAGCATCTCGAGCAGCGTGCGCCGCGCGTCGCTCGCGGAGATGACCGCCTTCGCCCGGATCAGGTCTCCCTCTCCGGTTTCGACGCCGGTGACCCGGCCGTCCTCCACCACCAGCCGGGTGACCTCGCAGCCCGTGCGCACTTCACCGCCGTAGCGCTCGCACAGCTCGGCCGTTCGCAGGGCGAGCCGGTTGAAGCCGCCCAGCGGAAGCCACATCGTGCGCAGCGCGTGGATGAAGAACACCGCGGCGATGACGGCGGACAGCGTGCGGGGCCCGGTACCGATGCCGGCCGACAGCATCGAGAAGTACGCCTTCAGCCGCGGATCGCGCAGGTTGTCGTCGAGCAGATCCGCGAGCGTACGCCGCTGGTAGCGCAGCAGATCCCTGCCAGGCAACGGGAACCTCGCCGCCAGCGCACCCATCGCCCGGCCCGGCAAGGGCCGCTGCACCTGCTCGAGCACCGGGTCGATCAGCCGGCGCCGCCCGTCACTCACCCGGAACGCGGGCACGTACCGGTCGACCTGACCGATCATCGCCTCCATCGTGTGCAGCACCCGCCGGATGCCTTCACCCTCGGCGGGAAAGCGCTCGGTGAACGCCTCGGCCGCACCCGCGAGGTCGTCGGGGATGGTCAGCGCGTCGTCCGGGAACACGCAGCGGTAGTTCTGCCGGATCGGCCGCATCTCGACGGCCTCGTCCAGCCGCAGCCGCTCGAAGACCTCGCGGGCCTGCGCGCCGAGCCGGTAGGCGAGGAAGATGTGCCCGCCGTGGTCCCACCGGAAGCCGTCCTGTGAGAACCCGTGTGCGTAGCCGCCGACCCAGGTGTTCTTCTCCAGTACGAGAACGGTCCGCCCGGCCTGGGCGAGCCGCGTCGCGGCCGTCAGCCCGGCCATGCCGGACCCGATGACGACCACGTCGTAGCTCCGGTGCGGAACGCGCTGGTGCCGCTGCCCCCAGCTGCCTGAGGCGCTCATCGCCGCTCACCGTCCCCACCCCGGTAGGCCAGCTGGTCGTAGGCGTGGCGGGCCGCGGTGCGGCTCACCTCACGGTCGACGTCGGTCACGCACTCGAGATAGCGGCGGTAATGCCCGCCGGACAGCCGCCACAGCGACAGGTCGGACGTCGCGACCACATCGGCTGTTCGCCGGCCGCCGAACAGCACGGCGATCTCGCCGAAGTAGTCGCCCGGCCCGAAGCTGCCGAGCAGTTGCGGGCCGTCTGCCTGGTCCGGCAACAGCGCGACCGCCTCGCCGTCGCGGACGAGGTAGAGCGCGTCGTCGATCTCGCCGGCCCGGATGACGGACTCTCCCCTGCGCGCTTGGAACGCCTCGACGTTGGAAGCCAGCGCGACGACCTCCTCGCGCGACAGCCCCTTGAGCAGCGGAGCCTGCTGCAGCTCGTCGGCCCGCGCGTCCAGTTCGGTACGCGGCATCGGGACCCGCACCCTGCGTACCGGCTCTGCCCGCGAGCTGTCTGTCGCGTCCTGGTCATCCTCGGGCGCCAGCGTGCTCCAGTCGTCCGTGCCTCTGGTGCTGTACTCATCCAGCCCCCGCGGGCTACGCCCGCGCGGGCCCACCCCACTCCTCCGCAGCTTCAGCAGCGCCAGCACGCCTTGCCTGCCGTCCAGGTCGAGCGCGTGCTCGACGGCCGCCAGCCGCGGTAACGCCGTGACCATGTCGCCGGTGAGCCAGGCGAACGGGCGCACGTCGCGGTTGGCGTACCGGGGTTCGAGGTACGACCGGTGCGGGACGCGAGGTGCCGTGCCCGGCACCATGACGAGCTGGATCCCGAAGAACTCGAGGTTGAGCTTGGCCACCTTGGGTTCCAGGTCGCCGACGATCGCCGACACCGGGAGCGCGAGCGGGCCGGCGATCACCCGGAACAGCGCGACACCGACCTCGACGGGTGCGCGGACCGCCAGCTCGGAGAACGGCTCGTCCGACTGGGCCTTGACGAAGCCGCCGAGCTCCATCACCCGGGCGACTGGCAGGTCCGGGAGTATCCGAAGGTGGTCGAAGACGCCCCGTCCATGTGCCTGCTCGACCGGGAACAGCGGCCGGTCGCGGGCGGCCATGCGCACGGTCGCGGACACCTCCGTTCCAGCCGGTCCGGACGGCGCACGTAACACCGCTGTACACAGCAGCCGTCCAGTCTCGTCGGTCGCGACGACGTGGATGTCAGCCGGTGACGTCGGCACCAGTGGCTCGCCCGCGGCGAGCAGGTCGGCCAGCCGGACGGTGTCGATGAACCCGATCCGTACGTACTGCGCGATCCGGAACTCGATGAGTGCGCGCAGCTGGTCGGGCCGCAAGGTGGACGCCCTTGCGGCCCTGACTCTCACGCCATGACGAGTCCTGGCGTACTCCAGCGCGCCCGGTCCAGAGTCCCCAAGGTCTGACATCCGGGTGTGTTCCACCCGTTCCAAAAACCCCTCAATTGCCGTATGCACCTGTGTTCCCCCGTGAATCCCCCGGAATTCCGAACGCGGGCCGCCCCAACTGGCCGCGCTCGTGCGGACGATGCACCCCCCTCGACGTGCACCCTCCACTCAAAGAAAGAGTCTCAGTTCCGGCCGCGATGCCCTGTTCCCGAGATCACCGGGACGGTGTCACCTTGAGCACACCCCGAGCCGCCGGCCCACCGGAACAATCGAAAAGAACCGGCAGCGTCACGAAGGCAGCCGGAACCTGATCCGGTCGAGCAGGACGGGCATCCCGAGATCCTCCGCGATCGGACGTGTCTTGGCCAGCAGCTCCGCAGCTCTCGGTGCCGACCGGTGCCCCTCGCCGGCCGTCAGCAGCAGCTTCGCCCAGTCGTGGTAGACGTGAGCGACCAGCGGACGCGCGGACAACATCCGGTTGGCGTGCGCCGCCTGCTGGAAGTGCCGCTCCGCCTTCGGCCACTGCTCCAGTGTGGTCGCCGACAAGGCGAGGAAGCGATGCGCCGAGCCCAGGCACACGGCGGGTGTCGTCACCCCGATGACCACCACCTGGTCGGCGTACGGCGCCAGGATGTCGTACAGGTGGCGGCTGCTCTCCTTGTCTCCAAGGCCGTACGCCGTCTCCGCCAGGATCGCGATCGTGGCGAGCCAGGTGGTGTCGATCGCCGGGATCGGGTTGTCCAGTGTCTGTTCGAGCAACCGGCTCGCCTCGTCGCGCTGGCCGAGATCGAGGCACAGCATCGCCGCCAGTGCGCTCCACCCGGGCGTGACCGCGTGCGCGCCGGCGATCTCCTGCGCCCGGGCGGCCAGCTCCGCGAGCCGGCCCTGTTCCCTGCGCAGGAAGAAGAGCTGGATCCAGGCGGCCTGCGCCTGGGTGTCGCGGCCGGACTGGGCGGCCGCGGCGAACACCTGGCCGACGTACTCCTCGGCCGCGGCGAACCGCCCTTCGAGCAACGCGGTCATGGTGGCCAGCACCGTGCTGCAGTTGGAGTGGAACGGCTGCCGCAGCTCGTCGGCCTGCGCGTAGAAAGCGGCCATCTCCAGCCGGGCCGCCTGGCCGTCGCCTTTCTCCAACAGGTCGTGCGTGCGCAGCGCGTGGGACCGCAGCGCGAGCTCGCGGTCGCCGGCCTGCTGCGCCAGCGCGATGCTCTCGGTCGAGGCGGCCAGCCGTTCGGCACACTGCCCGGGATCGACCAGCGCGTAGCGGTGTGCGAGCAAAGCGAACGCCTGAGCGTGTGCGTCGCCCGACCGGCGAGCCAGCTCGACCGCGCCGATCGTGCGCCGCAGGTTGTGGTCGGGACCTTCGCCGGGACCGTCGGCGTAGGACAGTTCCATCGCCAAGCGGGCCAGCAGCCGCGCCCGGTCCGCGAGCTGGTCCTCTCCGAGCAGGTCGAGCGCACCTCGCAGGATGTCGGCCACCTGCTCGTCGACCTGGCCGACCTCGATCCACAGCTTGCTCGTGGTGAGCGCCGCGGCCGCCATCCGGCTGCCGTCGCCGGCGGACCCGGCCAGCTCGGCTGCCTCGTTCAGCAGGTCACGCGACTGACGCAGTGAGCCCGCACGCCACAGCGCGTCGCCCTCGGCGATCAGCAGATCGCATCGCTCGCCAGGGTCGAGCGTTTCCGCGCCGAGCCTCGGAGCCTCCCGGACCGCACGATAGAGCCGCGCGCCCTCTTCGTACGCGCAGTGCCCGACCGCTTCGGCCGCTGCCCGGCAGCCGTACTCGCTCGCCTTGGTCACGTCACCCCATGGCGCGGCGGCCAGGAAGTGGTAGGCGAGCTCGGCCAGGTGGGCGTCGGCGGAGTCGTAGCGGCGTTCGATCGCACGCGCCGTCTCCAGGTGCAGGCGGACGCGCTCGGCCGGGCCCAGCGAGTCGTACAACGCCAGGCGGACCAGCGAGTGCGCGAAGCTGAACTGCTTCGGCGCCTCGGGCTTGAGCACGACCAGTCCGGCGCCGGCCGCGACGTCCAGGTCGCGCAACAGCCTCGGCGGCGCGGTGCCGCTCACAGCGGCGAGCGTGACCAGTGGAACGTCACGGCCGATCACCGAGGCGATGCCGAGCATCCGCTGGGTGCTGTCGGACAGCTTGCCGATCCGGCGCAGGACGACGTCGCGCGCACCGGACGGGAGCGCGACCGAGGCCAGCCGTCGCGGGTCGTCGAACCGGCCCTCGGTGGTCAGCAGGGAGACGATCTCCTTGAGAAAGAAGGGGTTTCCCTCGCTGGCGGCGAACACCGCGTCGACAACGGAGCCGGGCTGGGCGGCGCCACCGCTGATCTCGACGTAGCGGGCCACCTGCTCGCGGGTGAGTTTCGACAGCGCGAGCTGCAGCGACTCGTGCTGCCGGACCAGGCCGCCAACCTCGAGCTGACGGTAGGCCACGACGACCAGCAGCTGGGCCGTTCCGAGGTATTCCGCCAGGAACTCCAGCAGGCGAAGCGACGGCTCGTCGGCGCAGTGGACGTCGTCGAGCACGAGCAGCAACGGCCTTGCGGTGCTGGCTTTTCGCAGCATCGTCACGAACGACTCGAACAGCCGGAAGCGGGCCGCCTCGGGACCGAGCGGCGCCGGCTCCGGGATGCCGGCGATCCGCGAGCGCAGGTCGGGGAACACCGCGGCCAGCTCGGCGGCGCCGTCGGCGACGCAGCTGTCCAGCTCCTCGTCGGTGCAGCTCTCGAGCAGATCGCGGAACACCTGCCGCCACAGCCAGTAGGCCGGCGCGCCACTACCCTCGGTGCCCCGGCCCCACAGCACCGGAATCTCCTTCAGGCGGGCGTGTTCGGCGAGCTTCTGGCACAGGCTGGTCTTGCCGATGCCGGCTTCGCCCGACAGCAGGACGAGCCGTGGCCTGCCCTGCTCGGCCGAGTCGAGCGCGGCGAACAGCTCGCCGAGCTCGGTTTCCCTCCCCAGCAAGGCGGTCTCGTCGATCCGTGCGGGCTGCGAGTCGACGTCGCGCGGCGAGCGAGGCACGGGCAGGTCGCTCGGCAGTCCGGGCCCGCTGAGCTGGTGGACGCGGACGGGCTTGTCGAGGTAGCGCAGCCGGTGCAGGCCGGCGTCGTGAATCTCCAAGCCCGCCGGCAGCCGGCCGCGTACGGCGTCGACGGTTGCCTGGGAGAGCAGGATCTGGCCGCCGTGCGACATGGAACGCAGGCGAGCGGCGGTGCTCAGGCCGACACCGCGGTAGTTACCGCCGCGGCGCAGCGTCGCCTGGCCGGTGTGCACCGCGGCGCGCACGGAGACCTCGGCGTGCTCCGGCCACTGTTCGCAGGTCAGCCTGCTCTGCAACTCCGCAGCGCACGCCACGGCGTCCTCCGGCCGTGCGAACACGACGAGAATGCTGTCTCCCTCGCCCTGGTCACGTGGGTAGAGCCCGCCGTACCGCTCGACGACCTCGGCGCAGATCTGGTCGTGGCGTTCGATCGCCACCGCCATCGCGTCGGGAACGGTGTCCCACATGCGCGTCGAGCGGCAGACGTCGGTCATCAGGAACGTGACCTCGCCGTCGGGCAGCGCCGAGGTGAGCCGGGAGCGCAGCCGGCGGACCAACTCCAGCACCGAGTGTGGTCGCTGGGCCAGGTCGCGCGCCAGGCCGGAGCGCAGCAGCGACTCGACCAGCGCAGCTTCCCTCGCCGACTCCGAGACCGCGCTCAGCAGGCCCTGGCCGGGCTGGGTTCCGGCGAGCAGGGTCCAGGCCAGCGCGGCCAGGCTGTAAATGTCACTGGCAGGGGTGGGGCTTTCGCCGTCGCGTACTTCCGGCGCGAAATAGGGAGAGCTCTCGTGCGAGCCCGGACCCGTCGCGACGGCCGCGCCGAGACCGGTGACGACCGCGCGGTCGTGTTCGGTGATCAGCACACGCTCGGGTGCCAGCGCGCCATGGGCGAGCGCCGGATCGTAGCGGTGCAGATGCTCAATCGCCGAAGCGATCTGGTCGAGGTAGGCCATCGCGACCCGCGTCGACAGCCGAAGCTGCTCGAGCGGTTCGCCTGCGACCCAGTCGGTGACGACGTAGCAGGTGCCGTCGACGACGAATCCGTCGCGTACGGCGGCCAGGCTCGGGTGCGGCGGCAGCTCACGCAGCCGCTCCGCCCGGCCCAGCAGGCGGTTCGCGCTGGCGTCCGAGCCGATCGGATAGCTCTCCAAGCCCACAATGAGATCGCCCTGCCGGTCCAATGCCCGGCGAACGCGTGCCGGCTCCCCGTCGCCGTCCGGTAGGACCTGATATCTGTCCAGCAGCAAGTTGGTCACAGCAGTACCCCCGGGTCGATGAGACCCACGACTTGGCCCCCGTGGCTCTGGCCGTGTGTGTGTCACTCGCGACGTCTGTTACGCGACGTGACGGTCCAACGGTAAGCCTTTCCGCACGCCTTCGCACTTGCTTTACCCCAGGTCGTGACCGACCGGGTGAAAGTTACTCAGCCGCTCAGCAGCTTGGACGTGGTTGCCGGTTGTCGCCGGCGGCTGCCGGCGGGCGGCTCAGCTGTTGGCCCGGCGGCGTAGCGCGGCCACGTCTCGTACGACGATCGCCGAGCCGGAAAGCTCGATCACGCCGCGGGCCGCGAGCGCCTGCAGGACGCGGTTCACAGCGGGCCGGGACGCGCCGACCATCGCGCCGAGGTCGGACTGTGTGAGCCCGAGGTCGATCACGGCAGGGCTGCCGTTGCGGCCGGTCAGCCCGTGGTCCTTGGTGAGGCGGAGCAGCAGCTTGGCCAGCCGGCCGGTCAGGTCGAGGAACGCGAGCTCGCCGGTCTGGACCGTGAGCTGCCGGACCAGCCGGCCCAGCGAGACCAGCAGGGCGTCCATCACCGAGGGGTAGGTGCGCATCAGGCTGATGATCACCGGACGATTCAGCATCAGAACATCGGTCGGCTGCACGGCCACGACCGACGCGGACCGCGGCACCTGGTCGAGGACCGCCAGCTCGCCGAACACCTCGTGCGGGCCTTGCGTGCGCAGCACGAGCTCCTCACCCTGCTCCGATGTCAGCACGACCTTGACCAGCCCCGTCGCGATGATGAACAACCGGTCACCGGGATCGCCTTGATAGCAGAGGAACTGACCACGCGTGACGCGACGCTGCAGGCACGAACCGGCCACGCCGGCGAGCTCGCCGGCACCCAGTGCCGAGAAGAGCGTCGTACGGGAAAGCACGGCGAGTACTTCGGCGTCACTCAGCCTCGCTGTCACGAATACACGATAGTCGCGCACAGCCTGTTGGCAGACATTCCCGCAGACTCTGCCGCCCCCGACCACTGTGTCCGTCGTCACCTCGCCGTCCGCCGGCGGTCCCCGCGAGGGCGGCGGCCGGCCATCCACCGGCCACTTCGGCGCGCTCGGCAAGGACGGCGGCTCCCGCCGGTGGGATGCGCGTTGGTGCTTTCGCGCATCCCACCGGCGTGGTATGTGATTGGCCATGACTGCTGAGACTGCTGAGATCTCCGGGTTCGAGCGATTCCCGTTCACCCACGACGACCGGACGCGTGATGTCTACCGCGCCGGCTCCGGGCCGGCTGTGATCGTGCTGCACGAGATGCCCGGTCTGCATCCCGGCGTCGCCGAGTTCGGCAGGCGGCTGCGCGACCAGGGCTACACCGTCTACATGCCGTCGCTCTTCGGGCGCGTCAACGCCGAGAAGACCGGCGGCGAGATGCTGCGATCGATCGCCCGCACGTGCGTCTCGCGGGAGTTCCACCTCCTGGCCGACCGGACCAGCCCAGTCATCTCCTGGCTGCGAGTGCTCGCGGCGCAGGCCCACGAAGACTGTGGCGGGCCCGGCGTCGGCACCGTCGGCATGTGCTTCACCGGCGGGTTCGCACTGGCGATGGCCGTCGAGCCCGCCGTACTCGCACCCGTGCTCAGCCAGCCGGGACTTCCGATCGGTCTCGGTGAGCGCCGCAAGGGCGCGCTGGGGCTCGACGTCACCGACGTCACCGTGCTCAAGCAGCGCCGCGAGACCGGCCTGTGCGCGATGGGCCTGCGGTTCTCCGCCGACAAGACGTCTCCCGGCGAACGCTTCAAGACGCTGGAGAAGCTGTTCGGCGACAACTTCATCGGCATCGAGATCGACTCGTCACCGGGCAACGAGCACAACATTTCCTCCGCTGCGCACTCGGTGCTGACCACCGACCTGGTCGACGAGCCCGGCCACCCGACCCGCAAGGCCATGGACGAGGTGATGACGTTCCTGGCCGAACGCCTGAAGCCCACCGCGGTCTAGAGACCGGTCTCCGGCCTCACTTCAGGTGCCGGGCGAAGAACCGGCTCCCGTCGTCACCCTCGAACCGCGGGACGCCGGTGTGCCCGCCGAGGTTGGCATGCAGCGTCTTCTCCTTGGAGCCGAAGGCGTCGAACAGGTCGAGGGCCTGCTGCCGGTCGTTTCCTTCGTCGTCCCACTGCAGCAGGACCAGCAGTGGAATGGTGACCTGCCTGGCGTCCTCGAACAGGACGCGGGGCACGAAACTGCCGGCGAACAGGAGGGCGGCCGAGATGCGCGGCTCGACCATCGCCAGCCGGGTGCCGATGGCGATCACCCCTCCGGAGTAGCCGACCGGGCCGCCGATCTCGGGCAGCGAGAGGAGGGCGTCCAGGGTGGCCCGCCATTCCGGGACGGCCTTGTCGACCAGCGGGAGGATGAGCCGGTCGACGATCTCGTCGCCGACGGGCTCGCCGGCCTCCAGTGCCCGGCGCAGGTCGGCGCGGGCCTCCTCGGCGACGGCCAGACGAGGCCGGTCACCGCTCCCGGGGAGCTCGATGGTGGCCGTGGCGTAGCCCTCCGCCGCGGAGTGCCGGGCCCTGGCCACCAGCCGGGGGTACATCTTGTGCACTCCGCCGGGGTGGCCGAGCAGGATCAGCGGGGCCGGTGCGGACTCAGGCGTCCACAGGATGCCGGGGATCTCGCCGAGGATGAACTCGCGCTCGAGGACACCGTCGTCGAGGCGTTGTTCGGAGGTGAATCGCATGGTCGTGCCTTTCGGGAGTGTTCTTGAACGGCACTCCCGGACGACCTATCGCCCGACCGTGACCCCGGAGGGGAGCACCCATGTCGATACGTTCACGGGTACCACCTCCTCGTTCTCCTGCACGGCCTCGGGAAGATTAACAGAGCTCGCGGTGGTCTGCCCAACAGGAAACGCCGCGCCGGTAGGGCTGCCGGCGCGGCGTTTCCTCGGATGCCATGCGAGTCCAGGGTCGGTTCCCTGGGATGATCACGGATGAAGGAGTCTGGAAAGGCTTTCTGTGCGGAGCGATCGGCCAGGATCCTGCATCGTGATCAGGGTCGGCTCACGGCATCAGCCATCACACCCAGACCCGATGTAGATCCCGATCGAACCGTCGATCACCACGTCCAGTAAGCCGCCGATGTAGATGTCAGCCTCCGCGCTCGCGCCGGCGTCGTCGTCGGCGAAAGCTGGAGCTGGGGTGGTGATTACGGCGGTGGCCAAGCCGATCGCGGCAACAGCGCCGAGTCGGGTAAGGGTCTTTTTCATTCGGCCTCCCTGCAATTCGTCCGGTCCGCAGGAAGGGGTAATACCGGCGGACCGGACACTCACAGAACGTACTCGGAACGCTACGCATCAGATTCTCGATATGTCAACCCCCTCTTGCGATTCGTGGGATTGCCCGCTGACGTCTGATGCCGCCGTCTAGCCAAACGTCAACGATTCTTTCCAGTCCGTCTCCTCACCGAGGATCGGCTCGCCCGGCACGAGCACCTGCTCGCGCACGAGATTGTCGGCCGCGCGGATCAGCCAGAGCCGGCCGGTGCCCGGGCTGCGGGCGGCCACGACTCCGCTCACGGTGTGGTTGAACATGAAGCGGGCGAACGCCGGGTCGCCGCTGTGCGACGCCTTCGCATCCGGCCGGAGGAAGTGGTTGACCAGGTAGCGCAACCATGGCCCCGGACGGCCGAACTCGCTGTTCCCGTTGAACATCAGCGCGTTGCCACCGGGAGCGGGAATCCATCCGCAGCACAGATCCGGCTCGCCGGGATAGGCCGTTTCGTAGAGCGCCTGGTCGTCGATGGGTTCACCAAGCTTGGGGTTGGGTAGGACGATGTACGGTCCAGCGGTGCGCCACCAGCGCCGGGTCTCGGCGAACGCGATGAGGTATTCGCTCTCGTCGCGGTTGAGGCCAGGTGTTATCTCGAACGTTCCGATGATCTCAGTGCAATAGGTGTGCATGCGCCGAAGCCTGCACCGAGATCCCCCACCCGCCCGCTGGTTTTCCACAGCGGCTCGCCTGTGGAAAACGGCAGCGATCTTGTCGAGGCCGGCGCACGATTCCCGGCATGCATATCGAACCCTGGGAGCTGCGAGATCCGGCCGAGATCATTCGCGTGCTCGACGAGGAACACCGGCTGCGCGCCGGCCAGGTGATCGTCGGACTGGTCGAGCGTCCCTCCACCGATCAGCTGCTGGTCGCCTCCGAGGTGATCTGGACCGAGCCCGAGCCGCCACCGTTCAAGCAGATCCGCCAGCTACTGCGCACAGCCGCCCGCACCCTCTACGCCGGCCGCGACCCTGACGCGTACCCGATCGACCACGCCTACGTCACCGTCGTCGCCCGGCACGGCCGCGTCGTGCTCGTCGACGACGTGCTGGCCTGGGCCTACGGCTGGCTCTACTGCACCCACCAGCAGCCGGTCTACAAGGGCGCGCTGCTCACGGTCACCGAGCACGGCTGGCGCAGCTTCGACGACGAGTCGGCGGGCGCGCTGCCCGCCCTGCGCGCCGCGAGCTGAGCTCGGCCGGGTGCGAGACTGGCGGGCATGACCGATCGCCAGTGGATGGAACGCGCCATCGAGCTCTCGCGACGCTGCCCGCAGGTCCTGAACGCCTACTCCGTCGGAGCGGTGATCGTCGGGCGGGACGGCGGCGAACTGGCGACCGGCTACTCCCGCGAGGCCGATCCGGTCGTCCACGCCGAGGAGTCGGCGCTCGCCAAGCTGACCGACGTACCGGCGGGCGCCACGATCTACAGCACGCTCGAGCCCTGCTCCGAACGCAAGTCGCGGCCACTGTCGTGCACGCACCTCATCCTGGCCGCGGACATCCGGCGGGTCGTGATCGCCTGGCGCGAGCCCGACCTCTTCGTCGCCGACTGCCGGGGCGTCGAGCTCCTGACCGCCGCCGGGGTCGAGGTAGTCGAGCTCCCCGAGCTCGCCGAAGCGGCCCGGGCGGTCAACGCGCATCTCACACCGAACTAGTTTGCAGCCCGATAGTTAGAGATCGTACTATCCCCTCAGGAACTACTACTGAGGAGGATCTCGATGTCCTTGATCACCGTCGACGGCCGCAGCGCGCTGCTGACCCGCGACGCCGATGCCGAAGAGATCGACGGCGGCGCGATCGTCAACAAGCTGCTCGGCGACGCCGACACCACCGGGGGCGTGGTGAGCGCCAACCGCGCCCTCATGCGCCCCGACGCCGCCGGACCTACCCCGCACTTCCACAAGACCGCGGCCGAGATCTTCTTCGTACTCGACGGCGCCGTCGAAGCCCTCGCCGGCGATCAGCTGGTCACGATCGAACGCAACGACTTCCTGCTCGTCCCTGCGGGCATGCCGCACACGTTCGCGCCCGCGCCCGGCGGCAGCGCCGACGTGCTGGTCATGTTCGCGCCCGGCATGAACGAGCGCTTCGAGTACTTCCGCCTGGCCGACCGTGTGCTGCGCGGCGAGGCAAGCCCGCAGGAGATCTTCGACTCGCAGGAGCGCTTCGACAACTACTTCGTCCAGAGCCAGGTCTGGACCCGCGGGCAGTTCACCGGACCTACCAGGTCACAAACCAGCAGTCCGGCTCGTCCCAGGTAGCCGGAAGGAGAAGAACATCCATGAGCAACCATCTCGTCGTTCTCGGCGCTGGCTACTCCGGGCTGATCGCCGCCAAGCTCGCCGCCCGGAACGCCGACGACGACCTGAAGATCACGCTGGTCAACGCCCGCGACCGGTTCGTTGAACGTGTGCGCAACCATCAGCTCGCCAGCGGGCAGCGCCTGCCCGAGCACTCGCTGGCCGACCTGGTCCACGGCACCCGCATCCGGCTCGTCGTCGACAAGACGATCTGTTCCAAGGGGTCGCCGGTCAAGCGCGCGGCGCATGGCGCCGTTCGTGTGGGGGTGGGCACAGCCGGAGGAGGAGCCAGGAGGGGCCTCCGGCGATCGACGACAACGCAGCCAGCGTGGATGCCAGGCGTCGCGCGTCAGGCGACCCCTTGGAACAGATCGTCTAGGTGACGAGCATCGACGCCGACCGCCGGGAGATCCGGCTGGCCGGATCGACCAAGCCGCTGCGCTACGACCAGCTGATCTACGCGCTCGGCAGCCAAGCCGACGCGGGCAGCGTGCCGGGGGTTGCCGAGCACGCGTACACCGTCGCCAGTGCCGAGGACGCCGCCCGCCTGCGAACCGACCTGCGCAGGGGCAGCACGGTGGCCGTCGCCGGTGGCGGGCTGACCGGGCTCGAGGCGGCCACCGAGCTGGCCGACACCCGTCCCGACCTGAAGGTGCGGCTGGTCACCAGCGGCGCGTTCGGCGGCGCACTCTCCGAACGCGGTCGCCGGCACCTGCATCGCGTGTTCGACCGGCTCCGCATCGAGGTCCGCGACCACGCCCGGATCGCGAAGGTCGGCCCCGACGGCCTGCTGCTCGACAACGGCGACCAGCTTCCCGCCGACATCGTGGTCTGGACGACCGGCTTCCGAGTCTCCGAGCTGGCCGGGCAGGCGGGCCTCGAGGTCGACGACCGCGGCCGCCTGATCGTCGACGAGACGTTGCGCTCGGTCTCGCATACCGAGGTCTACGGCATAGGTGACGCCGCCGCCGTACGAAAGCGGGACGGGCAGGAGCTGCGAATGGCCTGCGCCACCGGGATTCCCGCCGCGGTGCACGCGGTCAAGGCCATCCACGACCGCGCGGCCGGTCGCCGGCCGAAGCCGTTCGACTTCCGCTACTTCAACCAGTGCATCAGCCTCGGCCGCCGCGACGCGCTGATCCAGTTCGTCCGCGCCGACGACAGCCCGGTCGACCATGTACTGACCGGACGCCTCGCCGTGCTCTACAAGGAACTGATCGTCCGGGGCGCCGCCTACACCCAGCGCCGGCCCGGCCTCGCGGCCATGACCGCGCTCACCTAGACGGCTGCCAGGCGGCCACGCGTCCGGGACGCCGTACGCCCCTCGGCGTCCCGGACCGTGGCCAGGACAGCGCTCAGCCGAGCGCGATGGCTATTTGGTCGCGCCGAGCTCCTTCAGCTGGTCCTTCGCGCTGCTGACGTACTTGTCGTAGCCGAACTGCTTCGACAGCGTGCCGACGAAGGAGTCCCACTCCGACAACGGGCGCTTGCCGGAGACGAACTGCGCCAGCTGTTCCTCGGCGTAGCGGTCGGCATCGACCGCGTTGTAGCCCTCCGGCTCGACCACCAGACTCCCGAACGTGGGGAGCTTGGGCTGGTTCTCCGCGAACGCGATGTAGTCCTTCTGCGCCGCGAACTTCGTCGCGAGGTACTCCCCCTCGTCGCGGCCGGTGAGCTGGTAGAGCCAGAAGTACTCGCCCTCGGTCGTGAGCTTCTCGGTCGGCACCACCTTGTCGCCCTGCAGGTTGTAGTGCACGCCCTTGACGCCGTACGACACCAGGCGGTTGCCTTCCTTGCCTGAGATGTACTCGATGAACGCGAAGATGTTGCGCAGCTTCTCCTCGTTGCCTTCCAGGCTGCGCGGGATCGCGTAGATCGTGCTGCCGTTCTCGTCGGTCGGCATCGCACCCGGGCCGGCCGGTCCGCTCGGCGGCGGCAGCTGGACCCACTTGGCGTCCGGCTGCGCGGTCTTGTACTGCTCGACGAACTGCGGCTTGGTCATGTGCGGCCAGTCCTGCACGATCATCCCGGCCTTGCCCTGCAACGCACGCTGATGGCCCTGCAGCGCGTCACCGGTGAGGACGTCCGGATCGACGAGCTTCTCGGCCATCAGCTTCCGGATGTACGAAAGCGCCTGCTTGGTGTCCGGGTCCTGGAAACCGTTGACGATCTGGCCGTTCTCCTCGTAGAACGAGTCCGGCTCACCGGCGCCGAACGCCGCCCAGAGCGGACCCCACGGCTGGTAGTCCTTGCCACCGGTGAAGCCGTAGGTGTCGCGCTTGCCGTTGCCGTCCGGGTCCTTCTCGGTGAACGCCTTCGCCACCGCGTAGAGGTCGTCGACCGACTTCGGCTCCTTCAGGCCGAGCTTGTCGAGCCAGTCCTTGCGGATCCAGATCGAGTTGTATTGGTACTGCGGCCGCTTCAGCACGCCGTAGACCTTGTCGTCGAACGTCGGCCCCTTCATCGAGTCGCGGCCGACGAACTTCGTGTACACCTTCAGATCGGTGTCCAGCCGGTCGGTCAGGTCCATCACGAGTCCCTGCCGGACGAACTGCTGCAGGTGGCTGCGATCCACCTGGAAGAGGTCGGGTGCGGTGCCACCCGCCAGCGAAGCCGACAGCTGGGTGTAGTAGTCGTCGGGAGAGGTCGCGGACGTCAGCTTGATGTCGATGCCGAGCTTCTTGTCCAACGTTTCCTTGATGATGTCCTGCTTGGGGATGGTCGAGCCGCTCCCGATCACGTGCACGTTGAGGGTCTTCGGCGAACCTGACGTGCTCTCCCCCGATCCGCAGGCCGCCAGCGCCAGGCTGACCGCCGCGGCGACGACCGCGATTCCCGTAAGTCCGAACTTCGGCATGGTGCTGTCCTTTGTTTCCTAGCCCTTCACTGAACCGAGCAGGACTCCTTTCTGGAAGTGCTTCTGGATGAACGGATAGACGACGACCATGGGCAGCGCGGCGACGACGACCGCCGCCATCTGCACGGTGACGAGCGGCAGCGCCGCGTCGACGTTCTCGGTCGACTGGGATCTGGCCAGCAGGTTTCGTACGACCACCTGCAACGGCTGCAGGTCGGTATCGCGGACGTAGAGGATCGCCTGGAAGAACTCGTTCCAGTGGCCGACCGCGTAGAACAGCCCGAGCGTCAGCATGACCGGCACCGACAGCGGAAGCACCACCTGCAGGAGGATCCGGAGCTCGCCGGCACCGTCGATCCGGGCGGCCTCGATCAAGTCCTGTGGGATGTTCTCGAAGAACGTCTTCATGATGAGCACGTTGAACACCCAGATCGCGTTCGGGACGATCATCGCCCACACGGTGTCGAGCAGGCCGGTGGCCTTCACGACGAGATACGTCGGGATCATGCCGGCGCTGAACAGCATCGTGAACAGCGCGACCATCAGGAACACGCTGCGGCCCGGCAGGTCCTTGCGTGACAACGGATAGGCCATCAGCGTGGTCAGCACCATGTTGACGAGCGTTCCGACGACGGTGATGAACACCGTGACCGACAACGCGCGCGGGATGGCCGGATCGGCGAGCAGTTGCTCGTACGCGTCGAACGTGATGTGCCGTGGGATCACGACGTACCCGCCGTTGCGCAGCACCTCGCCGTACGGCGTCAGCGAGGCCGAGACGACGAACAGCAGAGGGAACACCGACAGCACGCCGACCAGCGCGAGCGCGGTGTAGACGACGCCGTTGACGATCCGGTCCTCGGTGCCGCGGACCATTCCGGAGCGGACCGGGCGAGGGCCTGCTCTGCCTACCCTGGCTACCAAATCTGCCCCTCCCAGCGCTTGGCCATCCGGTTGGCGAGCAGCACGAGCACCAGGCCGACAGCCGACTTGAACAGACCGGCCGCCGCGGCCAGCGAGAAGTTGAGGTTCTCCAGCCCGGTACGGAACACCCAGGTGTCGAGGATGTCGGCCACGGGATAGACCTGGATGTTGTAGAAGATGTAGACCTGCTCGAAACCGGCCTCCAGCACGTGCCCGAGCTTCAGCACGACCAGCAGGATGATGACGTTGCGGATGCCGGGCAGCGTCACGTGCCAGATCATCCGCAGCCGGCTCGCGCCGTCCACGCGCGCGGCCTCGTACCTCGCCGGATCGATGCCGACCATCGCCGCGAGGTAGATGATCGCGCCCCAGCCGGCGTCCTTCCACACGTCGGTTCCGATCAGCACCGGACGAAACCAGTCGGTCGAGGTGAGGAACCCGATCGTCGAGCCCGTGCCCTCCTCGAGCCAGCGGTTGACCAGTCCGGTGCTCTCCGACAGGAACGCCAGCGTGATGCCGAAGATGATGACCCAGGACAGGAAGTGCGGCATGTAGCTCAGGGTCTGCACCCAGCGCTTCATCCAGTTGAGCCGACACTCGTTCAGCAGCAACGCCAGCAGGATGGGCAGCGCCGTGCCCCAGAAGATCTTG
The DNA here is from genome assembly GCF_054779015.1 of Flindersiella endophytica. NCBI lineage: Bacteria > Bacillati > Actinomycetota > Actinomycetes > Propionibacteriales > Nocardioidaceae > Flindersiella > Flindersiella endophytica. The sequence goes on from NZ_BAAGYY010000028.1 coordinate 312,282, forward strand.
TAGACCGAGATCAGGAACGTGTTCGTCAGCAGTTGCGTGAAGTACGGCGAGCCGAAGAACTGCTGGAAGTACTTGTACCACGGGTCCGCCCACGGGCTGCCGACGATGCCCGAGCCGAGGTTGTAGTCCTTGAACGCGATCACGATGCCGTACATCGGCGCGTACTTGTAGATCGCGAACCACAGCAGCGCGGGCAGCAGCATCAGGTAGAGCGCACGAAACCGCCAGACCTTCGCCTTCATGCGCTCACCTCGTCGAAGACCCGCGCACACCATCGGTACGTCGCGCTCGCGACCAGCGAGCCGAACAACAGCGGTGCGGCCGGGAACGCCAGCGTCAGCAGCACCGCGAGCACACCGATCGCCAGGCAGCGTACGGTCGTCGCGGGCCGGCCGATGACGAGCAACAGCGAAGTCCGCAGCAGCCTGCCGAACGGCATCCGGTAGGTCACCAGCAGTGGAAAGGCGTACGCGAGCGCGGTCGCCAGCACGCCGGCAACCAGCAGGACCACCGCCTGGGAGAGCGCGTGGACGGTCGGCGACAGCCCTCGGGCGAGATAGACGTCGGCGAGCAGTCCGAGGCCGATGCCGGACACGACCGCCTGCAGGGCCAGCGCCTGCTTGACGTTCTCCCGGAACAGCCGCGTGAACGTCGGCAGCAGCCGCGGCTCGTTACCCCTCGACCACTCGCGTACGACGCCGAACATCGCGGCTGTCGCGGGGAACACCGTGAGCAGGGGAAGGCTGGCCAGCAGCCACAGCAGGTTGAGCGCGACGACGGACGTGAAGCGCTCCAGCGCGGCATAGATCCGGCTGTCGACCACGGCCGGACGCACACGGGTGGGAGCTCGGGTGGATGTTCGGCTTGCCGGCACGTTCCTCTCCCTCCCAGGGAAAGCGAACGCTGTGTTGCCCCCGCAACGCGTTCGTTGCAATAACGAGTTGGCTGATGCTATAACAGCACCATGCTTCCCGCGCAACCCAATCAGTCGTTGTTGGACGGATTGGCCTGCCTGCAAGCGCTGACGATGAACACGGAGCCGATCGGTTCCCGGGAGATGGCCAGAGCGCTAGGCCTGGATCCGACGCGTGTCAACCGCTTGCTGAAGACGTTGGCCGCGGTCGGCCTCGCCGAACAGGACGAGAACCGGAAGTACCGCCCCGGCCCCGGCATCCACGCGCTGGCGGCGCAGAGCCTGTTCGGCTCCGGCCTGATCCGGCGGGCGCTCGGACCGCTGGAGTCTCTGCACCGCTTCGGGTTCATCGTCGCGCTGGGCGTGCTGTGGCGCGACCAGATGTGCTACCTCTACCACGCCGAGGCCGACTTCCCGGTCGCGCGCGGGCTCGGCCGGACCGGGCTCTATCCCGCGGTAGCGTCCGGGCTCGGCATGGCGTTGCTTGCCCATCAACCCGAGGCAGAGGTGCGGCAGCTCTTTGCCAAGCGCAGCGAGCCGCCGTTGCTCGACGGTGAGGGCGGCATCCTGGAGCAGCTCGACCGGATCCAGTCTCAGGGCTACGCGCTGATCCGGTCGAACGACAAACGCGGCCATCGAACGCTGGGAGTTCCGCTCGGCACTCCCCCGTACGCCGCGATCGGCCTGTCCGGGCACATCAACCAGCGCGACGTACCCAACCTGGTCGCGGCCCTGCGGGAGACCGTCCAGGCCATCCAGTCAGGTGAAAACGGCAACGGTGAGGGGAACACGTGACCGTGCTCAACGTCTCCGGAGTCTTCCCGCACCTGGCCCAGGTCGCCGACCTCGGGCCGCCACGCAGCGAGATCGGTGTCGGCTGCCTGCTGCCGTGGGCCGGCAAGCTCTACGTGCTCGACTACGTGTCGCACAAGGCCGGCAGTGGCAGCGGCACGAGCCTGCGCCGCATCTCACCCGACCTGTCGATGGAGCTCGTCGAGGAGACGCTCGGGGTCGACGGCACCTACACCAACCGCTTCGTCCACTTCCCGTCCAACCAGGTCGTCATCGGCCCGCACGTGATCGACGCCGATCACAAGATCCGTACGGTCCCGGAGTTGCAGCCGCTGCGCGTGTGCGGCACCAGCCGGCACCTGACCGACCCCGACCGCCTGGTCTACGTCCTCTGCATGGAGGGCGAGCTGTTCGAGCTCGACGTGCACACGCTTGCGTGCCGACAGGTGGCCGATCTCAACCAGGAGCTCGAGCAGGAGTCCGGTGCGGAGTTTCGCGTTCACTACAAGGACTGCTACACCGCGTTCGACCGGCTCGTCGTGTGCTCGAACGAGTATCACGAGCCCGACTGGGCGGGCGAGCAGGCCGAGGGCCGGCTCGCGGAGTTCGACGGCGAGCGCTGGACGATCCTGGAACGCAAGCCGTTCACGGCGATCAGCGGCCGGCACGAGTTCGGCGGCACGATCTTCGCCACCGGCTGGGACCAGGCTTCCGCGCTGCTGAAGGTGTTCACGGCGGCCGACCGGAAGTGGACGACGTACCGCCTGCCGAAGGCTTCGCACTGCTTCGACCACAAGTGGCAGACCGAGTGGCCACGCATCCGTGAGGTCGAGCACGAGCGGCTGCTGATGGACCACCACGGCATGTTCTACGAGCTGTCCCCGTGGGCGTACGGCGGGCGGATCTGGGGTGTGCGGCCGATCTCCACGCACCTGTGGGTGATGGGCGACTTCTGCTCGTGGCGCGGCATGCTCGTGCTCGGTGCCGACAACGCATCGCCGAGCCATGGTGCGAGCCCGACGACCGCGGAACCGCAGTCCGGACTGTGGCTCGGCAAGACCGACGACCTGTGGAGCTTCGGCAAGCCCAAGGGCTGGGGCGGCCCGTGGTGGAACTCCCCCGTGACCGCCGGCCAGCCGTCGGATCCGTTCCTGATGACGGGTTTCGAGCACAAGTGCCTGCACGTGGAGAACCAGGGCGACCAGACCGTCAACGTACGCGTCGAGATCGACTTCCACGGGCACGGCCGGTACGCCACGTACGAAAGCCTCGCGGTCAGCCCCGGCCAGACCGTCACCCATGTGTTCCCGACCGGGTTCAGCGCACACTGGACCCGTTTGGTCAGCGACGCCGACACCGTTGCCAGCGCGCAGTTCTTCTACACGTAAGGCAGTTCATCTCAGGGATGTGACACCACGTGAGCCAGGTACTGACCACTCCAGCAGCTGACCGTCGTGACTTCAGGACCGAACAACTCCAGGCCGACCTCGTGGTCGTGGGTGGTGGGATGGCCGGCACGTGCTGCGCCATCACCGCCGCGCGTGCGGGCGCGAAGGTCGTGCTCGTGCAGGACCGGCCGGTGCTCGGCGGCAACGCCTCGAGCGAGATCCGGCTGTGGGTGCTCGGTGCGACCGCGCACATGGGCAACAACAACCGCTGGTCGCGCGAGGGCGGCCTGCACGACGAGATCCTCGTCGAGAACATGTTCCGCAACCGCGAGGGCAACGGCGTCATCTTCGACACGATCCTGCTGGAGAAGGTCGTCGAGGAGCCGAACATCACCCTGCTGCTCAACACCGCGCTGGTGGAGGCCGTCAAAGGCGGCACAGACGGGGATCGGGTCGACTCCGTCCGCGCGTACTGCAGCCAGAACTCCACGATGTACGCCATCAAGGCCCCGCTCTTCTGCGACTCCACGGGCGACGGAGCGCTCGGCTACCTCAGCGGCGCGGCGTTCCGGATGGGCGCCGAGTCGCGTGAGGAGTTCGGCGAGAAGTTCGCGCCGAGTGAGGAGTACGGCGCGCTGCTCGGCCACTCGCTCTACTTCTACACCAAGGATCTCGGGCACCCGGTGAAGTTCGTGGCGCCGAGCTACGCGCTCGACGACATCACGAGGATCCCGCGTTACCGCAGCTTCAACACGCGCGAGCACGGCTGCAAGCTCTGGTGGATCGAGTACGGCGGCCGGCTCGACACCGTGCACGACACCGAACGGATCAAGTGGGAGCTGTGGCAGGTCGTCTACGGCGTCTGGAACCACCTGAAGAACTCCGGTGAGTTCCCGGAGGCCGAGAACCTCACGCTGGAATGGGTCGGACTGATTCCGGGCAAGCGGGAGAGCCGCCGGTTCGAGGGCCTCCACATGCTCACCCAGCACGACCTCCTCGACCAGGTTGAGCATTCCGACGGCGTGGCGCTCGGCGGCTGGTCGATCGACCTGCACCCGGCCGACGGCGTGTTCTCCGAGCATCCCGGATCGAACCACCTGCACGGGCGTGGCATCTACCAGATTCCGTACCGCTGCCTGGTGAGTCGCAACGTGTCCAACCTGTTCTTCGCCGGTCGGCTGATCAGCGCGTCGCACGTGGCGTTCGGCTCGACGCGTGTGATGGGGACGGGGGCGAACATGGGGCAGGCCGTCGGCATGGCGGCCGCGCTGTGTGCACGTTCCGGGCTGGCGCCGGCGGGGTTGCTGTCGCCGGAACGGATGAGTGAGCTGCGGCGGGAGCTGCTCAAGGCCGGGCAGCACATTCCGCGCGTGCCGCTTTCGGATCCGGCGGACCTCGTACGGACCGCCGAGCTGGCGGCGTCGAGCGAGTTCTCGCTCGGTGAGCTGCCGGCCGACGGTGGCACGGTGCCACTGGACTTCTCGCGCGCACAGCTGCTGCCGTTGCCGGCCGGGCGCGTGCCGCAGGTGACGGTGACCGTCGACGCTGCTGCGGCCACGACGCTGCGGGCCGAGTTGCGGACCGGGCAGCACACCAACGACGACTACACGCCGGACGTCGTACTGGCCGTGCGAGAGATCGAGCTCGCGCCCGGCACCGGCCAGCAGGTGAAGCTCGACTTCGACGCCTCGATCGACCAGGACCGCTACGCGTTCGTCTGCCTGCTGAAGAACGAGGACGTCGCGGTGCACACCAGCACGCTGCGGGCGACCGGCCTGCTGGCGGTGCGGCACCGTGCGACGCAGCAGCTGGACGAGGCGATCGGCAGGCCGCGGATCGAGTTCTGGACGCCGGAACGCCGGCCCGCGGGCGCGAACCTCGCGCTGACGGTCGAACCGCCGCTGCGCGCGTTCGGCGTCGAGAACCTCCACAACGGCTACGCGCGGCCGACGTCGCACCCGAACGCCTGGGTCGCCGCACCTGGAGACGATGCCCCTCGCGTCGAGCTGCGGTGGCCGGAGCCGAAGCGGATCAGCCGGATCGACCTGTCGTTCGACACCGACTTCGACCACGCGATGGAGTCGGTGCTGTTCGGGCACCCGGAGGACGCGATGCCGTTCTGCGTCAAGCACTACCAGGTGCTGGTGGGTGATCAGGTGGTGGCGGAACGTACGGACAACCATCAGTCGCGCGGCACCATGCGGTTCGACCCGCCCTTGGAGACGGACCGGCTGACGGTCGCGGTGCTCGAGACCCACGGCGCCCCGGCGGCGATCTTCGAGGTGCGGGCCTACGAGTAGCCGTGCAGGAACGCGTGTACGCCTGAGGTCACCATCTCCTCCAGTTCGGCCTCGGTCTCGGGGCGGGCCGGGCGGAAGGACGGGTTCCACGCCAGCACCAGCAGCATGAGGTGCATCGCGGCCCGTTCCGGGTTGCCGACGCGCAGCAGGCCACGATCGGCCAGCTGGCACAGCCGCTCGCCCAGCGCGCGGCGGACCCGGAGCGGGCCGGCCTCCTGCCAGGCGTCGATCGCTTGCTTCGGGATGTGTGCGGCCTCGGCGTTCACCTGCCGCACCAGCGTGAAGTGGTCGGCGTACTCCGTCATCGGCGCCGCGAGGTCGCGGCCGAACGCGATCAGGTCGGCCTCCAGGTCGGTGACCTTGGCCAGGTGCCGCTCGACGATCGCGATCTGTGCCTCGGCGACGCGGGTGGCGTTCTCGAGCATGACCTCGTGGAACAGGCCGGCCTTGCTGCCGAAGTGGTTGTAGATCGTGCGCGTGGACACGCCCGCCTCGGCCGCCATGGTGTCGATGCTCGCGCGGGTGAAGCCGTCGCGGGCGAACACCTTGAGCGCGCCCGCGAGCATCGCGCGGCGCTTGCCGGGCTGTCCGCTCATCGGCTCGGGCCCCTTTTCCGAAATTACAACGGCCGTTGTATCGTTTACAACGATCGTTGTACTCTAACCCATGAGGAGCTGGCACATCATGTCGTTCACCGAGGACGAGATCGCCTACCTGCGCTCGCAGCCGCTGGGCCGGTTGTCGACCGTGGCGCCGGACGGGCAGCCGGACAACGCGCCGGTCGGTTTCGAGTTCGACGGCACGTACTTCTACGTCGGCGGGCGCGACCCGGCCAACACGCGCAAGGTGCGAAACGTACGGAACGGAAACCCCAAGGTCGCGCTCGTGGTCGACGACCTGGTGTCGACCGATCCGTGGATTCCGCGGTTCCTGCGGGTGTTCGGCACCGCCGAGGTGGTCGAGCGGCCGGGAATGTTCGGGCCGGGTGTCTACCTGCGGATCACGCCGACGATCTCGTGGAGCTGGAACCTCGCCGGCAAGCCGTTCGGCGACGACCACGACGCCGACTTCCAGCCGCGTCGCACGGTGCACGAGCCGCCGGCAGCAGCCTGAAAACGGATTGGGCCCTCCTGATAGTTTTCGGGCATGCTCGACCCTGCCACGATCGACTCGCTGTTCCCCGCCGACCTGCCCGAACCGGCCCACTGGGAGCAGCAGTTCCCGCAGCGCGAGCTGCCGGACGGCGCCAAGGTGACCCGCGTCGGCCCGTCGCCGACGGGCTCGCCGCACATGGGCACGGTCTATGTGGCGATGATCGACAAGGACATCTCGGAGCAGACCAAGGGCGTCTTCCTGCTGCGGTCGGAGGACACCGACCAGGCGCGGCTGGTGGAGGGCGCCGAGGAGCAACTGGATCGTGCGCTCGCGTACTTCCGGGTGCAGCCCGACGAGCAGGAGGGCCACGGCAGCTACGGCCCGTACGCCCAGTCGGCGCGGGCCACGATCTACCACTCCTACGTCCGTGAGCTGCTGCGGCAGGACAAGGCCTACCTCTGCTTCGCGACGAAGGAGGAGCTGGCCGACATCACCGCCCGGCAGCAGGCCGCCAAGCTGCCGACCGGCTACTACGGCAAGTGGGCGCTGTGGCGCGACGCCGACCCCGCCGACGTCGAGGCGAAGCTGGCGTCGGGTGCGCCCTATGTCGTGCGGTTCCGCGCGCCGGGCGAGGTCAACGAGCGGGTCTCGTTCGTCGACGCGATCCGCGGCCGGTTGGAGGCCGACGCCAACCGCAACGACGTCGTGATCCTGAAGACTTCCGCGGTCGAGCCGCGGCTTCCGACGTACCACTTCGCGCACGCGGTCGACGACCACCTGATGCGGATCAACCTCGTCATCCGCGGCGAGGAATGGATCTCGTCGGTGCCTGTTCACCTGCAGCTGTTCGCTGCGCTCGGCTTCGAGCAGGTGGAGTACGCCCACATCGCGCCGCTGCTGAAGCAGGAGAAGGGCAGCAAGCGCAAGCTGTCCAAGCGCAAGGACCCGGAGGCGTCGACCGACTTCTACCTCGAGTCCGGCTACCCCACCGACGCGGTGCTCTATTACCTCCGCGGGCTGGCCAACGGCCGGCTGGCCGAGCTGCCACTGGCCGAGGCGCTCGACACGCCGCTCTCGCTCGCCGAGTTCGGCGTCGCGGGCCCGCTGGTCGACGTGGTCAAGCTCGAGGACATCAGCGCCGACCACATCGCCACGCTGTCGGGTGAGACGATCCTCGACGCCGTCGTGGAGTGGGCGACGACGTACGACCCGGCGCTGGTTCCGTTGCTGACCGGCTCGCGCGACCTCGCCCTGTCGGCGCTGTCGGTCGAACGTGAGGGCGTTGAGAACCCACGCAAGGACCTGCGCAAGTGGTCGGACTTCCGCCCGGTCTACGGCTTCTTCTTCCCCGAGCTGTTCGAAACGGTCTCCGGTCCGGCCGACGAACGCCTGGCGGGGCTGGGCTTGGCGCCCGAGGTCGTATCGGCGCTCGGCACGGACCTGGCCGACAACTACCGCGACGCCCCCGACCAGCCGACCTGGTTCGAGCAGATCCGCGAGCTGGCGACCCGTCACGGTTTCGCACCGAACGCCAAGGAATACAAGAAGAATCCCGACTCCTACCCCGGCTCCCTACGTGAGGCGTCGCAGGTCGTCCGGGTCGCGTTGACAGGGGCGACCCGCAGCCCCGACCTGTTCGCAGTCGCCGAAACGCTCGGCCGCGACGAGGTGCTCAGGAGGATTCGCGCACTCGCCGGCTGACGCCCACGTCCTGGCGCCTCGCAACGCGCCGGGTCTCGATCAGGGCTGAACGTGCAGGCGCATCACCCAGCGCCACTTCGCGATCTTCCGGACGCGTTCGAAGCCGTACGCCTCGAACAGGTCGGTCGGTCCCGTGTGGAGGTAGGAGCCCTGCTGGGGGCCGCGGCCTTCGGTTTGTTCGGGGTAGGCCTCGACGAGGCCGCCACCGGCTGCTTTGATCGCGGCGAGGGCGCCGCCCACGCCGGCGCGGGCCACTCCCTTGCGCCGGTGCCCCTTGCCGGTGAAGATGCAGCCGATTCGCCACTCGGGCGATCCGTCCGACTCCCGGGCGTAGGTCTTCGGGTTCTTGATGTTCGGCAGCTCGGCCGGTGGCCCGTACTGGCACCAGCCAACGCATTCCTCCCCGGCGTAGACGAGAACCTGATGGACCGTTCCGTTGCGTACGTGGGCCTGCTTCGCCTCGCGATTGCCGGCGGGGGTACGGCCCGCACCAACGCCCTCAGGGTGGAAACCCATGCACCAGCAGCCGCCCCAGACGCCGTTGTTCGCGTCTACGAGGCGGGCGAAATCCTCCCAGCTGTCAGGCGTGAGCAGTTGGGTCGTATAGGCGTGGATCGGAGCCATGTCCTCATTGTTGCGCGTGATCATCCGACCGGAGCCGGTACCGGCCAGTTCGCTCGCGCGGCGAGCCACTCGGGCCGCCGGGTAGGGTGAGCCAGGTGCCCCAGACCTCACCATCCGTGTTCGGTTACCAGCCGCATGACCAGGTGTCCGGAGCGATCAGCCGGGTGCCGACCGGCCTGAGCGTCGACGGCGCGGAGCTCAGCCTGGAAGCCGTTTCCGGCGTCAACCTCAGCTGGACGGTCCGTCAGCTCGCCGACGGTGTGGCGGAGGTCCGGGTGACTCCCGAGTCTCCCGGCACCGTACGGATCGGCTGGCACCTGCCGTGCGTCAACGCCGTCGCCTACTGGACGCCCGACAGCGGGCGACATCGTGGCCTGCCTCCGTTCTGGGGCCGGCCGCACACCTCGTCGCTGGTCAACTCCGCGCCGGTCGGCAGCCTGGTCGGGTTCGGCGACGTCGCGCTGTGCACGTTCGCCGCCGGTGAGGCGATCCGGCCGGTACGACTGCAGGCCGGCGTGATCGAGGAGACCGGCGCGTTCGGCTGCTGGGTCGAACACGAAGCCGAGCCCGACGACGGCCTGCTGCTGCGGCTCGACGTCAGCCGGCAGCCCTTCTGGGACAGCCTGACCGGCGTCGCCGCCTGGTGGCAGGCGGAGGCGGGCTACTCCCGCGCGGAGGTTCCGCGTTCGGCGCGGATGCCGGCCTACTCCACGTGGTACTCCATGCATCAGTACGTCAACGAGTCCGACATCGAGCGCCAGGCGTCGGCGTCAGCTGACCTCAACTGCGAAGTGATCATCGTCGACGACGGCTGGCACAGCACCGACCGGGCGCGTGGCTACGGCTACGTCGGCGAGTGGGAGCCCAACCCCGAGACGTTCCCCGACTTCGCCGCCCACGTGGAACGGGTGCACGAGCAGGGCCTGGCGTACATGCTGTGGTACTCCCTCCCGTTCTCCGGCCGGTTCACCGACTCGTGGGAACGGCTGCGGCCGTACACCCTTGCCTACAAGGACAATCTGAACGCCAGCGTGCTCGACCCGCGCTATCCCGCCGTCCGCGACCTGATCGCCCGCAACCTGTCCAGGCCGTTCCGGGAATGGGGCATGGACGGGCTGAAGATCGACTTCATCGACCACTTCGCCGTCGACAATCCGCCGGAACCCACGGACGAGGCCGACTGCACCGAGGTCGTGGAAGGCGTCCGCCGGCTCCTGGACCAGCTCGCCTCGGCGTATCCGCAGGACGCACTGGTCGAGCTGCGGCAGCCCTACGTCAGTCCGGGCCTGTGGCCGTACGCCACGATGATCCGCGCGTCGGACTGCCCGTTGAGCCCGTTGCAGAACCGGCAGCGCACGATCGACCTGCGGCTGCTCGCCGGGCCGCTCGCCGTGCATGCCGACATGATGATGTGGCACCCGGCCGAGCCCGCGGATCAGGTGGCCGTGCAGCTGGTCAACGTGCTGTTCGCCGTGCCGCAGGTCTCGGTCGACCTCACGACCCAGACGCCGGAACAGCTCGCGGTGGTGCGGTTCTGGTTGCGATTCTGCGTCGAGCACCTCGACGTCCTGCAGCATGGACGGCTCGAGACGTACCGGCCGGACCTGCAGTACCCCCTGGTACGCGCGATCGGCGACGGCAAGGTCGTGGTCGGGCGGTACGGACCGCTGCCGGTGACCGCCGAGCCGGAGGGTGAGCTCTTCGTCGCCAACGCCGACTCGTCCACCGATGTCCCGCTCGTCGTCCGGACACCGCTCACGCGGCGGCTGACCGTGCACGACTGCCAGGGCCGGGTGGTGGAGGAGAAGCAGGTCGAGCTGGCCGCCGGCGTCCACATCGTGTCCGTGCCGGTCGGCGGGCTGCTCCACCTACGGCTGACGCGATGAGGTAAGTCAAGCCTTATTTTGTGGCGAGTTCTGCTTCACAATGGACGGCCGGAGGAAGGGGGCCGTCTGGTGGCGCAGTCGAGTAGCAGCACCTCCACGCAGATCGCGGAGGAACAAGCTCGGGTGGCGGTGATGTACGAATGTCTCGATGCCCGAGTGGCCGCGGTCAAGGCACAGCTGGCGGAAGCCTTACGAGAGCCCGTCGGAGACGCGACCGCCCTGTACGAGCGGGAGGTCGCCACGCGGCGCCTGGTCGGCGAGCTGCGCGACCTCGGCGGGGCAGAGCCGGCGTTGTGCTTCGGGCGGATCGACGCGGCCGACACGGCCGGCGGTGCCGGCCGCGAAACGGTCTACGTCGGGCGAATCGGGCTCCGGGACGGCGAGGGCGGAAGCCCTGTCCTGGTTGACTGGCGTGCGGATGCGGCCAGACCGTTCTACGCGGCGACGTTGCTGCGACCGATGGGTCTGCGCAGACGGCGGCATCTTCGGCTGAACGGCCGGACCGTACGAGACCTGAACGACGAGATTCTGGACGGCTCGGCACCCGGGCCGGACGACGTGCCCGGCGACGGTCCACTCGCGGAGGCGCTGGCGGCCAAGCGCACCGGGCGGATGCGTGCCGCGGCGGCAACGCTGCAGGCCGAGCAGGACGCCATCGTCCGCTCGCCCCACCGCGGTGTCACCGTGGTGCAGGGCGGACCGGGGACCGGAAAGACCATCGTCGCGCTGCATCGTGCCGCCTATGTGCTCTTCGCGTTCGCCCGGGTCGCCGAGGAGGGCGTGCTGGTCGTCGCCCCGAGTCCGAGGTTCCTCGACTACATCTCACACGTGCTGCCATCGCTCGGCGAGAACGATGTCTGCCTGGCAACGCTCGACGAACTCGCCGGTGTCGAGTCGACGGGGGTGGTCCCGGTCAGTGCCGCTCGGCTGAAGGGGCGGGCCGACCTGGCCGACGGGCTGGCAGCCTGGGTGCGCTCCAACCGGCCGGCGCCCGAGGCCGTCACTCTCCCGGTGGGAACAGAGCAGATCGAGCTGGACGGTTCGGCGGTCGCCGAGGCACTGGCATCCGCGCGCGGCCTGCCCCACAATCCGGGCCGGACGGCGTTCAAGGAGTATCTCGTCGCCGAGCTCGTCCACGCCCTCGAACGAAAGGCATCCGAGAGCATCCAGAGATTCGAAGCCGAGCTGGCCGACCTCGTCGGGTTCGATCTCGATGAGGCCGTCGCGGCCGACCTGCGGGCGCTCGGATTCGACACGGCACCGGCCGGCACCTGCCAGGACGAGCTGGGTGACGAGCTCGACCGAGAGATGGTTCGCACGGCGTTCCTCCACGACCCGCGGATCGATGCCGCGATCGAGTCGTGCTGGCCGAGGTTGACACCGGCCGACGTCGTACGCGGGCTGCTGTCGGACCCGGCGGCGTTGGCGGCCCACCTCCCCTCCCTCGACGAAACCGAACGGTCCCACCTGCTCGCAGACCCGCATCAACCCTGGAGTGCTGCCGACCTGCCACTGCTCGACGAGGCGAGCGAGCTGCTCGACGGACCACCCGGCCGCACCTACGGACACGTCGTGGTCGACGAGGCCCAGGAGCTCACCGAGATGGATTGGCGCATGGTGATGCGGCGCTGTCCCAGCAGGTCGATGACCATCGTCGGCGACTTCGCTCAGGCCGGCCCGTCCTCGACCCTCCGCACCTGGCAGTCCGCCCTCGGCCGACACGTCGGCACCCGCTTCGACCTGCACACGCTGACGATCAACTACCGCACGACCGCCGAAGTCCTGGAGTCCACGCGCGAGCTCCTGACGTCGATCGCCCCAGAGCAGATCCTGAGCACCTCGCTCCGCCACGGCCCCGATCCCCGCGTGCTTACCATCTCCGCACCGGCACTGCTGAACACCCTGATCGACGAGGTACGCGCGCAGGCCGCCGCACATCCAGGTGAGCTCACCGCCGTGATCTGCGCCGACGACCAAGCAGCCGGCCTGACCGACGCCCTGCGCCCACAGCCCGCACTCGTCGTGCCGGCCTCCAGCGCCCGCGGACTCGAGTTCGACTCCGTCCTCGTCGTATCACCGGAAGAGATCCTCGCCGCCCGACCCAGCGGCCGGCGGGACCTGTACGTCGCGCTGACCCGCACGACCAAACGACTCTGCACGATCCACATCTCGCACTAGGGAAACCGGCCGGCCGGAAGCCGGGGCGGTGGCTACTCGGCCGTCGCGTGGCCGGCGTTCATGGCCAGGCTCAGCGGCTGCTCGGCCAGGTCGGCACCGGCCAGCTCGGCCACGATCCGCCCGCGCTGGAAGACCACCACCCGGTCGCAGAGCCCGGCCAGCTCCGCCAGGTCCGTCGACGCCAGCACCACGATTCTCGACTCCCCCGCCAGCTCACGGATCATCCCGTGCATCTCGGCACGTGCGCCCACATCGACGCCACGGGTCGGATCGTCGAGGACGACAACGGACGGTTCGGCGTCCAGCCACTTGGCGAACACGGACTTCTGCTGGTTGCCACCCGACAGCTCAGCCACCGGTGCCCACGGGTCACCGCGGATTGCCAGCCGGCCCGCCAGCCGCGCCGTCCGCGCCACGAACCGGCTACGCCGCTCGAACCGCCCGCCCAGGCCGAGCGCCAGCCACGCCACTGACGTCACGTTCTCCCACAGCGTCTTGTCCAGCATCAGCCCGCGGCCCGACCGATCGCCGGAGATGTAGCCGACGCCTGCCGACACCGCCTGCCGTAGCGATCGCGGCGACGTACCGCCGGGCAGCCGTACGACTCCGGAGCCCGGCCGGAGCCGGCCGCAGATCAGGTCGAGCACGGCCTCGTGTCCCGCGCCCTGCAACCCCGCCACACCGACGATCTCGCCGCCGCGGACCGTCAACGACACCGAGCGCAGCCGCCGAGGCACGGTCACGTCGTCGATCGTGAGGACGGCGTCGCCGACGGCCCGCGGGCCGAGCGCGGCCGCGGGTGCTGGTTCGGCTGCGTCGCCCAGCATCGCGTTCACCAGCGAGTCGAGGCTGACACCGGTCCTCGGCGCGGCGGCCAGCGCGATCCGGCCGTCCCGCAGAACCGTTATACGCTTGGCGATCCGCAGCAGCTCCTCCAGGTAGTGCGAGATATACAGCACCGCCAGCCCGCGCTCGACCAGCCGCCGGACCGTGCGCTCCAGGCGGGCCACCGCTTCCGCCGGCAGCGCCGAGGTGGGCTCGTCCAGGATCAGCACACGCGGATACTGCAGCAGCGCGCGGCAGATCTCGAGCAACTGCCGGTCCGCCAGCGTCAGTGCGGCCACGCGCTCGTCGAACGGGACGTCCAGTCCGAGCTCGTCGAGCACCGGCGCCGCCTCGCGTTCCATCTCCCGGCGCCGCAGCAGCCCGAGCCGATTCGCGACGCCCAGGGGAAAGAGGTTCTCCAGCACGGTCAGGTCGTCGAACGTCGTCAGCTCCTGCGACACCATCGCCACGCCGAGCTGCGCGGCCTGCCGTACGTTCGCGAACTCCACGGCCTGCCCGTCGAGCACCAGCCGGCCGGTGTCCGGACGCAGCACGCCCGAGAGGATCTTCACCATCGTGGACTTGCCGGCACCGTTCTCACCGACCAGGCCGTGCACCTCGCCCGGGTTCAGCGTGATGTTCGCACACCGGAGCGCGACCACACCGCCGTAGTGCTTGCCGAGCCCGGAGGCGACGAGCATGCTCATCTGGCGTCCTGCAACGGTTTCAGCTTGCCCTCGTAGTCCTTCAACAGCTCGTCGATCTGCGGCTTGTACCACTTGTACGCTTCCTGCGGCGACTTCTGCCGTTGGATGATCTCGTCGATGTTGCTCTGGTCGATCACGATTCCCGGCGTCTTGAACCAACCCTCGGGCAGGTCCTTGCCGGCCTTGACCCGTTCGGCGAGCACCGCCGACGCGACGTAGCCCTTGAGGAAGTGGGCGGGATCGAGACCGACGAAGTTCGTGCCCTTCTTGATGGCCTGCAGGGTTTTCGGATCGACGTCGAACCCGGCCGTCAGGTATTCGCCGTGCTCCTTCTCTTTGATCTTCGCCAGGTCGTAGCTGTCGGCGTCACCGACGCCGAGGAACGCCAGCGCGTCCGGATGCGCGTGCACCTGCGCGAGCCACGCGTTGTAGTTCTGCGCCGGGTCGCTGTAGGTCTGGAACGGCCCGAGCACCTTGACGCCCGGCGCCTCCTTGCCGAAGGTGTCCTTGATGCCCTGTGCGCGGTTGTCCAGTACGGGCGTGCCGGGGTTCGGCACGCCGATCACGACCAGGCCCTTGGCGTCGTTTCCCAGTTTCTCGAGGGTTTCCTTCGCCAGCAGCGCTCCGAGCTCGTAGTTGTCGTTGCCCACGTAGAAGTTCACCTTGCTGCCCTCGGTGGGCGAGGTGTCGAGCGCGACGATCGGGATGCCCTTGCCGACGGCCCGGGCCTCCGGCCGGGTGAACAGCGGCGGCGCGAGGTTCTCCACGATGATGCCGTCGGGCGAGGTCACGGTGAGGTTCTCGAACAGCTGCACCTCCGCCGGCCCGTCGGTCGTCGTCGGGCCGACGACCTTGAAGTCGACGTTGCCGGCGTGCTTGGCCGCCTCGGTCGCGCCTTCGTACATCTCGCGGGCGAAGTTCAGGCTGTTGTTGGCGACCACGATGCCGAGCTTCAGCTTTCGGTTCGGGTCGGCCCCGGTGTCCCCACCGCAGGCCACCGCCAGCAGCAGCGCGGCAGCCAGCCCACCAGCGAGGAGTAGGTGCTTTCTCATGAGCTTCCTGCCCTTCCGAGGCTTCGCAACCTGCGGATCAGCACGTCGACGGCCACCGCGATCAGGATGACGGCGCCCGTGGCGAACGTGGTCCAGTTGATCGGGACCTCGAAGAACACCAGGGCGGACGACACGGCCGTGAGGATGAAACAGCCGGCCACCGCCCCGACGACGGAGCCACGCCCGCCCGAAAGCGGTGTCCCTCCGATGATGCAGGCCGCGATCGCGGTGAGCTCGTAGCCCTGTCCTACAGACGGATCCGCCGCTGCCGAGAACGCCAGCTGCAGTACGGCGGCCAGCCCGGCCATCAGCCCGGACAGCGTGAGCGCCTGTACGCGCGTACTCAACATCGGTATGCCCGTGAACGCCGCCGCCTCCGGGTTCGAGCCGATCGCCCGGACGCGCCCGCCGAACCTGGTGCGGGTGAAGACGATCGCCAGCACGGCGACCGCGGCCAGCAGCACCAGCAGGCCGAACGGCACGCCCAGCACGTCCCCGCCGACGATGGTGAAGAACGAGTTGGTCTCCGGCAGGTCGCCGATCTGCTTGCCGTCGGCGAGCGCCAGGCCGACACCACGGAACAGCATCGCGGTGGCGAGCGTGACGATGAACGACGGCAACTTGAGATGCGCTGTCAGGAGACCGTTGACACTGCCGAGTGCGGCCGAGATCGCCAGCACGATGACCGCTGCCAGCCAGGGCGACAGCCCAGCCCGGATGAGTACCGCGCCGACGACGATGCCCATCGCGAACAAGCCGCCCACCGACAGGTCGACCTCGCGCATCGTCAGCGCGAACACCATGCCGCACGCCATCAGTCCCACGTACGTGGCGTTCTGTGCGGTCGAGAACAGGTTTCCCAGCCGGAGGAACTCCGGATGGGCGGTTCCCACGCCGGCCAGCAGGAGAACCAGCACCGCGAGCACACCCAGCTCCTCCCGCACGAGGCGGCGGTACCAGGGCCGGCGGCGAGTCCGGACATACGGTTCGTCCGGGTCGTCGACACGCGACCTGGTCGCACGGGGCGTCGCAGCCATGACCGTCCGGTTCCTAGGGTTGGGCAGTGAACGTGAGCATGCGAGAGATCACAGCTGTCCGACAAGAGACTCGTTTCACCAGGTGAAATCGACGGCTTGCGCTAATCCGGAGGCTCACGCAGGCTGCCGCACGTGACTGGATCACACCAGGACGGGCGACCGCGGCGGGTCGCCGTCGTGACCGGTGCGGCGCAGGGGCTCGGGCAGGAGTTCAGCGTCGCCCTCGCCATGCATGGCCACCCGGTCGTGGGCCTCGACATCGCCGACCTCTCCCTGACGGCCGACCGCGTCGAGGCTGCCGGCGGGGAGTTCCTCGGGCTCCCGGCCAGCGTCACCGATCCGGTGGCCGTGACGCTGGCCGTCGGCAAGGCCGCCGAGCACTTCGGCGGGCTGCACATCCTGGTCAACAACGCCGGCATGTATCCGCCGATCGCGTTCGAGGAGACCACTCTCGAGGACTGGCGGCGCATCATGCAGCTCAACCTCGAAGGGCCGTTCCTCACGACCCAGGCGGTGCTCCCCCATTTCAAGGCCGCCGGGTGGGGGCGAGTCGTCAACATCGCTTCTGCCGTGGTGTTCCTCGGGCCGCCCGACCTGGTGGCCTACACCACGTCGAAGTCCGGGCTGGTGGGCTTCACCCGCGCGCTGGCCAGCGCCGTCGCGGGCCACGGCATCACTGTCAACGCGATCGCCCCCGGCCTGACCAACACCGCCACGGCCGAACGCACGACCGGCGCGCACGGCGGCTTCGAACGGGTGCGTTCGCTCCAGCTCGTGCCCGCGACCGAGCAGCCGGCCGACCTGGTGTCGACCCTGTTGTACGTATGCGACGAGGGCTCCGGCTTCCTCACCGGCCAGACCATCAACGTCGACGGCGGATCGGCGTTCCATTGAGCTCGCTGAAGCCGATCGACGCCCTCCTCTCGATCCTGCGCGGCGAGCGGGTCAGCCGGGTGTTCGGCAACCCGGGCACGACCGAGCTCCCGTTCATCGACGCGTTCACCAACGCACCCGACCTGACCTACGTGCTGGGCCTGCACGAGGGAGCCGTCGTCTCGATGGCCGACGGGTACGCCCGCGTCACGCGACGCCCGGCGTTCGTCAACCTGCACGCGGCCGCGGGTGTGGCCAACGGGCTGATCGGCATGCTGAACGCCAAGCGCTCGCGAACGCCGCTGGTGGTCACCGCCGGGCAGCAGGATCGGCGGCATCTGGCGCAGGATCCCATGCTGGCAGGCGATCTGGTCACGATGGCGTCGGCCGCCACCAAGTCGGCGGTCGAGGTGCAGCATGCCTACGACCTGCCGCTGGCGCTCCGGCGGGCGTTCCACCTGGCCGTGCAGCCGCCCGCCGGGCCGGTGTTCGTCTCCATTCCGATGGACGTGCTCGAGGAGCCGGACGGCGTGCCGGTGCCGCCGCGTTCGGCGCTCTCGCAGCTCGGTCCCGCACCGGAGAGCGCGATCGAGCGGGCGGCGGACCTGCTGGCCTCCGCCGAGCGGCCGGCTGTCGTCGCCGGCGACGGCGTGGGCCGCGAGGGTGCGCTGGACGGGCTGGTCCGGGTCGCCGAACGGCTCGGCGCGACCGTCTACCAGCAGCCGATGTACGACTCCGTCAACTTCCCCACCACGCATCCGTTGTACGCGGGCATGCTCCCGCCGCGGAACGCCGTGATCCGTGACCACCTGTCGGCGCACGACACGCTGCTGCTGGTGGGATGCCACGCGTTCACGCCGCATCACTACACGCCCGGGCCGTCGGTGCCCGACCGGCTGAGCATCGTCCAGCTGGACAGCGACGCGACGGAGATCGGGCGTAACTTCGGCGTCCGGCTCGGGCTGGTGGGCAACATCAACACGAGCTTGCGGCAGCTGGCGGACTGGCTCGGCGACAGCATCCCCGGCGCGGCTGCCCGCTTGGAGGCGGCTCGGTCGGCGGCGGCTCGGCGGCGAGAGGCCCTTTCGCAAGAGGCGCTGGGCGGGTACGGCAGCAGCCCGATCGAACCGTCGGCGGCCGCGCACGCACTCGCCTCGGCGCTTCCGTCGGACGCGATCCTGGTCGAGGAGGCGATCACGACCGGGCTCCGGCTCCGCGATGCCGTACGCCAGGACCGGCCCGGCGCGTACCTGCACACGGTCGGCGGCGGGCTCGGCTGGGGCATCGGCGCGGCGATCGGCGCGAAGCTCGGCGCGCCCGACCGGCCGACGGTCGCCGCGATCGGCGACGGTTGCGCGATGTTCGGCCTGCAGGGCCTGTGGAGCGCTGCGCGCTACGACGTGCCGGTGGTGTTCGTGGTGCTGAACAACGGCGAGTACCGCACGCTGAAGGACACGCTGGACGAGCGAAAGAGCGCCTCGACCGCGGCCGGCGCCTACGTCGGGCTCGACCTCGCGCCGCCGGCGCTGGACTGGTCGCATGCCGCACAACTCTTCGGTATCTCCGCGGTCCGGGTGGACCGGGCCGCTGACCTGCGCGACTCCGTCGCTGCCGGGCTGGCCAGTGGACGACCGACGCTGATCGACGCAGAAATCTCCCCACATCGCTTGCACAATTGACCCGTTCCAGACAATGATCCCTAGCATGAGCACGAAGCGCTCGGCCACGGACGTTCCGAAGTCCGTGCTGGCGCGCGGGTTGCGCCTGCTCGAGGCCTACGGCCCCTCCGACGTCGAGCTGTCGCTCACCGAGCTCTCCAACCGGACCGGCCTGTCCAAGCCGACGGCGTACCGCCTGCTCGGCGAGCTGGTGAAGTGGGGCGCGCTCGAACGCACCGACGCGGGTTACCGGCTGGGGCTGCGCCTGTTCGTGATCGGCCATCGCGCGCCGCGGCCGCGAGGCCTGCGCGAGGCCGCGTTGCCTTACCTGGAAGACCTTTACGAGGCGACGCACGAGAACATCCACCTCGCCGTGCTCGATGGCGTCCACACGTTGTTCCTCGAGAAGGTCAGCGGCCACCGTTCGATGCCGATCGTTTCGCGCGTGGGCGGCCGCCTGCCGGTCCACTCCACAGCGACCGGCAAGCTGTTCCTCGCGCACAATGCCGCGGAGTGCCTGCAACGCGCGCTGGCGGCCGGCCTGACCCGCTACACCCCACGAACGATCGTGCTGCCCGGGCTGCTGCGCGCCGAGCTGGATCGAACGCTCGAGCGCGGTTACGGCATCAACCGCGAGGAGACCGAGATCGGCGTGTCAGCGGTGGCCGCTCCCGTACGCGACCGCCGCGGCCGGACCGTGGCGGCGATCTCGATCACCGGCCACGCCAACCGCCTCGACCTGGACCGGCTGGCGCCGGCCGTACGTACCGCCGCGCGTGCACTGTCACGCGAGCTCAGCCGGATGCTGCCAGGCTGAGCGTCTGTCGTCGTTTGTTGTCGAGCGCGTCAGTCAGGGTGTCCAGAAGCCGGCCGGCAGCTTCTCGACGTTGTCCGCCGCGGTGTCCAGGTTGCGGGCGAGATGCAGGATGGCGACCATCGCCTGATCGCCGGACTCAGCCAGCTGGCGGATGACGCTTGCCTGCCGCCGGGCGCGCCGCGCGACGACGTCCCCGAAGGCGTGCCGGTCGCCGGTGTATCCGTAGGAGTCCAGCAGGATGTGCAGGCGGCGGGAGAGGTTGTCGAAGCCGTGGGTGCCCGACTGCTGGTCGGGCCGGGCAGCCCACAGCGGTACCCAGGACAGTGCCGCGAAGGCCAGATCGACCTCCGGTGACGAAGGGCTCGCGGTGTCCCAGTCGAAGAAGCCGACCAGCCTGTCGCCATCGATCGCCGCGTTGTGGGGCGCCACGTCCTGGTGGCCGATGATCCAGCCGGGCCGCATCGTCTCGCCGGTGAACCACCGTTCGTCCGCGGGTGGGACGAACCGGGCTGTCACGTCATGGACGCGTCGCAGCCAGCGTCCGACCTGCGGAAGCAACGCGTCGGCGTGCACCCAGGCCGGCCCGGGCTCGCGGCCGCCGATCGTCTCGCCCGGCAGGTAGGTGAGCATCTGGCGGCCCTGCTCGTCGAAGCCGAGTGCCCTGGGAACGCCGTCGACACCGGCGTTCTCCAGGTAGCGCAACAACGCATGGACCGTCGCCGTCGTAGGCGAGGCCTGCTTGTGGACGACATCGCCGATCCTCACCGCGCCGACGGTGTTGCCGCCCGGCAGGGTCACTTCGGTCATGCTGGGGTTATACCTGGCTGCCCTGCGCCGGCGATACTTGTTTTTGGCCGGTTAGAAGCGCGCTCCGACGTTGGCGCCGTTGCTCGGTCTCAGGAACGCCGACGACGGGATCGAGCCGTCGGCGGTCCTGGGGCCGGTGATCGTGGCCGGATCCGTGCTCACCAGCGACCACGTGCCGCCGAGGTCCCAGGAGTTGCCGCTGCCGCTGGAGTTCGAGCCCAGCGAGGCGTTCGTACCGTTCGACACCGCCAGGTTGCCGGTCAGCGTGCCGTCGGCGTCGGCGAAGTCGAAGCCCGTGCCCACGTTGCGCCAGGCCGTGCAGCGATCCGATCGCAGCTGGCCAGGGTTGGAGTTGTCGATGAAACCGCCCGCGGAGTTGTCCCACGCCATGCTGTTGCGTACGGCATGCGCCGCCGGCAGGTCCTCGTCGCCGCCGCCGAGCTTGAAGCCGTTGCCGTCGCCGGTGTAGTCCGGGATGCCCCAGCGGTTGTAGCCGTTACCCCACGCCAGGCTGTTCTCCGTCGTGACGGGTGACAGGAACTCCCAGAAGTCCAGGCCGTCGTCGGAGTTGTTCCACAGCCGGGCGCCGCGCACGACGTTGCCCGTACCCGAGCCTTCCTTGATGGCCAGGCCGTCCGCGCTCTCACCGCTGTTGCGCGGATCGCGGTTGCCGTAGCTGTCGAGGTTGATGATCTGGTTGTTGCTCGACGCACCCTGGATGTGGAAGCCGGACTCGTAGTTGTCCCTCGTGACGAGGCGGTCGAACACGTTGTTGTTGGTGTCGAGACCGAAGACGGCGTACGGACCGTGGACGATCTCGAGGCCCGCCAGCCGCCAGTAGTCGCCTTCGATGTGGATCGCACCGCGTTCGGGGCGCGGGATGCTCCCGCCGACCGGCTCCGGCGTGTGCGGCAGGTTCTCGCCGTCGATGATCGCGTGCTCGCCGTTGTAGTTCCGCAGCGTGATCGGCTGGCTCGCCGTGCCGTTCTTCAGCAGCTGGATGTTCGTGCTCGGGGCGTACGTGCCGCCACGCAGGAAGATCGTGTAGCCGGGCTGCGCCAGGTCGACCGCCCGCTGGACGGTGAGCAAGGGCGCGGCCAGTGTCCCGGCGTTGCTGTCATTGCCGTTCGTCGCGACGTAGAGGACGTTGGACGGCGGTGGTGGGCTTTCCCAGGTGAAGTCGATGTTGTCGAGGTTCGGCAGGCCGGCCGACGTCGTGGGGCTGAACCGGATCGTGCTGTTGCCCGTGGGCACGGAGAACGCCACGGATCGCGTCGCCCAGGTCGACCAGGCACCGGTCCCCTCGAACGCGACGGAGGAAACCGTCTCTCCGTTGACGACGAGGCTGGCGGGCCGGTTAGTGGTCGTGCCGTTGGCGTACCTGACCACGACGAACGCCGCCCCGGACGTGCTCGCGCTGACCGTGAACTGCGCGAAGGCGCCGGTCGCGTTCGTGCCGTTGCAGAACCCTGTGCCGGAGAACCCGGGCCAGTTGGTGTCGATCGTGCCCGTGCACACGGCCGGAGCGGTCTCGGCCTCATAGATCACTCCCGCCGTGGCCACGGGCGCGGGCCCGAGCACCGCGCAAGCCGTCAGGGCAGCACCGATCGCCAACTGTCCCAGTCTCATCTGTCCAAGCTAGAGCGACTCGCGTGGACGATCGCGTGCTCCATGTGGACTTTGGCGCACTGGTCGGGCGATCGGCTAGGGTGGCGGGCATGCGAGATAACAGCTGATTCCTCCCGCCGCAGGTATCCGTTTGTTTTGTCTCGCATGCCCAAAGGACGTTTCGCATGACTTCCGCGCACTCGATCAGCGCACCCTACGAACAGCTCGTCGCCGAGGCTCTGGCCGCACCGTTCGCCGGCTGGGACTTCTCCTGGCTTCGCGACCGCACCAGCGGCGAGCAACTGACCTGGGACTACTCCCACCTCGCCAAGGCCGCCCTCACCGACGCGACGGCCGTCCTCGATATCGACACGGGCGGCGGTGAGCTGCTCGCGGGCCTCGCTCCCCTGCCTCGCCACGCCGTCGCCTCCGAGGCGTGGGACCCCAACCTCCCCGTGGCCCGCGAGCGGCTGGAACCGCTCGGTGTCTCGGTCCGCGCCGGACGCGGCGAGGACCTGCCTGCTGTCGACGGTGAGTTCGACCTCGTACTCAACCGGCACGGGGCGTTCACGCCGGGCGAGCTGTGGCGCGTGCTCGTTCCGGGCGGTGTGTTCCTGACCCAGCAGCCGGGCAGCCGCAACGACCAGGAGTTCTCCACCGCACTCGGCACGCACCCGCCGGTGGATCCGGAATCGCACACGCTCGCCTCGGTGACCCAAGCCCTGCGTGGACAAGGCTTCGCGATCGAGGACGCGCGCGAAGAGATGCCGGCCTACCGCTACCACGACATCGCGGCCGTCATCTTCCAGCTCCGCGCGGTGTCCTGGACCGTACCCGACTTCGACGTCGACCGCTACGACACCGAACTACGGCAGCTCGACGCCCGGATCCGCGCGGAAGGCCCGTTCGTCACCCACAACCATCGCTTCCTGGTCAGGGCGAGGAAGCCCGCTTAGGGGACGATCACGATCTTGCCGACGTGCTTGCGTCGCAGGAACTCCTGCTGGGCTTGGTGGATCTCCCGCAGCGAAAACCGGCCGGCGATCCGCGGCCGGACGGCACCGGTAAGTGCGGCTTCGACGAGTGCGGCGAAGTGGGCCCGGGTGTGCATCGAGGATCCGACCAGGCTGATGTTGTGGAGATACAGCCGGCGCAGGTCGAACGGCACGACCGCACCCGCCACCGCACCCGCGATCGCCCAGCGGCCGTCGTCGCGAAGGAGTGGGAGGAGCTGGCCCAGCCCCGGCCCGCCCGCGACGTCGGCCACCGCGTCCAAGCCGGACACCGGAAGCAGGTCGCGCACCTCGTCGGCGACGTCGGCGAGGTCCTTGCCGTCGCGCGAGACGACGTGGGTGGCTCCGGCGGCGCGTACGTCGTCGTCCTTGCCGCCGCTGGTGATCGCGACGACCGTGGCGTCGCGGGCGGCCGCGAGCTGTACGGCGGCCAGTCCGACGCCACCCGAGGCGCCGGTGAC
The DNA here is from genome assembly GCF_054779015.1 of Flindersiella endophytica. NCBI lineage: Bacteria > Bacillati > Actinomycetota > Actinomycetes > Propionibacteriales > Nocardioidaceae > Flindersiella > Flindersiella endophytica. Next base: position 336,017 of record NZ_BAAGYY010000028.1, read on the forward strand.
CAACACGGTCTCGCCGGATCGGATGGCCGCGCGTTCGAGCATGCCCATCGCCGTGCCGTACGCGACCGGTAGGCAGGCGAGCTCCTCGTCGGAGAGTGGCGAGTCCGTGACGTCGTGCGCCTGGTCGGCCGGCGCGACGACGTACTGCGCGAAGCCGCCGTCGGCCTCGCTGCCGAGCAGGCCGACGGGCGGGGCGTCCGTACCCTCGTTCTCGTAGACGGCCGGATCGACCAGGACCCGCCGGCCGGCCATGGCCGCCGGCACGCCGTCGCCCAGCGCCTCCACGACGCCCGCGATGTCGCCGCCCTGCACCCGCGGGAACGCGATCGGCCCGCGCCAGCCCGCCCGTGCGTCCGGGTTGCCCGGCAGGCCGTAGGCGCCCTCGCGGGTCCAGATGTCGGTGTTGTTGACGGCGGCTCCGGTGACGCGGACCAGCACCTCGCCCGCCTCGACCGCCGGCACCGACCAGTCGTCGCGTACCTCCAGGGCGTCAAAGCCGCCATGCCTGGTGAGGACGGCGGCGGTCATCGTCGGTTCCATGCAACCCTGCTACCCCAGGACCGCGGCCTCAGTAACGGGGGTAGCGGCGCCGGATCCGGTCGAAGTCCGCGAGTTCGGCCTGCCAGCCCTCGACGATGTGTCGACGTCGTGGCCGGCGTCGACGGCCAGGCGTACGCGGTCGGAGCCGGTGAGGTTGTCGATCCACCACGTGGGCTCGGTCGCCGTGGCGGTGTTGAGCCAGGCGAACTCCTGCGGGTACAGGCGCTTCAGCGTGACCAGCAGCACGATGCCGACCCGTACGGCGTCGACGGCTGGCGCCTCGGTGACCAGGACGTCCACCCCGCCGCAGTTCTTGCCCTGATAGGTCGAGAACGTCGGGTTGAAGTACGCCTCGCGGAACGCCACGCGGGCAGGTCGTACGCCGTCAGCGCCTCGGCCCAGCGGTGGTCGACGAACGGCGCGCCGACGATCTGGAACGGGCGCGTGGTGCCGCGCCCCTGCGAGCTCCCCGATCGTCATGCCGTGCTGCTGCGAGATGGCTTCCCGGCCGATGACCGTGGCGTACTCCGGATGCATGACGGGCCCGGTCGCGCGCCGGCCGGTGATCGGGTTCGGGCGGTCGAGGACGACGAACCGCTTGCCGGCAAGGGCGGCGGCCTCCATCGAGTCGAACATCGTCCAGATGTAGGTGTAGAAGCGCGCGCCCACGTCCTGCACGTCGAACAGCACGGTGTCGGCGCCGGACTGCGTGAAGATGCCGGCGAGGTCCTGGCCGCTCTTCTCGAACGTGTCGTAGACCGGCAGGCCGGTCTTGGGGTCGGTGAAGAAGTCCTCGGAGTCGTTGGCCTGCGCCGTGCCGCGGAAGCCGTGTTCCGGGCCGAACACCGCCACCAGCTCGCCCTCCACTTTCGGTTGCCACCGTCTTCCAAGTAATGCACCGAGCTTGCACGACCGATCGAACGCATTACCACACCAGCACGCCGCCGCCGGCGCCTATGGCGCGGCCGGCGGCGATCTGGATGTTGGCCAATCGCACCGAGATCTGCTCCCGATACCGGTCGCGGTCTTTGGTGGGGTCGGCCGCCGCGATCTGCTCGATACTGACTCGCAGCAGCGCGCACTCCCTCAGGAACGCGGGGACCTGCGACGGCTCGACCGTGAGATCGCCCTCGGCGAGCAGAGGAAAGAAACGCGCGCCCAGCGACCGTACGACTTCGCTCCCCCACACCGTCGTCCGCCAGCTCTCGAAACCAGCGAGGTCCTGGCACCCTTCCGGGGTGTCCAGGACCTCGAGTTGGCCATCCTCGGCGTAGACGAAGACGTCCACCGACAGGCTCACAATGCGGGCCGGCTACTTCCAGGCGCCGCGCTTCTGCCCTTCCCGCGGCGGCGCCGTCTGCGCCCAGATCCGTCGCCAGGAAGCGACCTGCGGGCCCGACGGGTCGGGCGTTTCCCCGCGAGCGGCCCGCCGCTTGGCGTCCCACCAGGTCGTCGCGTCCTCGTCGAGCAGTTCGGCCACCGCGTCGCGGACCTTCGGCGCGAACTCGCGCGGCGACTCGCCCTCGGCCGGTCGCAGCGCCGGCCCGAAGCGCACCCGCACCGGCAAGCGTCCGGGCCGCGGCCACCCACGACCACGCGGCATCGCGGCGTACGAGCCACGAATCCCCACCGGTACGACGGGAATGCCGTGCTCCACCGCCAGGTACGCCGCGCCCATCCGGAACCGCGTCGACCAGCCATCCGGCGAACGCGTGCCCTCCGGGAAGATGACGACGTTCCAGCCGTCGGACAGCAGGTCGCCCGGCGTGGTCGACATCGAGCCGCCCCGCCGTTCGATCGGGAACGTGTTGAACACCATCGCCGACCCGGACGCACGCCACCAGGTGTCGAAGAAGTAGTCCGCCGCCGCCGCGAACGTCGTGTTGCGCCGCCACGCATCTGGCAGCGAGCACAGGATCAGTGGCGTGTCGAGGTGCGAGGAGTGGTTGGCCACGAACAGGACCGGCTGGTGCAACCCGGTCAACACGTCCAGCCCCGACACCTGCGGCCGTACGGTCGAGTGCAGCACCGGCCGCAGGCCGTACCGCTGCACCAGATCGCGCACAGCGTTGGCCGCGGGACGGCGCGCCCAGCCGGTCGGGAAGACGTTCGTCTCCTTCCGCAGCTGATACGGCTCGGCCGACCGCGGCACCAACGCCCGGCGTCCCCAGCGCCAGCCCTTGGCCACCATCCGCACCTCGCGCACGGTGTCGCGGACGAACCGCACCGGCGACTTGGACGAGCCAGAGCCGCTCATCGCACGTCCGAGATCAGGTGCGGCGGGTTGTGCGTGTAGGTGATCGACGGCGAGTTGCCCACCGTTCCGCTCACCATCTCCAGCGCGTCCTGCAGCGTCGACGCCGAGCGGAAGCCCATCCGCGCAACGGCTTTCCGGTCGCCGCCGACCCAGACCACATCGCCCACGTGGTCCATCGCGTGCGCCGCCCAGTACCACATGTAGAACGGGTGGACGCCGTGGTAGGCGTACGACGTGCGGTAGAGGTGGATGTACCACGGGTCGGTGGCGTACTGCTTCTCGAACTTCTGCTCGATCGTCGCCGGGTCGGTCGACTCGGCGAGCACTTCCTCGAAGAAGTCGACATAGCTCGGGTGGTGCAGCTGGCTGAACTGGTACGGCACGGGGTGATACAGGATCACCGCGCCGCCCTTCCGCACCACCGGCTGGCCGCGGTAGGAGTTGAAGAAGTACCCAAGCCCCAGGCAGGTCGCGAGAATCGGGTTCATCACCGCGTTGACGTTGTAGGGCCCGATGTAGGGCAGCCCCATCACCAGCACGTCGCTCTGGCCCTGCACCTCGACCAGTTGCTGCCGGTGCACGTTCGCGATCGTCTTCTCGTGCACGGCTTCGGTCTCACCCGCGTGCACACCGGTCAGGCCGTACGGAGCCCGCATGTTCTGGAAGATGCGGTGCTTCATCTTGTCCGGCGCGAGCGCCAGACCGCGGCGCGCGCCGAGCATCGTGGCCTGGTCCTTGATCGACCACTCCCACTCGCGCTTGTTGAGGAAGTCGTACGGCGCCGGGAAGCAGTCGTTGTTGAGCGTCGTCTCGATCGTGAAGATCTTGACGTGCTCGGCCAGCATCCGGCCCATCCGCCAAGCCGAGTGGTGCAGGTGCGACTTGGTGTGGTCCATGAACGAGTGCGACCGCACCATCGTGTGGCTGTTGTGGTGGTGCCGCAGCGAGCGGTACGACGCCAGGCCGATCGGCACCGACTTGTGTCCGCCGTCCATCGCGACCAGGTTGACGTTGACGTAGACCAGCAGGTCGGACTCGGCGGCCCGCTTGTTGATCTCGACCTCTTCGCCACGGTCGGTGGTGCCGATGAACGCGAGGTTGTCGGGGTCTTCGGCGTCGTGGTTGTAGAGCAGCCCGTCGGGCGCGAACGAACGGTAGACCCGCTCGCCCAGCGCGTGCCTGAGCTCGCTCGGCATCATCCGCCGGTGCAGCGCCAGCGCCGCGATCAGCTGTACGTCGTCGACGCCCGCCTCGGCGGCCAGCGTCAGCACCTGCTCGATGACCCGCTGCCGGATGTCGGGCTTCTGCATCGGCGGCAGCGGGATCGACAGGTCGTCGAACGCGATCGTGAGCTTCATGCCCGGCCGCAGCAGCGCGCGCAGCGGCTCCGAGCCCTCGGGGTTGTCCAGCGCGTGCCGGATCGCGCCGTCGACATCGGCGATGCCCGGCAGCGACTCCGGCGGATAGACGACCCGCGTTCCGATCGGGAACTTCTCCAGCCGGAACCCCTCGCCCTCGTGGACGAGCAGAGGCGGCGTGCGGTCGTCGACCTCGAGTACGAATCCTGGTCGGCTCACCGGCTGCTCCATTCCATCGGTCGCTCCCGGCGCCCCGCGCGCTCGGCGAGCGGCTGGCACGTGCGCCGCACGGCCGACCACTCCACTTGCTCGGTCACCGGCTGCTCCCCTTTACGTCGAACGCAACTTTCACAGTGCCCAGCCGGCCAGCGCTGTGCGCGTGGTCGAGGGCCTCCCGCCATCTGTACAACGGATACTTCGCCGTCATCGCGCCTTCGAGCGCGTCCGAGGCGGCGAGCTCGAACGCCTTCTCGAAGGACTCCTTGCCGGCCGAGGCATACGTGCCGGTGACGTCGAGCTCGCGGAACCACACCGGCGACAGGTCGGCGCCGGTGGCCGGCATGCCGGACAGCACCACCCGGCCGCCCGCCTTGGTCACCCGGAACACCGTGTCCAGCGAGGTCTTGCTGCCTACCGCGTCGATGGCGACGTCGACACCGCCGAGCAGGAACTCCTGACCGCGATCGGGCGCGAGCCGGAACGCCTGCGTCGCCCGGCGGACGCGGCCCGCCACCTCGTCCGGCGCGATCACGTCGGACGCGCCGAACGCACGGGCCAGCTCGCGCTGCCGCGGATGCTTGGCCACCACGCTGATCCGGTGGGCGTTGGTGAGCTGCCGCAGCGCCAGGGTGGCGAACAGGCCGACCGCTCCGGCACCGGACACCAGCACCGAACCACCGTCGGGCACCTGCGCGCGCAACGCGGTGTGCACCGCGCACGCAAGCGGCTCGACCAGCACGGCCCGTTCGTCCGAAAGCCCTTCGGGCACAGGGAAAAGCTGGCTGCGGTGTGCGATCAGCTGACCGCCCCAGCCACCACCGGTGTCGGCGCAGTAGCCGGTCTGCAGGCCGGGCGACACGTGGCCGACCGTGATCCGGTCGCACAGGTTGGTCTGCCCGGCGGCACACGACTGGCAACGCTCGACGCCGCGGGCGGCACACGACAGCACGGGATCCAGCACGACGCGCGTGCCGGCCGGCAGATCCTCGCAGTCGTCGGCGAGGACACCGACGACCTCGTGTCCGGGAACGAACGGCATCGACACCAGAGCCGAGAAATACAAGGAGGTCTGACCGAACAACGCGCCGAGGTCGGAGCCGCAGATGCCGGACAGCGTAGGACGGACGCGGGCCCAGCCGGCGCCCTGCGGCTTCGGCTCGTCGCGCGTGATCAGCCGGACCGGCGCCGCCGGACCCGTCAGCACACCAGGGATCCGGCCGCCCATCGCACGGGCCGCGATATAGCGCGGCAACGAGCGATACATCTCCAACGCGAGCATCATGGCAGGTCGTCCCCTGTCGGCAGGGCGAGGCGGTTGACCGCGCCGGAGCTCTTCCATTCCTCCACCGGCCAGCGGCCCTTGCGTGCTTCGCGCCACAGATGGACGTCCGGGCTGACGGCGACCGGGCGGCCGACGACCCGCAGCATCGGCAGGTCGGAATGGCTGTCGGCGTAGGCGTAGGACTTGGTCAGGTCGTAGCCTTCGGTCTCGGCGTAGCGTTTCAGCCACGCGGCGCGCGACTCACCGACGAGCGGCGGGCCGGACAGGAAGCCGGTGCACCGGCCCAGCTGGTCGGTCGACAGCTCGGCCGCGACGATCTCGTCGAACAACGGCGACAGCGGCCGGGTCAGCGGACGGATCGCGCCCGTGATGAGGATCGTGCGGTGTCCGGCGGCCTTGTGCGCCCGCACCCGGCGCAGCGCGGCGGCGCTCACGCGTTCGAGCACGTGCTCGGAGATCATCACGTCGACGATCCGCTCGAGCTCGGCCAGGTCGGCTCCGGAGTAACGTCGGTAGACCGAACGCAGGAACGCGCCGCGGTCCTTGCGTTCGGCCGACAGGAAGCCCGGCAGCTTGCGGATCAGCGAGCCGATCTCGCGCAGCTTGCCGGTCTGGTCGAGCTCGGGCAACCGCAGCCAGAGGTAGGTCTCGACGACGTTGGACGACAGCAGCGTGCCGTCCATGTCGAACGCGGCCAGGATGTTGTCGCCCTCGGGCAGGTCCTTGGCCACGGCCGGCGCCGAACGCCCACGCCGGCGGCGGATGACGTCGTACTTGCGCATCGAGTCGGTGACGCTCGGGCAGTGCACGTCGACGAGGTAGTGCTTCCAGTCGAACACCGAGGTGTCGAACGGGAACAGCTCGCGGTCCTCGTCCTCGAGACCCTGGTAGAGCTCCATCGTCCGGTCGTCGGTGAAGACGAGCTCGGTCTCGGTGTAGGGGCGGTAGAGGTCCATGTAGCGCCGCAGGAAGTCGAGCCGGCGTTGCTGCTGGTCGACTTCTCTTGCCAGCTTACGGATTCGCTCACCGCGCGGCGCGTGGGTGACGAGGTAGTCGGCGACCTTGTGCGCGCGTTCGCTCATCGCCAGCAGGCGGTCGACGCTCTCGCCGCCGGGAAAACGCCAGACCGGAAGGCGAACCGCGCCACGCTCGCTCATGTCGAACGGGTTGGAGTCGAAGTACATCCGGACCAGTTCGTACAACCGGCTGTAGGTCAGCGCGTTGCGCGATCCGGAGGCGACGTGGAGGTAGGCCGCGTTGCCTGGCTCGGGCGGCGTGGCGGCTGCCGCCAAGGTGGCGTTGACAACGTGGTCGACCGGCACGATGTCGCAGATCGCGTCGGCGCTGGCCGGGAACTCCGGCAGCTCGCCACGGCCGTAGGCCAGGATCAGCGGCTCGGCCATCTTGAAGCCTTCGATCCAGCCGACGTGCGGAGTCTGCAGCGCGCTCTCGATGATCGACGGGCGCAGGATCGTCACGGGCAGCGGCGCGCCGACCTCCTCGACGACGCGCTCCCCCATCGCCTTGGTGAAGGTGTAGACGTCGGTCCAGCCGAGTGAGTGCGCGCGTTCGCCGCCGGCGGAGACGAGCTTCTTGTCGACCCACTCGCGGCGCCGGCGCTCGGTGTCCTGCGCGGTGGTGATCGGCCCGGCGCGGCGGTGCTCGCGCTCGGCCTTCTTCCGCAGGCTCACCAGCACTCCCGGTGCGCGCGAGGTCTCCTCGATCCGGTCGCGCATCGCCAGACCCCAGCGCGCCTCGGTGCGCCAGTCGACCTCGTGCTCGACCGGGCCCTCGGGGATCGCGCCACGCCGGCGACCCGAGACGTACGCGGTCGACACGTGGACGTAGTGGGTGCGGGTGCCGCTCGAGTCGGCGCCCGCGACCAGCTGCTTCAGCAGCCGTTCGGTGCCGAGGACGTTGGTCTCGAACGCGACGTGGATCGGCGGGTCGAACGACACGTCGCCCGCGCAGTGGATCACGACGTCGAGGCCGGTCGGCAGCTCGGGCAGCTGGTTCAGGTCGCCCTCGACGACCTCGATGCGAGCCTCCAGCAGGGCTTCGACGCTGCCGGCTGCTTCACGTACGTTCTCGAAGATGGCCTTGCCGAGCAGTTGCTCCATGCGCGCGCGGGCGGTGAGCGAGCCCTTGCGGCGTACCAGCGCCACGACCTTGGTGTCGGGGAGGTCTCCGAGGATGCGATGCAGCAGCGCCTCGCCGACGAACCCGGTGACTCCGGTGAGAAGCACTCGCTTACCGGCGAGCCGTTGTTTCAGCCGCAATGCCGTGGCCCTCCCGGGTTTCGCCTTACGTTGCCCGTACGTCGCCTGTACTTCGTCGTACATGGACAGTCTGAGCTTAGGTGGTTGTGCCCCCTTCGCGGGACACACCCTACCCAGCAGTTAACCCCGGGCAGAAGACCGACCTATGAGACTTTCCCGACGCATACAGTGCGTGTGGCGCTGAGCCCCGCGCCAGCCTACGCGGCCGCTGCCGAAAGTGGTCACGCTGTCGTGATTGGTAGCCGGAGCGGGCGGTTGAAGTACTTTGCTGGGCAATCGCCACGGATACGACCTTCACGAGGTGACACCGGAACGGTGGAGCACACATCCGCGCCGCAGCCCGATCCGGGCCGGCCTGCCACGGCCGACGAGATCTGGGAGTCGGCGTTCGCATCGTTCCCGTGGCGGCGGTCGAGCCGGCAGCCGGAGCGGCGCCCGGGCCGGTGGTGGCGGAGGTTGGCCTGGCTGGTCCTCGTGGTGGTCGTGCTGCAGGTGCAGGGCAGCGTCAGCGCCCTGCTGAGCGACCCGGAAGCGGCCGGGGAGCTCGTGTTCCCGGGCCTGCGGGTCCCCCATGGTGCCGTCGTGCTCGGCGACGTTCCCCCCGTCGTCCCGCTGGAGTCGACGATGGACTCCAGCAGCTGGCCGGTGGTCGGGACGACGCCGGCGCCGGGCGCCGACCGGGTCCTGCTCGGGCTGGACGCGGATGCCTACGCCGTCGCGCGGGAGTTCGTCCGTGAGCTCCGGCAGGCCGGGCTCCGGCCCACGCCACAGCGGCCACGAGCCTGTGAGGACGCGGAAGGGCAGGTCACCTGCGTGATCGGGGCTCGCACCGCCGACGGCGGCACGGAGATCCTCGTCTCGATCCAGGCGCGGGATCACCTGGGGTTCGCGATCGTCGACCGGTTCGCGGCGACTGCCTCCGAAGCCGACCGGCCTGGGGGCGCCGCCGGCTGGCCGGTCGTACCAGCCGGCCGGTCGGCCTACGCCGCGGCCAGAATGCTGCGGCCGGGCGACTGGATCGCCGCCCCCGGTTTCTCGCGGTTCAACGAGCTCACGGTCGCCGACGGCAGTCGCGTGGCCGGAGGCGTCCTGCCGTGGACCGAAGGCGGCATCTACGCCGAGTGCAGCATGGGCGGCTTCGTCGCATACGTCCGGGTCAACGATCCGCGCCGGTTGGAGCAAGTGACCGAAGCGTACGAGGAGCAGGCCGGGGTCGCGGGCCTGCTCGGATGGGACGTCACGATCACGGCCGCGACCCCGCCCGGAAAGCGACCGCTCGTCCTGGTCTCCCGCTGCGGCGAATGACCAGTACCTTCACGCGGCCGGGCTGTCCGCACGAGACAGCCGGCCAGGAAACGCCACCTGGCTCAGCGCCTCGGCCAGCGCACTCGCCGGGTCGGTGGGCAAACCGGCCGAACGCCACGCGACGACGCCGTCGGGGCGGACCAGGCCGGCGCCGCCCGCAGCCAGGCCGTACGCCTGTCGGAACGCTGCCGGGTCGTCCGGCCGGAGCTCGTCGCCGATGCACTCGTAGGCGACCGAGACCCCTGTATGTTCGGCGGCCTGCTCCGCCGCGGCCGCCCAGGCCTCGGACTCGGTGAGGAGCACCCAGCCGCGCTGGAACAGGTCGAGCGTCGACAGCCGCTCGCCGTCCGCGCGGGTCAGCCACAGGTGCGGCGCGCGCGTGCCCGGCTGTCCGGCCCACTCGTCGGGGCGTGCGGCCGGCGGCAGGTCGTCGCCCGCTCCGAGCACGGCGGCCGATCGGTAGAGAATGCCGAACGCCATCGCACGGTCGTCGATGATCGTCTCGAGGTCGGCCTCTTTCCGGGCGGGGTCGTGACCGTCGGCTCGGGCGAAGATCTGCTGGTGGCACAGCCACGCGACCGGCCGGCGCTCGGCTTCGTACGTCTCGAGCAGCTCGGCCGACGACTCGCCGGACAGCACCGCGGCCAGCTTCCACGCCAGGTTGTGCGCGTCCTCGATACCGACGTTCGCGCCGTAGCCTCCGCGACTCGGCGGCAGCGTGTGCGCGGCGTCGCCGGCCAGGAACACGCGGCCGTCGGAGAACCGCTCGGCGATCGACGCGGTGACCTCCCAGCGGCCGGTCGTGATGATCTCCACCCCGATGTCCGTCCGGCCGATCGCCTGCAGGATCGCCTCCCGCTGCGCGGCTTCGTCGCGCTCGAGCTCGTCGTGGAGCATCAGCACCCACCGGCCGTCGCCGTAGGTCAGCAGAGCAGCGTCGAAGCCCGGCTGGTCGATCATGAACTGCCCGAACCCGTCGCGCAGATACTCCTCCAGCGGCGCCCGGAACAGCACGCTCAGCGACGTACGCATGTAACCGCGCCCACCGCGCTGGATGCCGAGCGTCTCCCGGACCCGGCTGCGATGGCCGTCGGCAGCGATCAGATAGCGGGAACGGACCGCGTACGGCTCGCCGCCGTCACGCGGCTGGACGACCGCGAGCGCGCCGTCGCCGTCCTGCTCGAACGACACCAACTCCAGGCCGAGCCGCAGGTCGGCGCCCAACCCGGCCGCGTGGGTACGCAGGATCGGCTCGATCCTGTCCTGCGCGAGGCCGACACCCCGGCACGGCGAGTACTCCTCGAGGTGGCCGGACGCCAGAGCCTCGGCCTGTTTCGCACCGGGCGGCGTCCAGTGGAGCTCCTCGAACCACTCGCCGGTCAGGCTCTCCACCCGGACGCGGCGCGGCACGCTCTTCCCGGTCGGCACCTCCGGAAGCACGCCCGCCAGGCCGGCGCCGCGGTAGATCTCCGCCGTCCTGGATCGCAGCCCGACCGCCCTGGGGTGCAGCGAGCTACCGAGATGCTTCTCGACCAGCATCGTCGGCACTCCGCGCGACGCCAGGAACACCGCGGCCGACAGTCCCACGAGCCCGCCGCCGACCACCAGCACCGAAGTCGTTTCCGTACGCATGATCGCTCTCCCATTCATCGATACGCCGTATCTATCAATACACTGTATCGCAGCAGACGATGTATCGTCTGCGTGTGACCATCTGGGAGCGTCCGGAACCACCGAGCCGGCCGGCGCCGAGCCCGCTGAGCAGGGAGCGGATCGTCCGCGCGGCGATCGAGCTCGCCGATCGCGACGGCCTGGCCGCGGTATCGCTGCGCAAGGTCGGAGCCGCGCTCGACGCCGGGCCGATGCGGCTCTACGGGTACCTGTCCACCAAAGCCGAGCTGCTCGACCTGATGGTCGACGTGGTCTACGCCGAGATCACCACACCCGAGCTACCCCGCGGCGACTGGCGAACCACGCTCAGGACGCTGGCCCGGCGCACCAGGCAGGCCGTCCACCGGCACGAGTGGTTCGCCGAACTGGTCGGAGGCCGGCCGCAGGTCGGTCCGAACGCGCTGGCCTACCTCGAGGCCGTGCTGGCCACGCTGAACGACGCACCGGGCGTCGGCCACATCGACACCGTGATGCAGGCGGCCCACGCGGTGAACGCCTACGTCATCGGCGCGAGCCGGTCGGAGATCATCGAGTGGCGCGCGGAACGCAGCAGTGGCCTGGACGAGCAGCAGTGGCAGCGGTCGCTCGGCCCGTACCTGCGGCAGATGCTCGACACCGGTCGCTTCCCCACGCTGGAGAAGGTAATGGTGGAGGCGACCCATCCCGGTGCGGATCAGACGTTCGAGGCCGGACTGGAGTACGTGCTCGACGGCATCGCCGCCCACTTCACCGGCTGACCGGCTGCGGTCAGTACTCGTCGCGGTGCTGGATCCACTGCATCGTCGGCCAGATCCAGCAGGACCTCCAGATCTCCCGCAAGGTCCTGACCGAGCGGCTGACGTGGCTGGTCGAGGCCGGCGTGCTCGAGCGCCGGGAATACTCCAGCCGCCCGCCGAGACACGAGTACGCACTGACCGCCAAGGGCATGGAGCTCTGCGACCTGCTGCTGGTGATGGTGCGCTGGGGCGACCGATGGCTGGCCGGCGAAGCCGGACCGCCCGTACTGTACCGCCACCACGCTTGCGGCCGGATCAGCCACGTCGAGCCGCACTGCTCGGAGTGCGACCAGCCGATGCGCGCGTCCGACGTCGACGTTCTGCCCGGACCTGGAGCCGCTGCCACAGAGATGTAACAGCCCTTATATAATTTTCGCGTGACTGAGTACCCGGACCCGACCGAGGAAAGCCGCTGGCGGCCGCTGCGTCTCCTGCTGGAGTCGATGGACGGCGAGATCGCCACGCTCTACGCCGAACGCGGTGTGACGGGCGTCCGCCCGAGGTTCACGATGCCGCTGATCCGGCTCGGGCGGCGCGGGCCGATGACGATCCGGCAGCTGGCCGACAGCCTGGACGTCACGCACTCGGCGATGAGCCAGACCGTCGGGGCGCTGCGCCGCGAAGGGCTGGTGACCAGCTCGCCAGGCTCCTCCGATGCACGGACCCGCGAGGTGACGCTGACCGACAGGGCACGCGAACTGGTGCCGTTCCTGGAGGCCGAGTGGCGCGCGACCGAGCGGGCGGTGGCCGAGCTCGAGTCGGAGCTGCCGTACCCGCTGAGCCAGGTCGTCCGCGACATCACGGACGCGCTGGCACAGCGCTCGTTCCACGACCGGATCGTCGGTCACCTGTCCGAGGCTGAGAGCGCCGAGAGCGCAGAGAGCGCCGGCGAGTGAAGGCGCTGGTCGACACCCGGCCGCTGCGGTCCAGCCCGGCGTTCCGGCGGTTGTGGATCGGAAGCACGCTCTCCGGACTCGGCGGGCAGTTGACCACGGTCGCGGTGCTGTACCAGGCCTGGCAGCTCACCGGCAGCCCGGTCAGCGTCGGCGCGATCGGGCTCGCCCAGGCGATCCCGATGGTGGTGTTCGGGCTGGTCGGCGGTGTGCTGGCCGATGCTGTCGACCGCCGCCGGCTCGTGCTGCTCACGACGCTCGGACAGATCGTTGCCGCCGGGCTGCTCGCCGGCCAGGCCGTCGCGGGCGCCGGCTCGTGGTGGGTACTGCTCGGGCTGGTCGCGCTGCAGGCGACCTGCGCGGCGCTGGGGGCGCCGGCCCGGCGTACCTTCGTGGTCCGGCTGCTGCCCGCCGATCAGGTCGCGGCCGGGATCGCGCTCACCCATCTCAGCTTCCAGGTGGCGATGCTGGCCGGTCCGGCACTCGGCGGCCTGATCATCGGACAGTGGGGCGTCAGCGCCTGCTACGCGATCGACGCTGTGACGTTCGGTGCCGCGTTGTACGGCGTGTTCGGGCTGCCCGCGCTCCGGCCGCTCGGCGAGGAGGCCGCTTCGCCACGGCCCGGCCGGGCGAACTGGGAGGGCTGGGCCACGCGGCGGAGCCGCAAGAAGGAGTGGAGCATCTGGAGCCGGCCGGTGCTGACCGGCGCGCTGCTCACCGACGTACTGGCGACCGTGCTGGCGATGCCGGTCGCGCTGTTCCCGGCGATCAACGCGGAACGTTTCGGCGACCGGCCGGAGACGCTCGGCCTGTTCCTGTCGGCGATCGCGGTCGGCGGAATCGCGGCGGGCACGGCGTCCGGCGCGGTCACGCGGACGGGCCGCCCGGGTCTGGTGATGCTCTGCTCGGCCGGCGGGTGGGGCGCCGGGCTGGCCGGGTTCGGGCTGGCGTCGCCGTTGTGGCTGGCGCTGGCCTGCCTGGTGATCGCGGGCGCGGCCGACACCCTGTCGGTGATCTCTCGCGGCTCGATCCTGCAACTCGAGACACCGGACTCCCACCGCGGCCGCGTGAGTGCCGCGGAGCACATCATCGGTGTGTCCGGCCCCGACCTCGGCAACTTCCGGGGCGGGCTGGTGGCGAGCGTGACGTCCGGGCCGTTCGCGGTGGTTTCCGGCGGGCTGCTCTGCCTGGCAGGAGTCGCCCTGGTGGCCGGCCTGAACCCGGCCCTGCGACGGTTCCGGGCGGTGCCGCCGGACAGCCGGTGGAACAGTGTGGGCACTACGGAGCAGGCCACGTCCGCCTCGTAACGCCGGCCGCGCGTGTCGGTGGTCGTTCGTAGGCTGGGAAGCGTGGACGAGCCACTGCTCCAGTCCGTCGCGGCCAGGCCCCAGCCCGCGCTCCGGCCGTGGGTCAGCCGCTACCTCGGCTACCACCTGCGCACGCGGCCGGGCAGCCACCGTGGCCTGCCCTCGCGCAACGTCACGTTCATCATCACGCTCGAGGGCACGGTCGACGTGGCCGGCCACGGTGCGTTCCCGACGCTGGCCGGCGGCCTGCACGCCACGCCCGTCCGGATCGATCATGACGGGCTGCAGCACGGCATCCAGGCCGAGTTCACGCCGCTCGGCGCGCGGGCGCTGCTCGGTCTGCCCGCCGGTGAGCTCGCCGGCGCCGTCGTCGATCTCGGCGCCCTGCTCGGCCGGCGGGCTGCCGAGCTCGCCGACCGCATACGCACGGCGACCACTTGGACCGGCCGCTTCGCCGCGCTCGACGCGATGCTCGAACGGATCGCGATGCCCGGCAGCTCCCCCAGCCCCGAGCTCGGGTGGGCCTGGAAGCGCCTGACCGAGTCCGCCGGCAGCGTCGAGATCGGCACGCTCGCCGCGGAGATCGGCTGGTCGCGGCAGCATCTGCGCACACGGTTCCAACGCGAGTACGGCCTGGCCCCGAAGGTCGCCGCCCGCGTCATGCGATTCGAGACGGCACGGAGCCTGCTGACCGATCCGAGCCCGCCGCCGCTGGCCGACGTCGCGCAGCGCTGCGGCTATGCCGACCAGGCGCACTTCAACCGCGACTGGCTCGACTTCGCCGGCACCACGCCGTCGGCCTGGCTCTCGGAGGAGATTCCATTCGTTCAAGACGACGGCGAGCTGTGTGGGCAGGCTGATCGGTATGACTGACACGAGCACCCCGACCGTCTGGGCAGGCCTGTCCTACGCCGACGCGCCCGCCGCGATCCAGTTCCTGACCAAGGCGTTCGGCTTCGTCGAGAAGCTCGTCGTGCCCGGCGCCGGCGATCGCGAGATCGCGCACGCCGAGCTGCGCTGGCCGGACGGCTCCGGCGGCGTCATGCTCGGCACCGTGCGCGACAAGGACGACCCGTTCTACATCCAGCCGGGCAAGGCCTCCGTCTACGTCGTCACCAGCGAGCCCGACGCCCTGTTCGCCCGCGCGGTCGCAGCGGGTGCCGAGGTCGTCAGCGAGCCGAAGGACGCCGAAGGTCACGAGTCGCGCGACTTCTCGGTGAGGGACCCGGAAGGCAACGCCTGGAACTTCGGCACCTACCCCGGTGCCTAGGCTTTCGGCTCGCGGTTACCAACGGTCGTGGATCTCGGGCCGGATCAGCTCGTCGTAGGTCTCGCGGACCGCGGCGAGCTGCGACTCCGACAGCGGCTCGAGGTCCGCGGCGGCCGCGTTGCCCCGCGCCTGCTCCGGGTTGCGCGCGCCCGGGATCACCACGCTCACGCCGGCCTGGTCGATCACCCAGCGCAGCGCGAACTGCGCCATCGTCGCCCCGGCCGGGACCTCCGGCAACAGCCGCTTGACGGCGGCCAGGCCGGTGCCGAAGTCGACACCGGAGAACGTCTCTCCGACGTCGAACGCCTCACCGCGCCGGTTGAACGTGCGGTGGTCGTCTGCGCCGAACACCGTGCTCTCGTCGTACCGTCCGGACAGCAGGCCGCTGGCCAGCGGCACCCGCGCGATGATGCCGACGCCGGCCTTCCGAGCAGCCGGGAGCACCGCCTCCAGCGGCTTCAGCCGGAACGCGTTCAAGATGATCTGCACGCTCGCCACACCCGGCCGCGCGATCGCCGTCAGTGCCTCGTCGCAGGTCTCGACGCTCACGCCGTACGCCGCGATCCGCTCCTCCTCGACGAGCCGGTCCAGCGCGTCGTAGACCGCGTCGGTGGAGTAGACCGGCGTCGGTGGGCAGTGCAGCTGGACCAGATCGAGCGTGTCGACGCCGAGGTTGGCGCGGGAGCGGTCGTTCCAGGCCAGGAAGTTCTCCAGCGTGTACGCCGACGGCTCCTGCGGCACCCGTCGCCCCATCTTGGTCGCGACGGTGAGCCCGGCGTCCGGTCGCTCCCGCAGCAACCTGCCGACGATCTGCTCGCTGCGCCCGTCGCCGTAGACGTCGGCGGTGTCGATGAACGTCACCCCCGCGTCGACCGCGGCATGCAGCGTCGCGAGCGCGTCGGCCTCGCTGACCTCGCCCCAGTCGGCACCGAGCTGCCAGGCTCCGAGCCCGATCACACCGACCTGACGTCCGGTCCGTCCAAGATCGCGTTTCTCCATGGGGGCCAGCCTAGGCCCGGTCGACTGGCGCAGTGCGCTCTACTGTGCCGGGCGGCCGCACCTTTCACGGCTCGGCGCCTGTCGAGCCGGCTTGGGGTGCGGCCCCCTCGTCCGCACCACCACAGCCGGCGACCAGCGCCCCAAGCCCGCCGACGTCAGCTCCTTCGCTCAGCCTTCCGAATGAGCCGGCGTCGGCTCAGCAGCCCTCTGCTGGACACCATCTAGTCCTCCCCGGCGACAAATGGTTACACCAAGGCGCCTTGCCTGATCCGAAGCGGCAAAGAGGGGACGTCAGGCCAGCAGCTGTTCGGCCCGGTTCGCGATCACTCGGTAGCCGGTCGTCCGGGCCAGGGCCAGCGCCTGCTCAGCGAACGTCCGGCGCGCGCTGATCTCGCCCTGCCGGCCGAGCAGCTCCGCCAGTGCCAGCAGGCCCCGGGCCTCCGCCGACCGGTAACCCACCGACCGCGCCAGCTCAAGCGCGTGTTCCAGCTGACCGGTCGCATCATCGGCCGGCAGCAACCGGCACATCGCCCGCTGGATGCACGCATCGGCCTCGGCCGCCGGGCCCAACGAGACCGACAGCGCCACCGCGCGGTTCGCGGTGGCCATCGCCTCCCGGTCGCGGCCGGCGTCGTGGAGGACGCCCGCGAGGTAGCCCAGCGTCTCGGCCTCGCCCAGCTTGTCGCCGGCTCGCGAGTGTTGCCGCAGCGCCGACCGCAGCGCCTCGGCCGCCTCGCCCAGCCGACCGAGGTCGTGCTGCACCAGACCCAGCCGGCACGCCACCCGGGCCAGGAACTTCGACTGGCCCAGCTCGCGGAACAGCGCGCCCGCACCGACGTACGCCTTGCCGGCGTGCTCCGGCCGGCCCAGCTTGCGCATGCCGTCGCCGAGGCTGATCAGCGTGAACGCCTCGCGCAACTGGTCGCCGACCGTACGGCTCAGTGCGATCGCCTGCAGCGCGTGCTGAACGGCCGTCTTGGCGTCGCCCAGGGCGTCCTGCGCCTGGCCGAGCCGCATGTACATCGCCGCTTCCGCGTCCCGGTCGTCGGCCTGCATGGCCGCTTCCAGACCGATCTGTGCCGCGGCCACCGACTCGACGCGGTGTGCTCGCATGCCGAGGTAGGTCGACAGCACGTCGACCACGTGCCATGCGACCGCCTGCGGCCCGCGTTTGGCGGCCTCGGCGATCAGCGTCAGCAGGTTGGAGTGCTCGCTGTCGAGCCAGGCCAGCGCGGCGTCCGGATCGTCGAACTCCAGCGGCCGGAGGTCGACGTCGACCGGCGGCAACGGCAGCCACAGCGGCGCCGGGCTGAACGTCTGCACAGCGGCCGCCGCCGAGTGGAGGTACCAGCTGAACAGCCGCCGGCGTACGGCGATCCGATCCTGCTCGTCCTCGTCCGAGCGCAGCTGCTCGCCGGCGTAGAAGCGCAGGAGGTCGACCATCGCGTACCGGCCGGGCCCGACCAGCTCGACCAGGTGCGCGGTCACCAAGACGCCGAGCAGCCGCTCGGCCTCGCGCTCGGTCGAGTTGATCAGGATCGAGACCGTGGGCGCGGCGAAGTCGGAGCCGGTGATGTGGCTCAGCCGCCGGAACAGCCGCTGCGCGAGCGGGTCCAGATCGTCGTAGGTCACGTCGAACGCCGAGTGGACGGCGCTTTCCTCGGCACCGGTGTCGGGCGTGGGCGACGGCGAGCGCCCACCGCCGAGCTTGCGGACGTACGTCGCCAGCGCGAGGTTCGGCCGGGCCGCGAGGTACGCCGCGGCGATCCGCAACGCCAGCGGGAGATGCGCGCACAGCCCCGAGAGGTTCCATGCGGATTCGGGCTCGTCGGACAGCCTTTGGTTGCCGAGCACGCCGGCCAGCAGGTCGAGCGAATGAGCCGGTGGCAGCGCGCCGAGCTGGAGCCGCCTGGCCCCTTCGCGTTCGACCAGAGCGGTGAGCGGGTCGCGGCTGGTGACCAGCGTGAGGCAGGCGGAGCTTGCCGGCAGCAGCATGCGCACCTGGTGGAAGCCCGCCGCGTCGTCGAGAACGACCAGCACCCTGCGCTGTTCGAGCAGCGAGCGGTAGAGCGCTGCCTGACCGGCCGGGTCGCCGGGCATCTCTTCACCCGGAACGCCCAGACCGCGAAGCAGTACGGCGAGCGCCTGCTGCACACCCATCGGCTCACCCGGGCCGAAGCCGCCGAGGTTGAGGTAGAGCTGACCGTCGGGGAAGCGGTCGGCGACCTGATGCGCCCAGTGGACGGTGAGTGCGGTCTTTCCGGACCCGGCGGGTCCGCAGATCGCCGCGACCGCACCGGCGTCCTCGGCCAGCAACGACCCGAGTGCCGCGAGGTCGTCGTCGCGGCCGACGAACAAGCTGGTCGGTTCGGGCAGCAGCCGCGGAACGGGCGCCTTCCGGACGGCTTCCAGCGCGGCCTCCGAAGCGGGCCGGGCCCGATCGCTCTCCGCACCGCCGGCCAGGGTCGTGGTCAGCGCGGCCTGGATCCGGTTCCAGGCGGCGACCCACGGCGTGGCCTCGGTCTCGTCCAGCCCGAGCGCGCGTAGGAGACGCTCGACGTTCTCCAGCGTGGGCAGGCCGACCCGTTCACCGCTCAGCGCGTCGGACAACGTGCTGCGAGGAACGCCGGTGAGCTGGCGCAGGCGGTCCAGCGAAGGGTCTCCCGCCCAGACCTTGAGCAGGCGTAACTGCTCGGCGAAGCCCGCGACGTCGACCGCGAGCGACGGGTTCGGCCGCACCGTTCGCGGTGTCGCCGTGTCCTCCGCTGCGTCCCTCCCCATCTCACCCATTCCTGACACCCCCATAGTGCCTGCCCCGTCATCCGCCGAGCCGAGTCTAGACCGCTGCCAGTGCCTCCTCCAGCGTGAAGTTGCCCGCGTACAGCGCGGTTCCGACGATCGCGCCCTCGACGCCGGCGGGCACGAGCTCCGCGATCGCCAGCAAATCCCGCAGGCTCGAGATGCCGCCGGACGCGACGACGGGCCGGTCGGTCGCGGCGCAGACCTCGCGGAGCAGCGTGACGTTCGGGCCTTGCAGCATGCCGTCCTTGTTGACGTCGGTGACGACGTAACGGGCGCAGCCTTCGGCGTCGAGGCGGGCCAGCGTCTCGAACAGGTCGCCGCCCTCGCGCGTCCACCCGCGGGCGGCGAGCGTGTGCCCGCGGACGTCGAGACCGACGGCGACCCGCGGGCCGTGCGTCGCGATGGCCTTCGCACACCACTCGGGGTTCTCGAGCGCGGCCGTGCCGATGTTGACCCGGGTGCAGCCGGTGCTCATAGCCCAGCCGAGGGAGTCGTCGTCGCGCAGGCCGCCCGACAACTCCACGTTGACGTCAAGCTCGGCGAGCCGGTCGATCACCGACGCCAGCAAGACCCGGTTGTCACCCCGGCCGAACGCCGCGTCCAGGTCGACGAGATGGACCCAGGAAGCTCCGGCCCGCTGCCAGCGCAGCGCCGCCTCGAGCGGGTCGCCGTACTTTCCGCCGCTTCCGGCCACGCCTTGGACGAGCTGGACCGCACCGCCTTCGACGACGTCGACGGCGGGCAGGAGGTCGAGGGATCGCGAAGAACTGGAGTTCACAGTCGGCGAGGTTAATCCACCGACCGCGTGCCGGCCAATTGCCCGTTACCTTCTGGAGGTACTTTGCCTGCCCATGCCGACGGTGCTGCCAACGACGATGCCGACCCGACCCGCCGCCGACGCGGCCGAGCGCCCCCGCCCCTGGCGTAGCCGCCGCGACGCGCTGGGCTGGCTCGGCGTGCTCGGGGTGACGCTCGTCGTCGCGCTGAGCTGGGCGCCGGTGCTGGACGCCGCCTACGGCGACAATCACGAAGGCAGGGTGTTCGCCCGGCTCGCGCTGCAGATCCGCAACCTCGACCGGATGGGCCTGGTCGGCTCGCACTTCGGTGCCGACTGGTCGCCGTACACCTCGTTCGAGGAGAGCGTGACGACGTACGCCCACCACCCGCCGCTCGCGACGCTGGTCTCGGCGCTGTTCGGCCTGCTGCCGGGCGACGGCGAGTACCAGATCCGGCTCGGGCCGTACCTCCTCGGCGTGCTCGCCATCCCGGCGGCGGCCTGGCTGCTGCGGGCGCTCCAGGTCCGCTGGGTGCCGCTGCTGCTCGCGCTCGGCCTGATGGCCGCGACCGGGCTGTTCTGGATCTACGGGCGGATGGTGTTCGAGCTCGGCCCGATCCTGATCCTCGCGGCGGCGATCGCGCAGCTGCGCCGGCGGCCGGAACCACCTGGATGGCTGATCGGGCTGGCCTGCGCGGCCGGTGTGCTGTCAGTGCTCACCGGCTGGCTGAACGTCGGGTTCGCGGCGGTCCTGGGGTTGTGGCTGTTCGCGAAGAGACGCTTCGACAGGCCGACCGTCCTGGTGGGTGCCTCGATGGTCGGTGGGCTGCTGGTCACGCTCGCGTTCGTCGTCGGGCTGTCGGGCGTCACCGATCTCAAGGCGCAGACCGAGTTCCGTACCGAGGGCGGCGGCTTCACCGTCCGGGAGTTCGTGCTGCAGCAGTGGCAGTGGCTCACCGACCTGCTGCCGGCGTGGTACCTCGTCCTCCTCCCGCTCGGGATCGTGGCGGGCCTGCTCAAGCGCAGCACGCGGTTCGTCACGGCCGCGTCCACGCTGCTCTCGATCGGCTGGATCGTGGGGTTGCCGAACGGCTCGTTCATCCACGACTACTGGATCTTCCCGATCCTGGTGCCGGGCGTGGTCGGGATGGCGGCCCTGCTGAACCTGATCTGGGTCCGGCTGCCGTCGGCCGTGGGTGCGGTGGCCGGCGTTGCCGGCGGCGGTCTGCTGGTCGCGGCGTTCGTGGGGCTCGTGACCGGTGACCAGGCCAAGGACTACGTCACCCGCCCACTCGACGCCGGCGAACTGGTCAGGACGCACGGTCCGGCGTCCGGCCAGGAGGAAGGCTGGAACGTCTCGTTCGGCGCGGTCCGCTGGCTGGCCTACTACTGGGACATCCACCCGAACCGCTTCCGTCCCGACACTGCCGCGAAGGCCCGCCCGGACGACCTCGTGCTGCTCCGGGAGGACTCCATCCCGGTCTGGCTGCGCGGGTCCGAGGTCCTCGACCACGTCGAGGCACGCAACGGCATCTACTTCCTCGTCCGTGCCTCCGACCTCGATCGGGCCATGGTCAAGCCCTGAACACCAGCAGCGACCCGTCCGACGACGCGAACACCTGCTGCCAGCGGGACGGAACCTTCAGCGGATCGCCGAACAGCTTCCGGGTGTAGCGGTAGCAGTGGTCACACGGCCACCGGCCCTTGACGCTGTAGAGCACGACGTACTCCCCCGGCTCGGGCAGCACACCCACGCTCGCCTGCACGCTCTCCGGCGGATACATCGTCCGCAGCCTGCCCGACCAGTTCACTCCGCCGGCCGGCCCGCTGAAGTACAGCGGCAGGATCCGCACCGTTCGCGCGTCCGTCCACAGCACGTCCACCTCTGAGCTGTGCGCGGCCAGCCAGCCCCGGAACTCCGACAGCTGGTACGTGTGCAGCGTCCGGTATCCCCGTTGCTGCTGCCAACCCGGCGCCGCCATCGCCAGCCCGGTCCCACCGACGGCGAGTACGCAGACGGCCGCGATGACGCCGGCACGACGGCGCAGCGGCGGAACCCGCCGGGCCAGCCACCGCGCCACCAGCCATCCGACCGCGACCCCGCCGATCACGATGGCCGGGATCACCGGGAACCAGTAGCGCGTCAGCTGCAGCCGGAGCTTCGGCGCGTCCGGGTCGAGCAGGCCGCCGAGCAGCACGAGCGGTACGTACACCAAGCCGGCCCAGACCAGCAGCCAGCCGACCCGGCGCCAGAACACCAGCCCGCCGGCCACGAACGCGGCCAGCGCGCCGAGCAGCCAGTACTTCTCCGGGCCCTCCGCCAGGCCCGCGGGCAGCCGGGTGAGGTACCACCATCGCGACTTGTCCTGGTAGGTCGCGGCCAGGTCGGGGCGGATCTCGCCGCCACCGTGCCCGGTGACCGCGCGTTCCCTGGCCAGGAAGTCGCCGTAGGTCCACTGGTTCAGCGCGAGCTCGAGCGCGCCGGTCAGCACGAGCGGCGCGAGCAGGAGCAGGTAGCCGCGCCAGCCGACCCGGCGGACCAGCAGCAGCGGGATCAGCGGCCAGGCGAACACGATGTACTCGCGGGCGAGGTAGCTCCAGCCCAGCAGCGCGCCGATCGCGAGCAGCACGATCGCGCGCCGGAGCCGCGTCCGGGTCACCGCGCCGCGGCGCTGCCGGAGGGCGACGGCCAGCACGACCGCCCAGGTGAACAGCGCGGTCGACAGCAGGTCGGGCAGCGGCTGCATCAGGTCGTAGACGATCACGTTGTTGGCGATCACCATCACCGCGGCGACCAGGCCGACCGTACGCGAGAACAGCAGCGAACCCAGTGCGAAGACCGCGAGCACCAGCGCGACGCCGGCGAACATCGCGACCGCGAAGTAGGACACCGTGGAGTAGCCGAACAGCTCGATGCACAGCCGGATCGGCAGCAGCAGGCCGTACCGCGTGAACTGGTGGACCGCCATCCCCTCCGCGGGCACCGGGAAGTCGCGGGCGCTGTCGACGTAGTTGATCTGGTCCGAGGGGTACGGCGAGGGCAGCAGCCAGAGCTGGAAGATCACCGCCGCGACGGTCAGAGCGACCGCGGCGAGCGTGGTGTAGAGGGGGCCCAGCCGGCCGGACCACCCACGCGGCCCACGCCCACTCGAGGTCCGGGCGGGTTCGGCGGTCTGCATGGTGTCCGTCATGGCGGGAGCAACTTATGGGAGTGAGCGGGGTGGAGCAAGCGGGAACACCCGGCAGACCTGCGATCGTCACGCTTCGTTCGCCAATTGTTTACGGCTCGTCAGGTCGGAATGCGATCGAGCGCTTCGGGCAGGCAGTATTCTTACGGCCCATGACGTCGTCGTTCATGCGTCTCGACCCCGCGAAGCCTGCGGCCGAGCCCCAAATGATCCCACCAGACGACCAGGGCGGCCCGCGGGTGACGGTCGTGCTCCCCTGCTACAACGAGCAGGAGCACGTGCTCGCGGAGATCGAGCGCATCACCACGACGATGGACGCCAGCGGCTACAGCTACGAGCTGCTCGTCATCGACGACGCGTCCACCGACAACACGCTCGAGGTGCTGCGGTCGGCCGAGCCCAGCTACCCGAAGATGCGGCTGTTGCCGTTCCACCGCAACGGCGGCTCCGGCACGGCGCGGCGCGTGGGCACCCAGCAGGCCCGCGGCTCCATCGTCGTCTGGACCGACGCCGACATGAGCTACCCCAACGAGCAGATCCCGGACCTCGTACGCATCCTCGAGGAAGATCCGACGATCGACCAGGTGGTGGGCGCCCGGTCGTCGGAGGAGGGAACGTACAAGTTCCTCCGAGTGCCGGCGAAGTGGCTGATCCGTAAGGTCGCGGAATACCTCAGCAACACCAAGATCCCGGATCTCAACTCCGGCCTGCGGGCGTTCCGCCGCGAGGTGTCGCTGCCCTACCTCCGGCTGCTGCCCCCCGGCTTCTCCTGCGTCACGACGATCACGATGTCGTTCCTGCACAACCAGCACGACATCCGCTACGTGCCGATCTCGTACGCGAAGCGGGCGGGGAAGTCGAAGTTCCACTTCGTGAAGGACGCCTACCGCTACATCCTGCAGGTGCTGCGGATGGTGATGTACTTCAACCCGCTCAAGGTGCTGATGCCGCCGGCGCTGATCCTGCTCCTGCTCGGCAGTGGAAAGGCGATCTACGACGTGATCGCGCATCCGGTGCGGATCGCCAACAACACGCTGTTCCTGTTCCTCGCGGGCATGATCATCGCCTCACTGGCCCTGCTGGCCGACCTGATCGTCCGCTCCCGCGACGGCTGAACCCGCCCGACCGCTCGAACTGTCGGGACGAGCCGGCAACCGGGGCGGTTGCCGGCTCGTTCCGACGGTTCTAGCGCGCGTCTGTGTCCGACTCGGGCAGCTGGGCCTTGGCCACCAGGCCCGGCCCGTGTCCGGGCACCGCCCGCTGCAGCATCCGGAACGGCAGCGTGCCGTACTGCGTCACCGCGCCCTGCAGGCCCGAGCTCGGCTGCAACAACCTTCCGCTGCCGCTGGTCAGCTCCGCCTTCGACGACGACGCGTTCGCCGTCTCCCGGCGCCGGCCGACGTAGTTGCGGCCGGCCTCCAGCACGTAGCCCAGCGGCCCGCCGAACTGCTGGACCTGCACGTTGCGCAGCCCGATGTCGTGCAGCAGCTGCGTCATCACGGGCGGGTCGTACCGCCGGAAGTGCCCGGCCATCGTGTCGGCCGGAGCGAACCGGTGCTGGAACGCCGGCGTGCTCAGCACCATCCACCCACCCGGTCGCAGCCGCTCCGCCCACTCGGTCAGCGCCTTGCGGTCGTCCTCGATGTGCTCGATCACCTCGAACGCGCACACCAGGTCGAACTTCTTGCCGTCGGGCAGCACCGACAGGTCGCCGTTGTGCACCTCGCCCCGGCCGCCGGCCGCCTTCAGGCGGGCCCGAGCGACCTCGTACGCGATCTCGTCCAGCTCGACGGCGGTGTACGAGGGGTAGTGGGACGCCAGCCGAGCGGCGAAGCCGCCCTGGCCACAGCCGACCTCGAGGACGTCACGGGCGCCGGGCGGGAGCAGCCTGGACACCAGGTCCCAGCGCATCCAGGCGTTCGGGCTGAGCGGGGGCAGGGTCACGACGACTCCTCTGGCTTCGTGGCGGGTGGCTGGGTGGGCTCGGTTACCTGGCGCAGCCGGTCGACCAGCGGTGTTGCCACCTGGTCCGGCGAGAACCGGTTGCGGGCGAGCGTACCGGCCACCGTACGCAGCCGGGCGAGCTCTCCCCTGTCACCGGCGAGCCGCGCCAGGAGCTTCGCCAGCGCAGCTGCGTCGCCGGCGGGCACGTACGCGGCGGCCTCGCCGAGGACTCGACGTTGCGGCGCCGTGTCGGAGGTGACGATCGCGCAGCCGGCCGCGGCACCCTGGAAGACCTTGTTGGGTACGACCCGTAGCGCCTTCGGGCCGGTGCCGAACACCCCGAGGCAGACGTCGTGCCCGGCGACGACCTCGGGAAGCTCGCCGGCCGGCACCCAGTCCAGCCAGCGCACTCGCGGGTTGGACGCCGCAGCGGCTTCGGCCGCGGCACGGTCCTGACCTCGCCCGATCATCGTCACCTCGATCCGTTCGTCCGCGAGCTCACCCAGCGCCTGACCGATCACCGTCGCGCCTTGCAGAGGTGTATACAGCCCGAAGAACGCCACGCGCAGCGGGCCCGCGCTGGGTCCGGCCGTGTTCGCCTCGATTTCGCCTGGGCTTTCCGCGGTCTTCTTCTCGCCGGCCGAGAACCACGCTTCCGGCGCGCCCACGGCGACCACCACGGCCTCGTCGCGGAACCGCTCCGGCAGCAGCTCGCGGTGCTCGTCGGTGTCGACGACGACCACATCGGCCGACCCGAGCGCCGCGCGGTCCAGCCACGCAAGCAGCGCTTGCTTGATCCCGCCGCTCTCGCCGCGGTCACGGGCGGTGTCGGCCGCACTGATCAGATGGTCGAGCACGATCGGTGTACGACGGAACAGCCGCCTGGCCAGCAGCACGTCGAAGTGCCCGAGGTAGCCGACCAGCACCACGTCAGGCGCGGGCAGGCGTCGCGCGCGCAGCGCCAGCGTCGCCCAGCACCGCACGATCCGCAGCGCGAGCCACGGCAGCAGCCACGGCCGGCGCAGGATCGCGACCCGCCCCGCGGTGTCGATGCCGAGCGGCTCGTTGCACTCCTCGACCCGCATGCCGTGACCACGCAGGCCGGCCGCGAGCACGCCGACGCGAGGATGCGCCCTGACGTCGTACGTCCCGAATACCAGCACTCGCACGGACGGCAGAGTAGCCGACGGAATCCATCCCGAGACGTCGCGTACGCTTCACGTCGTGCCCACTCCCAACCTCACGTTGACCGGGCTGTTTCGTGCGCTCTCCAGCCGGCCGGTCCGGGTGGGGTTCGTCGTGGTCACGGTCGCTCTGGGCGGGTACGCCGTGGTCAGCGAGTGGGGCCAGATCCGGCAGGCCCTGGACCGCCTCTCGGTCCTGGCGATCGGCGCCGCCGGTCTCGCGATCGTGATCGGGCTGGTCGCCAGCATGGGCGTGTGGCGCACACTGCTGGCCGGTCTCGGTTCGAAGCTGCCGTGGCGGGTAGCTGTTCGCGTACTGTTCATCAGCCAGCTCGGCAAGTACATCCCCGGCTCGGTCTGGCCGATGGTCGCGCAGATGGAGCTCGGCCGCGACCACGGCGTGCCGAGGCGGCGCTCGGCGACGGCTTTCGTGCTGCTGATGTTCTTCAACCTCACGACCGGACTCCTGGTCGCGTGCGCGACGCTGCCGTTCGCGGCTCTCAACTTCCCGCTGCTGCGGTGGGCGTTCGTCCTGACGCCGGTCCTGCTGATCGGCTTCCACCCGCGCGTGCTCAACCCGATGCTGGGCCTGCTGCTCCGGTTGGCCAAACGTCCGCCGCTCGAACAGCCGCTCCAGTGGCGCACCTGCCTGGTGGCCGCCGGAACCCTTGTAGTGCAGTGGATCTTCCTCGGACTGCATGTCCTCGCGTTGGTCACCGACCTCGGCGCCGACCCGGCCGAGAGCGCGCTGCTGTCGATCGGCGGGTTCGCGCTCGCGTGGGCGATCGGCCCGCTGCTCGTGATCGCACCCGCCGGACTCGGGCTGCGGGAGGTGACGATGGTCGCCGTCCTGTCCCCCGTGGTCGGCAGTGGCAACGCGATCGTCGTCGCGGTGATGTCGAGAGTTCTCATGACGATCATCGATCTGCTGCTCGCCGGGCTGTCCGCGATCTCGCTTCGAAAGAAAAGAGCAACTCTCGAAGCCCCTTCCAGCGTGGAGATGTAGGGACACGTAACGGTTAAGGACGCGCAAGATCACTTGCGCAGCTTGGCATCGTCGGACATTGTTGAAGGTAAAGGTTTGAGGTCGCGTCGATGAGGCGCGGAACGCGGAGGGCGCTGTCGTCCGTGCTTGATCTGGGTGACCTCAACAGCCAGCGACGTGGCTGGAGGGGCAACCATGTACTTGCACGACCAGGTCTTCCCGGTAGCTCCACCTGTCTTCGTCGGCCGAGAACACGAGCTGGCTCAGCTCCGTCAGGCGTTGCGATCTCCAAGCCAGGAAGACGAAACCGGTCCTGGCGTAGATTCGGACGAGCCGACCCGCGCTCCGGCCGTCGTGCTTTGGGGACCCGGTGGAATCGGTAAGAGCGTGCTCGCTCAGGCGTACGCGCACACTGAGCGACGGCGACTACAACTGCGTTGGTGGATCAGTGCCACCGGCCGGCTGGAAACGATTGCGGGTCTGGCCGAGCTGGCCGAGACCCTCGGTGTCGGCGCGCCGGACCAACGCCAGGCGGCGCAGAACGCGCTCATCCGCCTCGGCGGGCGCAAGGACTGGCTGCTGGTCTACGACGACGCCGACGATCCGGCCGTGCTGGCCGGGCTGCTGCCCGAGTCCGGTGACGGACAGGTCATCATCACCTCGCGGCACAGCGGCTGGAGCGGTGCCACCACACACGTCCGCGTCGGCCCGCTGCCCGAGGCGCCCGCCGTCGAATACCTCCGGCGCAGCAGTGGCGACAGCGACCAGGCGGGCGCGGAGTCGGTCGCCGGCGATCTCGACGGGTCGCCGCTGGCCCTCGCCCTCGCGGCGGCCTACTGCCGGCGGTCGCGCACACCCCTGGCGGCCTACCACCGCAGCTTCGTGCGCGAACGCAACAAGGTCCTGTCCGACCCGGAGTTCGCCCAGCGCGACTACTCCATGCCGGTCGTGATCGCCTGGCGGCGCTCGCTCGCCGCGGCCAAGCAGCGCCACAAAGCCGCACCTGACCTGCTGTGCGTCCTCTCCTCGTTCGCACCGATGCCGATGGCCGCGGAGCTGGTGTTCGCCGACGTACCCGCCCTGCCGCGCCGGCTGCAGCGCTGCCTCACCGAGCCCGACGGCTGGACCCGGGCGGTGCACACGCTGTCCCAGCTGGGGCTGCTCACGATCGTGTCCGGCAGCCGGCTGCTGGTGCACCGGCTCGTCCAGGAGTTGACCGGCGCGCTCTGCCCGATCGACCAGCGGCGGGCCTGTGCGCTCGGCGCGGTCGCGGCGCTGCTCGGCCGGTTCCCGCTCGACGTCACCGACCCGACCAACTGGACCGCCTGTCAAGCGCTGCTTCCGCACGTACGAGCAGCGCTCTCGCAGGCCACTCGCGTGGAGGTGGCCGGCCGGGTCGATGCCGCGCTCCGGATCCGGCTCGCCGACTATCTGGTCGAACGCGGCGAGTCCGCGCACGCCCGCGACCAGCTCACACTCGCGGTCGCGTCCCGTGAGCACGATCTCGGCGAAGACCATCCGATGACGCTGGCGGCGGTGTTGTCGCTCGTACGCATCGAGCAGGAGCTCGGGCACTTCGCCACCACCCGGGCCCGGCTGGAGCTGATGCTGCCGAAGTTCCGCAAGGTGCTCGGCGAGGGCCACCCCGACACCCTGTCCGCATCCGGCCGGCTGGCCGACGCGCAACTGCACCTCGGCGACCTCCAGTCGGCCTGGAAGGGGTACGAACGGATCCGCCGGGTCTGCCGCGACGCCTACGGCTGGGATCACACGTCGGCTCTGATCGCGACCCACAACCTCGCCGGTGTGGCGCGGGCGCTCGACCGGCCGTCCCATGCGCGGCGGCTCTACCAAGAGGTCTTCGCGGGAGCGTGCGAAGCGCTCGGCCCGGACCACCAGGTGACGCTCGCCGCGTCCAACAACCTCGCGATCGTGCTGCAGGAGCTGGGCCGGCTGGAGGACGCCCGGGGCTACCTCGAGCACAACCTCGACATCCGGCGGCGCCAGTTCGGCATGCGCCACCCCGCCGCGGTCGACGCGGCCCGCAACCTCGCGCTCGTGCTCGACCAGCTGGGCGAGCCGGCCCGGGCAGCGCACCTGCGCACCCAGCAGGGCGTGGCGCGGGTGCTGTCGTGGCGTACCCACCCCGACGACTGCGTGAGCTGGCTGGTCGACGCCGCCACCGGGCACTGCTCGGACACCGAGATCGAGGGCGCCCTGGGCGCTCTACGCCGATCCGCGCACGGCCGCCGCGAGTTCGCGGCCGCGTTCACCTGGATCATCGACGGCCACCGCGAGCCGGGGCTGGCCAACGGCCTCGACGTCGAGGAGGCCGCGATCATCCAGGAGGTGCTGCGCCGGCTGAACGGCCCTCTCAGCCTCCCCGGCCGGCCGAGCCGCCGTGAACTCTCAGCCCACCCGACCGACAGCTAGCCCCGCGTCCCGGACGACCAGCCGCGCGGACGTTCAGTAGCGCGTCGCGCGGCTGGTGAGCAGGGCCGACAGCACCGGGAACACCAACGCGGAGACCACCAGCACGCCGAACCGCAGGTACCAGCTCTGGCTCAGCAGGAAGACCACGACCTGGAGCACGAGGAACGCCGCGATCAGCAGCCCCTGCCGCCGGCGCCGCCGGTCGGCCAGCCTCCCCTGCTGCGAGCGATACCGCACCGGTCGCGGCACCCAAGCAGTCAGGGCCGCCAGCCGTTCGCGGCGGCGGCGCCGCCTCGTCTCTCGGCGTTCCCGCACCGCCGCTGCCCGGGCGACTTCCGCCGCCCGGGCCTCCCGCCGCCGTTGCCTCTCCTTGCTCACCGGACGACCCTACTCAGGGACGGGTGCCGCCTACCGGAACGCCCAGCTCTCGTCGCTCCCCAGGTACTTCTGAACGGGAGCGCCCGACCACAGCTTCTTCCCGTTCTTGTCGAGCAACCGGACCTCGAGAGCAGCCACGGAGCTCCGATCGACCCTCGGCAGCAGGTCGCAGTAGTCCGCGGTAACCGGCTGGCCGTTGGCCGCCGGCTGGCGGGCGCTCTTCTCGCCCTCGATCAGCACGTCGACGCCGGCCACCTTCGCGTCCGGGAGCTCCGTCGCCGCCAGCTGGTCCGGCACGTAGCCGTACACCTTGCAGCCCGCCTCGTCGGGCGACCACCAGAAGAAGGGTTCACGGCCTGCCAGGTCCGCCGGCACGGCGCGGGCCGCGTAGATCAGGCTTTCGCGTTGCATGCCGCTGCCTTCCAACGTGATGGTGTGCGAGGTCGTGAACACCGCTTCCAGGACGCCACCGCCCGCCGTACCGAGCCGCAGCCCGACCCACTCGCCGTCGCGGTCGAATCGCCATGGGATCTGGACGGAGGTGATCTGCTCGCGGCCGAGGTCGGAGACCTCGAGCAGCTGCAGTGCGGGCGAGAGCTCCGGGATGTAGTCGCCGCCGCTCGCCTGCTCCGCCATCTCCCTGAGCGGCGTACGCGGGTGGTCGTCCAGCACCGTGAAGTCCTCCGGCACGCCCTCGGTCTCCGGCTCGCCGGGGCCGCGCGACGCGAGGATGCGGAGTGCTCCCGGAGCTACCGGCCCAGCGAGCCGGCCCGTGACCACACCCGGCTCACTGTCCTCGTCGACCAGCGCGGTCCAGGCGCGCTCGACGTCGCCGTCCGCCTGGATGGTTGGGTCGGACGAGTACGTCAACGCCCGCACCGTCGAGTCCGGGAGCGCGACGACTGTCGGCCGCTGGTCCCGCCTGCCTGCTTCGGCCGGCAGGAGGAACGCGGCGAAACCTCCGAAGTCCGCCGGCTGGTACCACAGCGCCGGAGTCTCAGTCGGCGCGCTGCCGCGGCCCGCCGGGCCGGCCAGGCTCACGATCTGGACGGGGCTCGACTTGTCCACGCCCCGGTAGGCACCCACGACGAGGCGCTTGCCGCCGACGTCGCCGGCATACAGCACGTTGACATCCGACGCAGCCACGTCGGCCCGCCCGGCCAGCCAGCCCGCGGCCTTCCGCACGTAGGCCTGGTCGCCCGCCAGCGAACCGCGAGCCGGCCACTGCATCGGGACGCCGGCCGAGCCGTCCAGCCGGGCGGACGGCCTGTCGATCGGCTGGTTGCGGTCACCGACACCGAGCAGCCTCGGTGTCGCCACCACACCAGCGACCAGCAGTGCGACGACGCAGACGACCAGTGCTCCGGTCCGGCGCCGAGCCGACTGGACGATCCGCCGGTGCACGAGCGTGTACGGGTCCGACCGCGTGGGCAGCCCGCCGGCGCGTTGCTCGAGCTCGTCCTTGAGTCGTTCCTCGATCCGAACGCTCATGGGTTCACACCTCCCTGCAGGCGCGAGAGCGCACCATTGCCAGGCCCCTCGCCGTACGAAGTGCGCAACCGGGCCAATCCGCGGGAGGCCTGGCTCTTGACCGAACCCAGCGAACAGCCGAGCAGCTCGGCTGTCTGTGCCTCGGAAAGGTCCTCGAAGTAGCGCAGCACCAGGACGGCCCGCATCCGTGGCGGCAACGCCCGCAGCGCGGACCACAGCTCGGCCCGCTGGTCGGTGACCCCGGTCGCGTCCGGGGCGGTCTGGTCCGGTAGCCGATCGGACGGGTGCTCGAGGCGGCGCCACAGCCGGCGCCAGTGCGAGCTGGCGAGGTTCACCAGCACCTTGCGAACATAGACTTCCGGCGCGTCCACCCGATCGATGCGGTGCCAGTTGCGGTGCGTTCGCACCAGCGCGACCTGCACCAGGTCTTCGGCGTGACCGTGGTCGCCGACCAGCAGGTACGCCGTCCTCACCAGCGCCTGCCAGCGAGTCTCGACGAACTGGCGGAATGCCGTCTCAGCCGATGCATCCACAACGCCTCCCCTCTCTTTCGTTCACCCCCTCGACCCCCGGCGGTGCACGAAAGGTTGAAAGGGTCAGCGAAGAGTTGCCAGCCAGTTCGCCAGCACCTGCGCGCCCGCGTCCCCGGACTTCTCCGGGTGGAACTGCGTCGCGCACAGCGGCCCGTTCTCGACCGCTGCGACGAAGCGGTCGGGCTCGTACGGCGTCCAGGTGACCTTCGGCTGGGTCGGTCCAGGCGGCGGCTCCAGCTCCCACTCCCGCGCGGCGTAGGAGTGGACGAAGTAGAACCGCTCGTCCTCCACGCCGGCGAACAGCGTCGTGTTCTCGGGCGCCTCGATGGTGTTCCAGCCCATGTGCGGAACGATCGGCGCGTGCAGCCGCTCGACGGTGCCCGGCCACTGGCCGCAGCCCTTGGTCTCCACACCGTGCTCCACGCCGCGCTCGAACAGGATCTGCATGCCGACGCAGATGCCGAGCACCGGCCGGCCACCGGACAGCCGGCGATCGATCAGCTGGTCACCGCGTACGGACAGCAGCCCCTGCATGCAGGCCGCGAACGCGCCGACGCCCGGGACGACCAGCCCGTCGCAGTCGAGCGCGGCCTGGAAGTCGCCGGTCACCTCGACATCGGCTCCGGCCCGCGCGACCGCTCGTTCGGCCGAACGCAGGTTGCCCGAGCCGTAGTCGAGCACCACGACCTTCGGCATGCTCATCAGCGAGCCTCCTGCAGGCCGAAGTAGAGGAACACCAGCGCGAGTACGGCGAGGACCACGCGGACCCAGACCGGCCGCTTCTGCTGGAACGCCGCGATCACGCCGCCGACCAGCAGGCCGGCGATCGCGAAGAAGACGTACTCCATAGAGCTACAGCGCTCCCTTGGTGCTCGGCACACCGGTCTCGCGGGGGTCGAGCGCGACAGCGTCGCGCAGCGCCCGGGCCAGCGCCTTGAACTGTGCCTCGACGATGTGGTGTGGATCGCGGCCGGCCAGCACGCGGACGTGCAGGCAGATCTGCGCGTGGAACGCCAGCGTCTCCAGGACGTGCCGGGTCAGCGAGCCGGTGAAGTGGCCGCCGATCATGGCGTACGCCTGCCCCTCCGGCTCGCCGGTGTGGACGCAGTACGGACGGCCCGCGACGTCGACGACCGCGTGCACGAGCGACTCGTCGAGCGGCACGGTCGCGTCGGCGAACCGGCGGATGCCGCGCTTGTCGCCCAGCGCCTGCCGGAACGCCTGTCCCAGCACGATCGCGGTGTCCTCGACCGTGTGGTGGACGTCGATGTCGACGTCGCCCTGCGCCTGCACGGTCAGGTCGAACAACCCGTGCCGGCCGAGCTGGTCGAGCATGTGGTCGTAGAACGGGACGCCGGTCGACACCGCGACCTGCCCGCTGCCGTCGAGGTCGAGCTCGACCACGACCTTGCTCTCCTTGGTCTCCCGCTCGATCCGGGCCGTACGACTCACTTGACTACCTCCACGAGCGCCTTGCGGAACGCTGCCATCTCCTCCGCCGACCCGATCGACACCCTGAGCCACCCGGCCGGGCCGGTCTCCCGGATCAGCACGCCGCGGTCGAGCAGGCCCTGCCAGACCGCGTGCCGGTCCTCGAACGTACCGAACAGTGCGAAGTTGGCGTCGGAGTCGGCGACCGTGAAGCCCTGCTCGCGTAACCACGCCACCGTCTCGTCCCGTCGCTCGCGCAGCTCGGCCACCCTGGCCAGCAGCTCGGGCGCGTTGTGCAGCGCCGCACGCGCGACGGCCTGGGTGACCGCCGACAGGTGGTACGGCAGCCGGACGATGCGCAGCGCGTCGACGATCGCGGAGTCGGCGGCGAGGTAGCCCAGCCGTCCACCGGCGAACGCGAACGCCTTCGACATCGTGCGGCTGACCACCAGCTTCGGGAACCGCGGCAACAGCGTCAGCGCGCTCGGCACGCCGTCGCGGCGGAATTCGGCGTACGCCTCGTCGGCGACGATCAGGCCGGGTGCCGCCTCGCACACTGCCTCGACGACCTCGAGCGGCAGCGCGGTGCCGGTCGGGTTGTTGGGCGAGGTCAGCAGGACGACCGTCGGCTGGTGTCGCTCGATCTGCTCCAGCGCATGACCGATCTCGATCGTGAAGTCCTCTGCCCGCCGGCCCGTCACCCAGGTGGTGCAGGTGTCGCGGGCGTACTCGGGATACATGGAGTACGTCGGCGCGAACGACAGCGCCGTGCGCCCAGGCCCGCCGAACGCCTGCAGGAGCTGCAGCATGACCTCGTTGGAGCCGTTGGCCGCCCACACCTGGCCGGGCGTGAGGTCGTGGCCGAGGTAGGCGGCCAGGTCGCTGCGCAGGTCCCAGGCCTCGCGGTCGGGATAGCGGTTGAGCCCCCGGGCCGCGTCGGCGACGGCGGCCGCGATGTCGGCGACGACCTTCTCACTCGGCGGATAGGGGTTCTCGTTGACGTTGAGGAGGTACGGCACGTCGAGCTGCGGCGCGCCGTACGGCTCCTCACCGCGCAGGTCGTCGCGCAGCGGCAGGTCGCCCAGAGTCTGTCCCATGGCGCTCAGACCACCTTCGCGAGCTTGATCAGGTCGTCAAGCACGCCGGGCGTGCCGGCGACCAGGACCTGGATGCCGCTGGCCGTGGTGACCCACTCGCACGCGCCGCCACCGGCCTCGACCAGCGCGATGCCCGCCGCGACGTCCCAGAGCTTCACCTCGAAGCCGAAGTAGCCGTCCTGCTGGCCCATCGCGAGCGAGAGCAGCTCACAGGCCGACGAGCCGGACCGGCGGAAGTCGCGCGCCTGCCGGCTGAGCTCGGCGAGCAGCCCGTGGACGCGCAGCTTGTCGTCGAGCCCGCTGGGCAGGCCGATGCCGACCATGGCGTCGCCGAGCTTCGCCGTCGACGTCACGGCAGGTGGCTCGGCGCTCGAGGCCGAGGCACCGCCGCCGGCCATCGCCCAGTCGCCTTCGTACGGCCGGACGATCGCGCCGGCGACGATCTTGCCGTCGCGCTCGACACCGACCGAGACGGCGTAGTCGCGGCGGTGGTGGACGAAGTTCATCGTTCCGTCGAGCGGGTCGATCACCCAGCGCACGCCGCTGTCGCCCGCGTGCACGCCCGACTCCTCGGCCAGGATCGCGTCGTGCGGCCGCGCCGACCGGATCAGCGCGATGATCGCCTGCTCGGCCGCCTTGTCGGCGACCGTGACGAAGTCGGCGGCGTGTGCCTTGGTCTGGATCTGGAGGTCGCCCCGGCGCAGCTCCCGCAGGATCGCGTGCGCGCCTACCTGCGCGGAGGCCAGGGCGAGTTCGCCGAGCTCCGCGTCGGTCATTTCTGTCATGCGCGTTGCTCCCGGCTGTTTTCTTCCGGGGACGACCCCGGACCCCGAAAGCGGATCGTCAGGGCGGCGGCGTGGGAGGGCAGGTCTTCCGCGTCGGCCATCGCGGTCACGTGCGGGGTGACGTCGCGCAAGGCGTTCTCGTCGTACTCGATGACGTGGACGGTCTTCAGGAAGCTGCGAGCCGAGAGCCCTGAGGAGTGGCAGGCACAGCCGCCCGTGGGCAGCACGTGGTTGGAGCCCGCGCAGTAGTCGCCGAGCGGAACCGGTGACCACGGCCCGATGAAGATCGCGCCGGCGTTGCGGATCCGGGCCGCCCAGCTTCGGGCGTCGGTGGTGAGCACCTCGACGTGTTCGGAGGCGTAGGCGTCGACGACCGCGAGACCCTGCTCGAGGTCGTCGACCAGCACGATGCCGGACTGCTCGCCGGCCAGCCCGGCGGCGATCCGACCGGCGTGCTTGGCCGCCGGGACCTGGTCGACGAGCTCGCGACCTACTGCTTCGGCCAGCGCCTGGCTCGGCGTGACCAGCACGCCCGCGGCCTGCTCGCCGTGCTCGATCTCGCTGATCAGGTCGGCGGCCACGTGCACCGGATCGGCGGTCTCGTCGGCGAGGATCAGGATCTCGCTCGGTCCGGCCTCGGAGTCGATGCCGACCAGTCCCTTGACCAGGCGCTTGGCTGCGACCGTGGTGATCCGGCCCGGCCCTGCGATGAAGTCGACACGCGGGCAGACCTGAGTGCCGTAGGCGAACATTCCGACGGCGCCGACGCCGCCCACGGTGTAGACCTCGTCGATGCCGAGCAGGGCGCACACCGCCAGCACGGTCGGGTGCGGGAGCCGGCCGAACTCCTTCTGCGCCGGTGACGCCAGCGCGATGCTCTCGACGCCGGCCACCTGTGCCGGAACGACGTTCATCAGCACGGTGGATGCGAGTGCGGTGACACCGGCAGGCACGTAGAGGCCGATCCGCTGGAACGGCACCAGCCGCGACGTGACCCGGCCACCGGGCACCACTTCGACGGTCTGGTCGGCCTCGAGCTCGGCCTCGCTCACGATCCGCAGCCGCCGGATCGACTCCTCGAACGCCGCGCGTACGTCGGGGTCGAGCTCGGCCAGCGCGTTGGTGAGCGCCTCCGGTGGCACCCGCAGGTCGGTGACCTCCACTCCGTCCCGGCTCGCGATCTCCAGCACCGCCTCGTGACCGCGATGCCTGATGTCCTCCATCGTCGGGCGGATAGAGTCGAGGGCCGCCTCGACGTCGAGTTCCGCACGCGGGACAAGGGCGCGGTAGTCCAGGGTCTCTCCGGCAGCGAGCCGGCCCCGGAGGTCGATGCTTCTGATCACGTCACCGAGTGTACTGAGAGCCGGTACGCACCCCCTGCCCGTGCTGTGATCACAAACCGTGACAGGCTACTCTCAAGTATTGGATCTTGTTTGGGACTCAGGTCTATTACGCAGCCGAGGGAGGGCCCACGTGGCCGAGCGGTGGTCCACGCTCGATCAGATCCAAGCCGCCTTATCCAGGTACGAGCGCCGGATGCCCGGCTGGATTCGCCCTGACGCACATGCCGTCGGTGTGGACGACGGGCAGGGCACCCGTTTCCCGATGGTGAACGTCGGTACGCATCCGCTGCCGGCCGTCATCCTGGCCGAGGTGTGCGGACATCGCCGCTCCGGCAACTGGACCTACGTCCTGACCGTCGCAGAGCTGGAGCAGGCGATCCAGCGGCTGACGCCGGCCGAGGCCTGGCCGGGCTCCGACCATCCCAACCTCCTCGCCTGGCGGCAGATCGTCCGCGAGGTGCAGGCCAGGCCACTGGACGACCTGACGATCGTCGCGGTCTTTCTCGGTCACCTGGACCAGCCTGCTCGTGACGAGCACCAGCTGGACCTGCTCAAGGCCATCAACTCCGGACAGGATTGACCAGGCGCCCATGGCCAAGAAGAAGGCCGGCCCTCAGAAAACCAGTACCGGCACCCCCGCGGCCGTCGCCCTGCAGAAGGCTGACGTCCCCCACACTCTGCATCCGTACGAGCTGGACAAGTACGCCACGGTGCACCAGTACGGCCAGGAGGCAGCCGAGGCACTCGGCCTGTCCACCGACGTGATCTTCAAGACCCTGCTCGCGGATGTCGACGGCGGCGTCGGGCTCGCCGTGGCCGTGGTGCCGGTGAGCGCGAGCCTCGACCTGAAGGCGTTCGCGGCGGCGGCCGGCGGCAAGAAGGCCCAGCTGGCCGAGCCGACGGTGGCGGAACGAACGACCGGGTACGTCGTGGGCGGGATCAGCCCACTCGGCCAGAAGCGCGCGCTTCCGACTGTGGTGGACGCGAGCGCGCTGGACCTGGACGCGATGTACGTCTCGGCCGGACGACGAGGGCTGCAGGTGGAGCTGGCACCGCGCGATCTGGTGCGGCTCACGTCGGCCACCACCGCACCGATCGCCCGCCAATAGCAACGCGCGCCCCGCACGGCGGAGACGTCGCCGCCCGGTGGCTCGTTCGTCCAGCGGGCGGCGACGTGTACCGGATCAGCTCGCCTCGGTCAGCGCAGCGCCGGCATTGCACGGACCAGGCTCGTCCTCGACCATGGTCGTCCGAGGCCGACCGTGTCGCCGGCGTTGACGATCGCCAGCCCGATCAGCACCAGGGCGTAGACCAGGTGGTCGTCGAGGAACGGGTTCGACTCGATCGGCCACGCGGCCATCCACATCATCACCAGCAGCACGGTGCCCGCGACAGCAGCGATCCGGACACCGATACCGAGTATCAGCGCCACACCGATGGCCGCGAGGCCGACCATGAACAGCCAGTCCGCCCACGGTTCGCCGGCCATCGGGTTGAAGAAGCTGCGGAACGGTCCGTCGACGCCGGACAGGTAGCCCTCCGTCGGCGATCCGCCGTTCAGCCAGGCGCGGTCGGACGGCGTGGAGTACCCGAAGCCGAACAACTTGTCGAGGAACGCCCACAGGAACACCCACCCCAGTGCGACCCGGGTCAGTCCCCAGATCCAGTGCGGGCGGACGGCCAGATGGGCCGGTACCGTGCCGGCGGCCGGAGCTACGGCCGTGGCGGGCGGTTGCTCGCCTACCGGCACCGCGGTGGTCGGTGTGTCGTCGGTCGTGGCCTGCCCGGTCGTACCCGCCGACCGCTCCGGTGCGGGAGCCGTCGGCTGCTCGGGCACGCTGGCCCTCCGCTTCCCCGGCGCTGCCTTCGTCGATGCCTCGGCCTCGCCGGCGCCCGGTGCGTCGCGGCCTCGCTCCGCACCGGCATCCGTGCCGACACCAGTACCGGTCTCAGGGCCGGCCTCGGTGCTCGCCGGACGCTTCCCCGTGTCGGTCTGTGACCGCATCGCCGAACCGGCGTCCCGCTCGGGATCGCTCGGTGTGGATCCGGTAGTCGGTTGCGGCATGACGCCACCTCCTGCACAGGGAGAAAACAGGTTGTCTTCCCCTCGCGCTCCACATTCCCCACCGCCGCGGTCTCATACCTAGCCCCGAGGGCAAGAGGCACGGCAAAGCGGACCGGACCCGCCCGTTTGGACGAATCCGGTCCGCTTCGCTTGCCTTTGCCCCGAATCAGGGCTTGCCGGTTCTACTCCACGACCACGCGGAGGCTGTAGCTGCCGCCGTCGTCGGTGCCGGTCGTCGTGGCACCGACCGCGCGGATCGGCTGCAGCCACGCCTTGGCGTCGGCCGGAACCTTGTCGATGTAGAGCTTCTCCAGCTTGTCGACGTCGACGTACATCGCACCGGTCACGTCGGTGCTGCTGATCGCCGCCTTGAACGCTTCGGTGTCGCCCAGCTTGCCGCCGGCGAGGAGCTTGTCGGCGTACGCCTGGTCGGCCGCCACCGTGACCTTGCCGTCGCCCGAGGCGGACCCGAGCTTGAACGGCACGCCGCTGGAGGTGAGCACCTGCTGCACCTTGTTGACGACGGCCTTGCCCTTGGTGGCGTCGGTCGCGCTGCGCAGACCCACCTTGGGCAGCTTGCCTTCCTCGACCCCGCCGTTGACGAGCTCCTGCAGGCCCTCTTCGTCGAGCGCGACCGTCAGCTCGTTACCGAGCAGCGTGGACAGGTCGCCCGGGATGTCGAGCTGGAACTGCTGCTTGGCCTGCTGGACGAACAGGTCGACCTGCTCCTTGGCGTCCGGGACCTGGTTGACCTGAGCGAGCATCTTGTCCCAGTTGGTGCCGACCCACGGGCCGAGACCAGCGCTGGAGACCGCCGCTGCCGTGGTGTCGGGCAGGTCGTTCAGCTTCACGCCCTTGGCGGTGTTCGCGGAGAACGGCATCTTCACACCGCGCGCCACACCGAAGAGCTCGACGTAGTTGCTCTCGAACCGCAGCGCACCCGCCATCCGGCCGGCGTTCTGCGCGTCGACGAGGCCCATGCCCTTCAGCTCCTCGCTGGAGCCGAACGCCTGGGCCATCGAAGCGGTGTTGATCCAGTAGGACATGATGCCCTCGCCACCGACCGCGTCCATGTCGTCGGCGTAGGTCTTGTTCTTCGAGAGCGGGTTGCTCTTGCCGTCGGCGGCGAACTTGTCGGCGTTGGCCTGCGTGTTGGAGAAGATGGCGTAGTCGCCGGCGTCGCTGAACGCCCACTTGACATCCTCGCCGTCACCGGCGAACAGCTTCTTGAAGCCGGCCTCGGCCTTCTTCTTGTCGGTGATCTCCAGTGCGACCGCGGCCTGCGGCTCCTTCTTGCCTTCGGCCGGCGGGAGCATGGCGACGCCGAGGCGCTTGCCGATCCAGGGCTCGACGTCGTTTTCGTACGTGACGTTGGCGAGGTCCTTGCTCTCCGACTTGATCGCGGTGAACAGCGACTTGCGCGGGTCGTCACCTTCGCCGATGCGCTTGGCCAGCTCCGGGAACTTCTTGCTGATGTTGTACATCGCGGTCTGCTGCTGACCGGTGGGGTTCAGGTCGACGCGGAAGTATCCGATCGCCGTCGCCGGCAGCACCTCGTCGGGCTGGCCGCCGTCGTTGTTCCACCAGCTGTAGGCGGCGAAGGCGCCGCCACCGAGAGCCACGACGAGCACTGCGGCGAGAACGATCGCGATGATGCCCTTCTTGGAGCCGCCGCCGCTCTCGGGAGGCTCACCGTAAGTGGGCTGAGCGCCACCCCACCCGCCACCGGGCGGGGCCTGGCCGCCACCTTGCTGGCCGTAACCCTGCTGGCCGGGCTGCCCGTAGGGCTGGCCCGGCTGAGCTCCGCCGTAGGGCTGCTGCTGGCCGGGCTGCCCGACCGGAGGCGGCAAAGGCTGCGTCGGCTGGCCGTACGGGCCTGGCTGACCAGGCTGCTGCTGACCGCCGTACTGGGGCTGACCAGGCCCTGGGTACTGCTGCCCGCCAGGAGGCGGGTAAGCGCCCGGATTACCGGGCTGATTCGGTGTTTGGTCATGGGACACGGGTGCCACCCCCGGAGTCGTCTTTCTTCGGATGGGAGATGTAAGCCTGTCTGAACGCTAGCGCAACAGGTTCCGATGTTGCGCTAGCGCGTCAGCGATCGTGTGGATAACTACTCTGCGTTACAAATGTCTGCGTGTTACTGCATGTACGGCGTGCTTGGCGTACGCGGCCACCGCTGGTCGTCCGTGGTGGCGGGCTCGTCCCCGTCCGCCTCCTGCTCGGCGATCGGCCAGGCCCACCAGGCCAGCGGGACTACCGGCGCCAGCGCAGCGATCGGCCAGATGAGTGCTACCCCATAGGCGTGCAACTGAAGCGGCGCCGACAGCGGGGCCCATAGCTTAGCGTCAGGCTCCCACGCGAGGATGATCTCCCCGTTGCCCATGACCGTCCCTACGGTGAACGCGAGCGCCGCGGCCAGGCACGACCCGAGGACCAGCGCGATCACCATCGCCCCGGCGTGGCGTAGAAACACAGTGGCCAGCACCGAGCCGGCCACCAGCCCGATCACCCCGGCCAGGGCGGCGTACCAGCCGTCCATCGACATCAGCTGGCCGGCCTCGAGCTCGTTGACGGGGTACGGACCGACCTCCGTCATCCGCATCTCGACGTCGGGCGCCAGCTGCTGCCAGACGACACCGGCGACGACTCCGAGCACGGCAAGCACGCCGACGATGATCAGGGCGGCACGCAGTCCGCCTTGCTCAGCGGGCTCGGGGTGCCTGCGACGGCTCGGCTGTCCGGTTGGCCCGGGTTCCGGCTGCCAGCCGGAACCGGCAGCCTGCCCACCGACGTTGGCGGGATTCAGCGGCTCCGGCTGCGATGGAGGCGGGACGTATGTGTTCACCGCTGCCGATCTTATGTGGACAACCTCCACGTTCGCCGCCCACGCGGCGAACCTGCCATCCGTACACCGCCTGTCGTGTCGAAGCCCTCACGCTGTGCAGCGGCCCTCTTTGAGCGCCCGGCTTTGGGGGTGGTCGGTCCTACAGTGCTTGGTATGCCCGACCCGTTCGTCCACCTGCACGTGCACACCGAGTACTCCATGCTCGACGGTGCCGCGCGGCTGGGCGACCTGTTCGCCGAGGCGGGCCGGCTGGGCATGCCCGCCATCGCCATCACCGACCACGGCAACCTCCACGGTGCCTACGACTTCTTCGTGCAGGCCACGGCCGCCGGCATCACGCCGGTGATCGGTCTGGAGGCCTATGTCGCGCCGGAGTCGAGGCGGTTGAAGGCTCCCGTGCGCTGGGGACAGCCGCACCAGAAGGACGACGACGTGTCCGGTGCCGGCGCCTACACCCACCTCACGATCTGGGCGACCGACGCGACCGGCCTGCGCAATCTCTTCCGCCTGCAGTCGCGCGCTTCGATGGAGGGGTTCTTCCGTAAGCCCAGGGTCGACCGCGAGCTGCTCGCCGAACACTCCGCCGGGCTGGTCGCCACCACCGGCTGCCCTTCCGGCGAGGTGTCGACGAAGATCCGGCTCGGCCAGGACGAGGCAGCGCTCACGGCCGCTGCCGAGCTCCGCGACATCTTCGGCGCCGGCAACTTCTACGTCGAGCTGATGGACCACGGCATAGCGATCGACCGGAAGGCGCGGCCGGGCCTCGAGACGATCGCCCGGCGGCTCGATCTTCCGTACGTCGTCACCAACGACTCCCACTACACCCACGAACGCGAGGCGCCCGCGCACGCCGCCCTGCTGTGCGTGCAGACGGCCTCGACGCTGGCGGCTCCCACGTTCCAGTTCGAAGGCAGTGGTTACTACCTCAAGTCCGCCGACGAGATGCTGGCCGTCGACCCCTCGCCGGAGTGGCGGCAGGGGTGCCGCAACACGCTCGCGATCGCGGAGCGGATCGACACCGCCGGCATGTTCGCGCGGCGCGACCTGCTGCCGGCGTTCCCGGTGCCCGACGGCCGGAGCGCGGACGACTACTTCCACGCCCAGGTGGCCGAAGGCATGGCCAGGCGCTTCCCCGGCGGCCACGACGAGCGCTACCACCA
The DNA here is from genome assembly GCF_054779015.1 of Flindersiella endophytica. Lineage (NCBI taxonomy): Bacteria > Bacillati > Actinomycetota > Actinomycetes > Propionibacteriales > Nocardioidaceae > Flindersiella > Flindersiella endophytica. The sequence continues at coordinate 378,612 of NZ_BAAGYY010000028.1, forward strand.
GCGGATCTCCTACGAGTCGAGCGTGATCAGCTCGATGGGGTTCTGCTCCTACTTCCTGGTGGTCGCCGACTTCATCATGTGGGCCAAGCAGCACGGCCACTCCGTCGGCCCGGGTCGTGGCTCGGCTGCCGGCAGTCTGGTCGCGTACGCCCTCGGCATCACCGACCTCGACCCGCTCGAGCACGGGCTGATCTTCGAGCGCTTCCTCAACCCCGACCGGGTCTCGCTGCCCGACATCGACATCGACTTCGACGAGCACGGACGGGGCGAGGTGATCCGTTACGTCACGGAGAAATACGGCGCCGACCGTGTTGCGCAGATCGCGACGTTCGGCACGATCAAGGCCAAGGCCGCGATCAAGGACGCCGCCCGCGTGCTCGGCTTCCCCTACTCCGTCGGCGACCGGATCTCCAAGGCGATGCCGCCCGCGGTGACCGGCCGCGAGCTGCCGCTCCGGGCCGTCTTCGACGAGCGGCACTCGCGGCACGGCGAGGCCGTCGCCGTTCGCAACCTCTACGAGCAGGATCCCGAAGCCAAGCGGGTGATCGACACCGCGCGCGGGCTCGAAGGGCTGATCCGCCAGACCGGCGTGCACGCGGCCGGTGTGATCATGTCGGCCGAGCCGCTGATCGACCACATCCCGTTGATGAAGCGCGAAAACGACGGCGCGATCATCACACAGTTCGACTATCCCGCCTGCGAGGCGCTCGGCCTGCTGAAGATGGACTTCCTGGGCCTGCGCAACCTCACGATCATGGCCCATGCCGTACGCAACATCGAGCTGACGCAAGGCCGGCGGATCGACCTGCTGACGCTGCCGCTCGACGACCAGCCGACCTACGACCTGCTCGGCCGCGGAGAGACGGTTGGCGTGTTCCAGTTCGACTCCTCGGGCTATCGCGCGCTGCTGCGGCTGATCAAACCCGACAGTTTCGAGGACATCTCCGCGGTCGGCGCGCTCTACCGGCCGGGGCCGATGGGCGCCAACTCCCACACCAACTACGCCCTGCGCAAGAACGGCCAGCAGGAGATCACGCCGATCCATCCGGAGCTCCGCGCGGTCGGCGAGGAGCTGCTGGGCGAGACGTACGGCCTGATCGTCTATCAGGAGCAGGTGCAGCGGATCGCGCAACGCGTCGCGGGCTACACCCTCGCGCAGGCCGACCTGCTGCGGCGCGCGATCAGCAAGAAAAAGAAGGCGATCCTCGACCAGGAATACGGTCCGTTCGCGCGCGGCATGCGTGAGCGCGGCTTCTCTGATGGCGCGGTCAAGGCGCTGTGGAGCGTGCTGGTCCCGTTCTCCGACTACGCCTTCAGCAAGGCGCACTCGGCGGCGTACGGGCTGGTGTCCTACTGGACCGCCTATCTGAAGGCCAACTATCCCGCCGAATACATGGCCGCACTGCTCACGTCCGTGCAGGGCAACAAGGACCGGGTGGCGGTCTATCTCAACGAGTGCAGGCGGGCGGGGATCAAGGTGCTGCCGCCCGACGTCAACGAGTCCGCGGCCGACTTCACGCCGGTCGGCACCGACATCCGGTTCGGGCTGTCGGCGATCCGCAACATCGGCCCCCCGGTCGTCGAGTCGATCCTGGCGGTGCGTTCGGCCGAAGGGGCATTCGCCGATTTCCACGACTTCCTGTCCAAGGTGCCGGCGCACGTGTGCCACCGCCGGGTGATCGAGTCGCTGGCCAAGGCGGGCGCCTTCGACTCGCTCGGGCACCGCCGGCGCGCGCTGGTCGCTGCCCATGAGGAAGCCGTCGACTACTACCTCGACCACAAGCACCACACCGAGATCGGCCAGGACTCCCTGTTCGCCGCGTTCGACGAGTCGACCGGCGCCGCGGGTCCGGATCCGATGGCGCCCAAGCTGCCGGACGTCCCGGAGTGGGACAAGCCTCGGTTGCTCGCGCACGAGCGGGAGATGCTCGGCATGTACGTCTCCGACCATCCGCTGCACGGTCTGGAGGCCGAGCTCGCTCGCCACACCAACACCACCGTCGGCGCCCTCCTGGCCGACGAGGACCGCCCCGACGGAACGATCGTCAAGGTGGGCGGGCTGATCACCGGCCTCAACCGCAAGCTCACCCGCAAGGGAGAGTCATGGGCGGTGGTCACCTTGGAAGACCTCGAGGGCGGCATCGAGGTGATGTTCTTCCCGTCGTCCTACCAGCAGTTCTCGCTGCAACTGGTGGAGGACAACGTCGTCCTTATCAAGGCCAGACTCGACCGCCGCGAAGACCAACCCCAACTGATCGCGATGGAACTCGTCGTCCCCAACTTCAGCACCGCCGATGCTCCTGGTGGTGCCGCGGCTCCGCAACCAGGCCCGGCAGCGGCCACCGCGCCGGAGCCACCCGCGCCGGCTGCGTCCGCCGCCGGATGGCGGGCAGCAGAAGCAGGAGCCTCACCCGGCCGCGCGCACTGAGGTTGGGGCTCAGCCGGCTTCGGCGACTTCGAGGGCGTGTTCGAGGTCCGGCGGGTACGGCGAGACGAACTCCACCCATTCGCCGGTGTCGGGGTGTTCGAAGCTCAGCCTGGTCGCGTGCAGCCATTGGCGGCGCAGGCCGAGGCGTTCGGCGAGCACTGGGTCGGCGCCGTAGGTCAGGTCGCCGGCGCAGGGGTGGCGGATCGCGCTGAGGTGGACGCGGATCTGGTGGGTTCGGCCCGTCTCGAGCTTGACCTCGAGAAGCGAGGCGTGGCGCAGGGCCTCCAGCGTCTCGTAGTGGGTCACCGACGGCTTGCCGCCCGCGACCACGGCCCACTTGTAGTCGAGAGTCGGGTGGCGGTCGATCGGGGCGTCGATCGTGCCGCGGCTCGGGTCGGGATGGCCCTGCACGAGAGCGTGGTAGATCTTGTCGACCGTACGTTCCTTGAACGCCCGTTTCAGCAGCGTATAGGCCCGTTCGGACTTCGCGACGACCATCAGGCCGCTGGTGCCGACGTCGAGACGGTGGACGACGCCCTGGCGTTCGGCCGCTCCGGACGTGGAGATCCGGAAGCCCGCGGCGGCCAGGTGGCCGACGACTGTCGGGCCGGTCCAGCCGGGACTCGGGTGCGCCGCGACGCCGACCGGCTTGTCGACGACGACGATGTGGTCGTCGTCGTGGATGACGCGCATGCCCTCGACGGCTTCCGGCGTGACGGTCTCGACGCGCGGCTCGGGTATCTCGACCTCCAGCCAGGCGCCGGCCCGTACCCGGTCCGACTTGCGAACCTGTCCACCGTCGACCTGGACCAGGCCGGCCTCGGCCAGCTCGGCCGCTTTCGTACGGGAGAGGCCGAACAGCCTGGACAGCGCCTGGTCGACGCGCTCGCCTTCGAGGCCGTCGGGTACGGGCAGGCTGCGCCGCTCCCCTGCCGGCGCACTCACTCTGCCGGCTCCCCGACCTTCGGCTTGGCCGGCTCGGCCTGCTCAGCCGCGTCGGTGGGCTCCGCCGGCTTGCCCGGCTTGGCAGCTTCGACCGGCTCGACCGGCTCGTCTGCCGCCGCCGAGCCGCGTGGCTTACGCGGCTCCCGCCGCTCGATCGTGCCGTCGAGGCGCCGCCCGGACAGCGAGAGCAGCACGATCAGCACCGCCGCCGTCGACACCGACATGTCGGCGATGTTGAACACCGGCCAGTTGGGCAACTGGAGAAAGTCGATGACGTGCCCGCGCAGGAAGCCCGGCTCCCGGAACACCCGGTCGGTCAGGTTTCCGAGCGCGCCACCGAGCAGCAATCCGAGCGCGATTGCCCACGCCGTCGAGCGCAGCTTGCGTGCCATCACGATCACGACGGTGATGACGCCGATCGCCAGCAGCGACAGCACCAACGTGTAGCCCGTGCCGATACCGAACGCCGCACCAGGGTTGAGAACCAGGTTGAGCTTCAGCAAGCCGCCGGCCAGCGAGACCATGTGCCCGTCGGAGAGTTCGGCGACCGCGAGCCGCTTGGTCACGATGTCGAGCGCCAGCACGACCAGCGGCACCCCGATGAGGAACAGCAGCCGGCGCCGATCTGCCCGTGGGCGCCCGGCTGGCGCGGCCTCGGTCGCGGAGTCGGCTGTCTCGTCGGCGGAGTCGGCGGGCTCCGGCTTCGGCTCGGCGTCTATGGCTCTCGTCCTTCGTCACAGAAAGCTGAACGTCCGGGACGAAGCAGCCGCGTCAGCGACGCTCCTCCCGCTGTTTGCATGACACGCACAGTGTGGCACGAGGGTACGCCTGCAGCCGAGCCTTGCCGATCGGCCGGCCGCAGCCCTCGCAGGTGCCGTACGTACCGAGCTTGATCCGGTCCATCGCGTGCTCGGTCTGGGCCAGCAGGTCACGGGCGTTGGCGGCCAGCGACATCTCGTGCTCGCGTTCGAACGTCTTGGAGCCCGCGTCGGCCTGGTCGTCACCGGCGCCGTCACCGCCGTCGCGGAGCAGGTCGGCCAGCTCGGACTCGGTGGTGGCGAGCTCGGCCCGGAGCCGGTCGGCGTGTTCCTGCAGCTCGTCGTAGACCTCGCGCAGCTCGTCCGCCGACCAGGGCGACTCGTCCTCGCGGACGGCGAGCGCGGAAGCCTTTGCGTCCGCGGGCGCCGGCGCGGGTTCCGCGACCAGCTTGGCGGGCGCCACGTCAGCGGCTACGCCGTTCGCGGGAGCGGCCTGCGCGGGAGGAGCCTCCGCGGGCGCCGCCTTCGCGGCGGTCTTCTTCGCGGGCGCCTGCTTCTTGGCCGGCGCCGGGGACTGCTTGACGGCGGCCTTCTTGCCCGGGGCCTTCTTCGCGGCCGGCTGCTTGGCGGCGGGTGGCTTGGCGGCGGGTGGCTTGGCGGCAGGCCGCTTGGCTGGAGCCGGCGCGGCTTCGGCTGTCTTCGCCGGTGCCCGCTTCGCGGGGGCCTTCTTCGCGGGAGCCTTCTTCGCCGGTGCCTTCTTGGCTGCGGACTTCTTGGCGGTGGCCTGCTTTGCCGGGGCCTTCTTCGCCGATACCTTCTTGGCCACGGTCTTCTTCGCAGGCGCCTTCTTCGCGGTGGTCTTCTTGGCCGCGACCTTCTTCGCCATAGCACACCCCTTCATGCGCCGCTTGCTGGGCGATCCGGGCAGGATAGGCCGAACCGCCCGTGGCATCAATCACCATCGACGGTACGCGCCAAACGTCCGTGCCGCCGTCACGCACCGTCGGCGAGCAACACCCTCAGTCGCTGTTCGAGCCGTGCCACGTCGCTCGAAGTAGTGCCGCTGACCTGGACCAGCTTGTCCCGGCTGCGCTCACCCGAAACCAGCGTGACCTGCCGTGGCCGTACCCCGAACGCCTCCGCGACCGCCCGCAGCGCCGCCTCGGTAGCCCGGCCGTCCACCGCCGGCGCCGTGACCGCGACCACGATCGCCGCGCCGAGCGGCCCGTCGTACCGGCCGCCCACCCCGGCCCTGCGGGCGCCCGGCTTGACTCTTATCGGAATGCGCACCGTTCCAGCCTCTCAGTAAGGTGTGCCGAGTTTCCCTCCCACGCGTGATGAGGTTTGCAGGCAATGGCTGAGCTGGATCTGGCGACCGTCGATCGGGAAGTGCTGGCGTTCTGGGCCGAGCACGGCATTTTCGCCAGAACGATCGAGAAGACTGCCGGGCAGCCGCGCTGGACGTTCTACGAGGGTCCGCCGACGGCCAACGGCATGCCCGGCACCCACCACGTCGAGGCCCGTGTCTTCAAGGACGTCTTCCCGCGATTCCAGACGATGTGCGGCAAGTACGTCGAGCGGAAGGCCGGCTGGGACTGCCACGGCCTCCCGGTGGAGGTCGCAGTCGAGAAGGAACTCGGCATCTCAGGCAAACGCGACATCGAGAAGTACGGCGTAGCGGCGTTCAACGCCAAGTGCCGCGAGTCGGTGGAGCGGCACGTCGACGCGTTCGCCGAGCTCACCGAGCGGATGGGCTACTGGGTCGACCTGTCGCAGGCCTACCGCACGATGGACTCGAGCTACGTCGAGAGCGTCTGGTGGTCGCTGAAGCAGGTGCACGACGCCGGCCGGCTCGTTCGCGACTACCGCGTGAGCCCGTACTGCCCCCGCTGCGGCACGCCCCTGTCCGACCACGAGCTGGGCCAGCCCGACGTCTACCAGACCGTGGACGACCCGTCGATCTACGTCCGGTTCCCGATCACGACCGGGCCGCTGGCGGGAACGACCGATCTGCTGATCTGGACGACCACGCCGTGGACGCTGATCGCCGACACCATGGTCGCCGTGCATCCCGAGCTGACCTACGCCGTCGTGCGACGTGCCGGCGAGGAGCGCGCGCTGGTCGTCGCCGAGCCGCTGGTCGAGGCCGCACTGGGTGAGGGCTGGACCGTCGAGCAGACGGTGGAGGGCCGCGCGCTGGAGGGCACTGGCTACCAGCGGCCGTACGACAGCGTCGAGATCGAGGGCGCCCACACGGTCGTGCTGTCCGACGTCGTCACCGTCGAGGACGGCACCGGCCTGGTCCACATGGACCCTGCGTACGGCATCGACGACTTCGCGATCGGCCGGGCGTACGGCTTCCCGGTCGTCAACCCGATCGGCGGCGACGGGCGGTTCGACGCCGGCCTCCCGCTCGTCGGCGGGCTGTTCTTCAAGGACGCCGACCAGCCGATCATCGACGATCTGCGCGAGCGCGGGCTGCTGTTCCGTGCGGAGTCGTACGAGCACAACTACCCGCACTGCTGGCGCTGCGGCACGCCGCTGCTCTACTACGCCCTGCCGTCCTGGTTCATCACGACCACGGCGATCCAGGACGAGCTGCTGGAGCAGAACGAGCTGACCAACTGGTTCCCGTCGACGATCAAGCACGGGCGGTACGGCGAGTGGCTGCGCAACAACGTCGACTGGGCGCTGTCCCGCAGCCGTTACTGGGGTACTCCGCTGCCGATCTGGCACTGCGCCAACGACCACCTCACCAGCGTCGGATCGCTGGCGGAGCTGGGCAAACTGGCCGGCGCCGACCTGAGCGAGCTCGACCCGCACCGGCCGTATGTCGACGCGATCACGTTCGACTGCCCGGCCTGCGGTGAGACCGCGCAGCGTGTTCCGGAGGTGATCGACGCCTGGTACGACTCGGGCTCGATGCCGTTCGCGCAGTGGGGTTACCCGTGGGTCGAGGGCTCGGCGGAGCGGTTCGAACGGGCGTACCCGGCGCAGTTCATCTCCGAGGCGATCGACCAGACCCGCGGGTGGTTCTACTCGCTGATGGCGGTCGGCACGCTGACGTTCGGGCGGTCGTCGTACGAGAACGTCGTCTGCCTCGGGCTGATCCTGGCCGAGGACGGGCGCAAGATGAGCAAGCACCTCGGCAACGTGCTGCAGCCGTTGCCGCTGCTGGAGCGGCACGGCGCCGACGCCGTGCGCTGGTTCATGGCGTGCTCGGGCTCACCGTGGGCGTCGCGGCGGGTGGGTGACGCGACCATCCAGGACGTCGTGCGGAAGGTGATCCTCACGTACTGGAACACCGTCGCGTTCTTCGACCTGTACGCCGTGCTGTCCGGGTGGACGCCCGCTTCGTCCGCGCCGGCGCCTGGTGAGCGGCCGGTGCTGGACCGATGGCTGCTGTCGGAGGCGCACCGGCTGGTCGGCGAGGCCGAGGCGGCGTACGAAGGCTTCGACACCGCGCGGCTCGGGCAGCTGTTCGGGCGTTTCGTCGACGACCTGTCGAACTGGTACGTACGGCGCAGCCGGCGGCGCTTCTGGGCCGGCGACCCGGCCGCGTTGGCGACGCTGCACGAGGCGCTTCGGCTGCTGACTATGGTGATGGCGCCGCTGGTGCCGTTCATCACGGAGAAGGCGTGGCAGACGGTGGTACGGCCGGGGTCATCCGCCGAGCCGGAGTCGGTGCATCTGGCGGACTGGCCGGCCGCCGTCTCGGATCTGGTGGACGACTCGCTGGCGGCGTCGGTCGGGCTGGCCCGGCGGGTGGTCGAGCTCGGGCGCGCCGCGCGGGCCGAGGCGAAGGTGCGTACCCGGCAGCCCCTGCGGCGTGCGGTGGTCGGCTCGCGCGGCTGGACCTCGTTGTCGCCGGAGCTGCGGCGGGAGGTCGCCGACGAGCTGAACGTACTCGAGGTCGAAGGGCTGACGGAGGCCGGCGAGGCGCTGGTGTCGTACGTCGTGAAGCCCAACTTCCGTACGCTCGGGAAGCGCTTCGGCAAGGACACACCCCGCGTGGCGGCGGCTGTGACCGCGGCTGACCCGACGGTGCTGGCCGCGTCTCTGTCCGACTCGGGCTCCGCGACCGTCGTTGTCGATGGCGCGGAGGTCGTGCTGAGCGTGGACGAACTGCTGGTGTCGGAGCGACCGCAGGAAGGCTGGGCGGTGGCGAACGCCCACGGCGAGACGGTCGCACTGGACCTCGCGGTCGACGCGGAACTACGCCGGGCCGGCCTGGCCCGCGAGGCGGTCCGGGCCGTCCAGGAAGCACGGAAGGCCGCCGGCCTCGACGTGTCCGACCGCATCCACCTGTGGTGGACAGCCACCGACGACGAGACCGCGGCGGCGATCCGTGAACACCAGTCGACACTGGCCGACGAAGTCCTGGCGACGGTCGTTTCCGAAGGGCCCCCCGACACCGGAACGCCTTATACCGAAACGGTGGAGGCCCTCGGCGCGACCATCTGGCTGTCAAAGGCGGTCTGAGCCGCCAAGCCCAGCCGCACCCCGCCCGCCGCCGGCAGGTGGCGCCGGCCCGCCGGACCCGACAGCCATCACACGGTGTGCTGGACGACGACGCGTTCGCACAAGCCGCGGTCGCAGCGATGGCCTTGGTCGCAGAGATGACAGCGGTACAGGCCGGCGAGCCACCGCGGCCCCTCCGCCCGCGGTCGCAACGATGGCAGCGGCGCAGGCCACGGGGCTGCCGCGACTCCGCTGGCGCGGTCGCGGCAGCGCAGATCGGCCGACCGTCGCAGCACCGCTGGCAGCGGTGATACTGGCGCAGCGGCGATGGCGACGCATCCCGAAAATCCGCGGCGACACCTCTGCCCGCGGCAGCTCCGGTCGCCGTCGCGGGCGTGGCAGCGTGCGGTGCCCCACCGCGTCTCGCGGTCGGATGTGGGTGGTGGCTCCGCAGGTCTTCCGCCGGCGGATGGCTGGCTACAAACCGCAAGAAGCGGGCAGTGACCACGTTGCCGTGATCGCTGCCCGCTTCTTGTCGGGTTCGGTCAGCCGCTGGTCAGAGCGTGGCCTCGTCGTCGTCTTCGAGGAGGGCGTTGAGGCGGGGGGTGCCTCCGCCGGCTGCGGCGGCACGGTCGACTCGTTCCATGCGGTCGTGGCGGTCGATCGTCGGGACGGGGGCCGGCTTGTGCGAGTTGAGCGCACGTGGGCCGTTGGCCTCGACGGTCGGCAGGGCGCCGGAGTCGCCGGCGCTCTGGCCGGCCAGGACACGAAGCTGGCTCTCGAAGTAGGCCTTCAGGCGGCTGCGGGTCTGCCGCTCGAACGCACGCAGCTCGTCGACCTCACGCTGCAGGCGGGTCTTCTCCTTCTCCAGCTGACCGAAGAGCTGACCACGCTTGTCGTTGGTCTCACGCTCAAGCTGCTCGGCCTTCGAACGGGCGTCGGCTTCGAGGCGGGAGGCCATGCCACGCGCTTCGTTCTCCATCCGCTCCGCACGAGCCCGGGCGTCGGCCAGGATGCGGTTGGCCTGCTCCTTGCTCTCGGCGACCAACTGGTCGGCGTTCTGCGTAGCGATCTCGAGCAACCGCGCGGCAGCGCTGGATGCTTCGGCGACGCTGGAGGGCCCGGCCTGAGGCATCGGCTGGTGAATCGGCTCCGGTGCCTGTTCCTTGACCGGCTGGGGGTAGCTCATGCCATCGCCACGCTGGGCGGCGGCGAGCTTTTGGCGCAGGTCGTCGTTCTCGTGGTGTAGCCGCTCGAGCTCTGACTCCACCTCGTCGAGGAACTGGTCGACCTCCCCCATGTCGTAGCCCTCCCGCAGGCGGACGGGCGTGAAGCGCTTATTGCGCACGTCCTCGGGTGTCAGCGGCATGACCTCACCTCAGGGCTCGCAGGGTCGACGTGGTTTTGAGCAACCGTACCCGGTCTTGTGGTTGCCGGCAGAGGGGGCATCCCAAAACTTCTGCACGACTCCTCAGCGCCACAAGATCATCACGGCTATCGCGAGACGTCAAGGGCATGTTCGACATGATCCTTCTAGACCAGGAAAATGCTGCGTACCAGGAACTGCAGGATATAAATGATCACGACCAGAACCAGGAACGACAAGTCCAGCGCGAAGCCGCCGAACCGCAGCGGCGGGATGATCCGGCGCAGGGCCTTCACTGGCGGGTCTGTGACCGTGTAGACGCCCTCGAGCACCACGAGTAGCGGGCCCTTGGGCTCCCAAGATCTGGCAAAGAACTGCACCCAGTCAACGACCAGCCGGGCGAACAGGAACACCAGGAACAACCAGAGCGCGAAGTAGATCGCCTGACCGATGAAGAGCACACGCACTCCCTAAACAAAGCTTTACCGGCTGTTGACCCTGACCCTATCCGCGTGCTGCCACCCAGAGGGGTCACATGCGATCAACGAACGAGGCCGCGCCGGCGCTCCCTAGCTCTGGTTGAAGAAGCCTCCCTCGGCGATCAGTTCCTTGTCCTCGGCCCGAACGTTGACGTTGGCCGGCGACAGCAGGAAGACCTTCGCCGTCACGCGGTCGATGCTGCCGTGCAGCCCGAAGATCAGCCCCGCGGCGAAGTCGACCAGGCGCTTGGCGTCGGAGTCGTCCATGCCGGTGAGGTTCATGATCACGGGCGTGCCGTCCCGGAAGTGCTCTCCGATCAGGCGCGCGTCGTTGTAGGTACGCGGGTGCAGCGTGGTGATTCGCGGGGAGGACTCGGGCGTGGGCGCCACTGAGACGTGGCGACGTCCCGGAAACGGTGCGACCGTTCCCGTACGCTCCTCGTCCGGCTGAACGGGACGCACATCTCCCCGATCCTCGGCTTCGTAGCCGCCCTCGTAATCGGTTTCGTAGTCCTCGTCGTAGCGGTCACGGTCCTCGACCAGGCCGAGATAGACGGCGACCTTACGCATTGCGCCGGCCATGTGAGCTCGAGCCCTCCTACCAGGTTGGTTGGCGACGGGGCTTGACAGCTTTCGCAAACCACGTCTTTGCCGACCTTAGCGTCGCGAAGGTCGCTCACCTAGTAACCTGCGCCCAATCCGAAGGTGTGTCGCGCCGTGTGTGATCGCGGAGGTCAGATCATCACTCATCCCGGCCGAGATCCAGGTGGCTCCGGGGTGGCGTTCCCGCAGGTCGGCGGACAGTTCGGCAAGCCGCGCGAACGAAGGACCGGGATCCACACCGAGCGGCGCCACCGCCATTACGCCACCGAGCGTGAGCCCCGGCGCCTCCGCGAGCCGATCCGCGAGCTCTGCAAGGCCTTCGGGCGCCACTCCGCCCCTCCCTGGCTCGGAGTCGAAGCTCACCTGGACCAGACAGCGCAGCGGACGTTCCGTCCGCGTGGCGGCCCGGCTGAGCGCGTCGACCAGCTGCGGCCGGTCGACCGAGTGAACGACCGAGGCATAACCGGCCACCGAACGTGCCTTGTTGGTCTGCAGTTGCCCGACGAAGTGCCAGCGAACGCCTTCGCACTCTGATGCCTTGGCCGCGGCTTCCTGGTCGCGGTTCTCCCCCACGTCGACGACGCCGAGCGAGGCCAGCAACGCGACGTCGGATGCCGGGAACAGCTTGGTGATCGCGATCAACGTGACCTCTGCCGGATCGCGTCCCGCAGAGGCACACGCGCGCGTGATCTGCTGGCGTACGGCCGCGAGGTTCGCGGCCAGTTCCGCACGGCGATCTGGTGCCATGCCCGTCTTTGCTTAGTTCTTCAAGAAGTCTGGTACGTCGAGGTCGAAGTCGTCGTCCTTGGGCTTGGGCGCGGGGGCCGGACGATAGGTACGCGGAGGCGTCTCGTCGCGGCCGTTGCCACCCTGCCGGGTGTTGTTGCCCAGCAGGCGCTGCCGAAGCTCCTGCGTCGACATCTGCGTCGCCTCGGACGGACTGGTGCGCGGATGCGGCTCGGCCGCCGCCGGGGCGTCGTGGTTGGACGCCTGGTGATCCGCGCGGCCACGGTCGTCCTCGTCGTTGCCGGACTCCTCCGGCTGCTCGCTGCGCGAAACGGGCGCGGGCTGGACGGGTGCGGGCCGGCCGAGCTCACCCGGACGCCGGGTCGGCCCGGACGGCTGGGTGTTGGGCTGCGACGCCGACTGAGGCTGCGGCTGGGACGGAGGTTGTGATGGTGACTTCGGTGCCGGCCGCTGAGCCGGCGGACCCGGGGTCGAACCCGAGCCCCCCGATCCACCGAACGCACTGCCTCGCTCGGCCTCTCGCCGGCTCGGCATTCCGCCGTCGAACCCGGCCGCGATCACCGTGACGCGTACCTCGTCGCCCAGGCCGTCGTCGATGACCGCACCGAAGATGATGTTGGAGTCGGCATGCGCCGCCTGCGACACCAGTTGGGCGGCCTCGTTGATCTCGAACAGTCCGAGATCCGAACCACCCGCGATCGACAACAACACACCGTGGGCGCCGTCGATCGACGCCTCGAGTAACGGCGACGAGATCGCCATCTCGGCCGCGGCGACCGAGCGGTTCTCACCGCGCGCCGAACCTATGCCCATCAGCGCCGAGCCGGCGTTGCTCATCACGCTCTTGACGTCGGCGAAGTCGAGGTTGATCAGGCCGGGCGTCGTGATCAGGTCGGTGATGCCGGAAACACCTTGCAGCAGCACCTGGTCGGCCTGCTTGAACGCGTCGAGCACGCTGACCTGCCGGTCGCTGATCGACAGCAGCCGGTCGTTGGGGATCACGATCAACGTGTCGACCTCGTCGCGAAGGGCGTTGATGCCCTCCTCGGCCTGGGTCGCACGCTTCTTGCCCTCGAACGCGAACGGCCGGGTCACCACACCTATCGTCAGCGCGCCGAGCGACCGCGCGATCCGGGCCACGACGGGCGCGCCACCGGTGCCGGTGCCACCGCCCTCGCCGGCCGTCACGAACACCATGTCGGCGCCCTTGAGCACCTCTTCGATGTCTTCTGCGTGGTCTTCAGCGGCTTTGCTGCCCACACTCGGGTTGGCTCCGGCACCAAGGCCGCGGGTGAGCTCGCGACCGATGTCGAGCTTGACGTCGGCATCGCTCATCAACAGCGCTTGCGCGTCGGTATTGATCGCGATGAACTCCACGCCCTTGAGGCCAACCTCGATCATTCGGTTGACCGCGTTGACACCTCCGCCGCCGATGCCGACGACCTTGATGACCGCGAGGTAGTTCTGCGGTGCCGCCACGTGACACGCCTCTCGGGTTGTGATGATTCCGTCCAGCCCGGTTTGGAGACCCCATAACTCTCACCCTCAACTCAAGGGTTATAGTTATGTTAACTTCAAACCATGTCCAGCACGGTACGGAGCCTCAGGCAGCCTTTCCAAGGCGACACGCCGCATGCCCTCGTGCGCCTTGTCATGTTCTTTTTGGAGGGATCCGGCCGCACGGAGTCAGCTTCTCGTGGTGGGATACGTCGGAACGCTGACGTCGTAGATCCTGATCCCGCGTTCCGGGCGTTGTTTCAGCAGTGCCGTGAGCACTTTCGCCTTCTGCGCCGACTGTTCCGCGCTCCCCCAGACCACCGTCGCGCCAGAACTCAGCGACAACCGCACGGTGTCGGGTGACTGTGCGGAGATGCTCGCGACCTGCCCGCGCAGGCCGGCCGGCAGCGCGGTCAGCACGTCGACAGCAGAACGGAGGGTGGGCTCGGTCTTCTGCCTCGGCTTGGGCTGGACCGTGATCGGCACCAGGCCCGCCGGTGGGGACGAGACCGTACGGAACGCCACGCTGTCGGCGTCGACCAGTTGGTACGACCCGCCCGAACGCCAGGCCGCCACCGGCTTACGCTCGGTGACCTCGACCAGCACGTCGTGCGGCCAGGCACGGCTCACGGTCGCCGACTTGACGGCGGGAAGCTTGCGCACACCGGCGGCCGCCGCGTCGAGGTCGACGCGAGCCAGCGGCTCGCTCATCGGCACCCGAGCAGCCGTCCGGACGTCGGCAACGGTCAACGGCGAGCCCTTCGGCAGCCCGGTCACCGTGACCGTACGAACGTCGAACAACGAGGAGAACCACACCGCCCACACCGCGAACGCGGCAATCACCACCAGTGCAACCAGCACCAGCACCGGACGCGCCCGCCGCAGCCGACGCTTCCACTGCCGGCGAGCGAACCGTCTGGCCGAGGTCTGCGAGACCGCGGTTCCCTTCCGGCGGTCTGCTGCCGTGCCCGTACCGGGGGGTGTGGGGGGTCGTCCCCCCGCTGTCATTTCAGCGGGGAACTGGCCCGCGCTTCCCGCGGGCACACCCCTCCCATTCCCCGATGGTGCTGAGCGCGTGCCACTCACTGCTGCTTCGCTCCGAGGAGCTCGAGCAGCTCCGGCCCGATCAGGGCGACGTCCGGCGCGCCCATCGTCACCACCAGGTCGCCAGGCTTGACGCGCTCGGCCACCCGCGCCGGCGTGGCGGAGAACGACTGCTCGTAACCGATCCGCTCGGCCGGGAGCGGGATGTGCGGCAGGATCAGCGCGCCGGTCACGCCCGGAATCGGGTCGTCGCCGGTCGGGTCCATCAGCACGATCTCGTCGGCCAGGCCGAGCGCCTCGCCGATCTCCTTGTAGAAGAACTGTGTGCGCGTGTGGCGCAGCGGCCGGAAGCACACCACGACGCGGCCGTCGCCGGCGGCGCGGCGCGCGGCGTGCATGTTGACGACCATCTCGGTCGGGTGGTGGGCGTAGTCGTCGAAGACGCGCACTCCCCCGGCCTCGCCTTTGTACTCGAAGCGCCGCCGCGTGCCCGTGAAGCCCGACAGGCCGTCGCGCACCTTGTCCTCGGGAAAGCCGAGTCCGACCGCGGCGGTGTAGGCGGCCGCGGCGTTGAGCAGGTGGTGCCGGCCGGCGACCTTCACCTCGACCGGCCCGGCCGGCTTGCCATCGACAACGACGGTGAACGTCGCGCCGAGCGGCCGCAGCTGCACCTCGTCGACCCGGACGTCGGCGTCGGCGGACTCGCCGTAGGTACGCACGTCGATCCCGCGCGCCCGCGCCGACTCCGCCAGCCGGCGCGCGCCCTCGTCGTCGGCGCAGGCGACCAGGAAGCCGCCCGGCACGATCCGGTCGGCGAACTCGTCGAACGCCTGGTGGTAGTCCTCGGGCGAGTCGTACATGTCGAGGTGGTCGGGGTCGACGTTGGTCACGACCGCGGCGGTCGGTGAGTACGACAGGAACGCCCGGTCGGACTCGTCGGCCTCGACGACGAAGGTGTCGCCGGTGCCGTGATGGGCGTTGGTGCCGGTGTCGTTGAGGTTGCCGCCGATCGCGAACGAGGGGTCGGCGCCGCAGTGCTGCAACGTCACCGCGAGCATCGACGACGTGGTGGTCTTGCCGTGCGCACCGGACACCGCGGCGACGCGGTAACCCTCCATCACAGACGTCAGCGCCGCCGCTCTGGACAGCAGCCGCAGTCCGAGCCGCTGGGCCTCGACGACCTCGGGGTTGGTCTCCTTGATCGCGGTCGAGATCACCAACGTGTCGGCGCCATGCACCTGCGAGGCCGTGTGACCGACGTAGCACGTCACGCCGAGCGCACGCAGCCCGGTCAGTGCCATGGACTCCTTGGCGTCACTGCCGCTCACCTCGATGCCACGCGCCCGCATGATCCGCGCGATGCCGGACAGCCCGGCACCGCCGATGCCGATGAAATGGACGTGGCCGAGCTTCTCTGCCGGCAGCAGCTCGGCGGGCGGAGGAACGATCATCGCTCACCTTTCTCGGCGACCTCGCGGACCAGCTCCGCGATCCGGTCGTCAGCACCCGCGGGAAGGATGTCCTGCGCGGACTTGCCCATCGCGGCCAGCTTGTCGGCACTGCCGGAGTCGGTCAGCAGCGAGATCACGTGCTCGCGTACCCACTGCGACGACAGGTCGGCATCGGGCAGCAGGATGCCACCGCCGGCGTCGACGACCGGCTTGGCGTTCAGCCACTGCTCGCCGTTGCCGACGGGATAGGGCACGTAGACCGCGGGCAGGCCGACCGCCGCGAACTCCGTGACGGTGTTGGCGCCGGCCCGGGCCACCGCGAGGTCGGAGGCGGCGTAGGCCAGGTCCATCCGGTCGATGTAGGGCGTCGCGACGTACGGCGGCGAGCCGTCGGGCAGCACGACGTCGATCTGGTTGCGTGGCCCGAAGTGGTGCAGCACCTGGATGCCCGCGGCCGCGAGGTCGGTCGCGGCGCCGCTGACAGCGGTGTTGATCGAACGCGCGCCCTGCGAGCCACCGGTGACGAACAGCGTCGGACGGTCGGGGTCGAGGCCGAAGAAGTCACGTGCCTCGGCCCGCATCGCGGGCCGGTCGAGCGTGGCGATCGCCTGCCGGACGGGCAGCCCGAGCGGTTTGCCGTGGCGCAGTGGGGTGCCCGGGAACGAGATCACGACGTGGGTGGTGACGAACCGCGCCGCGAACCGGTTGGCGATGCCGGGCCGGGCGTTCTGCTCGTGGACGACGACGGGCACCTTCGCGCGCCGCGCGGCGACGTAGGCCGGCATCGCGACGTAGCCACCCATGCCGACCACCACGTCGGCCTTGACGCGTTCGAGGATCTTCGCGGTCGTGCCGACTGCTCCGGCCAGCCGGCCGGGCACAGTGAACAGACGAGGCGTGAGCTGGCGCGGCAGGGGCACCCGCGGAATCAGCGCGAGGTCGTAGCCGGCCTCCGGGACCAGGCGCGCCTCCAGGCCTTCCTCGGTTCCGAGGAACGTGATCCCGACGTCGGGGTCGAGCCTGCGAAGCGCGGCGGCGACCGCGATGGCAGGGCTGATGTGACCGGCGCTGCCTCCTCCGGCCAGAACGACGTGCACGGTCTACTCCTTGTCGTCGGCGGCCAGGCGAGCTTCCCGAGCCTCCCGCGCAGCCCGCCGGCGTTCGGCCTTGGCCTCCGCCTTCGCTGTGAGGGCGGCGCGGGCGGCGGGCTCACTCCTGGCGAACGATACAAGGACTCCGAGTGCGAACAGCGTCGGGAGCATCGCCGAACCGCCGTAGGAGACCAGCGGCAGCGGGATGCCGGTGATCGGCAACAGGCCGAGCACCGCACCCATGTTGACCATGGCCTGCGTGATCAGCCATCCGACGATGGCCGAGGCGCCCAGCCTGGTGAACAGGTCGGGCGCGCGCATGGCGATCCGGATGCCGACGAACGCCAGGATGAGGAACAGCGCGAGCACGGCCAGCGTGCCGAACAGGCCGAGCTCCTCACCGATGACGGCGTAGATGAAGTCGGTGTGGGCTTCTGGGAGGTAGTCCCACTTCTGCCGGCTCGCGCCGACGCCGACGCCCCACCAGCCACCGGTGCCGAGTGCGAACAGCGAGTGGACGCCCTGCCAGCCGGTGCCGTGGTAGTCGGAGAACGGGTCGAGGAAGTTGGTCAGCCGGTCGAGCCGATAGCCCTCGGTGACTGCCAGCAGCGAGACGATCGCGCCCACTCCCCCGACGAAGATCCCGAAGAACCGCAACGGCATCCCGACCACGAACAGGAACACCAGCACCATGGAGAACAGCACGAGCGCGGTGCCGAGGTCACCCTGGCCGAGCACGAGCGCCAGCACGGCACCACAGATCGGCACGAACGGGATCAGGAGATGCTTGCTCTGGTCGAGCAGCTTCTCCTTGCGAGCAAGCAGGTCGGCACCCCACAGCGCGAGCGCCAGCTTGGCCATCTCGCTCGGCTGCAGCATGAACGGGCCGCCGAGGTCGAGCCAGTTGCGGTTGCCGTTGACCTCGCGGCCGAGCGGGGTGTAGGTGAGCACGAGCAGGACGACGCTGCCGAGCAGCAGGGGGTAGGCGAGGGTACGCAGCAGCCGGCTCGGCAGCCGCGACGCGGCGAACCCCAGCGGCAGGCCGGCCAGCACCCAAATCAGCTGCTTCTTGAAGATCGCGAACGAGTCGCCGGACTCCTGGAAGGAGAACACCGAGGACGCGGAGGCCACCATCACCAGGCCGAGCGACAGCAGCAGCCCGCCGACACCGATCAGCAGGTGATAGGACGTCAGCGGCCGGTCGAGAGTCTGGCGCAACGTGGTGAGCCAGCTCTGCTGCGGCTGTGGGTCCAGCTCCTCGTCGAGCGCGTCGTCCAGCTCGTCCGGACCGTCGGATCCGTCCGGCTGGTCCGGCTGGCGTTCGCTGTCGAGAGTGCTGTCGCCGGCGGTCGTGGTCACGATGATTCCTCCTCCCCGAAATCCGTCGCCTCTTTAGTTTCGGCTGGATCGCGGCGGATCTCGTGGAGGTCGGCTACGCGTGTCGTGCTTTTGGGCCGCTAGGTTCCGGTGACCCATTCGGCGTAGAAGATTCCGATACCGGCTGCGACACAGATGCCACAGATGATCCAGAACCGGATCGTGATCGTGATCTCGTCCCACCCCTTCAGCTCGAAGTGGTGGTGGATGGGTGCCATCCGGAAGATCCGCCGGGGCGTACCAGTCCGCCACCGCGTGAACTTGAAGAAGCTCGTCTGCATGATCACCGACGCCGCCTCGACCAGGAACAGCCCACCGATCAGGATCAGCAGCAACTCGGTGCGCGTCATGATCGCGAAGCCCGCCACCGCACCGCCCAGGCCAAGCGCACCGGTGTCGCCCATGATGATCTTCGCGGGCGCGGCGTTCCACCACAGGAAGCCGAAACAGGCCGCGGCCAACGCGAACGCCACCACCGCCAGGTCGTACGGATCTCGGACCTCGTAACACTGTGCGGCTGTGTCGGACGGCACGTTGGCGCAGCCCTGGTTGAACTGCCACACACAGATCAGTGTGTACGCGGCGAACACCATCACGCACGCACCTGTCGCCAGGCCGTCCAGGCCGTCGGTCAGGTTCACGCCGTTGGACGCCGCCGAGATCATGAACAGCACCCAGATCACGAACGGGATCGAGAACGCCATCGACAGCGGCAGCCAGTCGATGTCACGGATGAACGACACGAACGGCGAGGCCGGCGTCACGTCCCGGTCGTCGGGGAACTGCAACGCCATCACCGCGAACACCACCGCGATGCCCGTCTGCCCGATCAGCTTCGCCTTCGCCCGCAAGCCCAGGCTGCGCTGCCGCGACACCTTCAGGTAGTCGTCGAGGAAGCCGACGACGCCGAGGCCGACCGTCAGCAACAGCAACAGCAACGCGGACGGCGAGGGCAGCCGCATGGTGTAGAGGTGCGCGGCGGTGTAGCCCGCGACCGCACCGAGCAGGATGACCGTGCCACCCATCGTCGGGGTTCCACGCTTGGTGTGGTGGGTGGTAGGGCCGTCGTCACGGATGATCTGGCCGTAGCCACGCCTGGCCAGGATCCGGATCGCGATCGGCGTACCGAACATCGCGAACGCGAGAGCGACAGCTCCGGCGAGCAGGATCGCCTTCACTCGACGCCTCCGTCCGCGACATCGGCAACGTCCCCGACGTCGGCGACCAACTTGTCGCCCAGGTAGCGCAACCCGGCGTCCCGGGACGACTTCACCAGCACGATGTCGCCCGGCCGCAGCTGCTCGCGCAGCAACTCCAACGCGGCCCCGGCATCGGGCACGAACGCGGTGCTCACAGGCACCGGCTCCTCTCCGCTCGCTGTGTGTTGGCGACTCGCACCGGAAAGGATCGGGCGAGCACCTTCTCCGACGGCGACCAGCCGGTCCACTCCCTGGCGGACGGCCAGCTCGCCGAGCTTCTCGTGCTCGGTACGGGACACCGCGCCGAGCTCCAGCATCTCGCCTAAGACGGCCCAGGTGCGCCGCCGGTTGCCCATCTCCGAACCACTGCCGGATCCCGCCAGAACGGGCAGCGTCTCCAGTGCCGCACGCATCGAGTCGGGATTGGCGTTGTACGCGTCGTTGACGATCGTCACGCCGTCGGGCCGGTCGCTCACCTGCATCCGCCAGCGCGACTCCCGCTTGGCAGACGACAGCGCGGCCGCCACCTCGGTCGGCTTCAGCCCGGCCTCGAGCCCGACCGCGGCCACCGCGAGCGCGTTCGCGACGTGGTGCCGCCCGACCAGGCCGAGCCGGACCTCGGCCTCTCCGTCGGGCGTGCTCAGGCCGAACGCGGCGTGCCCGTCGGCGTCCAGCTGGACGTTGACCGCGCGTACCTCCGCGTCGTCGGCCTCGCCGACCAGCACCACCCGCGCGGACGTGCGGCTCGCCATCGCCCGGACGTACGGATCGTCGGCGTTGAGCACGGCGACGCCGCCGTCGGCAGCGGCCGGCAGTGCCTCGACCAGCTCTCCCTTGGCCTGGGCGATCTGCTCGCGGCCGCCGAACTCCCCCACATGCGCGAGGCCGACGTTGAGCACGATGCCGATCCGCGGCCGGACCAGCCCGGTGAGGTACGTGAGGTGCCCGATGCCACGCGCGCCCATCTCCAGCACGAGGTAGCGGGTGCCGACCTCGGCGCGCAGCGCGGTCAGCGGCATGCCGAGCTCGTCGTTCAGCGACTCTTTCGGGGCGATCGTCGGGCCGGCCGTCGACAGCACGTGGGCCAGCAGGTCCTTCGTACTCGTCTTGCCGGCCGAGCCGGTCAGCGCGACCACCGTGCAACTGGTCAGCCGTCCACCCACCGCACGGGCGAGCCGGCCGATCGCGACCACGGAGGCGTCGAGGGTGTAGTCGGGTGCCGGCGGCGCGAGTACGCACGGGACCCCGGCCGGCAGCGGCCGGCTGGCGAGCACGGCCACGGCACCCCGGCCCACCGCGTCCGCGGCGAACTCGTGACCTCGGCCGTCGGCGACGAACAGGCCTCCAGGCGAAGCCGTGCGCGAGTCGGCGACCACCGGTCCGGTGACCAACGTGCCCGGGTCGGCGCTCCAGAGCTCGCCACCGACGATCTCCGCGATCTCCGCGAGTGTCATGGCGATCATTGCCGCGCTCCTGCCAGAGCCTCCCGCACTTCAGCCCCATCGTCGAAGGGGTGCACCACGCCTGCGATCTCCTGCCCCTGTTCGTGTCCCTTGCCGAGCACCATGACGATGTCGTCTGGCCCGGCCTGTCCGATCGCCCACCGGATGGCTTCGCGCCGGTCGGCGATCTCCACTACGTCTGCTCTCTCCGCCTCGGGCACGAGCTTCGTACCCTCGAGCGCGGCCGCCCGAATCGTCGCGGCGTCCTCCGAACGCGGGTTGTCGTCGGTGACGACTGCCACGTCGGCGCCCGCGGCGGCCGCGCGGCCCATCAGCGGGCGCTTGACCTGGTCGCGGTCTCCGCCACAGCCGAACACCACGAACAGCCGGCCGGGTACGACCGGTGCGATCGCCGACAGCGCGACCGCGATGGCGTCCGGCGTGTGGGCGTAGTCGACCAGGACGTACTTCGGCCCGGCGACGCCGCTCGGCCCGGTGAAGCGTTCCATCCGTCCAGGCACGGTCGCCGCGGCCAGAGCGGTGGCGACGGTCTTCGCCTCCAGCCCGGCGGCCTCCAGCATGACCAGCGCGAGAGCCGCGTTCGCGACGTTGAACTCGCCTGGGATGCCGACCTCGGCGGTCAGCTCGACGCCGCCCGGTCCGAGCAGGTCGAAAGCTGTACCACCGTACGCCGTCGCCCGGCGGTTCCGCACCCGCCAGTCGGCCTCGGCGCCCGACGGCGAGAGCGTGACGACCGGGATCGTCGCCTCCCGGGCCAGCCGCGCGCCGTGCGCGTCGTCGATGTTGACGACGGCGGCCCGGGCTCGTTCCGGCGTGAACAGCGACGCCTTGGCCTGGTAGTACGACTCGAGGTCGCCGTGGATCTCCAGGTGGTCCTGGGAGAGGTTGGTAAAGCCCGCGACGTCGAACACCAGGCCGTCGACCCGGCCGTACGTCAGCGCGTGGCTGGAGACCTCCATGGCCACGGCCGTGACCGCCCGCTCGCGCATCACGGCGAACAGCGCGTGCAGGTCGGGTGCCTCGGGTGTGGTGCGGGCACTCGGGCCGAACGATGTCATGGCCTGGCCGGCGATCCGGCTCTCGATCGTGCCGATCAGCCCGGCACGATGACCGGCCTGCGTGAGCGCGGCCTCCAGGAGGTACGTCGTGGTGGTCTTGCCGTTGGTGCCCGTGACGCCGAGCATCGTCATCGCGGTCGCCGGCTCGCCGTAGATCCAGGCCGACAACCGGCCCAGAACCTCGCGCGGGTCGTCGACGACGAGGGTGGGCAGCCCCGCTCGTTCGGCCTGCTCGCGGCCGGCCGGATCGGTCAACACGGCGACCGCGCCGGCAGCGGCGGCCTGCCCGGTGAACGCGGCGCCGTGCGCGTGGACGCCGGGCCGGGCGACGTAGAGATCACCTGCACGAGCCCGCCGTGAGTCCTGCGCCAGCCCGCTCACGGAGAGGTCTCGCCGGCTGAGATCGAGGTCGGCGCCGACGAACGCGGCCACCTCACTCAGCGTGTGTTGGACCGGATGCTCCGGACGGGAAGGCAAGCCTGACGGCACGAGAACACCAGCCTCCTCGTCGAGTATCTGGGCCATGTGCGCACTGTGTTCGTCCAGCCCCGCGGGCTGCGCCCGCGCGGGCCCACCCCACTCCTTCTCGTCCCCCGACCACCGTTGCGCCTGTCGGGGCGTGAGCGTATCGCGGTCACAGGCTGTGCCCACATCCCGGCTCGTCATCTACCAGGTCAGCGGAACGTCGGGCGACTTCGAGCTACCCGGCGCGACGCCGTATTTGTGCAGTGCGAACGACATCACCTGGGAGAACACAGGCGCCGCCGTGCTGCTGCCGGTCGCGTCGCCCTGCGGGTCCTGCAGGTCGACGTACGCCACGAACCGGGGCGATTCGGCCGGGGCGAAGCCCGCGAACGACGTCGTGTAGCCGCGGTAGCACGAGCAATCCGGGTCGACTCGTTGAGCCGTACCGGTCTTGCCGGCAACGCGGTAGCCCGGGATCGCCGCCGCGTGTGCCGCACCGTCAGGAGCCGTGACGGCCTCCATCATCGCGGTCACCTCCTTGGCGGTCGCCTCGCTCACCACGTGGGTCCGCTTGGGCGCCTGCGACGGCACGTACGTCCCGCTGCCGTCGGTCGCGCCCTTGATCAGCGTCGGCTGCACGCGTACGCCGCCGTTGGCGATCGTGGCCACGACCGAGGTCATCTGGACGGCGTTGGCGGCCATGCCCTGCCCGAACGAGATCGTGGCGCGCTCCAGCCGCCCCCAGTCCTCGGCCGGCGCGAGCAGGCCCTTGGACCCGCCCGGGAAGCCGATCCCCGTGGGCTGGCCGATGCCGAACTTCGCGAGGTAGTCGGCCTGCACCTGCTTCGGCATCTTCTCCGCCGCGAGCACGGTGCCGACGTTGCTGGACTTCGCGATCGCGCCGGCGAACGTCAGATGCAGGTTGCCGTGCGCCCAGTAGTCCTTGATCCGCTTGCCGCCACGCATGATCGTGCCAGGCACGTCGATCTTGGTCTGACCGCTGACGTATCCGGAGTCGATCAGCGCGGACGCCGTGATCACCTTGGCGACACTGCCCGGCTCGTAGATGTCCTCCAGCGGGCGGTTCTTGCGGTCGGCGTCCTTGGACTTGCCGACGTGGTTCGGGTCGTAACCCGGCGCGGTCGCCATCGCGACGATCTGGCCGGTCTTGACGTCCATCACCACGACGTCGCCGCTCTGGGCCTTGGTCTTCTTCACCTGCTCGGCGATTGCCTGCTGGGCCGCCCACTGCACATCGCGGTCGATCGTGAGCTTGACGTTCGAGCCCTGTACGGCCGCTTCCTCCGAGCTGCTCGCGAGCGGGATCTGCCGGCCGCCGGCGCCGCGCTCGTAGACCTCCTTGCCCGGCTTGCCGGACAGCTGCGTGTTGAGCGCGTACTCGAGCCCGCCGCCGCCCTTGCCCTCGTCGTTGACGAAGCCGACGATGTTGGACGCGACCGTGCCAGCCGGGTAGACCCGGATCGGGTCGGGCTCCTGGAAGACACCGGACAGGTCCGCCTTCTCGAGCTGCGTGCTGGCCTTGTCCCAGACGTCGGGGTAGACCTTGCGGGCCAGGTAGACGAACCGGATCCACTTGCCCTTGGAGGTCTTCGACTTCGCCAGCTTGGCCCTCAGCTCGGCTTCGGGCACCTTCAGCAGCGGGGCGAGCACCTTCGCGATCTTCCCGGCCTTCGGCGCGGTCAGCTTGGGGTCCGCGGTGACCGCCACCGAGTCGACCGTGGTGGCCAGCGAGACGCCGGATGCGTCGGTGATGTCGCCGCGCCGGGCCAGCAGCGTGATCGTCCGCTGCCGCTCGATGGTCGCCTTGGTGGCGTACTCCGACGCCTCGACGCCCTGGAGTACGAGCAGCCGGCCGGCGAACACCGACATCAGCATCGCGATCAGGACGAAGCCGACCCGGAGCCGGCGCGGACCGGAGCCGAGCCGTAACCGGCGCGGCTCGGTCCGCCGCTTGACCGGCTTGGGCTTTGGTTTGGCCTGGGCCTTGGGCTTCGGCGGCTCGGGCTTGGCCTCGTTCCTGGGCCTGGGCGCCGGTGGCTTGGGCCCGCCAGAGCGCGGACGCGGCACACCCGCGCCCTGACGGGACGACTCGGCCGGCTTCTGGGCTGATTTCTGGGTCGACTTCTGGGTCGACTTCTTCGCGGCGGCCGGACGGGAACCGGGGCGCAGGCCTGAACGCGCACCCGGCCGGCCGCCGGGCGGCTGGGAACGGCCCGCCATCAGTTCGTTCCCGGCCGCGTCGCCGGCTTGTTCACCGGCTTGTTCGCGTTGTTCGCCGCGTTGTTCGCACGTTTGTTCGCCGCGTTGTCGCCCGGCTGGTTCGCCTGTTGGTTCGGCTGTTGGTTCGGCTGCTGGTTCGCCGGCCGGGTCGGGTCGGCGGTGGGCTGCTGGGTGGCCTTCGGCTTCTGGACCGGCTTCGGTGCGGGCTTCGGGTCACCGGAGACCGATGCGTCGGCCAGCTTCAGGAAGCCCGGGTCAGGGTTGGGCACCATGCCGTCCCGCCGCGCGTGCTTGGCGAGGTTCTCCGGCGCCTGCGCGGCCGCGACCTTCTGCTCCAGTTCACCCTGGCGCTTCTCCAGCTCCGCCGTCCGCTTCTCCAGGTCGTGGATCTGGAACGAGCCCTGCTGCAGGTTCGTGTTGAGCAGCAGCAGCCCGACCAGGCCGACGCCGAGCACGAGCAGCACCAGCAGAACGAACGGAACACGACTCGGTCGCGCCGGTGCGTCCGGCACGACCGCGATGCTCGGCCGGCTGTGCCGGTCGGGCGAGGTACCACGATCGGGCGCGGTGCCCGTACCTGCCGTACCCGGCCGCGGCTCTAACAGCTCGAGGATGCTCATTCCCGCCCCCGTCTCGTCGTGGTCCGGATCCGCTCGGCGGCACGCAGCCGTGCCGACGCCGCCCGCGGGTTGGTCTCGTTCTCGGTCGCCTCGGGCTTCTCCGCTCCCCTGGTGAGCAGCGTCAGCACGGGCTCGTAGCCGGCCGGTACGTCCGGAACCCCGTCCGGGACGTCTGGGCGGGCCAGCCGGGCGAACGTCTGCTTCACCAGCCGGTCCTCCAGCGAGTGGTACGCCAGGACGGCGATCCGCCCGCCGACGTCCAGCGCGTCGATCGCGGCCGGGAGCGCGCGTTCGAGGACGGCCAGCTCACCGTTGACCTCGATGCGCAGCGCCTGGAAGATCCGCTTGGCCGGGTGCCCCGACCGCTCCTGCGCCCGCATCGGCACCACCTCGCGTACGAGGTCGGCCAGTTGCGTGCTGGTCGTGAGCGGCCGGCGGTCGCGCTCGCGGCCGATCGCCTGCGCGATCCTCCGGGCGTGGCGCTCCTCGCCGTACTTGCTGAAGATCCTGGTCAGATCCGCGACGGGGTACGTGTTGACCACGTCGGCAGCGGTGACTCCGCGGGTGGGGTCCATCCGCATGTCGAGCGGCGCCTCGCGGCTGTAGGAGAAGCCGCGCTCTGTCTCGTCGAGCTGCATGGAAGACACGCCGAGGTCGAACAGGATCCCCTGGATCGCGCGGATGCCGAGGTCGTCGAGTACATCGGGAAGCTCGTCGTAGACCGCGTGGACGGTGGTGAGCCGGTCGCCGAAGCCGGCGAGCCGCTCGCGGGCCAGGTCGAGTGCCCGCGGGTCGCGGTCGAGTCCGATCAGCCGCGCCTGCGGGCAACGCTGTAACAGCAGCTCCGCGTGACCACCGAGACCGAGCGTCGCGTCGACCACGACGGTCTCCGGCTGGTCGCCGTCCGGCCGGACGAGCGCCGGCTCCAGTAGGTCGGTCACCCGGCCGGCCATGACGGGAACGTGGCGCTGCGCGGGTGTGCGCGGTCCGTTCTGAGTCCCGTTCATGTTCGACCCCTCAGGTGTTGCCACCGCGACCCATCCGGCTGGTGGGAGATGGTTCGCGGTCCCCGGCTGTGTAGCGGTCACTGCTCTGTACTGCTCTGTCACTGCTGGCTTGCGGCTGTCTTCGATGCGATCAACGCGATTGTTCGACCGTCCGGTCAGGTCCCCGCCCGCTTGTCCCGGAGGGTTCCGGGAAGCTCTGGTCGTCTTTCGTCGTCTGGCACCGGGGAAGTAGTGTCAGAAGACGGCAAGCGGGCTGGAGACCTCACCGCACGGTCGGCCCCGTGCTCGGTGCCTCGTGGAAGTCGTGGCGTCAGAGGACGCCCGGCAGGACCTCCTCACTGAGCTCGGCGAACGCCTGTTCCTGTTCGGCGGAGTAGCGCTCCCAGGCCTCGGAGTCCCAGATCTCCACGTGGTTGTTCGCACCGATCACTACGCAGTCCTTGCTCAGGGCCGCGTACTCCCGAAGCATCGGCGGGATCGTGACCCTGCCCTGCTTGTCGGGCTTCTCGTCGGAGGCGCCGGCGAACAGCATCCGCTGGTAGTCGCGCGCCGCCTTGTTGGTAACGGGTGCCTGCCGCATCCGTTCGGTCAGCTGGGCGAACTCGGCAAGGGGCCAGACGTTCAGACAGCGCTCTTGTCCGCGTGTCATCACTAGGCCCTCCGCCAACTCGTCTCGGAACTTCGCTGGGAGAAAAAGCCGGCCCTTCTCGTCCAGGCGCGGGGTGTGGGTGCCCAAGAACATGGGTCCCACCTCCTGCTGATCAGCCCCGCTCGGCGGGGAGAAACGTGGCGCGCCCGTACGAGCTGATCCGTGACCCGCTCTTCACCACTGGCCGCCACTTTACCCCACTTTCCACCACCGTCAACCATCATTCGACCCGTTTCGCTCCCCCTGTCGCTTCACACAGCGACAAAACCGCAGGTCAGAGCGGTGGGATGAAAGTGGAGGGAGGTGGAGGACCGGCGCGCCCCGAACCGTCACGGGACGGCCTGCGAACCGATCGGTGGGGTGCGAACGTGCATGAAGAAGGCGACCAAGGAGCCGAAGTGGTGGGAAGTGGAGCAGCTTGCGGAACCCTGGGATGCTTGAAACACGTACGGATAGTCGTACGAGCAAGACCCTGAGGAGTTCACGGTTCGGTAGCCATTCACCCCTGACGCGCACGCCACGTGATGTACTTGCGGTGGCGCTGAATAGACCCGGCGCGGCGGGGCATGGTTGGGAAACTCGGGCTGAGAGACTCTTCTGCCATACGTCGCCGGGGGAAGGCGGCGCCCGCCCACTGGTGAGGGAGGCCAACGAAGTGGTGGCGACCGGTCCGACGCATGACCCGGCACGGCGTTCCGACGCGGAACGCTGGACGCCTGCAGCCGAGTTCCCGTATCTCGCGCAGACAGCGGCCAAGGTACGAACCGCTGTCGAGAAGGTCATCGACGGCAAGGCAGATGTGGTCAAGACCGCGCTCACAGTGCTTCTGGCCGAGGGGCACCTGCTGATCGAGGACGTACCCGGCGTCGGCAAGACGATGCTGTCGAAGGCGCTCGCGCGCTCCATCGACTGCACGGTCCGGCGCATCCAGTTCACACCCGACCTGTTGCCGAGCGACGTCACCGGCGTCTCGGTCTACAACCAGGAGTCGCGGGACTTCGAGTTCCGGCCCGGCGGGATCTTCGCCAACATCGTCGTGGGTGACGAGATCAACCGCGCGTCCCCCAAGACACAGTCCGCCCTGCTCGAGTGCATGGAGGAGCGCCAGGTCACCGTCGACGGCACGACGTACCACCTCGAGCCGCCGTTCATGGTGATCGCGACGCAGAACCCCATCGAGATGGAGGGCACCTATCCCCTCCCCGAAGCGCAGCGCGACCGGTTCATGGCGCGAGTCTCGATGGGCTACCCCTCTGCCCAGGCCGAGCTCGAGATGCTCGACACGCACGGCTCCCACTCGCCGCTGGAGGAGCTGGAGCCGGTGACCGACGCCCGCGAGATCAGCAAGCTGGTCGACATCGTGCGCGGGGTCTACGTCGCCGAGGCGGTCAAGCAGTACGCCATCGCACTGGTCACGGCCACCCGGCACTCCCCCGACCTGCGCCTGGGCGCCTCGCCACGCGCGACGCTCCACCTGATCCGGGCCGCCCGGGCGGCCGCCGCGCTCGACGACCGCGAGTACGTCCTGCCCGACGACCTCCAGGCGCTGGCCATCCCCGTCCTGGCTCACCGGCTGCTGCCGGCCGCCGAGGCGCAGATCGCCCGCCGGACCGCCGAACAGGTGGTCACAGACATCGTCCGAAGCGTCCCCGTGCCCGACCCGCGTCGTACGCGGTAAGCCCGTCGGCGATGGGCGGGTTCTCCTCTCTCACCACCCGGGGCCGCGCGTTCCTGGCCGCGGGAATCGCCGCGGCGCTGTGTTCGCTGGTGCTCGGCCAGAAAGACCTGCTGCGGGTCGCGATCTTCCTGATCGCACTGCCCGTGGTGACGGTGCTGCTGGTCGCGCGCACGCGCTACCGCATCGCGGCCACCCGGTACCTCCATCCTGGGCGCGTGCCCGTCGGACGGCCGGCCAACGTGCAGCTGCGGCTGGAGAACGTCGGCCGGATGCCGACCGGTCCGCTGATGCTCGAGGACCACGTGCCGTACGTCCTGGGTGCCCGGCCCCGCTTCGTGCTGGACCGGATGTCCGCGCGCTGGCGGCGTGACGTCGCCTACTCCGTACGTTCCGACGTGCGCGGCCGCTACCCCATCGGGCCGCTGACGCTGCGGGTGTCCGACCCGTTCGGGCTGGTCGAGCTGACCCGGTCGTTCAAGGGCACCGACGCGCTGCTGGTCACGCCCGAGGTGCATCCGCTGCCATCCGGCAGGCTCACCGGTGAGTGGGCGGCCAACGGCGAGAGCCGGCCACGAGCGGTCACCGCCGACGGCGAGGAAGACGTCACCGTCCGGGAGTACCGCGACGGCGACGACCTACGCCGGGTCCACTGGCGGTCCAGCGCACGCCGCGGCGAGCTGATGGTGCGGCGGGAGGAGCAGCCCTGGCAGAGCCGGGCGACGGTGTTCCTCGACACGCGCAAGATCGGCCACCGCGGGAGCGGGCCGGCGTCCTCGTTCGAGTACTCCGTGTCGGCCGCCGCCTCCATCTCCACGCATCTGCTGCGCCGGGGCTACGCCCTGCGGCTGGCCACCGATGCCGGCGCGGCGCTGTCGGTCACCGCGCGCGACGTCGGACCGGTCAGCGACGCCGAAGGCCTGATGCTCGACGCGCTGGCCGTGGTCGGGCACTCGTCGGTCGGCCGGCTCGACCACGCGCTGTCGACCCTGCCCAACCACGACGGGTCGTACGGCCTGCTGATCGCACTGCTCGGCGTGATGTCGGCCGAGGAGGCCGAGGCGATGGTCCGGATCCGGCACCGCGCCACCGCCGCGTTCGCGATCATCATCGACGCGCCCTCGTGGGCGCTGTCCAAGGAACGCTCCCCCGAGCAGGCCGCCGCGCAGGTCGAGGCCAGCGTCCAGATGATGCGGCGCGGCGGGTGGCGAGTCGTCACCGCGCGCGCCGGCGACAGCATCCCGAAGATCTGGACCCAGCTGACCCTCAATCCGGGTGGGCTGGGTGTCGCCGGCACACCTCCGGGCGCGCCCGGAGCTTCCGACCCGGTGCCGCCCGCGGGCCCCTCGCCGTACGCTCCTCCGGTGCCGGGGGCGTTCCTGGGAGGCGCACCGCAATGAGCGGCTCGGTCAAAATCACCGCGATGAGCGCGCTGGCGACCGTGTTGTCGTCGCTGGCGCTGCTCCCGGCCTACGACGAGCCCGGGTGGTTCTGGTCCGGTGCGGTCGCGGTGGCTTTCGTCTCGGCGATCGGCTTCGGCCTGCGCCAGCTCGGCACGCCGCGGGTGCTCGTACCCCTGGGGCAACTGGCCGCGCTCGGCTGGGCGTTCATCCTGATCTTCGCCCGCGACGACCTCCGGCTCGGCTTCCTGCCGAGCGGTGCCGCGGTCGAGACGTTTGTCAGCCGGATCAACGACGGGCTGTCGATCGTCGCGCAGTACGCCGCGCCGGTGCCCGGAGACCCCGACCTCACGATGGTCACCACGCTCGGCATCGCGCTGGTGGCGGTGGCCGTCGACGCGCTGGCCGCGACGGCGAGGCTGGTGCCGTGGGCAGGGCTACCGTTGCTGCTGCTCTACTCCATTCCCGCGACCACGGTGTCCGGCGGCCTGTCGTCGCTGGCGTTCATCCCGCCCGCGATCGGATACGTGCTGCTGCTCACCAGCGAAGGACGTGACCGGCTCAGCCGGTGGGGCCGGGTGATCGGCTTCGCCGAGGGCGTGGCCGGACAGCAGGAAGGCGTCTCGACGTCGTTGCTCGGACAGACCGGACGGCGGGTCGGTATCGCGGTGATCGGGCTGGCCGTGATCGTGCCCGCGCTGATCCCGACGCTGCCGGAAGGCGTATTCGGCAACGGGCCGGGCGGCGACGGTGGCAGCACCGGCGGCACGATCCGGGTCAACAACCCGATCATCGACCTCAAGCGCGACCTCGACCTGCCCGATGACGTCAACGTCCTCACCTACGAGACCGACGCGAAGTACAGCCAGCTCGAATACATCCGCATGGTCGTGCTCGACAACTTCAACGGCATCCAGTGGTCGCCCTCGCAGCGGCGGATCGTGCCGCTGGCCAACGGCGACATCGACGCGCCGTTGCCGGCGCCGCCGCCTGGTGTTTCGCCGGGAGTCGGGCAGACCCGGGTGCGCACCACGTTCCACCTGCTGCCGGGTATGGCGCCGAAGTGGCTGCCGGTGGTCTACCCCGCGGCCACACTGCGCGGCCAGGCCAACTGGGGCTACGACCGCGACACCCTCGACATCGTGAGCCGCGAGGGTGAGTTCAAGGAGCTCACGTACACCGAGACGAGCATCTCGGTCTCCCATACCGCCGACGAACTGGCCGCGGTCGGCGACCCGCCCGCCAACATCACCGCGCGCTACACCCAGCTGCCGGGATCGGTGCCGGAAGCGGTGCACAAGCTTGCGGCGCAGGTCGTACACGGAGAGAAGACCAACTACGACAAGGCCGCGGCGCTGCAGGCGTGGTTCCGTTCGGAGTTCACCTACGACCTGACGGTCCGCAGTGGACATGGCGGCTCGGCGTTGATGGAGTTCATCAACGACAAGCGCGGCTACTGCGAGCAGTTCGCGGCGACGATGGCCATCATGGCGCGCTCGCTCGGCATCCCGGCGCGGGTGGCGATCGGCTACATGCCTGGCGAGCGGATCGGCGACAACAAGTACATCGTCAGCGCGCACGACGCGCACGCGTGGCCGGAGCTCTACTTCGACGGCTACGGCTGGGTGCGCTTCGAGCCGACACCGGCTCAGCAGACCGGCTCGGCGCCGACCTGGACGCTGCCGGGTTCCGAGGCGACCTCGACGGTCGACCCGCGATCCACCGGCAACCCCGACGACGGCCCGCTGAACCGGCAGCCTCGTAACACCACGACGCCGACGTCGGCGCCGATCGACCCGAACCACCCGGAGAACCTCGGCGGTGCGACGACCGGCTCGGCCAACCCGCTGCCGTACACCATCGGCGGGCTGGTGCTGCTGCTGTTGCTGGCACCGATGACGGTCCGGGTGCTGGTCCGGCGCTCGCGGCTGTCGGCCCGTGGACGACCCGGGCGGGCAGAAGGCGGTTGGCTGGAGCTGGCGGCCACCGTTGTCGACCTCGGACTGGAGTGGGACGACGCGGCGACGCCACGGGCTGTGGGGGCGCGGTTCGAGCAGATGCTGCCACGGTCCGCGTCCGAAGCGCTGCGACGGGTGGTGCGGGCGGTGGAGCAGGTGCGGTACGCACCGGTCCAGTCCGACACGCCGACGTTCGCCGCCGACGTGCGGGAGGTGTCGGCTGCCCTGCGCGGACGCGCGACGCCTGGGCGGCGGGTGGCGGCCTTCGTACTCCCGCCGTCGCTGCTGAGGCGGCTGGTCGTGGTGCTGCGACCGGTGACGTGGTTGCTGGACGGCGCGGAAACGCTCGGGCCGCGGGTGGCGAGGCGCTTCCGGCGTACCCGGCGAGAGCCGGCCGCACACCGCGCCTGACCGCCGTAAAAGGCGCTCCGGGTTTGGACCCTTGGCTGCGCTGGGATGCTCCTAGTGCCGCTCTCGGACAGCCAGCCATGCCTCTGCCTGGGTGTGAACGGATCTGGGTCAAAGAATCGCCGCACGCGTCTGCGGGTCAGACGGTGCGGCGACGAAACCCAAGGCTGCTGCGATCAGAATCCGGACTCGCGGCGACGCCGCCAGCGTTCCTCCATGCGGGCCATGAAACCGCCGCTGTTGTGGCTCTTCGGCGCCTTGCCGCGCAATCGACGTGATCGCCCACGCATGGGCACGACGTTCGGGACCTCACCGGCGGCGGGCATCCGCCGCAGGCTGGTGGCGACGTAGTAAGCCGAAACCAGCATCACTACGAAACCGAACACGCTCACGAATACGTAGGCGACGACGTTCGAGCTGGTCTGCATCATGATCGCGCCGCCAAAAAGCATGATCACGCCCAGCACGAAGACACCTGCACCCACGACAGCGCGCCTGCGCTGACGCGTGCGCAGGTCGACGCCTCGCAGCGCCGAGGCCAACTTTGGATCCTCGGCAGCAAGAGCCTGCTCCATCTGCTCGAGCAGCCGCTGCTCGTGATCGGAGAGAGGCACCTGACCTCCATCGGGACGCTGCCGTCATCGGTGGTGGAACGGCCTAGGTTCAGTCTAGGCAGCCCGACAGCCGCAGGGTAGCGCGGCCGGGGACCTGGCCGAAAAGATACCCGCGCCCGCGCGTAGAAACACGGGCCCGGTCACTCGTCGGCTTCGTTCTCCGACTTCGATTGTCGCATCTCCAAGCAGTTCTCACACGCACTCTCCCCCTCTTTTTTGGTGGCGTTCAACCCACCCGGCGGGCCAGCAGATGGAGCTGGGTTGCCACTCCGCGGAACGCCGGATGCTCGGCCACCACCTGCTCCAGATCGAGGAGTGCGTGCCGGGCGCCGGGCTCGTCGGCCAGGTCGCCGGGCACCAGGTCAGCGAACGTTCGTACCCCATGCTCGGCCATCGTTTCCAGCCCGGCACCGGCGATCAGCGCCCGCAACTCCGCGAGGTCGAACCTGCGCGGCATCGGGTCGCCTGGACCCCACCGCCCGGCGGGATCCTCGAGCGCGGTCCGCGCCTCGCCGACATGGCCGGCCAGGGCCTTGGCCATGACGACGGCGTTCCGGTTGGCGGCCAGCAAGCTGAGCACCCCTCCGGGACGAAGCACCTCGGCCGCCGCCTCGAGCGCGGCCGTTGGGTCGCCGACGAACTCGAGCACGCTGTGGCACACCACGATGTCGACCGACCCGGCCGGCACGAGAGCCGGCAGCCCGTCGGCGTCGCCCTGCACCGCGCGGATCCGGTCGAGCATGCCGGCTTCCTTCGCCCGCCGCTCGAGCGCGAACAACGAATCCGGACTCGGGTCGACCACCGTCACCCGATGCCCCAACTCCGCGATCGGCACCGCGAAGATCCCGGTGCCGCCGCCGGCATCGAGCACATCCAGCACCGCGCGGCCACCCTCCCGCGCGACATGATCCTCGAGCGCGGTACGCAGCAGCCGCCACACAACCTCTGTGCGGATGGACCCGGCCGTCCGCCGGACTGAGTCGGACACGCGCCGAGCCTAGCCGCGCCCCCTCCTCGCGCCGGACAGGTGCCCATCGCAGCCCGCGTGAGCAGCCACCCAGCCACCACCCCAGCCGACGGCAAAGCCCACCCGAACCACGGCGCGAGCGACCCGGCGAGTGACAGGCGCCAGGCCGCGGACACAGCTAACAGCCCGAAGCAGCACCGCCCGACCAGCTGGCCTGCCCGGGTGCCCGCAGGAGTGGCATCCGGTGGCGGCCGCGCATGGCCTGCGGCGCGGACGTGGCATCGGAGGCGAATTTGCCTGCTTACCTGCGCCGGTCCGGTGGCCGCGGAAGCCGCCTTGACCGGTGGCCGCGGCGAGCCGACGGGGTTGGTCGCCGCGACGACGGGGTGGCTGGGTGGATGTGCTGGCCGCGTGACCGTCAGCCGGGCGCGGCTGACGGCGGCCCGGGCGAGCGGCGGCGCTCCGCCGAGTTGCGGTCGCCGGATATGAGCGGCGTCCGCGACCGGCTGCGATTGGCCGCACTGATCCATGACCGGACGTGGCTGCGGCCAGCGCTCGCGCGGTCGACGGCGAGGTGCGGCTAGGCGAGTGACGGGTGGCGCTCCGCTGAGTGACAAGACCTCGGTGGCTGCGCCGGTCACCGGGGCTCTAGGCGGTCCGGTGGCAGGCATATCGCGTGGGTCGGCGCCCACGTCAACCGCGGGATGCACATCGGCCACCTGCGCTCGACGGTCATCGGCGATGGCGGGTGGCGATGACGGGAAGCCGGGTGGTGGCATGGGCCGCCGCGGTCAGTTGCCGTTCAGGATCAGCGCACCTCGGTGGCCGAGATAGCGACCTGGCGTCGGGAGTGAGCGGCGCTTCTAGCCTGTGTGCAAGCTGATGGGTGGCCGGCGCGACGGGTGGCTGGGCACCGATGGGCGGCGACGGGTTCGGCGGTGGTGGCTCGCGGATGGTGGCCGGGGCAGGTGGTGCCACCGGCAGAAGAAGCCCGCCGGCCGTGATGAGGACGGCCGCCTCACGATCGGCCTCATCACGGTCGGCGGGTGGGTCTCGGGCGGGGGGTTGCTCAGCTGGCTGCTGGGCGGTCCCGGCCGAGAAGCTCTGGCTTGCGCTGGGCACCACCGCCGTGGAACCGCTTGCGCGGGCGGTTCACGGCAGGGGTGCGGCGATCGTGGCCCGAGTGGCTCGGCTGGCTGCTGAGCACACTCGCGGCCGACGAGTTCGGCGGTTCGCCTCGCCCCGGCCCCGGCCCGGCGCGCGGCCGGCGGCCGTCAGGCGGCTTGGGAGGGCGGGAGTTCGAGGACGCGCTCGATGACGAGGAGGAAGCGTTCGGCGTCGCGGAGGAGGTCGTCGGCTTCGGGGTTGGTGACGGCGCCCGGGATGCGGGCTTCGGCGGCGGCGCGCTTGGCGGCGCCGGCGGCGAAGAAGGCGGCCCAGTCGCCGAGTTCGGGGGCGACCTTGGTGAGCACGGACCACGCGTTGCGCGGGCCGCGGCGCGGCATCAGGCGCGGACGGGCCGCGAGCACGGCCGCTGCCATCCGGAGGGCGGCGACGTGCGCCAGCGCGTAGCGCTCCTCCGCCGTGTCGGCCAGCTCGGCCTCGTGGAGGGTGAGACGCGCACGGTCGAGCGCGCTGTAGACGCCGTGGCCCAGCGGTGCCGGTGCCATCAGGTTCGCAACCGCGTTTGCTGCTGCCATCAGAGTCGTTCTCCTTCCGGTCAACCCCGGCTGCCACGCGCAGCCGGGATCCGCCTTGGCTGGACAGGTGGGCCCGGCTCGTGCCGGCTCGGCGGAACAGCCGAGTCCGCCGAACCGCGAGCAGAGCCCACCCTGCCCACGAGCCGACGAGGCGCTTCCCCAGCCCTGCGAGCCTCGTCAACTCCGGCCACGGTTCGTCCGGAGCGGGGGTCGAAGCCACTCCAAACGAACCAGCCTTGGTGTCCGCCAGCGCCGCTCTCCCACCGAGAATCGAACGTTTGTTCGAACACGTGTATGAGATTAGTGGGCGGCATCGTGGCAGTCAAGGGTCTTTTCGTACGTGTTTTCGATCGGCGTGAGCCCGGCGACTCACCCCGTCCAAGGGGCATCTCAGGGGCGCCCACGGGCAATCCCCGATGCGCCTCCCCCGCCCCCATCCGTAGCTTGTGATCATCAGGGATCTCAGGAGGGACACACCCATGTCGCGCACCGGAAAGCAAGCGCTGATCGCCGTCTTGGTGCTTTCGGCACTCAGCTTCTTGGTCGTAGGAAGCTTCCTCGGCCGGACCGCCGAAGCCAGCAACAAGCTCGACCGGTCGGTCAAGCGCGTCGAGCTGGCCAGCGGCAACGGCGATGTCGAGATCGTGGGATCCGACACGAACCAGATCGAGGTGCGCGAGCGGGTTCGCCACCGCTTCGGCAAGCCCGACCACACCTACGAGGTCAAGGGCGACACCGTGCGCCTCGAAAGCGACTGCGGCTGGGGTTGGGGCTGCAACGTCGACTACGTCGTCACCGTGCCGAAGGGCACCGAGATCACCGGCCAGAGCAGCTCCGGCGACGTGACGGTGCACGACCTGGCCGCCCCCGTGAACGTCAAGCTCAGCTCCGGCGACCTCGAGGTCAGCAACCTCGAGGGCTCGCTCCGCGCCGAGCTGAGCAGCGGCTCGGTCTCGCTGGAGCAGATCCGCGGCGACGTCGACGCTCGTACGACCTCCGGCGACATCACGCTGAACGAGGTGACCGGCAAGACCAAGCTCGAGGCCAACTCCGGCGAGATCAGCGGCGACGTGCGCAGCAGCGGCGCGGTCGAGGCCCGCACCACGTCGGGCGACATCGAACTGCAGGTCGCCGACGCGAAGTCGATCCAGGCGCAGGCCACGTCCGGCTCGATCCACCTGGATGTCCCCGACCGGGCCTACAAGGTCGACGCCGATGCGAGCTCCGGCGACGTGAACCTGGGCGACCTGCGCCAGGACGACGGCAGTGAGTATGCGATCAACGTGAAGGCCACCAGCGGCGACATCGATCTCAGCACCAACTAGATCAGAAGCCAGCCTCACGCCTCGCCGGGAACACTCACGGCGAGGCGTGAGATCGTTTCGGCCGGCTCGCGACTCGAATTGATCATTACGAATGCGGATAAGGCCCCGATATGCCGTCTCGAAAGTGATCAAGAAAGCTTCGATCACGCCAGCGCCCGCAGCCACGCCGGCCGCCTGGGATATCCCCTCGACGGCCGCCTGAGCTGCGGGTTTTGCGTGATCCTCGATCATGGCGCCTAGTGTGGCATCGAGCACCGACAGTCTTGTTTGTGTAAATTCTGTGACCGGAAAACCACCGTGAGTGGCGAAAATAGGGCATGATGCGGTGTTGTGAAGCGCGTGAGTGGCAAAACCGCCGAATCTGGCGTCCGGTACCGCGACCTGTTCCGGGACCGTGAGTTCACCGCGCTGTTCACCGCCGACGTCGCCTCTCGGGTCGGTAGCCAGCTCGGAAAGTTCGCGCTCGCCGCCCTCGTCTACTACAAGACCGAGTCGCTCGCGGCCACCGCCGCCACGTTCGCCGTCACCTACCTCCCCGGCATCATCGGCGGCCCGATCCTGTCGACGCTGGCCGACCGGTTGCCGCGCAAGCCGCTGCTGGTCACCTGCGATCTGGTCCGCGCGGGGCTGATGGTCTCGATCGCCGCGATCAACATGCCGATCTGGCTGGCGCTGGCGATCCTGCTGCTGGTCGAGCTCGTCAAGGTCCCGTTCAGCTCGGCACGGATGGCGATCCTGGCCGACATCCTCGAAGGTCCCCGGTTCGTCGCCGGAAACGCGCTGGTCGGAGCCAGCCAGCAGGCCGTCCAGGTGATCGGCTTCGGCTTCGGCGCGGTCCTGGTCGCCCAGCTCGGCCCACAGTTCGCGCTGGTGCTCGACACCTGCACCTACGCCCTGTCGGCGCTGTTGATCGGCACGCTGGTCCGCCACCGTCCGGCGCCGCAGTCGACCGAGCCCGGCAAGTTCCCCAACCTGCTCAAGGACACCGCTGTCGGCATCCGGGTCGTCCACGAGACCGGCCGGATGCCCACGCTGTTCTGGCTGCTGTTCCTCGGCCCCACCGTGCTCGCCACCGCCGAGGGACTCGCGATCCCGTACGCCCACATGCTCGACGCCAAGCAGCTGGCGGGCATCTTCCTGGCCGCCACGCCCGCCGGCACCGTGATCGGGCTCAGCGTCGTCGGCCGGATGTCGCAGCGCACCCGCGAGAAGGTGTTGATCCCGTTCTCGATGGCGGTCGGGATCTGTGTGGCGATCACCGCACTGGTTCCCATCCCGTTCGTGATCACGCTCAGCCTGTTCGTCGCCGGCCTCGCGATGGGTCACCTGGCCCACCTGCAGGGGTCGATCGTCGGCCTGGTCACCTCCGAGGTACGCGGGCGGATCATCGGCCTGGCCAACACCGTGCTGCAGATCGGCCAGGGCTTGGCCATCCTGCTCGCGGGCATCGTCGCCGACGCGACGTCGATCCAGTACGTCCTGCTCTACTCCGGCGTCGGCGCCACGATCGGCGTGCTGTTCGTCTCGGCCGTCGGCGCGCCGTTCGCGGGCAAGCACCGCGACGACCCCCGGGCCAGGCGCCGGGCCCGCCGGAAGGCGCGGCGAGCGGCAGGCGCGCAGCCGGCCCGGCCGGCCCC